>NZ_FCOK02000029.1 GCF_001544555.2 Caballeronia udeis | reverse complement strand
GCCCGAGGCGACAAGCTCAGGGATGTGGGCTGCACCTGCCCTCGGAAAAACCTTGACGGACCGCCTCAGGGCGTGACCCGGTCAGGTGGTCAATGTTTTAAGCGATGCAACCATAGCGATAACCAGCTCGTCAATAGCGCACGAGGTGGTCTTGTAGATACCCCGGCACTGCTGGATGCCCTGACGAACGGCCGCCTTGGAGGGGCAGCGCTCGATGTGCTGCCCCAGGAACCTCCGGACGTCACGCCCCCCCGTGCTTGATCGCTTCCATCGAAACCTGATTGTGACGCCTCATATCAGTGGGCCGCGACGAGCGGCGCACAACGACTGAACAAGGGCATCGCAGAGAATCTGAACGCTTTTGATTCGGGTACACCGATCAATGTCGTGTCTGGTGCTCGCCCTCCCGATCAGGATACGAAGCTCCCTGTACGGAAAACGTAATCGTGTCTTCTGCCTGTTTGACCTCGGCCGTTCCAAATTGCGTGCCGGCGCCGAGCGTGGCCGCAACACGCTGCTCGCACCCGGCGGCGCATTCGGTCTTCCAATGCAATCCTGATGCTGATCGGCCTCTGCCGGCCTGGTTTAACGTTTGCGTATTTGCAGCAGATGATCGTTCCAGCACGTCTCGGTACAGGCCTGCTACGCCCCGCCGCGAATCAATTTGTTTGTTGCGCAAGCATCGCTAAAGAGTTTGGAAAAAAAGTCGATATTGCATCTGTAGCACATAAATATTGGCGAAGCGCTTGCGCGCCTGACAAATAGAATTCGGGGGGGCTACATTGTGAATCAGGAATCGTTGTCCAGACTGCGGACGGTCGCCCCGGGTGAAGTCATCTACTCGGAAGGCTATATCGGAACTTCGGCTATCTATGTCATTGCCGAAGGAAAAGTCGAGATCTCGGCGAAATGCGACGAGAGGCGTGTTGTCCTGGCGACCCTGGGCAAGGGGGAGTGCTTCGGAGAGTCGGCATTGTTGCCGTCCGAGCCACGCGGGTCGACAGCGAAGGCGCTTAGCTTCTGCCGGCTGAGCGTGGTCGAAGCAAAGATCGTGGAAGAAGAACTCGAGCGCGTCTCGCCGCTCCTTCGCCACTTGATGCGCACGCTGATCCGCCGAAACAAAAGAAAGGACGAGCTCCTCGCGACGTACACGAACGCTGACTTCCTACCCGGCATAGTCTCCTACGCCCACGTGCTCAGCTTGATGGCAGGCGGTGTCAATCGGGAAGCACGAGGTCGACGGCTTCAATCCGATGACGTGTCAATCGCACTTACCGAAGTCTGCAAGCGGTGCCAGGCAGTAGCAGGTCATCCTCGCGTGCACGTCATGGCCATGCTCAAACGCATGGAGAAACTCAACCTCGTCATACTCGAGTCGGGTCGCCCTGACTTTCTCGGCAACGTCCCGGCTCCCGCCGTGGACGACACCATCAGCCGCCAGGTTGTCACCTTCGATCCCGTGCGGATCATTGAACGTGCTCAACGAGTGGGTGACCACGATCTTGATATTTCGATCGCCAGCGAACTGGAGTTGATAGAGCTGTCCGATCTCGAAGCGCTGATCGGCGTCGAGAGACAATTGATACTCGATAAGCTCTCGCGCGCGGAAATTGCCGATGACATTTTCGCTTTCCGGCGAACCAAGGTACTGACGTACATCGAAAAGAACGGCGTGGCTTACTTCTCCAAGAAGAAGGCGCGACCGGTCACCGAACTCGAATCGCTTACTGACCTTGATCTCATTGACGACCGGACGCTGTTCGATGCCGTCAGCGCGTTCGATACCTACGATCTCGCGAAACTGCTCGCCTCGGCGACGGACCACACGGTCTCGGAGCGGCTGCTTTCAGTCATGACGAAGGCACGGCAGAGCGAGACGGCGTGGATCATGCGTCGTGAACTCGTGACCAATCCTCTTGAGATACAGGACATTGAAGAACGCTTTATTCAACTGGTCAAGTCGATAAAAGCCGGGCCCGCAGCCGACGCCGACGCCGAACAGCGTTCGGTCGGAACCTGACTCATCGAAAACAGTCACCGTCGTCAAAAAAAGATAAACGAGAGATCGAATGGACATCCTAACGCTGTGCGGAGCGCTGGTCGGCATCGTCGCTATCGTGGCCGGCTTCACCCTGGAAGGCGGCCATTTCCTGACGCTCTTCCAGGTAGAAGCCATTGTCATTGTGCTGGGCGGCACGATCGGCGCCGTGATGGTTCAGAACACGTGGACCAAATTCTCGGCAGGGGTAAGGCAACTCGGTATGGTCTTCACCAAGGCCAAGCCGATAGACCGGGAAAACCTGACCATCCTGCTCGAATGGGGTCATAAAGCAAAAGTGGAAGGGATGCTCGCATTCGAAACCATCGATCCCGAAGGCATCAGCCCCTTTGCCAAGAGAGGACTGGAGCTGATCGCCAACGGCGTGCCGACCGCCGTGATCGAGGATGCCTTGCAAAGAGAACTGGACGCGTATGAGCGCAACCAGATGGCTGCGGCGCGGATATGGCTGCAGGCCGGGGGTTATGCTCCTACCTTCGGCATCCTGGGAGCGGTGCTGGGCCTGATTCAGGTGACGGGGCACCTCCTGGAACCTGCTCTGCTTGGCCAGGGTGTTGCGGTCGCTTTTATCACGACGCTGTATGGACTGGCCCTCGCCAATATCCTGTTGCTGCCCATCTACGGAAAAATCAAGGCAAGAATAGATAGCGAATTACGATTCAAGAAATTGTACTTTGACGGCTTGCTTGCGATCTCCCGCAAGGAGTCTCCGCAGTTGATCGAAGCCCGGCTGGTGGCGGATATTACTTAGAGGCTCATGCGATAAGCGAAGTCAACGATCGGGTTCCGGCGGCTGCCTACCTTTCCTGACATTCACCAAGGATTCCTCATGATTTGGTGAAACAGTGATTCGCCGAAACACGTGAGCCAGGTCGCTTCACCCACGCCACTTTCTATCTGAAGATCATGTCCTCAGTCACGACCAAGCCTAATCCCAAGTTCGACGACGACGCCGAGATACTCGCCGAACGATGGTTGATATCGTACTCGGATTTCGTGACCACCCTGATGGTGCTATTCATCGCGCTGTACGCAATGCAGTTGGCCCAGCATCGGGAAACCGAAAGTAAAAGTCTCACGCTTACACCCGTCGAGAAGCAAGGCGCAAGCGACACCCATGTTCAAGCGTCCCGGACTGCGGCGCTCAAACAGGTCCAGGCGTCCAGGCGAGAATTGATCGCGGCTTTAAAGGTACTGCGCGACAAGCAGGAAATCCTCGTTCACGAAACCGCGCGCGGTGTCGAAATAGAAATCAATGCGAAGATACTCTTTCGCTCGGGTGAAGCCCATTTGATGCAGGATTCAGACGCAGTGCTGGATCAGGTGGCGACGGCGCTCAAGGAGCATTCGGCACAGCAGATCCTGGTGGAAGGACACACCGATTCCGTGCCCATATCCACGGCGAAATACGAGTCCAATTGGGAGCTTTCCTCCGCGAGAGCCGGCTCGCTCGTCCGGTTCCTGGTCGATCGGGGCATTGAACCACACCGGCTCGCGGCTATTGGTCGCGCGGACAACATCCCCGCTGTGATCGGAGACGACGCCTATGCCCGCGCAGCCAACCGTCGTGTGGTGATCGTCGTGCAATACGATGTTCCGGGCACACCTCAGTAGACCCGCGCGAGTAGCGACTCGACGTCGACCACCCGGTTGACCAGGACGTAAGCCGGCAACAAACCGGCTCAGGCGTTCCCGATCCGCGGCCCCGGTAGCGGGCACTCAACCGGGTGATTCGTTATAGCCTGCGGCATGAATGCATTGCCCGATTCGTGGAAACCACGTTGTCCGATCATATGGCCGTGTGCCTCGAATCTGCGCCGAATCATTCGCGGCACGAACGCCATGCCAATCACATACATCATCGGCGCGCCTGCAATAGGTTGCGAGACCAGCGCGGTTATCAATAACGGTGCGCATGCTGCGATCTTCTTCCAGTCCCGGCCGGGTCCCAGCCTGAAACCGGAAAGCAGGAGCACCTTGCAGATGAACCCGAACAGCCCGATCATCCCGAGTTCCGCGAGCAGGCAAATGCCGTCATTCCTGCCAAGGCTGGAGTAGAGGCCATTGCCAAGCGGATTACGGCGCACATCTTCAAGACCTCGTTCAATCGACATGGAGCGGTCGGACAGAGAGGAGCCGTGTGTGACCGCCTTGTCTTCCAGGCCAATATAAGGTGTGTACATGGAGACGGGATAAACGAGAGCAATCATCGCCGCCGTCAGCACGACACGCCAGGCGCGAACGCGCGTGCCCGAGAACAGGAAAATGGAGCCCATGGTCATTGCAAGCAAGGCGACACCCAGCGACGAGAACGCGCAGATCGTTCCGCCTGCAAGACCGAACATGACAACTTTCGAGCGCCGCGTAAAGGCCTCATAGGCCAGGCAGAAGCACGCCACCCCTTGATAAATCCCGGCTTCCCGGAAGAATGCGCAATAACGGTCGAGCTTCACGGCGCCCGAAACATAGTCGCCGTACAGCATGGAAAACGGGAAGTAGACGGCGCCGGTCGAGGTCTGTTGATGCAGCGTGGCTTCGGTATAGCCCTTGACGTCAACCGAGAACAAGAACAACGACTCCTTGCCACCGAGTATGGCAGACAGCGCGACGGTGATGACGCTGGAAAGTCCGAGTAGCGCGATGACGGTGCACAAGGTCCTGAAGAACTTGCGATTAGCGTCCACATCGATGAGAAACGCGCCGTAAGCCAGCACGATTATCCCACTGGTAATGAACTCCTTGAGCACCCAGTCGAGTTGTGACTTCTCGAAGAAGATTGAGATCGGACAGATGTACAGCCAGTAAAGACCCAGCAACGTAAGCAGAGTAGCGATGTCCCAGCGAATGGCGGAATTGGAGTAGCGAGTTCTCTTGAAGTTGTGCAGCAAGTGCAGGCCGACAAGAGGTAGCGCCAGCGCCATGCCTAGCGGCGTGTAGGCCTCGCCAAGCGCTGTCGGACGCATCAGGAACAGGTTGAGAACAAGGCCTATGCTCACCAGGCTGGTGGCGTCTGGCATCTTTATCGAGAATCGTCGCATCGACATCTTTATTTGCCACCATCGTTAGTTTTTTGAGCAGTCAGGGGATCGGGCAACGGTGTCGATCGATACGTCAGATCATTAGCTGCTAGGTACGTCGCCGGGTCCTCGGGAGAACGAATGTCTTTACGTCGCCCGAATACTAATGAGCTTTTTAATTAATCAACGTAGGCTGGCGTACGTAGAGCGGTCGAATAGTGCCCTCCCGCTTCTGATGCGGTCTTGCCGGCAAAGCCAACTGCTCTATAGCACCTGTTTGTTTGCGCTGAGGAACCTTGGTCTTGCCGCGCTATGTGCGGGAAGCAACAGACTGCTGATTGACCAGCCGTTCTTCAACCAGACAATCGGGCGGAGGGATGGGAGAGGATCAGGATCGAAAACCTCCGTACGAATCCTCTTTTTGACGGCCGGAAACCTGACCGTCACCCGGAAGGTGTGGGACTGTCCGCGCAGCTCTGCCGGACGTGGCGGCATCCTCACGTCTTGACCACGGTGAGAAGCCGCGCGCACCGTCCAGCCACAACGCACGGTTTCTCGGCACATCAAGGTGCAATGCTATTCAACGCGACGCGGCAACATCCGCATGCACCGGAGCGCGCCAGCAGAGACCGATGACGACACCAAGCACGCACAGTCCGGCGATATACCAGGCCGGCGCCATGACGATTCCCTGACGGCCCACCATATACGAAGCAACGGCAGGCGCGGTGCCGCCGAAGATCGCGTAAGCGGTGTTATACGACAGCGCAAAGCCCGTGAAGCGGACTTCAGGCGGGAAGCTCTTGACAATGATGTACGGTCCGAGCGTGATGGTGCCGATCAGGAATCCCCCTGCAATATAGAGCGGCCACACAGCGCTGCTTCCGGAACTCAGTGCGAAGTAGAAGGCGCTTGTCACCGCCAGCATCGCCACGCTGCCCAGTGCGTACGCGCGGCCACCGCCAATCTTGTCTGCAGCCCAGCCTGCGACCGTGCTACCTATGATCAGCCCGAAGATCGACCACGAGTTGTTCGTGAAGACCGCTTTTCCCTCGTAGTGAAACTGCGATTGCAGGAAGGTTGGCGTGTACAGGAAGTAGAGCACGAAGATCCCGGAGAAGACCCACGTGGCCAGCAGCGATACAGCAATCGCACCCCGGTGATGCCTGAGCACGACGGACAGCGGCAAACGCGGGTCGGCAGCACGCTTGGCACGCAAGGCCTCGAAGACAGGCGTTTCGTGCAGGTAGCGGCGCAGGTACACGGAGATCAGCCCAAAGACCCCGCCGGCAATAAACGGCATACGCCAGCCCCAGCTCTTCAGGCTGTCGGCGTCGAGGTTGCCCATCAGGAACTTTGCGCTCAACGCGCCAAGCAGGATGCCGGTGCAAAGCCCCGACATCAGGAGGCCACACGCAAGACCCACGCGGTCACGCCGGACGTGTTCCGAGCAGAAGATCCACGCGCCCGGCACTTCACCGCCCACTGAAAGACCCTGAAGAATCCGACATAGCAGGAACAGCAGCGGCGCGACCATTCCGAGCATTTCATAACTGGGCAGCAGGCCGATCAGCAGCGTAGGAAACGCCATCAGGAACAGGCTGAGCGCGAACATCTTCTTGCGGCCAATCTTGTCGCCGAAGTGAGCGAAAAAGATCCCCCCGATCGGACGAACGAGATAGCCCGCGGCGAAGATACAGAACACCTCGAGCTGAGCAAGCCACTCCGGTGTGTGCGGGGGAAAGAACACGGTGGCCAGCAGCTTGGTAAAGAATACGGCGACGATGAAATCGTAGTACTCAAGCGCCCCGCCCAGCGAGGCGAGACCCAGCGTCTTGACATCGCTCCAGGACATCGACTGCGGCCCCAGGGCCGCCTCATTCGATCTGGCAGGTGTAGTACTCATTGTTGGCTCCAAACAAGTGAAACTTCAAAGTGAAAGTTCACGCCTGGCAAATCTGCCGTCCTCGAACTTATCAGCATACTGACGAAATTGATATAGGTTCAGTCGCTGACGAGCACGCTGGCCGATATCCTTGCGTGACGCTTCTTAAGTTAACTCTTAAGCTGAGAGGGAAAACCTGTCTTCGACGACGGTCCGGCAACTTGGCTGTAAAATCATCAGCGCACTGACAGATAACTTTTTATCCGGAAAAAAAACCGATTGCAACAGGGGTTCCCCTAAAGGTTGCACGGACCAGAAGCTAACGAAACAATCTCACTCGCTCGGAGCTTCACGGCATCATGCAAGTGCGAGTTACACTTGACCTGAACGACAGGATTTATTGGAAAGGATGAATATGGGCACAGTTACGGAGAAGAAAGCTGCCGTCTCGAATCCGACGATCGAGACCGGTCACTTATGGCAGCGCCCGGGCTTCCTGATCCGGCGTCTCAATCAGATCCATGTCGCGCTGTTCTTCGAAAGCTGCAAGGACTTTGCAATCACTCCGGTTCAATATGGCTTGCTGACGACGCTGAGCGAGCGCCCCGGGCTCGACCAGACGTCGCTGTGTGCAGAAGTCGGCGTCGACCGCACTACCATGGCGGACGTTCTCCGGCGCCTCGAAGAGCGCGGGCTGGTCAAGCGCGAACCCAGTCCTGATGACGGACGCCAGAAAATTGCAAACATCAGCGTCAAGGGCCGACGTGTGATGAACGAAATGTACGAGAGCATGCGCGACGCGCAGGTTCGGTTCCTGGCGCCGCTGGCTCCCGAAGAGCGCGTTGAATTCGTCCGCATGATGATGCAACTGGTCGAAGGCAACAATCAGTACGGCCGCACGTTGCTCAAGCACTTCGACTGAAGAGCCGGCGTGGTTTCATCGCTAAACCTGTTTCACTGCGAGACATCCCGGCGGAATGTTTCGGGAACGAAGAGCACGCCGACTACCAGCGACACCCCTGCAATCACGATCGGGTACCACAGGCCGAAATAGACGTTCCCGCTTTCGACGGCCATCGCGGAGACCACGAACGGCAACATCCCGCCGAACCAGCCCGATCCGAGATGGAACGGAAGTGACAGCGAAGTGTAGCGAATCCGAGCGGGAAAGAGCTCGACCATGAATGCCGCCATCGGGCCGTAGACCATGGCGAGATAGACGATCAGCAACCACATCAGAAAGACCACCGCAGGCGCGTTGATCTGCGACGGGTCCGCGTGCCGCACCCAGCCCGCGGCCAGCAGCACACGCTCCAGATCCCCCGGTCGCTGCCGTGCACCGTCGCACCGCCAATGGTGGTTGTTGTCGACTGCCCTGCCTGCAACGGCACGTGCCTGTACGAGACCCCCGACGCACTCAGGAACGACCGGATGCGGTCGCATTCGGTCTTTGGCGCAGCGAACAGGGAAAAGTGACAGTCGTCCGCATGAACGGTTACCGGCGAGGTTTTCTGGAACATCTCCAGTCTTGGGTTGGCGTAATGCGTCAGCGCGTGAAAGATGGGCTGGGTGGTCAGGGCGAGCAACAGGCAGGCGGTCATCATGATCCACTTGCGCCCGATGCGGTCCGAAAGCCAGCCGAATACCAGATAGAACGGAAAGACGCATACCAGCGCGATAGCCAGGTAAAGATTCACCGTGTCAGGTGCGACTTTTAACGTGTTCTGCAGGAACACCATCGAATAGAAGTGGCCGGTCCCGAACACAACGCCCACCCCGGACGCTGTGCTGAACAGCATGATAAGCACGTACTTGAGATTTTTCCACTTGCCGAAGCTCTCGCTGATCGGAGCTTTGGACAGTTTTCCCGCCTGTTTCATCCCTTGAAAGGTCGGAGACTCCGCCAGCTTCGTTCTCAGGTAGACAGAGATAATCAGTAATACGATGGAAATGAGAAACGGCAGGCGCCAGCCCCAATCCTGGAATGATGCGCTATCCATCGCGCGTCGGCTCGCGCTGACTACCGCAATGGATGAGAGCAAACCAAGCGTCGCAGTTGTTTGCAGCGAGCTTGTGTATAAACCACGGCGGCCTGCGGGAGAATGTTCCGCGAGGTACGTAGCCGCTCCGCCCGTTTCGCCTCCCAATGCAAAACCCTGCAATAACCGCAGGCATACAAGCAACAGCGGCGCCAGCATGCCGATCTTGGCGAACGACGGCAGCAACCCGACACCAACCGTAGCGACACCCATCAGGACGATGGTCGCCATGAAGGTATATTTCCGGCCGATCCTGTCGCCCAGACGGCCGAAGAACAAAGCGCCGAGCGGCCGTACCAGGAATCCGGCGCCGAAGGTGGCGAGACTGGCGAGTAGCGCCGTGGTCTCATTACCGCTGGGAAAGAAAAGCGTGCTGAATGTTCCAGCCAGCGCCGCATAGATATAAAAATCGTACCATTCGAGCAACGCCCCGAATGATGACGCGACGATAAGCGTCAATTCGTGGCGCGTGACCGTGCGCCGCGATGGCTCCGACGTCGAGATGTCCATTCTCACTCCTGGCGGCACGGTTATCACCACGGTTTAATTCAGTCATACTTATTGACTGGCTTAACGCTTGCTACATATCTCCGAGTACTTCCAATGCTTCGTCGCGGGTCATGACGGCGGCGTACTTCTGTGCCATGTCGAACAGGTTGGCGTCGTGAGGCGCGATAGCGCGGTCACCAACGCAGTCGGAAAGCACGAACGGACGGAAGCCATACTGCATGGCGTCCACCACGCTCGAGCGCACGCAGCCGCTTGTCACCGCCCCGGCAACCACCAGCGTCTGCACGCCACGTAGCGCAAGCCACGCGGCCAGTGACGTACCAAAGAACGCCGACGGCACGGTCTTGCGCACCACCAATTCACCATCACGCGGCGTGAGTTGCGGCACGATTGCACTGTTGTGTGCATGCTCCTTGAGCGCGAGCAGGCCCGGCACCTTCAGCGTGAAGATATTTTCGTCGGCATCATCGTCGGAGAACACAATGCGCGTGTGGGCGACGGGCCAACCGCGTTCACGCGCGTGCGCCAGCAGTGCGACGGTGCGCTCGATGGCCGGCGCGATGTTACCCCCGCCAAATACCTCGGGGTCCGCGAAACCATTGACGAAGTCAACGATGAGCAGCCCTGCGGGCGCCTTCGGTTCCAGCGCCGAACCGAAGCTCTGGCGCTGATAGGTATCAAGTTCATTGGACATGCTGATTCCTCACTTATCCAGCACGCGGCCGTCGCGCACCACGGCTTCATCATCAAGGAACACGTCGCAGTGACGCAGCGGGATATCAATATGACAGGCCGTCGTGCGTTTGCCGCCCGCTTCGTTGTTCGGTCCCAGGGAAAACAGGAAGTTGCCTTCGAACGCACGCGCGTCCATGCCGATAGTCGCCTCGCGATCGTATAAGCCCAGCGTCGACCAGTGCGCGCGCGGCTGCAGCCCCCAGCCGATGTGCGAGATGGCGTAAGCCTCGCGGTCCCTGAAGGTGCCCATGTATTCCTTGAGCAGGTCCGCGTCCATGCCGCCCTCTATGCGGGAGGCAAAACCATTCTCAATCGTCAGTTCGATACGGTCCTGGACATAGCTCTTCTGCGGCAGCAGGATGTCTCCCCTGTCGATCACAATGCGCCCATAGGCACGGCCTTCGTCCGGGAACGTCAGCGCAAAGCCGCTTGGCCAGTGGTCCCACCGCCCCGGTTCATCGACGAAACCGTATTCCGCAATCGCCTCGAATTCGCCTATCGGGCAGTGAAAATCCGTCCCCGCCGCCGAGACAATGTGCATCTCGCGAGCCCCGTTGATACGGGCCTGTGCGGCCAATACCCGCTCGCGGTCAGCAAGACTTGGCACCAGCCGCGTGAGCACCTCGGGCGGCTCGACCGCGAGCAGGATCCGGGTCCCGGTCTTGAGGATCTCGAGCTGCTCGGGCGAGAACAGCAGCGTCATCAGGTTCAGCACAAGGTCGCTCGCCTTGAGTGCTGCAATGGCTGCGGGGTTACCCGTGAGCGGCGTCGTGCCGAGGTACGCGAGCGAATCGCGGCTGAGCGCCTTCTCGCCGTTCACCGGCGGCAAGTCCAGCCGGTTGACAATAGCGCCCATCGACTGCGTGGCGATCAGCGCCGTCGAGAGCGTCTGCGGATGAGTCGCCGCGCTCGTGAGAATGGTGACGGTTTGACCCGCCTCGAGCCGCGAGAGCGTCAACACCTGCTTCCACGCTTCGATCATCTGGTAGTCGCTGACTGGCATGGTGGTCTCCTCAAGAAATGGGCATCAGGCCTGAGGCAACGGTGCGCCCAGGAAGTCACCGAACCCGCGATAGAAACCTTCCTCGTCATCCCACGGAATCATGTGGCCGGCATCGGGAACATGCGAATGCGCGAGCTGGGGCACAAGCGTACGGATCTTCTCGACATCTTCCGGGCGCACCACGTCGCCGCGTCCGGCGGTCATCAGCATGACGGGCACGCCGATATGCGGCAGGTCCACGTGAATATCGTCGGAATGAAAGCCCTCGAAACTTGTGATCACCGCGCGCTCGTCGCAGGTATGCAACCACTCGGCACGCAGTTGCCTCTGCTCATGCGTCCAGGTGGGACAGAACGGGCGCATACCTTCTGCATCCGTTCCCTCGCGCGCGAGGCGCATGGAATTGACGTACCAAGGCAACTGCGACGGATACGGACGGCGCCCCCGACCGGACACCGGCGGGTCGACCATCACCACCCGCGCCAGACCCGGCGGCTGGGCGCGGGCGGCGCGCGCGCCAATGCGCGCGCCCATCGAATGACCCACCACGCTATAGCGCGTGAGCCCGATTGCCCGAGCGAACGCGATCAGGTCCGCGGCCTGCGCATCGAGGCTGTAGTCAAGCGTATCCGATGCCGAGGACAGGCCCCGGCCGCGGACATCGAGCACGTAGGTGTCGAAGCTCGTACCGAAGCGCTCGCCGACGAAACCCCACGTCGCGGCCGGACTGGTGATACCCGGCACGATGATGACGGCGTCGCGCCCGGCACGCTCGCCGGTGTCGCCGCCGTAGCGCAGGTAGTGCTGGCGGATCCCGTTCGCGTGGACGTTGCCGCCGTGGAGGAAGGTGGATTCTATGCTCATGCGGACTCCGGATTGATCAAACTTAGGCAAATCAATAAGCCCCCGATAACAGCGCGCCTGCACCCGGCACCACCGTCTCCAGTCCGAGCGCCTTGAGCATGGCGTAGGTCGTCGCAATCGAAGCGGTGATGACCGGCTTGCGCGTCATGGCTTCGACCTTGGCTACCGCCGCCAGCGACGGCATCTGCACGCACGCCGAGAGCACGATCGCGTCAGCGTTCGATGTGTCCATCTGCGCCACGATACCCGGCAACAAGCTCGGGTCGTGACGGCCCACGTCGAGATTGTCGGGAATCTCGAGGGCGCGGTAATCGAGCACCTCGTATCCCTCGTTGCGGATATAGTCGACCACCAGTTCCGTGAGCGGCTTCATGTAGGGCGCCACCACCACAATGCGCGTGGCGCCGATCACCTTCAGCGCATCGACCAGTGCGCCGGCGCTGGTGATGACCGGTGCCGCCCCGCCATTCTCGACCGTGCGTGAGCGCAGCCGCTCCTGCGACACGCGGTGGTAACCATGCCCCATCGCCATGATTGCGACCAGGCATGCGTAGCCCAGCACGTCCACGCGAGCATCGCTCAACTCAAGCGCGCAGCGGTCCGACTCCGCATCCATCGCAGCCAGTTCTTCCTTGACCACCTTCTTCATGCGCATGCGGCTGGAATGAAACGTGAACCGCTCGGGACGGATCGTCTGGCGTGCCAGCAGCATGGCCGGGATCTCCGTCTCCATCGTCGTGTTCGAACTCGGCACAATCTGACCAATTCGATATTGCTTCGTCATTGCCAACTCCAGATCCATTGGATGTGATGTACTCGTGCCCGTGTTGGCAAAACCGGCGTCAGAGCTTGAAAATGCGTTCTGCGTTACCGTGGCAAACCAGCTCTCTGACGTGATCGTCGAGCGGCGCCTGCTCAATGAAATCAGCGGCAATCGCTGTCGATTCATACGGGTAGTCCACCGAGAACATCACGGCCTCCGGACCCATCTCGCCAATCGCACCCAGCAGCGAGGGTGCCGAGCACACACCGGATGTGGTGATCAGGATGTTCGTTCCGATGTACCCGGACGGCGCGCGCTCGAGGCGGATGCCGTGCGAATAAACAGCGAAACGGCTATCGAATCGCCAGCGCAGGTAAGGCAAGCCTTCGCCCATGTGGCCCAGGATGACCTTCAGCGCGGGGAAGCGATCGAAGACACCGCCGAAGAGAAGCCGCAGCGCATGGCTGCCCGTTTCCACGCCCCATCCCCACGCGGCGCCCGTCAATTCCGGATGGCCGTCGAACACCTTCGGCATCACATAGGCATCCGTAGGGTGCAGGTACAGCGGGACATCGAGTTCCTGCATCCGCGCCCAGAAAACGTCGTACGCCCGGTCGTCGTAATACGTTCCCAGCGTGTGCCCATTGACCAGCGCACCCTTGAAACCGAGCTCCTGGACAGCGCGGGTCAGTTCTTCAACAGCCCCTATAGGCGTGTGCATGGGCAACGTTGCAAAACCGCCGAACCGGCCCGGATGACGCGCAATCTGTTTTGCCAGAAAGTCGTTGCTTTCCCTGGCGCGGGCCACGGCCAGGGTCGGGTCAGTCTCGCCCTGCACGCTCGGCCCCGTCTGCGACAGGATGGTGTAGTCAATCCCCGCGCGGTCCATCTCGCCAATGCGCTGCTCGTCGAAATCCGTAAGGCGGGCCGCGAGATCGGCAAGCACATCAGGGGCAATGTGCTGGGTAAAGCTTTTTGAATAGCCCTGGAAACCAGGCGTTGAAAAGTGTTCTTCCAGGGCGATTTTCCGAATTCGTTTAGTCACGAGAAGACTCCATACGTTTATTCAGCGTACTGATTGTTTGAGCAGAACATAGCGGGGCCACGAACCCCAAAACAGGCCTCGAGTTACCGCCGCAATTGCTTTATTCGCCTCGACCAAAGAGACGTTTCACGCGCCCCCAGATAACACTCCACACCAGACTGCCGACGTTGAACCGGGTCGACGGTCCTGCGGAGGCGGGCATGTCCGAACCCGCCAGTTGCGCGGTGATCCTCGCGCCAAAGTCGGCGATCATCCGACGGACGAAGTCTTTAACAAGGCCCGACCGCGAGAATTGAGCCAGGGGGCCCTGCAACATATATTCGAGCGTGACTGCTACACGCGTGTGCGCTCCGTTCCCTTCATCGCTCAACGCGTAGGTCACGTCGCCATTTGCCTTCGAGCGGCTGATGTTGTCCTGCCCGGCCCCACGCATCACGGCACGGCGCGCGGCGTCATCGCGTTCGAGCCGCGCCGCGCCGGCGAAATTCGCCGACATCGGACCGAACTTGATAGCGATCTTCCCCTTCACCTTTTCCGAATCGTGTTCGATCAATTCCGCGCCCGGAAGGCATGCGGTGACAGATGGCAGGTCGCCCATGAACGCCCAGACCTGGTCGAGCGGAAACGGCACGACAAAGCTGTCATCAATCGCGGTCCAACCCTTGCGCGCACCGGTCTGCTGGACGTTCGCGACCGGCGATGCCGTATCTTCCTGCGATGAGCGTGCGGGCAGATCTGAAGGTGCGGCAGCGACAGTGTTGAAGGTCTGAAACTGGCCTGCTGCTTGCGGCTGGGCAGCCGTTGCCGCCGCTTGTCGAACCGGGGCCGGCGATGCATCCGTTATCGGGCTTTCCCTCAGGTCGGCAAGCACGACCTTGATTGCGTTGACAATGCCGACGTACCCCGTACATCGACACAGGTTCCCCGACAGCTCAAGGCGAATGCGCGCTTCGTCAGCGTCAGGAAAGCGCCGCACGATATCGCGCGCGGTAATGAGCATGCCGGGCGTACAGTAGCCGCATTGCAGCCCGTGATGAACCGAGAAGGACCGGCGCAGGCGCTTCATCAGCTCATCGTCGTCGAACCCTTCGATCGTGCGGACCTTCTGATGGTCGCAGGCTACCGCGAACGTGATGCAGGAGCGCACCGGTTCACCGTCCAGAAGGACCGTACATGCGCCGCACACACCATGCTCGCAACCAAGGTGAGTGCCGGTCAGGTTCTGATTGTCGCGAAGAAAATCGCCCAGATGGGTGCGCGCCGCAACGTCGCCGCGAATGGCCCGGTTGTTGATGGTGAGTTCGATGACAGACATGGAAATTCCTGGAATTCCTGTTAACGCGCATTCCTGTTAACGCGCGGATGAACCGAAGGCTTGTGCAAGACAGCGCTCGACGGCCGCTTCGTGCATGGACCGGTCGATAGCGTCGGCATTTGGCATTGCATTCGCCACGCCCGACGCAATCGCTTCCGGCGTCGCCGCGCCGGGTCCGTGTTGCGCTATTGACTGAGCGAGTGCTTCCAGCCCTGCAGGGGGACCATCAAGCGCACCAAGCACCACACGAGCCAAACCGGTTTGTGCGTCAAACGCCGCGGCCGCGCTTGCGTGAGCGAACTCGCCCGTCTTCCTGCACAGCTTGTAGTAGCCCCAGCGCAAGGTGAGCCCCATCTTCGGCAGCAGGACTGCCGAGATGATCTCGCCCTCCTCCAGCAGCGTCGTAAATGCGCCCAGCATGAACTCGCTGGCACGCACCCGGCGCGTACCGGTTGCCTTCGACAGCTCGATCCGGGCGTCGAGCGTGGAAAGCGCCAAAGGCCAGTCCGCAGCAGGATCAGCGTGCGCAAGGCTGCCGCCAATGGTTCCTCTATTGCGAATCGCTCTATATGCAATACCCGCGGCGACATACTGCATAAAACCGTTGCGCAAAAGCTCGTACTTGCCATCCTCGATTTCCGCATGAGTAATGGCGGCGCCCACACGAACGAGGTCACCCGCAACGGTGACGGTGCGCAGTTCGTCGACACGCGATACATCGATCACTTTCGACGGCCTCGCCAGACGGAGATTCAGCATCGGCCCCATCGACTGGCTGCCTGCAATCGGCTTGGCGCCAATGGCTGAATCGCCGAGCTCGCTCAGCGCTTGCGGCAATGTCGCAGCCCTGACGTAATCAAACGCGGCGGCCTTCATCGAATCACCTCGTGGACTTGTTCTGCCTCTGGTTTTCTGCGGGCGGCGGCCCTGGCCGCTTCAATGGCAGTGAGCAATCGCCGCGGCGTGAGAGGTGTCTCGGAGACGAGTGCTCCAAGGGGACTGAGTGCGTCATTCACCGCATTGAAAAGCGCGGCCGGCGGTGCAATCGCGCCCCCTTCGCCCACGCCCTTCGCCCCGAACTCGGTATAGGGCGATGGCGTCTCCATATGGATGATCGTCAACGGCGGTAGCTCAGTCGGCCCAGGCAACATGTAGTCCGCAAGCGTGGAGGTCAGAGGCTGGGCGTTGTCGTCATACAGTGTCTCTTCGTAGAACGCCGTACCAATGCCCTGTGCTGTGCCACCGATCGTCTGGCCTTCAACGACCATTGGATTGATCATTCTCCCGCAATCCTCAACAATCACGTATTCCAGGATCTCGACGTGGCCGGTCTTCGTGTCGACCGCAATGGCCGCCGCATGCGTTGCATAGCTGAACGCGCCGGTATCCACCTTCGGCTTGAAACCTTGAGTCGCCTCGAGTCCCGTCAGGTCGACGCCTGCAGGCAGACGTTCGGGCCGCAGGTACCATGCGTGACCAATATCCGCCAGGGAAACCCGTCCCGTCACGCCGACGACCTCGCCCGCCTCGAACCGGACAGCGTCCTCTTTTTCGCCAAGGATATGTGCGCCAATTTTTATGAGCCGCGGCACCAGTTCGCGGCACGTTGCAGCAACCGCCCCGCCGGCCATGACAATGCTGCGCGACGCGTATGTGCCTGTTGAGTAGGGTGTAAGCGCGGTGTCGCCGTGAACCACCTTGATCTTCTGGATGGGAACGCCCAGCACTTCATTGGCGATCTGCGCCAGAGTGGTTTCCATACCCTGTCCATGGGAATGAATGCCGGCGCGCACCTCAAGACCACCGTCCGCGGTGATGCGCACCGTTGCCAGGTCGTAGCCAGGAACGACCGGCAAACCCCATGACGCGAACACCGCCGTGCCATGAGCCGACTGCTCGGTGAAGGTCGCAAAACCAATACCGACCAGCCTGCCATCCGGCTCGCCCTCTTTCTGGCGGCGGCGCCATTTTGCGACATCGAGTTGATCGGCTGCTCGCTTCAGGCTTTCCTGGAAATCACCGCTGTCGTAGTGCTTTTTGACAACGTTCGTGTAGGGCATGTCCGCCCCGCGAACCAGATTGTCGTAGCGCACTTCCCACGCCTCGCGGCCAACCGCCCGCGCAATGGCGTCCATGGTCAGTTCGATCGCGAAACAAACGCCCGTACGCGCCACCCCTCGATACGGAAGAAAGCCCGGCTTGTTGGTCGCCGCGCATTGCGTACGGCAGCGGTACCCGCTGAAATCATACGGACCCGGCAGGTTGCCAAGCGCCTGCCCTGCTTCCAGGCCTATCGTAAACGGCCACGCTGAATAGGCGCCGCCATCGATCAACAGGTTGCAGTCCAGCGCCAGTAGCCGCCCGTTCTTGTCTGCATAGGCCGTCAGCTCGTAATGATGTTGACGCGTGTTGGCACCCGCGATCAGGTGCTCGCGACGATCTTCGATAAACCGGAAAGGCCGCTTGTACGTAAGAGCGAGCCACGCAATGCAAAGCTCTTCCTGCTGCAGGACGCATTTATATCCGAACGCGCCGCCCACATCGGGTGAGATCACGCGGACCTGCGCATGATCGATTCCCAGGCATTGAGACAGCACCGTGCGGATCATGTGCGGGACCTGGGTCGACGTAATCACGACCAGTTGCGCCTGGGTATGATCCCAGTACGCCAGCACCGCCTTGCCTTCCATCGGGACCATGCACTGGCGCGCCAGGTCGACCTTCTGCTTCACGACCACGGGTGCATCCTTGGCGCGTTCGTCGAAATTGACGTCCGCCTTGAGATCGAGGAAGAGATTGTCGGTCCAGTGGTCATGCACGCGGACATCGGTACGCGCGCGAGCCGCAAAGGCGCTCGCAAATGCGGGCAGCTCATCCAGATCCAGCTCCACCTCTTCCGCGATGTCCTCGGCCTCGGCGCGGGAATTCGCGAAACACATGGCTACAGGTTCGCCGACAAAACGGACCTTCCCCGACGCGAGAGGAGGGTGCGCCGAAGGCTTGTACGTCGCCAGGCTGGAGTCCGCCACGATGTCCGCGGCGGTATGCATGTCTTCCCGTACGATGACCTGGCTTGCGAAGCGCTCCGGCTTGCCAATACTCTCGATGCGCGCGTGCGCAAGCGGGCTGCGCAAGAACGCGACTTCCTGCAGATCAGGAAACGTATAGTCGGCGACAAACCGGCCCTTCCCATGCAGATGCCGTTCATCTTCGCGCCGCCTCACACGGGCGCCGACACCGCCACTTTCGACGGGTGCTTCTGTCGGTTCAGTGCTGCTCATATGCCTCTCCCGCATTCGTGTAGCCCGCGAATGACATCGTCTGATCGCCCTCTTTCAAACAGGATAGGCCAGATCGTTTGCGATCATGGCCGTGTCATAAATTGCCTGCCGTTCCTTGAGGAGCAATTCATTGCCGCTGCGTTCGAAGCGGTCAAACAGCCGGCCGGCCTGATGCAACGTCGTTGCCCCTTCGACCAGCGTCTGCAGCAGCAGGTAATTGCTCTGCGCCACGATCTCTTCATCGGTGACATCCAGGATGCGGACATTGCTCACGAAATGCAGCATCTGCCGGGGCGCAAACATCTGGGTTCTGGAAATTGCTATTGCGCGGTCGCGGAGCATGTTGCGGCCTTCCGCATACACCAGCCCGGCCGGGAAACCATGAGCAGCATTCTCGTACTCGGTCACGCGGTAGAGACAGTTCTCCGTGAAAAACTCCGGCCACTGTTCGAGATCGCCCCCATCGAGCACGGCGCAGTATTCAGCATGGAAATATTCCACGGCCGCGCGCGCTGCGAGCGCCTTGTCGAGTGCAACCGGTTTCTTCTCAAATCCTGGCAGCATTTAGAACCCCATTACTTCACGATAGTGCTTGTACATCGCACGAATGGCGGCTTCGGAGATCAGGCTATCCGCGGTTCCGATGTTTTCGCTGTCGAGCCTGAGCACGCTGCGGTCGGTTACCGAGCGCCGAACGCCTTCCTGTACAAACTTCATTGCTTCGTTATCCTCCAGACCAAGAAACCCCGATGGTCCCATCAGGTTGCCTTGGCGAAGCCGGTGACGCGTGGTCTCTTCGGTGTCGTCTTCGTAGCCGAACATGGTCCAGAGCATGATCATGCTGTTCGGGCCGTTCGGGACAATATGACGTACGCCCAGGGTATTCATTTCTCGCTGGACAATCAGGTTCGGCCAGATCGTCTGCATGGTCACCGACCACTCTGAATCGAACTCCTTCACGTATTCGAGGAAGCGTTCGTCCTTGAGGACCATGCCCTCATGGAACGAACGCATTTCCTTCTTCTTGTCGGCATCCACCGCCGCATAGAGCGAATCGCTTTTCGCCGATGCCATCGTGCCGTGAATGCCGCGCTTGCTGTCGGCTACCATGGCCGACCGGTTGCCTGCGACCAGCAAGCCGAACACGACGAGGAACGAATGCAGCAGCGTGGCGTGGTACGGGTCCTTCAGGTTCTCGTGGTACATCTTCCAGTTGCATGGCAACTCGTTCTTGTAAAACCCGAGAATGCGCAACTTCTTGCCGTTAAAGACGGCGTCGAAATCTTTCAGGATTTCGGGCGTCAGGTAATCTTCGATTGACTCCATATCATGCGTAAATGACGCGAAGATCACACCATTACGCGTGGTGACGGCAAGCTTCTTGAGGCCATGGTCTTCGTTGCGGAAGTCGCGCGGCATGCCACCGAGCTTGTTCACGCCGCGTTTGAATGGAATGCCTTGCAGGTTTCCTTTCAGGTCATAGGACCACTGGTGATACGGGCAGACAAACTCGGTATTGTTGCCGCGGGTGTGCCGGCAGAACTCCGCACCACGGTGGGCGCAGCGGTTCTCGAACGCGTGGATGGAGCCGTCTTCCGCGCGCGAGACGACCACCGGCGTAGGTCCCACGTACGAGCGTTTGTAGTCTCCGCTATTGGGAATCTCAGCCTCTAGTGCAACGAAATTCCAGGTTGGACCTTGAAAAATCCGTTCCACCTCGCGAGCATATACATCGTCACTCGTATAGACCCAGTCCGGGATGGCATGAAGTCCCTCTTCCGGCCAGACCAGCTGTTCGATGGGCTTGTTCTTGACGCTCGGCGTACCGAGGCCAATGACTGTCTCTGACGAATACAAAATGCGCTCCTGAAAACCTTATGAGTGAGCTTGCCGTTCAAGTTGCCGCAGCTTGACGCCCGGGTCCGCGAGAGCCTCGGGATCGACCTGGGTCGCCTGCTCGACAAGGCGGCGAATCGCCCGCAGTTCACCACCGTTATTTACCGCGAGGGCGTATGTGATCGCGTTATTCCGCAAGCCCATGAGCAAGGTCTTGTCGATGGACGTCTGACGCTCGATCCATTGATCCACCGGACCGTCGAGCATTCCCAGCATCTGTATGTTCCAGTCGTACTGGTCTGTCCAGAACCAGGGACCTGGCCGGTACTCCACCGACTCGCCCAACATGTTGCGGGCCGCGACAATCGCCTGATCCTGCGCGTTCTGCCACGACTCCAGACGCAGGCGCCGGCCGGATACGCCAAACGGAAAATTCGCACAATCGCCCGCTGCGTAAAAACCGTCGGCGGAAGTCCGGCAATGTGTATCGACATGTATGCCGTTACCGGTGGTCAAGCCGGACGCCCTGGCAAGCGCATCATTCGGCTCTTGCCCAATGGCCACCACGACGAAATCAAAGCGCTCTGACACATTCGGCGCGATTGAGAGGGTTACTCCGGATGCCTCCTCCGTTGAGGAAATCAGCTTGGCGCCCAGCATGAACCTGACCCCATTCTGTTCATGCTTGGTGCGTAGACGTTCGGAGAATTCGCGCGGCAGCGCACGCCCCAATAACTGTTCACCGGCTTCCACCACGGTGACGTCGATTCCGCGCGCCCTGGCGCTTGCCGCAAACTCCAGCCCGAGGAAACCTCCCCCTATAACGGCCACGGAACTCGCGCCAACCATGCGCGTTCGCACTCTCATCGCGTCCTGCAGCGTGCGCAACGCGAAGACATGACGGCTGTCCGGCGTTCCGGGAAGCCTGCGCGCTCGGCCGCCTGTTGTGATCAGACATTTATCGAACCTGATGCTTCGGCCACTTCGAAACGTGGCCGTGCGGTGTCTCACGTCGAGCAGTTCAACGCTATCCGCAATCCAGTCGATATTGTTCGTCTCGTAGAAGTCGCTCGAGTGGAGCCACGCGCTGAAGCAGTCGTTATCGTCAGTCGCAGTCAGCACCGTCTTCGATAATGCCGGGCGCTCGTATGGCCGGTGCTGTTCATCACCAGCCAGAACGACCGAGCCGTCGAAGCCCTGCGCCCGCAGCGTTTCGGCTGCGCGGCCACCGGCCTGTCCCGCGCCGATAATCAAGATCGTTTCCACGTTTAAATTCCTGGCTTGGGTCAAAAGACCGCTCCCTCAAAGCTCGACCATTACTGCCCCCTTTTCGACCTGGACCTTGTAAGTCCTGATCGGCGCGGTCACGGGCGCGCAAAGCGCGGCACCGGTCTTCACATCGAATTTCCCCTGATGAAGCGGGCACTCAATGCAGCCATCTTCCAGAAAACCTTCGCTGAGCAACGCGAACTGGTGAGTGCAAACGTTGTGGGTTGCATAAACCTCGCCGTCTACCAGATACAAGGCTATCTGTTCATTCCCGATGGTCGCGGCATAAGGTTCATCCGCGTTGAGGTCTTCAAGGTTTGCTGCGAATTGGAGTGTCATCGCTTTGCTTGGGAAATTGATCAGTGTACTGATTAATTAATCATAGCTCGAATTCATCCTGAGTCAATATTGTCAAAATTATCGTTTACCCTTTACGGGCGTCTTTACCGGTAGAGGGCGAATTTGCAGGCAGGTGCTGGCGTTGACAATTGGGAAAGGAAGAAGATGTAAGCAGACGAATCAACTGAACGCGACGCCTTGCGCATCGCGGCACTCGCCCGAGCTCCTTCATTTTCCGCGGGGATCGTTTTGGGTAATCAGCTGTCGGCGCGGTAACTCCACTCGCTGACCTTCCTTCTCCAGACCATGCCGGGAGGTCGAAATGCTCAGACGGGTGTGGAGATGTCGAGATCGCTTTCGAGTAAAAAAACACAGGGCGAAACCGACCAGCCATAGCGAGAAATAAGTCATTACAAACAGCCGGAGCAAATCAAGAACGTGAACCACATGGCCTCCCGGACTCCCGCCCAAGTGTAATGTGCGAACCGCTGACTCTGATTTGGTGCATAGCCGTTTTGCTCTCCCTCAGCTCACGGCTACGCGGACGTTCGTGTCCTATAACGTTGCGGGTCTTGTCCGGTCAATCTGCTAAGCAAGCTGTTCGGGACGAAACAGAATGCGTTTGACAACGTATTGAACCAGCAGACCGCTCGGGGGTCGACACTCCACCATCTGCCCCACCCGTGCACCAAGAAGTGCAAAACCGGCGGGCGAAAGAACCGATATGAATCCCCGTTCGTAATCCGCTTCATCCGGATAAACGAGCGTCCACTGATGGGCGTGGCCGCCGGCGACAGCCACGCATTCGATCCTTGTATTCACCATGACGACATCCGGCGGTACTTCGGCAGCGTCCAGCAGCATGGCTGTCCCCTCAAGCTCCTCCACGAGCGTACGCTGCTCGGATGAAGCACCGGGCACGCGTGCGCAACGCTTGAGCCGCTCCATATCGAGCTCGGACAGAATAGGCATGCCCGCAGTCTTGGGTCTTGCCGCTGTAGATGGTTGAAATTTATCGAATGACATAGGTACCTCGGGTGTAAATGAAAATTGAAGGGGCTAATGCAATAGCCATCAAGTTATTGTTGAAACTATTAGTTATCCTGCACGATAAGACACTCAAAAGCGCTGATCCGGCAAGACCCGGCATGTCATAGGATCGCTTCTGTCGTCCCCGGGCAATCAATAGGAAACGACTTGTTTACCGGTTTAAACCGCTGCTAGAAGTAATTCACCGTATAGCCGAACAGACGGCCACGCGCGCGTTTCCAAGCGCCGGTTCCTGACAGGAATCGGCGCCGTTGCTGTGATGTGGGACGTGCGAGAGGAGAAGGCCCGGCTCGCGCGTTACTAAAGGTCAGTCGTTACGCGGGAGCCAGGCTCAGGGAAGTGCGGACTTGCCCGCCGGTCGTGCGCGGCTCCGGTTGAGCATGATGACTCTCGATTTTCCGCTCGCGCGCAGGCATCTTCCGGTCAGGACCGGAAGATGAAACACTGCGAGCGAATGAAGCGAAATGAGAAACACGATGGTTACCTAGGTCAGAAACGCTTGAGAAGGACTAAAGATGCAGATGACCTCATTAAAGCTTGTTTGTCAGGATATTGCAAGCTTGTGCCCTGCAAGCATGCATTTCCTCGGCGGTTAAAGCCAGTTGACGCCAGATTCAGACCATCCCGCTTGCGTCGGCAGACGTTGCGGGGATAGGAAAAATCGCGGTGCCGGGGTCTCACCGCGATACCGAACGTCAGCGCGAAGCACACCCGGATCCCGCGGCTTATCGCAAGAAATTCGGCGGTAAGTATGCGCACCGGACGATCAACGGCGGCATTGGCCATAACCTTCCGCAGGAAGCGCCAAAGGCCTTCGCTGGCGCTGTGATCGAGGTCGCCGGTTATTGAACTATTGAACGGAACGGCTCCGAACCGCGGCGACTACCAGTCCCGCCGATGGTTTGTATCACGATGTATCAGCAACGCACATGGACACACAACGTTTCAAGTGCGGTGCGTTCCGGACAAAAACCAGATACATCCATGCGGTCCAATAGATTCACGCCAGCCCTGCTTCACGGCGTCGACTCAGCTTAAACCCTTTGGCACGCAAACCGGTGTTTGCGGACAACCCACTCTCCTGAGGTAGAAACCATGAAACTCGTTCAATCGCTGATCATTGCTGCTGTCGTTGCTATTCCGGCCGTATCGTTCGCTCAATCGAACGAATCTCTTACCCGCGCCGACGTGCGTGCTCAACTGATCCAACTGGAAAAGGCCGGCTATAACCCGGCTGGCGATCAGACGCAATATCCGCAGAACATTCAAGCTGCAGAAGCGCGGGTCGACGCGGCGAACGGCGTGTCAGCAACGTCGTATGGTTCGTCGACCAGCGGCACGGCTGCGGCAGGTTCACGTACGACCGGGTCTGATGTGACCGGTCCGGGCTCGATCTACGCGCGTCCCTAAGCTCAGGCTTGCGCCTTTACCGGCGCAACGTGAATGCGCTTTCGCAGCAAAGAACGGGGCATGGCCTTAATGACGTGAGTTCGTACTCCTATTATTAAGGTCACGTCTTTTTCGGGGTGTGCTTGTTTTCCGGTTCTCACGCCATTGCCCACCACGTCAGCCTGATATTCATGTCGCAATGTATCTGGCGTGTTGGCAGACACAAAACATTGCACCCGCGCCCTTCGCCCGACACAAGCCAGATACGCGCGAGCGCTCCAATAGCACCATGCCAATCAACGGAACACCCATCGTGCACAACCTCCTTGAAACTCCCCTCGCCTTGCTGGCCGGCCTGCTCACCATTGCATCGCCGTGCATCCTCCCGGTGATGCCGATCCTGCTCGGCACGTCGGTTGACCGGCCCGACCGGGTGCGCCCGCTGTTTGTCATCGCCGGCTTCATCCTGAGCTTCGCTGCGTTCGCCATGCTGCTGGGCGCCGTCTCCAGCACCGTCCATGTAGCGCAAGGCGCGCTGCGCGACACCGCCACCGCGCTGCTTGCGCTCTCCGGATTGCTGCGGGTATGGCCGGCACCCTATGAGTGGCTGATGGCGCGTCTGGAGCAGCCGTTGCAGCGCATTGGCACGGCAATCGCGCCCGGCGTGCCGGCGGGCAGCAGCAACACCGGTGGTTTTGTCCTCGGCATGTCATTGGGCGCGGTATGGACGCCGTGCGCGGGACCCGTGCTGGCATCGATCCTCGTGCTGGTTGTCAAGGCCCAGGACCTCCAATGGTCCGCATTGCTGCTTGCGCTATATGCAATAGGCGCCTCGATTCCGATGCTCGCCATCATCTACGGCGGACAGTACATCACGCGCCGCGTACGCGTGGTGGCACGCCATGCGCCCCGTCTGCAACAAATTTTCGGCGCTCTGGTGGTGCTGACCGCACTCGCCATCTACCTGCAATACGACGTCCTGGTCTATGCCCGGATCGCCGCGTTCCTCCCCTCCCTGAAAGGATTTTGACATGACCTCCCGACTCAAGACCGCCGCTGCCGCGATGCTGCTGGCCGCCACCGCCCTGACCAGTTCCGGCGCCAGCGCCGTCCCTCTGAAGAACAGCACGCCCGCGCCGGAATTCGGCGGTATCGACAAGTGGCTCAACAGCGAACCGCTAAGCATCGGTCAGTTGCGCGGCAAGGTCGTGCTGGTCGATTTCTGGACCTACACGTGTATCAATTGCATCAACACTCTTCCCTACGTCAAGGACTGGAATCAGAAGTACAAGGACCAGGGCCTGGTAGTGATCGGCGTGCACACCCCCGAGTACCCGTTCGAGCGCAATACCGACAACGTCAAGACGGCCATCAAGCGATTCAACATCACGTACCCGGTTGCGCAGGACAATCGTTATGCGACCTGGAGCGCTTACAACAACCAGTACTGGCCGGCGTTCTATTTGATCGACAAGAAGGGACAGGTGGTCTATAGCCACTTCGGCGAAGGCGAGTACGACAAGACCGAGGCGCAAATCAGGGCGTTGCTGGCGCAAAAGGAATGAATGCGCGGGGAGCGATTCGCGTCACCTTCCTGCGTCACATCCCTTTGACCGATGGACATTTCCGGTCGCACCGAATCGTCCATCCTGTGCGGGACGAGTACGACAGGCTCTCGAGAAGCTTCATTCAGCGAATTTGTATCCCAACGTATCCGGGAGCCGCATCGATACAAAGCATTGGATTTACACGGGTTCACCGACACAAGCCAGATACCTGTGCACGTTCTAATCCATCAACGCCGGATTTCCCGGGGAAACGAAACAAGGAGTCGACCATGACACAGCTTGAAAAAGTGCTTTACACCGGCAAGACCCACACAACGGGTGGCCGCGACGGCGCGTCCCATAGCGATGACGGCCGCCTGGACATCGCCCTTTCCGTTCCTGGCAGCAAGGGTGCCGGCACCAATCCCGAGCAGTTGCTCGCCGCCGGCTGGTCCGCCTGCTTTATTGGGGCAATGGGCCACGCAGCGGCCAAATTGAAGATTGCCCTGCCAGCGGGCACCGCAGTGGACACGGAAGTGGATCTCGGCACGACCGGGGGCGCGTATTTCCTTCAGGCACGCCTGAACGTCAGCCTTCCCGGGCTTGACCATGAAGTCGCCCAGTCTCTCGCAGACGCCGCTCACCAGACCTGCCCGTATTCCAAGGCTACGCGCGGCAACATCGATGTCGTGATCAAGGTGGCCTGAGCCGGAAGCGCTCTAGCTGCGGCGCCGTTCCCGATGTTCGTCCAGTTCGATGCCGCGTCGAAACTCATAGGGCTGCGCGACCCATGCGTCCAGCCGCCTTGCCGCCGGGTCCGCCGGGGTCACATCCGGCTTTTGCTATATTCGCTGTTTCCCCTGGCAAGCTTTCACCCATGCGCGTCGGCCGTCCGGTTCAAGCCTTACCCCATCCAAATTGCGACTATTGCGGCGCAAAGGCAACGCTCGTGCGGCCGGGAGAGGCGGCTTATCCGTATCAGGACGACCACGGTCCTCTGTGGTTATGCGCGCCCTGCGAGGCCTGGATCGGGATATTCGCGCGCAGTACGCGCAACCTCCCGCTCGGCCGGCTGGCGAACGCCGAATTGCGGGAATGGAAAGCGAAACTACACGCTGCGCTGGAGCCCATGGCGGAGGCCAAGGCCAGGCGCGACGGCGTGAATATCTTCGAGGCAAGATCGAAAGGCTATAAGTGGCTCGCCGGGGAACTGAAAATAGAGCCGAAAGCCTGCAACATCAATTTGCTCGACGTGGAGCAATGCAAGGCGGCAATCGATGTAATCGAACAATTCGAACGGAATCGCCGCGCTGCGACCCCTTCAGAATAGTCGCGACTTGTACGTTAACCTGTGGACAACTCTCCCAACGACTCCATGGCCCGTACCCTACCGTTTAACCGCAGCGCACAAGCAACGCGTGTCCGCTTGTCGAAAATGCAGCTTCTTCCCATGCCCCGGCCGGAAGCGGACAGGCTTTCGTTGCATGCTCATTGCGCACTGCAGGCGCTGCGCGATGGCCATGGATGGATGGCGGGAACCCAGTCGCTCGCAGAAGTCCTGATCCTGACGGCGTACGTCGCGGAGGCGGGATATGGACAAATCACCCGCGAAGCCTGGCTCCAGGGCGAGTTGGCGATCAACGCGGCATTTGCAGAGGGCCAGGCCACGGGAGTCTGGAAACTGGACGACGCCAGTTGTGAGCAACTCGCCGGCGTCGTGTGCGTGCACGACGCGCAACTTCACAACACTCCGTTAGGCATCCTTGCCGCGGCGAGCGAACGGCTTGAACGCCTCAAGGCCGGCGAAGCGGACCCAATGCCGGGACTAAAGCGGGCGTGAACGGAAAATCCGGCACGAGATGCACCAGATGGATGCGGCACGCCGGGATCGCCAGGGCGACGGTATAGCCGCCTTCAACGCACTGCATAGGCCTCACAGAGGCCTCACACAGGCTGCGCTGGTTCTAATCGAAGCGGCTGCAACTGCGCCAATGCCGGAAACGCCTCATCGCGCGATATCGTCTCCATCAGATGATCGGCGGACATCGGGCGCCCGAGCAAGAAGCCTTGCAGGGAGTCACAGCCGAGACGAGTCAGGAACTCTTGCTGCGCGAGGGTCTCTACCCCCTCCGCGACAATAATCAGATTGAGTGTCTGCCCCAGCGCGACGATGGCCGAGACAATGGCCGCATCTTCGGTATCGCGTGCAAGCTCACGAATGAACCCGCGGTCAATTTTCAGTTCACTGGCCGGCAGGCGCTTCAGGTAGAGCAGGCTTGAATAGCCTGTACCGAAGTCATCGATGGAAATACGCACGCCAAGATCGTGCAACTCCTCCAGGATTCGCAGGCTGGCATCCACGTCATGCATCGCCGTCGATTCGGTCACTTCCAGCAGCAGGCAGCGCGGCTCCAGTGCGTGGCGCTCCAGGGTGTCCCGCACGGTCTGGATCAGGCTTATGTGCCTGAATTGCAACGCAGACAGGTTGACCGCCATGGTCCAGTCCTCGCGGCCCGCGTTGCGCCACACGCTCATCTGCCGGCACGCCTCGTCCAGCACCCATTCGCCGATCGGCACGATCAGTCCCGTTTTCTCCGCAAGCGGAATGAACTCGTCCGGCGCGATCATCCCGCGAGTGGGATGCGCCCAGCGCACCAGCGCTTCCACCCCGATCACGGGCCCGACCGGCGCGGCGAACTTCGGCTGATACTGCAATACGAGTTCATGGCGCTCGACCGCGGCACGCAGATCCTGCACAAGCTGAAGCTGCTCGTGAACGTTGGCGTTCATCGATGCTTCGAAGAAACAGTAGGAATCGCGTCCCAGTGCCTTGGCGTGGTACATGGCCGCGTCGGCGTTGATCAGCAAGTCGTTCGGACTGAGTCCATCGCCGGGATACATTGCGATCCCGATACTGGTCGATACCCGCAGCTCCCGGCCGTCCATCTGGAATGGTTCGCGGATGGCGGCCAATACCTTGCCCGCCAGCGTCGCGGCGTCCGCCGGTTCGCCTACATCCGCCAGCAGCACGAACTCGTCTCCGCCTACGCGGGCAATGGTGTCCCGTGTCCGGACGTTCGCCCGGATGCGTTCGGCGACATCAACCAGCAATGAGTCGCCAACGTGATGCCCGTAGGCGTCGTTGATGGCTTTGAAGCCATCCAGGTCCATGAACATCACGGCGAAGCGGCCTTGCTCCCGGTCCGCGTCCTGTGCAGCACGGTCCAGCCGGTCTTCCAGCAACACCCGGTTGGGCAGTTTGGTGAGTGAGTCGTGCAGCGCCAGGTAAGTCAGTTCCTGATTGGCCTCGGCGAGCGACATCGCCAGGGTTGCGGTGCGGGTTTCCAGACGCAGGTCGAATACCGAAATGACCAGTGCAATGGCGAGGATCGCCAGCGTAACGACAATGATCACCAGCGCCATCCACCCCGTGCTCACCCCGTTTTGCACTGCACCGCACACGCTGCCGATCGGAAACTCCGCGGCCGCCATGCCGGTGTAATGCATCGCGACAATGGCGACGCCCATGACAACGGCGGCGCCGGCACGTATCGGCCGGACCAGCGGTGAATTCCGGCGCAGGCGGAAGGCTATCCACAGCGCCACGGCCGACGCAAGGATCGCGATGACGATGGACAACGCGAAAAGCGCGGGAACGTACTGGATTCCCGGTGTCATGCGCATAGCGGCCATGCCGGTATAGTGCATGGCCGCGACCCCGGCTCCCATCAATACTGCGCCGCAGACGAGGCGCGACACCGGTAATTCGTTCTGGCCCACAAGCCATAACGCAAACGCGGAAGAAGCAATTGCGATCAGCAGTGACAGCGCGGTGAACGAGGGGTCGTAGCCGAGCGGGATCGGCAAGCTGAAGGCGAGCATGCCGACAAAATGCATCGACCAGATCCCGGTGCCCATCGCGCACGCCCCGCCTGCCAGCCACCAATAGCCCGCCCGTCCGTGCGCAGTCGCGATACGACCCGCCATGTCCAGGCCGGTATACGAGGCCAGGATCGCGACCAGCAGCGAGAACAGGACGAGCAAGCTATTGTATTCACCAGCAAGCATGGGATACCCCGTCACGATTGATTCGAACCACTTGGGGGCGCCCCAATTCGCCTTCGCATGAAGAAGTCATCGCAAGGAGAGCGCCGAACATGCCCCGTGGCACGTTCCGGAAACCGTGCATGCTCAGGGAAAAAGTCGCGAACAAGACGCCGGGGAGTTGAAGCCTCAGGCAGATGCCGGGGGAACGGTGGAAGGGATGGAAGCGGTGAAGCAACAGCCATGAAATTCATACCGGTTAGTTATAGCGAACACCGCTATCAACCAGCGCGGAGTCAGCCTGTTTTTGGGCGCGTAGCAAAAAAGTCGGGACGCCGGCCTGACGAGAACTGAGCGCGCTGTTAGTTATATCGACTCATTGCGGGGAAACTTGAAAGAATTGAAGAGTGGCCGCGCTTTCGGCCGCCCTTCCATCCGTACTTCCATCCGTACTTGCGTCCTCTCGGCAATCCTGGCCCCGGGCCGAGCTGTCCTGACCCCCGCCCGGCGGATCCGGCGCACCGCCTAGAGCCACCGATGAGCTACGGCTTCGCCCGGACGAACGGGCCCTTAGTCTACGGTGTCAAAACTTCACAACACTACATGCGTCATTGATTAAATAAAGTGACATGAGCCGCAGCAAAATGATTAAATTGTCCCGGCTGCTCCCGTGTGACCGGACTTGCACCGCACACACGGAGCCGTCTCGTTGTGCATTGGCATCTGTGAAGATCGGCCGACAAAGTGCCGGTCAAATCTAGCGAGAGCACTATGTCGCCTTGGTTAGCCGTCGCCTTAGGCGCTGGAGTTTTCAGCGCGGTCGTCAACGTGGCTTGCAATACGGTTGCTCACAAGCGCGGTTCAGCGCGCAAGGCCGCCGAACGTGTCCATGCCGGTCGTCATACCGCATTGACCGTGGCCATCACACTCGAAGAGTTTGCGCATCGCTGTCAAAGCGCAATCGATCGTGCAGAACGCCGTGACCTGTCCGAGCAGCGGCACGTACAGTTGGGCGATGTAGAAATACCGCCCTTCGCATTTTCCAGTGATACCCCATGGCGTGACCTCGATGCCGGAAAGGCATCGTACCTCCGCGCCTTCAGCGCCGATCAAACACACAGCGCCGAACTGATCCAGTCGAACGATCGATGTTCGAATGTCGATGAGTTCGCCGCCTATATCAAGGGCCATTGCGCCGAATTCGGACGGCGAGCCTGGTTGATGGCGGTTGAACTGCGCGAAGAAAACGAACTGCAGGCGGTCACGGATCACAATTACGTGATCGAGTTCGACGCGGCACTCAGCCGATACATCGCGTGGGAACAGCGCCAAAAGGTCCGCGGCGAGAGAGTCCCGTCGCCTTCGCCGGTGGCTCAAAGTCCGCACCGTCCACGAAACAGCGGACGTGGACTCGCCGTGGGCGGTCCGGCATAAATCCAGATTCATCCAGGTTCTTCGCGGATGGCCAGAGCGGCGCGCGTCTGGTAAGTATGGGTGTGCGTCCCGTATATCCTCACCTTTTGCGAGAGCCGCTTACTCCGTTGACGTCAAACGCCGGTTGATTCGTATCTCGATCCGGTTCGAAACACGATGCCATATTCATATGGACACCGGATTAAATCAATAACGAACGCCTGACCTGGCAACCGACCGATTGCAGCCGGCAAAGCCACGGATCTCGACAAAGTGGTCTTGCATGAGCACCCCGCCGCTGACAAACCATTCCGGCCTCTCCCGCATCCAAAATTGTCGGCGTGAGTGATCCGCGCTATTGTTGCGGCAAACCATTTTTATGAGGCGAACATGCTCACGCATCCCGACAATCACCTGATCCCCGCGAAACTCGCCGCATTGCGTCCTACACAGATGACGGTGGGTTACCGCGAAGTCATCGCCAAGCGCGAGCACTGGAAGACACTCGGCAAGAAAGCGCGCACCGAGGCTATTGCTTCCCACTGGTTTCCCGCCGTGCTCGGCCCGGAGAAGCTCTATTACATCGTGGACCATCATCACCTTGGACTGGCGTTGCTAGAGGAAGGGGTCAAGGAAGTGAAGGTGGCGATGCTCAAGGACCTCTCGTGGCTGGACGAAGCGATCTTCTGGCGCATGATGGAGCACAACCAGTGGGTCCATCCGTTCGGTACGGACGGCTCGCGATACGACTTCGAGCATCTCCCCAAGATGGTGACCGGGCTCACGGACGATCCGTATAGAAGTCTCGCCGGCGAACTGCGCCGGGTGGGCGGCTTCGCGAAGGACGCGACGCCGTTCAGCGAATTCCTCTGGGCTGATTTCCTGCGTCCACGGGTCGCTGAAAGCAAGATCCGCAAGAGCTTCACGAAGGCGCTGGATCAGGCGAAAGCCGTCGCGCACACGCCGGAGGCACGGTATCTGCCGGGCTGGTCCGGGCTGATTGAAACCCCCGTGAGCTGACCTGCCTCGGCTCCGCAGGCTGTGGATGCATTCCATTGATAAACGGAATTCGGACGCCCCTGCAGAGGTTTCGCAGGAAACCTCCGGGCACGGAAAAAGATGGTCAATACAGGCCGTGCCTGAATGTTAAGGGTTGCCGCGTGAACATCACGGATCTTCAGGGAACGCCCCTACGGCGTGCCCTCGAACCTGGCAAATCCGCACGAATGCCCGCTGCGGAGTAAGCCGCTCCTACAGGATCACGACTCCACGTCGGCCAGGCTGAAAAGTTCCGTCTTGTCGTTGTACGAGAAGATCTCGCCGTAACGGCCCCAGTTGATCACCGCGTCCAGCGTTTCCTTCGCGCCGCTATCCGACAGAAAGTCCTCCAGTTCCTGCTCGAAACGCACGCGCGGTGCACGGTGGCCCGGGCGCTCATTCAGGACCTTCTTGATCTGCGTAGCAAGGGGCACGTGTCGCAGCAAATGCTCGGCGAACATCATCTTGCGTTCCTGCGTGCCGAGTTCGGCGAATACGCGGGCGGGCGGCGTCAGGAATATATCGCCTTCGCGTATTTCCGCAAAAGCGAGATGCTGCAGCACCTCAGCTACCGGGAACAGATCGTCCACTTCGAGTTGCAGGGTGCGGGCAATTTCCGGCATATCCGCGCGGCCATGGTACGGAGCGGCGGCCAGCGTTTCGATCAGACCGGCCATCAGGTTGGTCGATACCAGCGGCAGCCAGCTACTTAATTCCAGGCCCTTCTTCGTGGCTTCGTCGGACTGGCGCGCGGTCATCTTCGCGTAGATTTCATCGACGAGACTGCGGAACGCCGGATCCAGCCGGTTGCGCGGATGCGCGAACGGCACCTTGATCTCGGCGATCACCCGCCCCGGATTCGACGACAACACCAGGATCCGGTCGCACATGAACACCGCTTCCTCGATGTTGTGCGTGACGATCAGCATCGACTTGATCGGCATCTTGCCTTGCGTCCAGAGATCGAGCAGGTCGGTACGCAAGTTCTCGGCGGTCAGTACGTCGAGCGCGGAGAAGGGTTCGTCCATCAGCAGGAGCGTGGGATCCACGACCAGCGCGCGCGCAAACCCCACGCGCTGGCGCATGCCGCCTGACAACTCGCGCGGGTACGCGTTCTCGAAGCCGTCGAGACCGATCAGGTCGATTGCCGCCAGCGCGCGCTCACGCCGCTTCTGCGCGCCAACACCCAGCGCCTCCAGCCCCGCCTCCACGTTCTGAAGCACGGTCAGCCACGGGAACAGAGCAAACGTCTGGAACACCATGGCGACGCCCTTGGCTGGGCCGTCGAGAGGTTTGCCGAGGTAAGTCACGTCGCCGCTGGTCGGCTCGATCAACCCCGCGATGATCCGCAGCAACGTTGACTTGCCCGATCCGGAGCGGCCGAGCATGCCGACAATCTCGCCTTCAGGAAGCGTCAGGTTCACGCCGTCGAGCACCAACTGGTCGGGCTGGGTCTTGTCGAAGCCGTGACACACGCTCTTGATATTCAGGATTTCATTCCCGGTACGCACCGGTGCCTGGACGATCTCGACGGGTACAACTTTAGGATTTAGCATCGCATTCTCTCTCACTTCAAATTCAGTCGAGCCGGAGCTTGTTTTCGGCATAGGCATACAGCGGACGCCACAGCGTGCGGTTGAACAGTGTCACGAACAGGGACATGGTCGCAATGCCCAGGATGATCTTCGGAAAGTCGCCGGCGGCGGTGGTTTGCGCGATATACGCGCCAAGCCCGTGCGCGACGACCTTGGTGTCGCCCCACTGGACGAACTCCGCCACAATGCTGGCGTTCCACGCGCCGCCCGATGCCGTGATTGCGCCCGTGATGTAATACGGGAAGATGCCCGGCAGCATGGCCTTGCGCCACCATTGCCAGCCATGAATGCGGAAGTTCGCGGCCACCTCGCGATAGTCGTTCGGATACGCGCTTGCCCCCGCAATCACGTTGAACAGGATGTACCACTGCGTGCCGAGCACGATCAGCGGAGACAGCCAGATGTCGGGGTTCAGGTGAAAGCGCACGATCACGATCACGAACACCGGGAACAACAGGTTGGCCGGAAATGCGGCAAGAAATTGTGCGAGCGGCTGGATCTTCTCCGCCAGCGCCGGCCGCAGTCCGATCAGCACCCCGACAGGCACCCAGACCAGGGTGGAGAGCAGGATCAGCAGAGCGACGCGAAGCAGCGTGATCAGGCCAAGCACGAACACGTGGCCGACTTCGTCGAGCGTGACACCGGTACGCACATACGTGACCACGCGATAGACCACATACGCCGTCAGCAGGATCACCAGCATGCCCCAGACAATGTCGCCCATGCGCGATGGTTTCAGCCGGCGCGGCATGCTGAAACGTACACCGCCGAGTGACGGCAGGCGCAGCGGTATACGTGCGGCATTCGCAAAGATCCTGCCCATGGGCACCAGCACGCGATGAATCAGCCGGGTGCGGCGAATCAGGTCGAGCAGCCACGACTCGGGCGCATTGCCCGAGCTGGTCGTTTCCATGCGGAACTTGTCGGCCCACGCGACCAGCGGGCGGAACAGCAGTTGGTCATAGGCAAGAATCACCACGGTCATCGCGAGGATCACCCAGCCGACCGCGTGAAGATTCTTGTCGGAAATGGCCTGCGCGAGATACGCCCCGATTCCCGGCAGCGTGATCGTATTGTTGCCGACGGTGATCGCCTCCGACGCAACGACGAAAAACCAGCCGCCGGACATCGACATCATCATGTTCCAGATGAGGCCGGGCATCGAAAACGGCACGTCCAGCTTCCAGAAGCGCTGCCACGGAGTCAGGTGAAAACCGCGCGAGACTTCATCCAGATCGCGCGGCACGGTGCGCAGCGACTGATAGAAACTGAACGTCATGTTCCACGCCTGGCTCGTGAAGATGGCGAAGATTGCCGCGAGTTCCGCGCCCAGCACGCGCCCCGGAAACAGGGCGAGAAAGAACGTGACTGTGAACGAGATATAGCCCAGCACCGGCACCGACTGCAGGATGTCCAGGATCGGCACGAGCACCAAGGACGCCCGCCGGCTCTTCGCGGCGAGCGTGCCGTAAACCAGTGTGAAGACCAGCGACGCAACCATGGCCGCGAGCATGCGAAGTGTGGTGCGCATTGCGTACTCGGGCAGACTCGCCGGGTCAAGCGAGATGACCTGGGTTTTTAAAGTGGCGATGGGCGCCATCGTCTCGTGAAAACCGATCGCACCCATGGCAATCAGGCAGATGATCAGCGGGAAAGCGACGAAGTCCCAGCCGTTGGGGAGCAACCGCCATGCAGAAGCATTCGCAATGCGGTTTGGGTTAAAACTGAAGTTCATCGGATGTCCCACCGGTCACAGATTGACGGATTGCAAAAACATGCGGGGTCTCACTCGAGCGATTACGCGACAACGCGCTCGAAAGTCCCGCCTGAAAATTGAAGCGAATCATGACCGGGTACCGGCCACGAAAGGGAACAGGGAATCCACACCTCTTAAGAACGGCCACGAAACTTAAGACAGGCGTGTCTTGAGACGGCGCCAGAAGGCGGCCACTCTGTTTGATACGGCGGGATCGCCCTTGACGTGGACATGCAGCGCGGGCACGGCGTGGTAGTAGACGCGTGCTTCTTGCCGGACAGGAGGGTGCGACAACAGCAGACCGAAGTTCATGATATTTCTCCGAGCGTTTGGCTCAGCGCGGTTCTTGGCAAGCCAGCAGACCCGGAGCTCGATCGCGTGATAAGCGCAGCGGAGAACGTCTACTTGCTTGCCCTGGGCATGAGTAAGGTGCAGCGAGTTATGGGACAACTATCAGGGTCCGGCATGGACGCTCCTTGTTGGCGTTGATACAGATACAAATACGGTTAGCCACCACACGTCCGCTTCGGCCAGCAGGCTGCACCGGCGCGGACGGACACTGTCGCACAAGCTTATGCTCGCGACTCAATACCATCAGACGCGCATTAATGACTGCGTCCAAAGGGTGTTTTAAAGGTGCACGAAGAGAGTTACTACGGCGCGCACCGTCTGCCTGCTGGCAAGACGGCGGCTGAAAGAAAAAGCGGGGACGTCCTGCCGGTCAGGCAGCGAAATTCTTCGAAGGTCGACTACTACAGGTGTCCAAGGCATTAGCCCGATTTGTGGAGACTGCGGAGTTTAGTCATTCAAGGAATCAGAAGTCAACCTCATTTGCCACGTCCACCGATATAAATCGAAAATGGGGCATTCAGGTGATCGGAGAGTCCCCTATAACAACAGCACTCTTTCGTATGCCACGTCACAACCGGCCCTGGAAAGAATAATGAAAGAATATAAGAAGGCCACACAGTGTTGCGTACGCCGCCAGGTGCTGCGCGCGTCTTTCGAATACGTCCGCACGGCACCCGCCGGTATGGCGAAAAAAAGCCCGCGTGCTGGTGCAGGCCAGGGGCGCCCAGCGACAGCATGGTGTCGTAAAAGATACGCGACTCCTGAATGTGGGGCAGTTGCGGCAGAAGCAAACCGAAGTTCATGATGTTTCTCCGGACTACGTACGATTGCTACGCACGTGTTAATCCACGCGCTCGTCTACGCCGGTGAATCGAAAAAAGGCGCGAACGAACGCGGCAGCGAGTTTATGCGCGCGGCGCATTGCCACACGGACGCATACCGACGCTGCGTCGAATATGGCGGTCAAAGGTGCACGGAGAGACTGATTACGGCGCGCACCGCCTGCCTGCTGGCAAGACGGCGGCTAAAAGAAGAGTGCGTGGACGTCCTGCCGGTCAGGCAGCGAAACTGTTCGAAGGTCGACAACTGCAGGTGTCCAAGGCACAAGTCCCATTTGTGAATACACTTAAACTCTAGGTGGTGCGGGAATTCAAAGTCAACCTGATTCGATAAGCAGAGCAAAGATAATCTCGAAGCCGCTTGTGCAATGCCACATGACCTGCGCACGCCCTTCCCCGCCTTGACGGGTGCTCACCGGAGATGCGCGAGAACAAGGGACGAAACAGAAGAATGAAGCGAGGAAGTGAAAGAAGGGAGTCAAACGGGAATGAGAGAATCGTGCATTATTCGTATTAACCCAATGCAGATTACTGAATTGAAAGAATAGGGCGTCGTTATTCTTGAATCTTCCTGAATGCATGATTCCACCTGACTTCGCCGCACCCCTTCCCGTAAAATAGAAAGCTGACTTTCGAAATGAACACCCCCATGAAGCTTTCACGTCGCGCAGTGCTTGGCCGCAGCCTCGCCATTCCCCTGAGTCTTGGTCTGTCGCCATTTATGGCTCTCCGGTCTGAAATCGCCAACGCCGCCGAATCCCCGCTGGCCATCGTGATGAATTCCGGTGAAGCCAGTGTCTCGGTCATCGACATGACGTCGCGCAAAGTCATCCGCACCCTGCCTACGCTGCGCGAACCGAGTCACTGGGCGCTTTCCCAGGACCGCAGCAAACTCTATATTGCGGACGCCAGCGGCAATGCGCTGTTTATCGTCGATCCGCATACCGGTACCGCACTCGGCCACAAGGTCATTGCCGATCCCTACCAGCTCGGCTTCACGCCGGATCATCGTTACCTCGTTGTCAACGCGCTCAGGCTCGATTATGTCGACGTCTATCGCGCCGACGACCTGACCCTCGCCAAGCGTTTCTCGCCCGGCTCCATGCCGAGCCACCTCGATTTCTCGCCGGACTCCCGCTGGAGCTTCAATTCCATGCAAGGCTCGGGCACGCTTGTTTCGTTCGACCTGACCACCATGACGATACGCTGGAAGACGAAGCTGGGTTCGACCCCGGCGGGCGTGCTCTGGCACAACGGCAAGGTGCTGGTCTGCGTCATGGGCAGCGACCATGTGGCGGAGATCGACCCGGTGACGGGTGACATACTGCGGCGAGTCAAGACGGGAGTAGGTCCGCACAATATTTTCCTCTCACCGGACGGCAGCACGCTCTACGTGTCCAATCGTATTGGCGGGTCTCTCGTCGCCATGGAACCCACCACGTTCGCCATACAACGCACGTATCCTTTCCACGCTGCCGGACCGGACGACATCGGCATCGCGCCGGATGGCAAGTTGTGGGTCACGTTGCGCTTTCGTGAACAGGTCGCGGTGCTGGACCCGAAAAGCGGCGTTTATGAGACCATTAACGTGGGGCGCTCGCCGCATGGCATTTTCCTCAATTCCGAATTGAGCCATAAGGGCCCGATCACCGCGGAAACCTTGTAAAGAACACCATGCTGATATTCCTCGACAGGTTGTTCAACGCTCTGGCCGGCGAGATCGATCAGTACCTCGTTCTGCCACTGCTTTATCACTTCGGCTGGATGCAGTGGGAAGAGCTGTCTTTCGACTGGGTACTCGTGTGCGTGTATGGCATGTTCGCGGTCATCGTCACCTACGCCGTATGCTGGCCGCTGGAGGCGCTGTTCCCGATCGAACACTGGAAAGATCGAAAAGCCGTAGTGACGGACGCGTTCTATACGGTGCTCAATCGCGTTGGTGTATTGCCCGTCGTCAGTTTCCTGCTGTTCTATCAGGTGCAGGTGTGGGTGAACGGTTTTGTGGTCGCCCAAGGCTATATTCCGCCAACGCTGGAGACTGTCGTGCCGGCGCTGCTGGGGCATCCGGTCATCACGTTCTTCGCCTACGCACTGATTCTCGATTGCGCGGACTACTGGCGCCACCGCCTGTCGCACTCATGGCGCGGCTGGTACGCGTTGCATGCGCTGCACCACGCGCAACGGCAGATGAGCTTCTGGTCCGACGACCGCAATCACCTGCTGGATGATCTTGTCGCGGCAATCTGGTTTGGCGTGGTCGGTCTGGCGATCGGTATTCCGCCGCTGCAATTCCCGCTGCTGTTCCTGTTCATGCGTTTCATCGAAAGCCTGAGCCACGCGAATATCCGCGTGTCCTTTGGCTGGCTCGGCGACAGGCTGCTGGTCTCGCCGCGCTTCCACCGTCTGCATCACGGGCTGCGTGCGGCGGGCCGTAACTCCTGCAATTACGGCGCTGTTTTCCCGATCTGGGACATCGTGTTTCGCACGGCCGACTTCTCGGCGGAGTATCTCCCGACCGGAGACCGGCGCGCGCCGGAATCGATGGCGAGCGGCGGTTACATCGCTCAGCAGGTGGGCGGCTTGCGCTTTTTCCTCAATGAAGTCCGGGCGTCATCGAAAAAGGTGCAGCGCGGTTCCTGATGGAATCAGGACCTTTGCCAGGCGCTTCAGGCTGGAAACGGGCATGACGTTCGGCCTGTGGCGCCAGCACCTGTGTGTTCGCGAGCGCCACGCTTTGCACCGCCAGCAAGCCCTTCGCCCTCCTGCTAACATTGCGAGTCGCCGAGGTTTGACGCGGACGCGTCAAACCTCTCTTACATACTCCGGCCCGCCATGTCTCTGCTCAACCTGCTCGTCCCATGGGAACCTTCGTTCGGGCTCGTGGCAATTTTCGTCATTACTGCGCTGCTGTATGCGCGAGGGTCGCGCCACGTTCGTATCAGTCTTGCCCGGCGCATGGCGTTTTGGGTAGGCCTGGCACTCTTCTACATAGCGCTTCACACGCGCCTCGACTATTACGCCGAGCATGAGTTCTTTGTGCATCGGCTCCAGCATCTGGTGCTGCACCATCTGGCCCCGCTGATCCTGATGGCGTCTTATCCAGGCAGTGTGCTCCGGGCCGGCCTGCCGTTGCGTTGGCGCAGCGCGCTGCGGCGTTGGCAATACCGCAGGCCCGCGCGCGTACTAGCCGCCGTCGTGCTGAATCCGACCTTCATCTCGGCCGCGTTTGTCATCTCGGTTGTCTTCTGGCTGATTCCATCCGTGCAGTTTGTCGCCATGCTCGACTGGCGCATCTATACGTTCATGAACTGGTCGGTCGCTGTAAGCGGGCTGCTGTACTGGTGGATGCTGCTCGATCACCGGCCGCATCCGCCAAGCCGTACCCGGCCGGGCTTGCGGGTGTTATCGCCGGTCATCACCATGACGCCTCAGATTCTCGTGGGCGCGATCATCACGTTCTCGTCGCACGACCTTTATCCGATCTTTACGCTGTGCGGCCGTGCGTTCACCTCGGTTCCGGCGACGCTCGACCAGAGCCTCGGCGGCCTGATCATGTGGGTACCGGCCGGTGTGCTTGAGGCAATTGGCGCCATGATGGCCTTGCGCCATCTGCTGCGTCTGTCCGAACTCCCTGCCCGCGTGCCGCCCAAGGCAAGGCCTCAGAAACGGCGCGCCAAACCGGCCCTCGGTAGATGAAGGTGCGGGCCAGATACACCCGGCCGCTTCATCGGATATCTTCAACCAACGGCAGCTAAAGCAACGGGCGCGGGATGGTTTCATCCCAGCTACGCTCGCGCACCGTCTGGCCGTTCTCCTCGGCCTGCAACGAACCCTTCAGGTAGAAGTGCTCCTTGTCGGCGGACATATGCACTTCGCTGCGCACATGGATGTCCCAGCCTTCTCGTCCCATGCGTAGTGATTGCGTCAGCGTATAGCGAGCGCTAAGCGGATCGTTGCCCTGGATTGTCAGTGAGCGCTTCAGGTTGTGCTCAACAGTCGTATCGATTTCCGTGAACCGCTGCACACCTTCCCCAAAGAGCCCGCCGATACCCTCGGTCACGTACGTCCACTCGCCCGTGGTCAAATCATAGGATGAAGTGCGTGTCATGCTGCCGCCGCGCACCTGCTCGGCCGGCGTCGTGGGACCTCGCTCAGGGGCATTAAACTCGACCGGCAGCTCATCGCCGTGCGCCTCGCGCACCGGCAAATGAAGCGCGGTGTTACCGAGCCTGACCTCGAGTGTCGCGTCTTCCGGCGCCGGCCAGATCAGGGGCCAATAGGTTGTCGCCAACGACAACCGGACCCGGTTGCCAATGCCAAACTCATGCGCGCACGCGTCGAGCGTCAGCCGTACGCGGTATCTTTCGCCAGGCGTCAAAGCGACAGGTGCAGCGGACCCGTCGCGATGCGTCAGGTTGAATACGCCATAGGAAACACGGGTTGCCGAGCCGTCCGGCATCACCTCGGAAAGGCGTGCACACAGATACGCGACGGGACGGTCACTCGATACATCGATCTCAAGTTCCGGCATGCCCAGCAACGCCAACGGTTCGGTCAGCGGCGCGCTGTCGAACACTTGCGCGAGACCATCGTCCATACGCTGGTCGGCGGGCGACTCACCTGCCACGCCCGTCCCCATCCATTCGCCCGCGGCCACGCCGTGACCCTGCGGTGTGTGGACCAGAACAGGAGCCACCGTGTCAGGCGCAGTGCGTGTCAAAACGCCATCGGCCAGGTACAAGCGCCGCATGGCGACTGCCGGGCTTGGCCAAGCCGGCTCGGAGATCCATTTGCCCGGCGTGGCGGCATAAGTGGTCTGCGGAGCGCGCGGTGTCTCCATCCATTCTCGCAACGCCGGACGCTCAGACGTCGAGCCCGAACGATCGTCATGGTCCGGACGCAGCCAGCGGTTCCACCACTCCACCGCTTCCTGCAGAAAACCCACTGCAGGCCCGGGTACGCCGTCGTGCGGATAAATATGCGCCCACGGTCCGATCAGACCTTGCCGCGGCACCTGCAAGCCTGCCATCAGGCGGAACACGGCATTCGTATAACTGTCGGCCCAGCCGCCGACTGCAAATACCGGGCACTGGATCGAGGACCAGTCCTCGCATATCGAGCCGTGGCGCCAGTAGTCGTCGCGGTGCGGATGCTCCATCCACAACGCGGGAAAGAACGGCAGCTTGTCGAGCCGTTCGAGCCATGCGGAGCGCCATTCGTCTCCGTACAGCAATGGGTCGGGCGGACGTCCCTGATAGGCGAGCATGATGCTGCCCCACCACAGGTTGTCGTTGAGCAGGCAGCCGCCTTTGTAGTGAATGTCGTCCGCGTAACGGTCGTCGGTTGAATAGACCGTGATGATCGCTTTGAGCGCAGGTGGCCGGCGAGCGGCGATCTGAAGCGCATTGAAACCGCCCCACGACTTCCCCATCAGGCCGACCGCGCCGCTGCACCACGGTTGCCGGGCGATCCAGTCGATCACTTCCAACCCGTCGTCCTGCTCCTGCAACACGTATTCGTCGGCCATCAAACCGTCGGACTCGCCGCTGCCGCGCATATCGACACGCACCGCCGCGAACCCTGCCGATGCAAAGTAGTGATGCATCGGCTCGTCGCGCGAACGCGTGCCGTCGCGCTTGCGGTAGGGGATGTATTCGAGGATCGCGGGCACGGGCGACGCATCAACCCGGGTATCGGTATCGGCCGGCAACCAGATGCGCGCCGCGAGCCGTGTGCCGTCCGCAAGCGGAATCCAGACGTGCTCGATCACGCGCACGCGTGCGGCGTCCTCATTGTTGCGCTGCATACTTCAAGTCTCCCGTGAACGTGTTCGATTCAGCCGGCCGCGTGCTGTGCAAGAGGTTTTCGTCGAGCCATCCGATCCGCAACTCGGGCACCGACGCCAACAGCCGTTTTGTATAAGCGTGAGTTGGCGCATTGAACACGTCGGCTGTAGCGCCTTGAGCGATGATCTCGCCGCGCAGCATCACCGCCACGCGCTGCGCAATGCGCCTTACTGTGCCCAGGTCATGCGTAATGAACAGGTACGACAGCCCGATCCGTTTCTGCAGCGACTCCAGCAACGAAAGAATGCCGTCCGCGACCAGGGGATCCAGGGCGGAGGTAACCTCGTCGCAAATCACCAGATCAGGTTGCGCCGCCAGCGCCCGCGCAATGCAAATGCGCTGCTTCTGCCCACCGGACAATTCGGCCGGTTTCCGGTCGATGAACGTTTCCGGCAGTTCGGTCAGGCGCAACAATTCCAGCACGCGTTCGTGCACCTCATCCCTATGGATACCGAAGTAAAATTCCACCGGCCGCCCAATGATCTCGCCGACGGTGTGCATTGGATTGAGGGCGACGTCGGGCGACTGGTAGACGAGCTGGATACGCCGCTTCAGGTCACGCGAGCGCTCAATCAGCCTATGGGGCAAAGGCACACCATCGAACCGCAACACGCCGGTCTGCTGTTCGATCAACCCGACGATCGCTCGTGCAACGGTACTCTTGCCGCTGCCCGACTCGCCAACGAGCGCCAATGTTTCACCGCGTGCCAGCTGCAGTCCGACATCCCGTACGATCGCCTTGCCGTGGTAACCCGCGTTCAGCCCTTCGATGCTAAGCAGTGGCTCGGCAACATGAGGGGGACTGGCTCGCAGCGTGTCAGCCGCGCTGCGTTCGGCGACCAGCCGCCGCGTGTATTCGTCGCGCGGTGCGTTCAGCACCGCGTCTGTCGTGCCCTCTTCCACCATCCGGCCGTGCCGCAGCACCATGATCCGGTCTGCTACCTGCGCGACCACCGCCAGGTCGTGCGTGATGTAGAGCGCTGCGGCGCCGAACTCCCGCACGATCCTGCGCAACACGACCAGCACTTCGATCTGCGTGGTGACATCAAGCGCCGTGGTCGGTTCATCGAGCACAAGGATTGATGGCTTGCATGACATGGCCATGGCGACCATCGCCCGTTGCAATTGCCCGCCGGAGACCTGATGCGGATAACGTCGCCCGAAATTGTCCGGGTCTGGCAGGTCGAGCGACGCGAACAACTCGCGCGACCATGCCCGCGCCTCGTCGCGATTCATCAATTTATGCCGCAACGGCCCTTCGCAAACCTGCTCGCCAATGGTCAACGCCGGGTTGAACGCAGCGGCTGCGCTCTGAGCCACATACGCCACCTTGGTCGCACGCAGCGCACGTTGCCGTTGAGGCGTTGCACCCAGGATGTTCTCACCGGCCAGCCACACTTCCCCGCCCGTGATCCGGCAACGGCCACGCGCATAACCGAGCGCGGCCAGGCCAATAGTCGATTTGCCCGCGCCGGATTCGCCGATCAGCCCGAGCACTTCCCCCTGCTCGAGCGTGACATCGACGTTGTCGACCAATACCTGAGCGTTGGGCGCCTCGACCCGCAACGCCCGCATTCTCAAGACCGGGTTCATGCGATCACCCCCGCCTGCCCGACGGCCCGCACCGACAACAACCAGTCGACAATCAGGTTGATGCCAATCGTCAGCAACGCAATTGCCGCGGCCGGCACCAGCGGCGCAATGCCGCCGAAATTGATCACCTGGGCGTTGTCGCGGACCATGCCACCCCAGTCTGCATAGGGCGGCTGGATGCCCAGCCCGAGGAAGCTCAGGCCCGCCACGAACAGGATCGTGAAGCCAAAGCGCATACCGAATTCCGCCAGTAGCGGCGCGACCGCATTCGGCAGGATTTCGCGGCGGATGATCCACGCGAGCCCTTCTCCGCGCAGCCGCGCCGCTTCCACATATTCCTGCACGGCGATCCCCTGCGCGACCAGCCGCGCGAGCCGGAACACGCGCGTTGAATCGAGAATCGCGATCGTGCCAATCAGCACCGGCATGGACGTACCCAGCACCGACAGGATCATCAGCGCGAAGATCAGGACGGGCATTGCCATGAGTGTGTCGACGATCCTGGAGAGCACCTGATCGACCTTGCGCCCCAGCACTGCGGCTGCAAACCCCGTGACAATGCCGAGGGAAAAAGACAGGAGCGTAATCGCCAGCGCAAGGCCGAGCGTTGTACGCCCGCCGTACAGCAGGCGCGAAAACATGTCACGCCCGATGCTGTCGGTGCCGAGCCAATGGCCGGCACCGGGCGTCATCCATACGTCGCCGACCGTCTCGGTTTCGCCGTGCGGCGCAATCAGCGGCGCACACAGCGAGGCGAGCGCGATGACCGCGACAAGCAACATCCCAATCGCCGCGCTTAATGGCACTTCCTTGCCGAACAGTTTCATTGCCCCTTACCTCGCATGCCGCAAGCGCGGATTTGCCCAGACCGCAAGCACGTCGGACACGGTATTCAGCCCGACATAGGCCGTGGCAAACAGCATCCCGCAAGCCTGCACCACCGGCAGGTCACGCTTCGACACCGCGTCCACCATCAACTGCCCGACACCCGGATACACGAACACGACCTCGACCATGATGACGCCGACGATCAGGTACGCGAGATTGAACGACACCGCGTTGATGATCGGCGCAAGCGCATTGGGCAACGCGTGGCGTACGACGATCCATGACTTGGGCAAACCCTTGAGGATGGCTGTTTCGGTATAGGCGCTGCCCATCACGGCCAGCACGGACGCCCGCGTCGTGCGCAGCATGTGCGCGGCCACGACGAACAAGAGGGTGAGCGTGGGCAACGTGGTCGCGTAGATACGCCCGGAAAACGCCATGTCGGGAGACACGGCAGCCAGGCTCGGCAGCACTGGAAACTTGACCGCAAGCAAGAGCAGCAGCACGTAGCCGACGAAGAACTCAGGCATCGATACGCTCGCGAGCGACAACACGCTGGCCGCGCGATCGAAGAGACTGTCTTGCCATATCGCGGACGCTATGCCGATGAGCACCGACAGCGGCACCGCAACCACCGCCGCATAGCCCGCAAGAAACAGCGTGTTGTACAGCCGCGGCAACAGGTCCTCGCTGACCGGGCGTCCGTTCGTCAGTGACGTCCCCAGATCGCCATGCAGGAACTGCAGCAGCCATAGCCCGTAACGTTGCAGCGCCGGGTGGTCGAGACCGAGCGACGCCCGCAAGGCCGCGACGGTTTCCGGCGTCGCCGATTGACCGAGAATGGCGGAAGCCACATCACCGGGCAGCAGTTCGGTACCCACGAAGATCAGCACCGAAACGAGCCACAGCGTCAACACACCAGCCAGCACCCGCTGCAAGACAAGCCGCTTCATTACGACTCCAGCCAGACGTATTCCGCGAGCCGGCCGCCCATGAAGTTAAAGAGCGGATGCGGCGTGGCGCCTTGAAGCTTGCTGCTGGTTGCATCGATATAGTCGGCGAAGAGCGGGATCATCGCGCCGCCGTTGTCGCTCACCATCGACTGCATCTCACGGTACAACTCGCGGCGCTTGGTGTCGTCGAGCATCGCGCGTGCTTGCAGCAGCAACGCGTCAAACTTAGGATCGCGCCAATGTGTGTCGTTCCACTTGGCGTCAGACTTGTACGCAGTCGAGAGCATCTGGTCCGCCGTCGGCCGGCCGCCCCAGTAGCCCATGCAAAAAGGCGCCTGCATCCATACCTTGTCCCAATAGCTGTCTGCAGGTTGCCGGCGGATTGAAAGCTGAATGCCCGCAGGCGCGCATTCGCCCTGGAACAGAGCGGCCGAATCCACCGCACCGGCGAAGGCCGCATCGGATGTCGACAACTCGACCTTCAGTTCCGACAGGCCAGCCTTCTTCAGATAAAACTTCGACTTGTCGGGATCGTAGGCATGCTGCGGCAGATCAGCGGCATGGAAACGGTCGGTCTTCGGAATCGGATGGTCATTGCCGATCGACCCATAACCGCGCAGGATCGTCGTCAATTGCTTCTGGCGGTCAATGCCGTATTTGACGGCAAGCCGCACGTTGTTGTCGGCGAAGGGCGAGGCAGCGCAGTCCATCAGGAACGTGAAGTGCTGGCCGCCGGCCGAGCGCACTATGTTGACCGCCGGGCTGCGCTTGAGCAGATCGACGGTCTTGAAGTCGACCCGGTTGATCGCGTGAACCTGTCCCGAGATCAGCGCGTTCGTGCGCGCCGTGGCGTCGTTGATCACGATCAGTTCGACTGCGTCCACATACGCGGCATCGGGCTTCCAGTAGTGCGGATTGCGCTTGAACAGCGAGCGTACGCCCGGCGTGAACTCGCCGAATACAAAGGGACCGGTCCCTATTGGATGGCTCCAGTCCCTGAAGCCGTTAGGCACCACCAGCAGGTGATAGTCGGACAGCAGGTAAGGCAGGTCCGCATTGCCGCTTTTCAGCTTCATCGAAATCTGCAGCGGGTCGATCTTCGTGATCTCGGTCACATCCTCGAGACTCGACTTGATCGCTGACTTCGAAGCATCGCCGCGATGCAGGTTGATCGAATAGATCACGTCGTCTGCATCCAGCGTCTTGCCGTTGTGAAACACCACGCCCTTTCTTACCTTGAGAATCCATTCCGCAGCGCCGGGTTTTGCCTCCCAGCTCTCGAGCAATTCCGGCTGCACGTGCATCTTTGCATCGATCTCGACCAGGCCGTTCATGAGCATGTAAGCCTGGTTGAGCGGCACCCAATCCGGCAGCAGCGTTGGATCGATCGAGTCTGTCGTATTGCCGCCGCCCATGCCGAGCTTGAGGAGACCGCCACGCTTTGGCTGCGTCGCCGCGAGTGCGCTGGCCGGCACGATCAGGCCAAGCCCCGCGCTTGCACCCAGCGCCGCAACACCTTGCAAAAACTTACGGCGGTTCAACTGGTGATCCCTGCGCGGCAAATCAAACAAGTCCCCTTGATCGTCGAACGGCTTCATGCTTGAACTTCTCCTCATGGTGTCAACGCGTGGGATCAGGATGCACGCCGGCTTGGGTCTATACCGACGCTCCCTAAGAGGACAACGGGGCCAGAGCAGCGACCTCGCGGCGAGTATCGGTAGGCAAAACTACGCGGTCAACGCACTTTATTTTCACGCTCGCATAACAACAGGTAATATGAACGGCAGCCATCCGGACGCAAGTTGCCATGCGAGCAACTCAAGCGAGTCCCCGAAGAAAACTGGAAGTGCGAGACATGAAAGGATACCGACGCCTGATTCCTTCGCTAAATGCATTGGTCGACTTTGAAGCCGTTGCACGGCTCAAGAGCTTCACCCTTGCGGCCGACGAACTCGGCGTCACACAAGCCGCCGTCAGCCGCCAGATCCGCTTCCTTGAAGACGCCATGAAGCTGCAGTTGTTTCATCGGCTGCACCGCTCGATCGCGCTCACGAAAGAAGGCGAAGACCTGTTTTTTGTCACATCGGAATCGCTCCAGAAGATCGCGGGCACCTTCGACAGTCTCAGCAGCAACACACGCGAGCAGGAGTTCGCGATCCTGGCAACAGCCGCGTTTTCGCAATTCCGCATCTTGCCCAGGCTGCCGCTGCTGAAGCGCTCACAGCCGCAACTCAAGCTACGCCTCACCACGCAGATGTTCACCGCGGACCTGCGCCACAACGAAGTCGATATTGCGATCCGCTATGGGTCGGGCAACTGGCGCGATGGTCACTCAACGCTGCTCTTCAATGAGGAGGTGGTGCCGGTCTGTTCGCCATCGTGGCTCGAGGCGCATGGCCGCCCTCAGTCGGCGCAGGACTTGAGCAATGCCCCGCTCATTGCCTATGACTCCACGTCGGAGGGCTGGATGGGCTGGGAGGACTGGTTCGACGCAGTGGGCATCAAACGCAGCCGGCTGAACTATGTCCTGCGTTGCAGCCTGTACACCGATGCCATTCAGGCCGCGTTGCAGGGCCAGGGCGTCGTGCTCGGCTGGCGGCGGATGCTGAGCGACCTGCTAAGTTCGGGGCAGCTGGTGCCGCTTGGCGACGCCTGCGTGAAGATGACCGACGCGTATTACGCCGTCGTACCGCACGGACACGCGGTTACGCCCGCGGTGGATGCCGTCATCGAATGGCTTCGTGAGGAAACGGTGGCGTGAAGCGAAGGCGTCTTCGGTAACGCACCGCTGCCGCCGCTCCCATTACTTATTGTTATGCGAGCGGGAAAATAAAGCGCGTTGACGGTTGGAATTGGCCTATCGATACTCCGTTCACCTCGCGACTCAGGTCGCGCCTGGCAACGTAGGCAATCTGATAAGGACCAGCGGATGTCGAGCATCAATGGCACTACGCACGGCGCTTTGTTTCGCAGTCGGGCTTCAGGTCACGGCATGCCCGGCGCGCTGTTCGGCCGGCAGGACGTCTTTGAGAACGACGTCGATATCTTCTTCCACAAGCATTGGATCATGGCGGGTGTCACCGCCGATATACGCGAGCCCGGCGATATCTCTGCAGTCGATATCGGCCGCGCCTCGATCATCATTCTCCGTGACGACGACAACGTCATTCGAGCGTACCGGAACGTGTGCCGTCATCGCGGCGCGCGTCTGCGCGTGCAAGGCAAGGGCTCCGTGGGAATGCTCGTGTGTCCCTACCATCAGTGGACCTACGGCCTCGACGGCGATCTTAAACATGCCACGCATATGGGGCAGGATTTCGATCCGACCTGCCGCAGCCTGATGCCCGTCCCTATACGCGTGATAGGCGGGTTGATCTTTGTGTGCCTGCACGACGAAGCGCCCGCGGACATCGCTGCGTTCGACGAAATCATGACTCCCCGCCTCACGCCGTTCGATCTGGAGCGCACGAAAATTGCCCACGAGACGGACATCATTGAAAACGGCAACTGGAAGCTCGCAATCGAAAACAACCGCGAGTGCTACCACTGCGGCGCGACGCATCCCGAGCTCACTGTGTCGTTCCTGGCCGAAGATTTCGGCTTCTGCCCGGATGGGCTAAGCGAAGAATCGGAGCGCGCACTCGCTGAATATCGTGCGCGTAACGCGGCTTCCCTGGAGAGTTGGAAGAAGGACGGGCTGCTGAGCGAAGCAGTGGAGCGGTTGGATGATGTAGCCACACTGTTCCGGACGCAGCGCCTCGTCATTGCCGGCAACGGCGAGTCGCAAACAATGAATACGAAGGTCGCCAGCACCCGGCTGCTAGGTGACAACACGCGCCGCGATCTTGGCGATACGCATTTGTGGACGCACAACTCGTGGTCGCACTTCATGAGCGACCATGCGGTTATCTCGTACCTCATCCCGCTCGCGCCCGATCGAACGCTGGTGCGAACCAAATGGCTCGTTCACGAGGATGCGATCGAGGGCGTTGACTACGCGCTGTCCGACCTGATTGAGGTATGGCAAGCGACCAATGCGCAGGACGCGCGCCTCGTCTCGATCAATCACCAGGGCACGCAGGACCCGGGCTACCGGCCCGGACCGTTCTCGCCTTTCACCGAGTCGTATCTGGAACGGTTTTCACGCTGGTACGCGGCGCGGCTGGAGGCGCATGGCATCTGATGCCGTGTGTCGCGTTACGCTTATGATCCGATGCGGCGATCAACCACGGTTGATCGCCGATATGCCTAGGGTGACAGCCTGATCAAAGTAATCGACAAATATAATCAATTTTAATTAAGTCGCCCCTGTACACGGGCCTTTGGAAGGGACGCTCAGTGCGTCCCCGGGTCCTCGGAAAAATAGTGGGCAACGTCGATCCCCGCACGGTTGGCTCGCGATTCCTGTGGCTTTGCCACAGGCGCAACTCCCTTACTGAATGCTTACTCACCCTTTGACTTGCCCAACGCCACCCCATGTCGTCAAGCGGCACGTTTCGCCCCACGCTAAACTATCGGGCGGATGCAAAGCGTGGCACGCGGCACTTGAGCAAACACAGGGATCATGGGAGACATTCGTTCAATGGACGGCGCAGACTTACCAGGCATGCTTCCCGAGATGCTGCCGCGGCTATGGGCATTCGCTCTTCGCATTTCAGGCGATCAGCATGACGCGGAGGACCTCGTCCAGCGAGCCTGCGTGCGGGCGCTTGAGCGAGCGCATCAATTGCAGCCCGACACATCCCCGCTAAGCTGGATGTTCTCAATTGTCCATTCCACCTGGATCAATGAGCTGCGAGCGCGCAGCGTACGCAAGCGCTCCAGCATGGAATGGGACGACGACTTCCTGGAAAACGTCGCCGACCCCGTCGACAAAGGCCCGGAAACCCTGCTCATGCATGGCCAGATCATCAGCGCCGTTGAACGGCTGCCCGAAGCGCAGCGGGTGGTCATGTTGCTGGTTGCGGTTGAAGGCTTGAGCTATCAGGAAGCGGCAGATGTTCTGGAAGTGCCCATCGGCACCATCATGAGCCGGCTCTCGCGCGCGCGGCAAGCCGTCGGCGCGTTGTTCGGCACGCCTGATCCGAAACCCAGGGCTTCGGCAACGCGCAAGGACTCCATAGCATGAAAACCGGCGACCTCATGCTCATGGCCTATGTAGACGGCGAACTGGCTCCCCACGAGAGCCAGGAAGTCGAGATGCAGATCCGCGCATCATCTGAAGCCGCAGAGTTGGTGAGACTGCTGCAAGCGTCGCGTCTCGACTATAAGGCCGCGTTCGCTACGCAAAAATTGCCACCGGTACCCGAGTCGCTTACGCGGAAGATCGAAGCGATGGCCCGTGCACATAGCGCAAGGAACTTGGCTCCGGGCGCAAACGACCCGTCTGTCCCGACGCCCTCCGTTACCTCCGCCTCCGTACCGGTTCGATCACGTCTGCGCGCGGTTCCCACATGGCTTGCGGCGGCGTGTGCCGCGGGCGCGTTTGTCGGGGGACTCTTTTTACGGCCCGGAACGTTACCTCCCCTCAACCCGGGCATGCCGAATTCCGGCACCGCCGCCATGGCAAGCACCGGCGTCTCGCCATGGGTAACTGCTGCGGTTGGCTATCAGCAGCTTTACACGCGCGACACGGTGGCTTACGCCGACGAGAATCCGGCAGCGACGTCAAAAATAGTCGATGACATTCATCGTGATGATGGCCTCGCGTTGCGCATCCCCGATCTAAGGAGCGCCGGCCTGACTTTCAAGGCGGTGCGCCGCCTGAATTTCAATAACAAGCCGCTGGTGCAGATTGTTTATCTGCCGGAGAAAGGGCCTCCTGTCGCGCTATGCGTCACGAAGGGAGCGAAGGCGGATCAGGCGATTGCTTCACAGGTGGTTGACGCCATGCACGTGGTTACATGGCGGCAAGCGGAACTTAGCTATGTGTTGATCGGCAAGACCGAAGGCGTCGATCTGGACGCGCTCGGCAAGCGTATTTCGAACCGCGAGGTTGATCAGTTATTTGGCGATGCGACATCGGGTGTGCCCACGCCAACGGGGTAAGCAATGCCTCAAGCGTCGAAGCACGAAACACAGGTCCGCCGCTCACCGGCGATCGCAGATACACTTGTGACAAGCTTGATTGATCGATTGTCACCGGTTCTGGCATCGTGAATTGCGACAGTCGTTTAGCGGCACACTAGCGGTCCGGGGTCCGGAGATCGGCGCACGAGACAAAGCGAGAATTTAATCATCAGCGAAAGTAACTGCCTGGTCTTATGAAATCGGACGATATCCTGCTAATGGCCTACGTGGACGGTGAACTGCCGCCACACCAACGCGAGGAGGTGGAGCGCGAACTGCGCACGTCTCCCGACGTGGCGGAGCGCGTCGCGCTGTTGCAGGCATCGCGGCTACCGTACCGCGATGCGTTCGCCGCGCAAAAGCTGCCACCGGTGCCGGCCAGCCTTAGCGGGAAGATCGAAGAGATGGCACGCGCGGCGAAGACAAAGGCGGCCCAGTCCGCCGCCGGTCCCAATGCGGGTCCGGACACCAGCGTCAACGACCCCGTCGTTCCCCGTGCGCCGGGCGGTGCATCCTCCTCAACCATCCGCTCGCGGCTGCGCGTTGCGCCGGCGTGGCTCGGGGTCGCTTTCCTGGCCGGCGCTTTTGCCTGTGGACTGGTGCTTCGCCTGGGCCCTGGCATGGGGCCGGCATCGAATACCGGCGCTTCGCTTGCATCGGTCGGCACGGGCGTGTCGCCGTGGGTGATGGCGGCGGCCAGCTATCAGCAGCTCTATTCCCGCGAGACCCTCGCGAACGTTGCCCCTGACGCCGGCCTGTCGATCAAGACCGTCAAGGAAATTCGTCAGGACGATGGTCTCGCACTGCGCATTCCCGACTTGAGCGCGGCCGGCCTCACCTTCAAGCGGGTGCAGCGCCTGCGCTTCAACAACAAACCGCTCGTGCAAATTGTCTACCTGCCCGAGAAAGGCGCGCCCATTGCGCTGTGCGTGATGAAGGAGGTCAAGCCCGATGCCGCGGTGGCTGACCAGCGTGTCGACGCCATGACCGTTGTCACATGGCGGCAGACGAATTTGGGCTACGCGTTGATCGGTCAGCCGCAAGGTGTCGACCTGACGGCGCTGGGCAAGCAGATATCGGCAGGCGGGACCGCCCCGCTGTTCAGCCGCGAAAACTCGTCGCCGGTAGAAGGCGCCCTGGCGTCGTCAGACGTGGCTCCCGGGTCCCGCTCGTTGGTCGTGGCTGGCGTGGAATAAATTGATCGCCCGGCTGTTCTGTTGAATGGGCCGGTGTTTTAATGGCGCATTCAACGCCTGGCGGCAGACATGAAATCATTTGGGTGCGGTCGGATCGAGTGATCCAACCGCATGGCGAGGGTAAGCCGCAAGTAAGCCGCAAGTGAGCCGCAAACCAGCCGTGTTGCCTTCCCGACTATCAGGCTCCTGCGCGCACGCGTTCAACCTCCGTGCTCTTCACATCATCGCGTTGCTTGAAGAGCGTGAAGTCGAAGTCGATCAGCACGAATTGGCCCTCGACGCCATACGGCTTGCCTGCCGCTCCCTCTGCCTTCTTCAGCTCGGGCACCAGACCGTCGCGCGTAGCGAACGCGAAGTCGTCCCACAGGTACGGATCGCCGTCGATGTTGATCTGCGTCGTCAGCTTGCGATAACCCGGCGCCGAGACAAAGAAGTGGATATGCGCGGGACGATGGCCATGACGGCCCAGCTGATCGAGTAATTGCTGGGTCTTGCCTGCAGGCGGCACGCTGTAGCCCACCGGTACGACGCTCGTAAAACTATAGTTGCCGGCGCTATCGGTACGAATGGTTCGACGCAGATTGAAGGCCGGTTGCGAGGCGTCGAAGTACGAATAGTTGCCCAGATGATTGGCGTGCCACACCTCGACCAGCGCATCCTTCACAGGCGTGCCGTCTTCGCCAATCACCCGCCCGCGCATCACGAGCGTTTCGCCCGGATCGGTGCCGTCGTCCAGCCGCGCATGCCCGACAGACTCGGGTGCGCCGGCCACATACAACGGCCCCTCGATCGTGCGCGGTGTGCCACCTTCTATTCCCGCCTTTGCCTCTGCCTCGTCCATCCGCAAGTCGAGGAAATGCTCGAAGCCCAAGCCCGCGGCAAGCAGTCCAAGCTCTCCGCTCTTGCCCGCTTCGCCAAGGTAGTTGAGCGCAGTCCAGAATTCATCGGGTTGCACATCGAGGTCTTCGATCGTATAAAACAGGTCTCGCAGAACACGATTCACGATCACCTTCGTGCGCGCGTTGCCCTCGCTGGTGGCGCTGTCGTTAATGGTCTTGAGCAGCGCGTCGATAGCCTGGTGGTTCATGTTCGTCTCCGTGTGTCATGTGGGTCGGTGCGGGTAGCGTGGATCAGTGCGGGTCACGCCGCAGTCGTTCGATACGTTCCCAGTCGAGCGTGATGCCCAGACCCGGGCCTTGCGGCAAGTGCAGCGAAAAGTCTTCGTAACGCAGGGGTTCCGTGAGGATTTCCTCGGTCAGCAACAGCGGACCGAACAACTCCGATCCCCACTTCAACGTGCTGAACGTGCTGAACAATTGCGCCGACGCAATCGTGCCGATCGCCCCCTCCAGCATCGTGCCGCCATACAGATCGATAGAGGCCGCGAGCGCGATGGATGCAACGCTTGCCGCGCCCAGCAGTCCGCCGGACTGGGCAATCTTGACGGCGAAGACATCGGCGCAACGGTTGCTCGCCAGCGCGAATGCATCGGCTGGGCCATGCAGCGCTTCATCAGCCATGACCGGCACGCGGGCGAGGTCGGTAAGGCGCTTCAGGCCGGCGTGGTTGGTGGCGGCTATGGGTTGCTCGACAAGACTGACACCGGCGTCGGCGAAGCGCGGCAGCGCCCAGATAGTGTCCGGCTCGCTCCACGCCTGGTTCACGTCCACGCGTACGTCACCACGCTCGCCCAATGCTTTCTTGATTGCCACGACATGCGCTACATCGTCGGCCACCGCATTGGAGCCAATTTTCAGCTTGAACACACGATGCCGCCGCCGGTCCAGCATCTGCTCCGCTTCATCGATGTCACGCCGTGTATCGCCGCTCGCCAGCGTCCATGCCACTTCAACGGAGTCCGTTACGCGGCCGCCGAACAACTCGGAGAGCGGCACGCCGACCCGCTGGGCCTGGGCGTCGAAGAGCGCCGTTTCCACCGCGCATTTCGCAAAACGATTGCCCTGGAACAGCTTGCGCAGCTTCGCCATGGCCGCACCGGGCCGCGTTGCATCCAGGCCTTTGAGCAAGGGTGCGAAGTAGGTATCGATATTGACCTTGATGCTCTCGGGACTCTCCTCACCATACGCGAGCCCGCCAATGGTCGTGCCCTCGCCCATGCCGCTTACGCCGTCGGAGCAGCGAATCCGCACCAGCACCAGGGTCTGGCAGTTCATGGTCGCGACCGACAGGCGGTGCGGCCGGATGGTTGGAACATCGACCAGCAGTGTTTCCACGCTTTCTATTCTTACCGCTGCTGCCATTGTGCATTTCCTCCAGGAACGCACATGGTAGAAACGAACACCCCGTGAAGTCCAACACCGCTTCCGACTGGTTTCATACCTTGAAGGTATGAAACCGATATTCTTCCGTTAGCCCACGAGTTCAGGCCGCGCCAGCCACTCGCGCCCCTTGAGCATCCCCTGCCAGTAAAGCGGCGGCAGGATGCGTTCCTTCAGCAACCACGCGAGGCGCGACGGATGCTTACCGTCGATCAGCCAGGTCGGCAGCGTCGGCGCGACCTTCCCGCCATAGAGGAATTCCGCGAGCACGATCTTGCCGCGTTCGACGGTCAGCGGGCATGATCCATAACCGTCGTATGCTGCCTCGCCCCGGACCTTCCCGAGGGCGGCAAGCACGTTGTGGGCGACGACTGGTGCCTGCTTGCGCGCAGCGGCGGCGGTTTTCGCATTTGGCGTGTTCGCGGCATCGCCGAGCGCAAAGACGTTTGAGTAGGTCTTGTGGCGCAGCGTCGTCTGGTCGACGTCGACCCAGCCCGCCTTATCGGCCAGCGGGCTGACGCGGATGAAGTCCGGGGCCTTCTGCGGCGGCACCACGTGGATCATGTCGAACTCACGGGTCACCGATTCCACGCTGCCGTTCTCGAGCGTGCGCCTGAAAATCGCGCGCTTGGCCGGCCCGTCTATCGCACTCAGGTTGAAGCCGAAGTTCAACGCGATGTCGTAACGCTTGACGTACTCCATCAATGCCGGGACATAGTCGGCCACGCCGAACAACACCGCCCCGGCATTGAAGAACTGGACATCTATTTGGTCAAGCCGGCCTGAACGCCGCCAGTGATCCGAGGACAGATACATGGCCTTTTGCGGCGCCCCGGCGCATTTGATCGGCATCGGCGGCTGGGTGAACAGCGCGCGACCGCCCTTGAGCTGGCGCACGAGCTGCCACGTGTAGGGCGCAAGATCGTAGCGATAGTTGGACGTCACGCCATTCTGTCCGAGGGTTTCCGGCAACCCGTCGATAGCATGCCAGTCCAGCTTCAGTCCCGGACAAACGATGAGCTGCCTGTAGCTCACCACCCGGCATCCTTCGAGAACAACCGAATTCTTTTCCGGCTCGAACGCAGCCACCGCGGCCTTGATCCAGTGCACCTTGCGCGGGAGCACGGCGGCCATCTCGCGGGCGGTGGTCTCGGGATCGAACACACCGGCTCCGACCATGGTCCAACCTGGCTGGTAATAGTGGACGTCGGCGGGGTCGATGATGGCAATGTCGAGGTTGCGCTCGCGCGCGAGCAGGCTCGCGGCTGCCGCCACGCCGGCGGCGCCTGCGCCGATGATCACAATGTCATGACTGGCCACGGCGACTTCGCCGGGCACCTTGCCGTCGTTGGCAATACGTCGCGCCAGCGCGGACAGGTCATAGCCTGCTGCCTTGCCAGCGGCGATGATGTCCGGCAGTGTCCGGCGCGGCGCTTCGGACAGCGCCCACAGCGTCGCGGCACGCATTCCGGTGCGGCAATAGGCGAGCACCGGCTTCGGCAGTGCCTGCATCAGTTCGCCGAACTGTGCAGCCTCGCCATCGCCGACCTTGCCGGACTCGATTGGCAGGTAGTGGGTCTCGATACCCTGTTCACGGGCCGCCGCCTCGATCTCGCTAAAGTTGGGCTGGTCGGAACCTTCGCCGTCGGGGCGATTGCAGACGACGGCGCGAAAGCCAGAGTCCGCGATCGCACGCAGGTCGGATGCGGCAATCTGTTGCGATACCGCCAGTTCAGCCGTCAGTTTCTTGATGTCCATCGACTTCTCCTGTTGCTCCTGCTAACTACGTGCACCGGCTCAGATTGCGTTGAGGGGAATCTTGAGATACGGCACTCCGTTCTCTTCCGGATCGGGCATATGTCCGGCGCGCATGTTGACCTGCACTGACGGCAGCATCAGCACCGGCATGTTGAGTGTCGCGTCGCGCGCGGTGCGCATCGCAACGAAGGATTCCTCGCTGATACCGTTGCGTATGTGGACGTTGTGCTCTCGCTCCTCGGCTACCGTGCTGACAAACTGCAAAGGCCGCCCGCCGGGCTGGTAGTCGTGGCACATGTACAGCTTCGTGTCCGCCGGCAGGCTCAACACCTTGTTGATTGACCGGTAGAGCGTACGGGCGTCGCCGCCGGGAAAGTCGCAGCGCGCGGTGCCGTAGTCGGGCATGAACAGGGTGTCCCCGACAAAGGCTGCGGTCTGCACGCCGTCGCTGACCACAAAGGTCATGCAGGCCGGTGTATGGCCCGGGGTATGGATGGCGCGCGCCTGCAACGCTCCGACGGCGAACGTTTCGCCGTCGGAGAGCAGGTGATCGAACTGGCTGCCATCGTGCGCGAATCTCGAGCCGGCGTTGAAAAACTTGCCGAACACGTCTTGTACATGCGTCACCTGCGCGCCGATCGCAATCGTTCCGCCGAGTCTTTCCTTGAGGTAGGGCGCGGCGGACAGATGGTCGGCGTGCACGTGGGTTTCGAGATGCCACTGGACCTTCACGCCAAGCTCCTGGACGCGAGAGACGAGTTTGTCGGCGGTCGTCGTGGAGGTGCGGCCTGACTTCGGGTCATAGTCGAGGACACTGTCGATCAGTGCACAGTCGCCGGTGCGGACATCCAGCAACAGGTAGCTGATCGTCCAGGTACCGGGGTCGAAGAAGCCTTCGACCTGCATGGGACTCGTGGTTTTCAACATCCTCTCCTCAAAAATGGGCCTTCCAATGCGGCAGGGTCGGTGCAATCAGTACAAGAACCGTGCCATCGTCATTCCCATCTGGATTAAATCATATAAGTTGTTGATTTTAGTCAATATTTTTAGCTATCCAGATTGGACGATGCCATCCTCGGACGGCAAGCAGCGAGCGAAGACTGCCAGTTTTGGCAGTCAGGTGGCAGTTGTGGCAGTGTCAACGTATAGTGAGGTTTACCGGAGCCGCCGCCGTGAAATCCCCAAAGTCATTCATACCGGTCACGCCCGTCGCGACGATGCCGGACGAACCGCCTCGAGCGCCGGATGTCGATGCACTCGTGTCATATCTGGAGCACGATGCTCAACCGATGATCGTGCTCGATCCCGAGTACCGCATCCTTGCCGCCAACACCGCTTATCAACGTCAGTTTGGCGTCGCCAGCCAGCCTCACCTCGGCCGCAAGTGCTACCAGGTTTCGCATCACTACGACGTCCCTTGCGATCAGGCGGGCGAGCACTGTCCGATGAAACGGGCATTTGAACTGCGCGGCCCCGACCGCGTGCTGCATATTCATCACACGCCTCGCGGGCCGGAGCATGTCGATGTCGAATTGCGGCCGATTTTCAATGCACAGCGGGAGGTGGTGGCATACGTCGAGCGGCTCTCGACGGTGCGCGGCGCGTCCGCCAAGCCGAGCGCGGAGGGCCTGGTCGGGCGCTCGACGGCGTTCAACGCGGCGATCTCGGCGCTGCATCGCGTCGCTCCTTCGATGCTGCCGGTCCTGCTCCTCGGAGAGTCCGGCACCGGCAAGGAACTGTTCGCGCGCGCCCTTCATGAGGCAAGCGAGCGAGCGCAACACCCATTTGTCGTTGTCGAGTGCTCGGGCATCACGGAGGCCTTGTTCGAGACCGAACTCTTCGGCTATGAAAAGGGGGCGTTCACTGGCGCAGCCGCGCGCAAACCGGGTCTCGTCGAGACCGCGCAAGCCGGAACGCTGTTTCTCGACGAAATCGGCGATGTGCCACTGTCAATGCAGGTCAAGCTGCTGCGGCTCATCGAGTCCGGCACGTTCCGCCGGGTCGGCGGCATCGAGACCTTGCGCGCGGATTTCCGGCTCGTGGCGGCGACGCACAAACCGGTGCGGGAAATGATCGACGACGGCCGGTTCCGCCAGGACCTCTACTACCGCATCAGTGCATTTCCGATTCACCTGCCGGCGGTGCGCGAGCGCCCCGACGATATCGCGCTGCTCGTCGAATCGATACTCCAGCGTCTCGATAACACACAAGGCACTGCGGGCCGCAAGTTCAGCATTGCAACGGACGCTCTCGCGAGGCTCCATGCCTATTCCTGGCCGGGCAATATCCGGGAACTGCGCAACGTGCTCGACCGGGCGTGCCTGTTGGCCGACGACGGGGTGATCCGGATCGAACATCTGCCGGATGACATGGTGGCGGCGGAGTCGGCGTATCTGGGCAGCAGCACGGGCTCACCCTCATTTTCGGCACGCGGCGAGCTTACGGATCGTGAGTTCTTACGGTTCGCAGAGGAGTTTTCCGGGACACGCAGCGCGCTCGCTCAACACCTCGGAATGAGTGAACGCACGCTGTATCGTCGACTAAAGACGCGAAGGTGACTGGGCGGGAGGCAAGTCGGGTTTCGACAGACGGTGACAGCGGGGCAGGAAATGCTGCCGCCAACAATGACGTAATGATCAACGGCGCCATCCACGCGCCATCTCCACGCCACGTTGATGTCATCGGCCTCATCCATACCGTGATTGAATGCTTTGGCAGAACGCGATTCGCAAAATCCTGTGCTATACATGACGGCTGAATCGGACGCATTGACGGAGACGCGATGAAGAGGTCGACCGGCTTGGCGGCATCGCTGTGCGCATTGTTGTGCGCCGCGTTTTTCGCGGGCACGCTTGGCTCGCTCACGTATCCGCACTTCACGCCGACGGCCAACGCAGCAGAAACATCAACGCTACCGCTCACCGATACCGCGCTACTCAAACACGGCGCAAACCTGGCCGCCATCGGCGATTGCGTCGTGTGTCATACAGCAGATCGCAGTGCGCCTTTCGCAGGCGGCCGTCCGCTCGACACGCCGTTCGGCACGATCTATTCGACCAATATCACGCCCGATCGCCAAACCGGCATCGGTGACTGGACGCTCAGCGACTTCACGCGTTCAATGCGTCGCGGCATCGCGCGCGACGGTCACCTGCTCTACCCTGCCTTTCCGTATCCACACTTCACGTACATGACGGATGCCGATATCGCCGCGCTCTACGCGTATCTGATGTCGCGCGATGCCGTGCAGTCCACCGCGCCCGCGAACCAGTTGATATTCCCGCTCAGTTTCCGTCCGTTGATTGCGGCATGGAATCTGTTCTTTTTGCATCCCGGCGTCGAAGCAAATGGCGAAACGAATAGCCAAGCGAATGTTCAAGCGAATGTTCAAGCGCCAGCAGAACCCGCAACGCATGACGCACAGCTAATACGCGGCAAATACCTGATCGACGGCCCCGCGCATTGCGCCGCCTGTCACACGCCGATGAATCTGCTCGGCGCAGAAAAGCGCGGCGACGCGTTCGACGGCAACGTGATCGAAGGCTGGGAGGCACCCGCATTGACGACGTTGCTGAGCGCGCCCGAACCGTGGACGCACGATCAACTCGCCGCGTATTTGCGCACCGGTTTCGCCGATCAACATGGTGCAGCGGCCGGACCGATGCGAGCGGTGACGCAGTCGCTGACAAATGCATCCGATGTCGATGTCGATGCGATGGCCACGTATCTGCTCTCACTACAAAAGCCAGCCGAAGCATCGCCCAAGGCTATGCAGCAAACCGCCCAGGCAAACATGAATAACATCCGCGACGGCGCAACGCTTTTCTCAGCAGCGTGCGCCTCATGCCACGCAGCGAACGCGCCGATGACGACGCTCGGCAGCCGTCCATCGCTGGCACTCGGCACCGCCGTCAACGCGAACGATCCACGTAACGCGCTGCGGACGATTCTCGATGGCATTCCGACCGATCGCAGCATGCGCGCCGCCTTCATGCCCGGCTTCGCCGACACGTTCACCAACGCGCAGATCGCCGATCTCGCCGCGTACCTGCGCTCGAATTTCAGCAGCCAACCCGCATGGACGCTCGACGAAGCCGACGTCGAACGCCTGCGCAAGGAGTCTCACGAACCATGATGACGCTCATTGTGAACGGCATGCCGCATCAACTCGATATCGATCCGTCGACGCCACTCCTCTACGCTCTGCGCAATCAACTCGGCCTGCACGGCGCGAAATTCGGCTGTGGTCTGGGCCAATGCGGCGCGTGTACGGTGATCGTCGGTGACAAGCCGGTGTTCTCGTGTTTAATGCCGGTCGCGGCCATCGGCACGCGTTCCGTGCGTACCATCGAAGGACTCGGCAGCACGGACAAGCCCGGCAAGCTGCAACAGGCATTCATCGATAAACAGGCGGCGCAGTGCGGCTACTGCATCGCGGGCATGGTGATGCGCGCGCAGGCGCTGCTCGATCGCGTACCATCGCCCACCGACGAGCAGATTCGCGCGCACATGGAGCCGAATCTGTGCCGCTGCGGCACGCACATGCGCATCCTTGCCGCGATCCGTCAGGCGGGGCAACCCGCATGAACGATCCGCGCATTCCGCCTGACAACCTCAATCGTCGCCGCTTTCTTGCGGCTGGCAGCGTCATGGTCGGCTTCACCCTGTTGCCCGCCGTACGCGCGCTCGCGCAGACCACGACGACCGAAGCCGGCACGTTCACTGCGTCCGCGCCGCAGCTCCCGGGCAGTCTGAAGACATCGCCAATGCTCGACGCGTGGGTGAAGATCGACGAAGCGGGCTGCATCACGGTGTTCACCGGCAAGGCGGAACTCGGCACCGGCATTCGCACGGCGTTCATGCAGATCGCCGCCGAACAACTCGACGTGACGCCCGAGCGCATCGTCCTCGTCACCGCCGACACGAACGCGACGCCCGACGAAGGCTACACCGCCGGCAGTCATTCGACTGCCGACAGCGGCACCGCAATCGCCAATGCGACCGCGCAGGTGCGCTCGCTATTGCTCGAAGCTGCGGCCACGCGATTGAACGTCGATGTCCTCTCGCTGACGACGCAGAACGGCGAAATTGTCGCGAACGACGGCCGTCGATTGACATTCGGCGAAGCGGTCAGCGGCGTCGACTTGCATCGCAATGCCGCGCCCGGTGCGCCGACCAAAGATCCGAAGACGTTCAAGGTGATCGGCCAGTCGTTTCAACGTGTGGATATTCCGGGCAAGGTGACCGGCGCACCGCGTTATGTGCAGGACTTGAAGTTGCCCGGCATGGTGCATGCGCGCGTCGTCCGGCCGCCGTCTTACGGTGCAACGCTGCAATCGGTCGATATCAAGCCGGTGCGCACAATGCCCGGCGTGATCGCCGTGGTTCAGGACGGCAGCTATCTTGCGGTCGTCGCCGACGATGAATGGCGCGCGATCGTCGCGATGCGCGCGCTGTCCGACACTGCGAAATGGCGCAGCGGTCCGCCGTTGCCCGCGCAGTCGACAATCCACGAGACGCTCGAAAAACTGCCGGCGCAGGAAATCTCCGTCGCAAACAAAACGGCCGCCGCCGCGCCCGCCACGCAGACCTTGCACGCGCGCTTCACGAAACCGTATCTGACGCACGGATCGATCGGCCCGTCGTGTGCCGTCGCATGGCTCAACGACGGCACGATGACGGTCTGGACGCACACGCAAGGCGTATTTCCGATGCGCAAAGGGCTCGCCGACATGCTGTCGATGCCGCCCGAGCGCGTGCATTGCATTCACGTCGAAGGCTCCGGTTGCTATGGACACAATGGTGCCGACGACGTCGCCGCGGACGCCGCGTTGATCGCGCGCGCCGTACCTGGAAAGCCCGTGCGAGTGCAATGGATGCGCGAGCAGGAGCACACGTGGGAGCCGTTCGGACCGGCGATGTCGAGCGACGTGACGGCATCATTGGATGCGAGCGGACAGATCGTCGACTGGAAGTTCGAGGTGTGGAGTAACACGCACAACAATCGCATCGAAAACGCCGGGCGTTTCATGCCGACGTGGTTTCTGTCGAAGCCCTTTACGCCCGCGCCGCCGAAGCCGATTCCGATGCCCGAAGGCGGTGGGGACCGCAACAGCATTCCGCTGTATCGCTTGCCAAATCTCTACGTGCAGCATCATTTCCTGCCAGACATGCCGATCCGCGTGTCGGCGATGCGTTCGCTCGGCGCGTATCACAACATCTTTTCGATCGAGAGTTTCATCGACGAACTCGCGCTCGCCGCGCATACCGATCCGGTTGCGTTCCGCCTGAAGCATCTCGACGATCCGCGCGCGCGTGACGTGATCGAGCGCGCATCACAACGATTTGGCTGGCCGCATCGCGTGCATGACGGCGCGCCGTCGCGCGGCGTCGGCTTTGCGTTCGCGATGTACAAGAACCTGATGGCGTACTGCGCGCTGGCCGTCGAAGTCGCGGTCGAACGCGAAACGGGTGATGTGACGATCGAGCGCGTGGCGTGCGCGATCGATTGCGGACAGATCGTGAATCCGGACGGCGTGCGCAACCAGGTCGAAGGCGGCATTGTGCAGTCGGCCAGCTGGACGCTGTTCGAAGCAACAACCTTCGACGCGCACAACATTACGAGTTTCGACTGGAGCCAGTACCCGATCTTGCGTTTTTCTTCGGCGCCGAAAGTGCTCGATGTCGATCTGATCGATCGGCCGGGCATGCCGTTCCTGGGTGTCGGCGAAGCGTCGCAAGGACCGATGTCGGCGGCGTTGGCGAACGCCGTTGCTAACGCGACTGGCAAGCGCTTCAGGGATTTGCCGCTGTCGCCGGACAGGTTGCGCGCGGCGTTGCGGGTTTAATTGGCCAGAACGAGGCTATGGCAAGGCCGCTCAAGGGTTGCTGATCGAGATGGCGGACAAGTGGGGCTATTGCACAGTGCAGCTCGCAATCGTCTCTGATCCGAAAAAATAAAGTCTGTCATGGACTTTTCACAATGCCCGCCAATGTCAGGTCTCAATATCAACGAACACGTGCTATCGACCGTGAACCGCCCTTCGACCTTCGTTGCCGTGTTCGGCGGCTTTCAATGTCGCGTTGATTTTGATTACCCGGAGGCACGCACCCGTGGGGCCGGAATAACCGTGAGCGACCGGATCCCCTGTGCGCCGCGAATCAGGACACCTTCGATGTCGGCCGTCGCCGACGGACCGCTCATCAGCACCGCGTAGTTCGCAGCGAAGAATTCGGACCGGTGATACGCGTGGTGCAGATTGCCGACAATGTCGGCCGGATCGAGCAATGCAACGAGATGCTGGGACAGATAGCCAAGCGCATTGACGGGATACTGCATTTCGCTGAGCCAGATCGATCCGGTCTCGGCGACAGCAAACCGCGGCCGCACGACGCCGACATCCACATCGTCCAGTTCGTGCGGATCGCGGACCTCTTCGATGCGCTGCGTACCGGCCACTTCGGGCACGGCCGAGCAAATCACTTTCGCGTCCGTAAAGCGCGTTCGGATCAGCGCGTCGATGTCGCCGTCAGCGGGCATCTCCGCCCAGATGCCGCCCATCTGGGCAAGCGTTTCCTTGAACCTGTCGAGCGCCGGCGGCAGGCTGGCATCGAACATGGGCACGTCGGGTAGCGTGGCCGGCGTGCGCTGCGCGGCGCGCAGACTTGCGAGAATAGCGTTTCGGCTGCTCATTTTGCTTTCCTGTTTTTCAGGTACCAGTCGCGGAAGGTTTGCTCGGGCGCATCAGGCACTTCCCGTTGCTTGCCCCAGGCATTGAAGGGGTTGTAGATGAAGGCACGCGGGAACTTGGCAACGGCGGTGTCCGCTGCCTTGATTGCCGCGCGGTACAGCTTCGGCTCGGCCAGCACCTTGCCGGCGACCTTCATAGCCTCTTTCTTGACGAACGGCAGTTCGTGCTGCTCGGCGACGACCTGGCGCCACTTGTAGATCTGCTCGTGGATGTTGATCTTGACGGGACAGACGTTCGTGCAACTGCCGTTCATCGTCGAGGCAAACGGCAGCGCGCTGTATTTCTTCAGATCGAAGGTCGGATTGATGATCGCGCCGATCGGACCGGAATACACACCGCCATAACTCAGCCCGCTGCTGCGCCGGTAGACCGGACACGTATTCATGCAGGCGCCACAGCGGATGCACTTCAGCGAGTACCAGAAGTCGTCCATGGCAAGTCGTGCCGAACGGCCGTTGTCGACCAGCACGAAATGCATTTCGCCGCCTTTGCGCGGGCCACGGAAGTGCGACGTGTACTGCGTGATCGGCGAGCCGAGCGCGCTGCGCGACAGCAGACGAATGAATACGCCAAGATGCTCGAGCTTCGGAATCACCTTCTCGATGCCGATCGATGCGATGTGCAGAGACGGTACGTTTGCGCTGAGATCGGCATTCCCTTCGTTTGTGCACACCGTGATACCGCCGGTTTCCGCGACCGCGAAATTGCAGCCGGTCATCCCGGCTCCGGCGTTAAGGATCAACGGCCGGGTTGCATCGCGCTGCGCTTCGGCGAGGTAATGCACGTCGTCGTTGTCCGGGTCGGTTCCGAGTGTTTTGGCAAACACCCTGGAGACGTCCGATGCGAGCTTATGAACTGCTGGCACGACAATATGTGCGGGGCGCTGGTGATCGAGCTGCTGGATCCGTTCTCCAAGGTCGCTTTCGACGACCGTGATGCCGCGCGGTTCGAGGTATTCGCGCATCCCGCATTCCTCGGTGAGCATCGACTTGCTCTTGACGAGCGTCGTCGCGCTGTGACTGCTGAGAATCTCATAGACAATCCGGTTGTGCTCTTCGGCGTCCTTGGCCCAGTGCACGATCACGCCGCTTTTTGTCGCGTTCCGTTCAAATTCCTCGAGATAATCGGCAAGATGCGTGAGCGTATGTTCCTTGATGCCAGAAGCCAGCGAACGCAGCTCTTCCCATTCGTCGATACCACGCGCCGCCTCATCGCGCAGGGTTCGTAAAGTCCAAAGGCGCTTGTCGTGGAACTCGAGGTGCTTTTCGTCGGCGATAAATTCGCGCGATGCCTTGACGTGATCAACGCGCTTCATGAGCGGGCTCCATTGAGAATCTGGGCGATATGGATGAACTTCAGGCCGAGGCCGAGCCGGTCCGAGCAGCCTTTCTGGTGCATCAGGCACGACGAATCGGCGGATACGATGTACTCGGCGCCGGCCTGTTTGTGATCGCGAACCTTGTCCTGGCCCATCCGTGCAGAGACGGGTTCTTCAGTCACGCAGAACGTGCCGCCGAATCCACAGCATTCGTCAGGCCGGGCGGGCATGACGAACTCGATGCCTCTGACTTTCCGGAGCAGCGATAGCGGCTTCGAGAAGAACGGCTCATTGATCTCCGACATCTTTGCGGTGCGCAGCGAGCGAAGCGTGCCGCAACTATTGTGCAATCCCACCTTGTGCGGAAACTCGGCCCACGGCAACGCGTTGACCTTCAGTACGTCGTGCAGGAATTCGACCAGCTCGTAGGTATTGGCACGCACCGCCCGGCTTTCCGTACCCGGTTCGACTGCCGTCATGTGATCGCGCACGTGGTGCACACAGCTTCCGCTCGGCGCGACGATGTAGTCGTAGCCGGCAAAGTTCTTGACGAACAGCGCTTCCGTCGCGGCGGCGTCATTTTCGCAGCCGCTATTGCCCATCGGCTGACCGCAGCAGGTCTGCTCAAGCGGGTAGTCGACATCACAACCCAAACGCTCGAGGAGTTCGAGCGTTGCGACGCCGACATCGGGAAAGAAGGCGTCGATGAAACATGGAACAAACAAGGCAACTTTCATGATGTCTCCGGTGGCTACGAATGACTCCAATTGGACGAACCCGTCGAATCCCGATACCTCATGGCAAGCTGGTCTTGCAATGAAGTTTCCCGATCCTCGCTTGCCGGCTGATTGCAGACCCTGCGCATTGCGCTACACCCGTCATCCAACCGATCGGCCGGTATACGTAACCAACCGCTGTAACCGACCGCCCGGGCCGGCCCACAACCTCAAGCACGCACCGTACATAGGGCGGGCGGCGATAGCGTTCATCAGTAGTGACCCGAAGTCAGGTCGACCTTGCCTTTGAACACGTTGTAGCTGTAGATCGTGTAGATCAGCATCAACGGGTAGACGAACAGGCCCGCGCCCCAGAACATGAAGGCGAGGCTTGCATGCGGACCGGCTGCCTGAGCCACAGTTAGCGAGAACGGGATCATGTACGGCCAGAACGAGATCGCCAGCATCGCGTATGCGCAGATGAAGAGCACAACGATCATCACGAACGGCTGGTTGTCGCGATGCCGCCTGACGCCGGTCAGGGTTCCTGCGATGGAGACAAGCGCGACAAGCGGCACGATGAAAAGATAAGGACGGTCGAGCCAGCGATGCAGGATCGCGAAGTTTTCATAAAGCGCATGACAGAACAGCACGGCCAACAGGACGAGTACCGCGACCAGGAACGGCGGAATCGCCCGATACGCAGCGTCGCGTGTATCTCCTTCGCACTTCTTGACGACCCAGCTCGCACCGAGCAGCGCATAGCCGACGCACAACGCCCCGCCGCACAGCATCGAGAAAGAACTGCACCAGGTCATGACGTCGCCGCTGAAACGTCCATCGACGATCGGCAGCCCCTTCGCCAGCGCACCGACCATCGCGCCCTGCATGAAGGCGGCGACGACCGATCCCACCACGAAGCCGACGTTCCAGATCGCCCGCGTACGGCGAGCCCTGCCACGGAACTCGAAGGCGACGCCGCGAAAGATCAGGCCGGCGAGCATCAGGATCACGGGGACATAGAACGCGGAGACCAGCAACGAGTAAGCCTGCGAAAATGCACCCCACAGCACCACGCCGGCCACGATCAGCCAGGTCTCGTTGCCGTCCCACAGCGGCGACACGGCGGCCAGCATATGACGCCGGTGTGTTTCGTCCCGGGTCAGTCCAAAGAGCATGCCAACGCCGAGGTCGAAGCCATCGAGCAACACGTACAGCAACATGCTGAGAGCGAGTATCAGCGACCAGTAGAGGATCATTTACGTGGCTCCCGGATCATTTGACCGTCGACGACAAATCCGCCGCCACCGAAAGCGGACGGTTCGGCAAGGCAGCAGGCGGCGTGTGCAGCAGATCTTCGGCAGGTCCTCCTTTGAGCAGCCTGTAAATGTAGAACGTGCCAAAGGCAAAGATAAAGACGTAGGTCGCACAGAAGACCAGCAACGAGCCCGCGGCCGCGCGCGGCGTCAGGAACGGCGTGAGCGCGTCAGCCGTGCGCAGCAGCCCATAGACGGTCCACGGTTGCCGCCCCACCTCCGCGGTAAACCAGCCGGTGAGTGTCGCGATGAAGGGCAGCGGAAAGCACAGGAATACCGTCCACAGCAGTGCGCGCCGCTGCACCAGGCGCTCCTTGAGCGACAGCAAGGCGCCGCCCCAGGCAACGACCAGCATGACGAGACCGCACCCCACCATGACCCGGAATGCAAAGAACGGAATGACGATCGGCGGACGCTCGCTGCGTGGAAAATCTGTGAGACCGACCTCCTTCGAGTCCAGGCTCATCGAGCCAATCAGGCTGCCGAGCACTGGCACTGAAATCGCATAGTCGTTCTTTTCGTGGGTCGCGTCGGGCCATGCAAGCAGAACCTCGGACGCGGGTTGTTCGTCATGCCAGCGTGCCTCGATCGCGGCGAACTTGACCGGCTGATAGCGATGCACGTAATCGCCGACCAGATGTCCGAACAGCAGTTGCACCGGCACGAGGATCGCCGCGAGAAACAGTCCCATACGCAGCATGATGCGTGCTTCGGCGGGACACATCCTGCGGAGCAGGTACCACGCACCGGTCGCAGCCACACAAAACGCCCCGGTGACGTAAGCCGCCAGCAACATATGAGGAAACCTCACCCAGACGACCGGGCTGAAGATGATCTTCAGCCAGTCGTCCGGCACGTAGACGCCACCCTGGATCGTGTAGCCCACCGGATATTGCATCCAGCTGTTGTTCACCATGATCCAGAACGCCGAGAGCGTTGTGCCGAGCGCCACCATCGCGGTGGAAAACAGATAGAAGCCCGGCCTCACCCTGTTCTTGCCGAACAGCAGGACGCCGAAAAACGACGCCTCCAGCATGAAGGCCGTGAAGGTCTCATAGGACAACAGTGGCCCCTGGATCGGCCCCGAAAGCCGTGAGAGTTCGCTCCAGTTCGTGCCGAACTCGAAGGCCAGCACGATCCCGGAAACCACACCCATGCCGAATGCGATCCCGAAGATCTTCAGCCAGAAGTCGAATACTCGGCGGTACGCAGGCCGCCCGGTAATCAGGTGCAGCGCTTCGAGTACCGTGAGCCACGCCGCCAGTCCGATCGTGAACGACGGGAAGATGATGTGGAACGATACGGTGAAGGCGAACTGCAGTCGCGACAGCATGAGCGCGGTGGTGTCCATCACGCCTCCCTAGCGCCACAGATTGGTTTGGGCAAGATCGATCACCTGGTCCGCCTGCCCGTTCAGGATCGCCTTGACCATATAAAGCGAGAACCCCTTTGCCATCTCGAGGTTGACTGCAGGGGGCATCGCCAGCTCCATCCGGTTGACGACCGCGTCGATCAGCACCGGACCGTTGTGGTCGAACGCCGCGGCAATGCCGGGTTCGACATCGTCGGGCTTTTCAAGCCGGATACCGTGGATTCCAACCGCTTCGGCCATGGCGGCGAAATTCGGGTTGTTCAGCTCGGTGCCGATCGGCACGAACGACGTGGACTTCTGTTCGAGTTCGATGAAGCCGAGCGCGCCGTTGTTGAAGACCACCACCTTGACCGGCAAGCCCAGTTGCGCAAGGCTCAGGAAATCGCCCATCAGCATCGCGAAGCCGCCGTCGCCCGACATGGAGATGACCTGGCGGCCGGGAAAGGCCGCCTGTGCGCCGATCGCCTGCGCCATGGCGTTCGCCATCGAGCCGTGCCAGAACGATCCCATCAGCCGGCGCTTGCCGTTCATCGCGAGGTAGCGGGCGCCCCACACCGTCGGCAGGCCAACGTCGCAGGTAAACACGGCGTCTTCCGCCGCATGGTCGCTGATCGCCTTGGCAACTTGCTGTGGATGGATCAACGACGTCCTCGCTCCGGATTGCGCCAGCACGTCCAGGTCCTTGCGCGCCTTGCGGTAATGTTGCTGCGCCTGCTCAAGATGCGCGGTATCGCTTTTCTGCCGCAGTTTCGGCGCGAGCGCCGTGAGCGTCGCCTTCACGTCGCCGACAATGCCCAGATCGAGCGGCGCGCGGCGTCCGAGATGACCGGGGCGAATATCGATCTGGACGATACGCGTGCCCGTTTTGCGGGGGTAGAACTGGCTATATGGAAAGTCCGTTCCCAGCATCAGCAGCAGGTCGCAATCGAGCATGGCGTAGTAGCCCGAAGAGAATCCGATCAGGCCGGTCATGCCCACGTCATACGGGTTCTCCCATTCGACGTGCTCCTTGCCGCGCAATGCATGGACGATCGGTGCCTTGAGCCGCTCGGCCAGTGCCACCACCTCATCATGCGCGCCTGCGCAGCCCGACCCGCACAACATGGTCACGCGGCCCTGCTGGTTGAGCATCGCGGCCAGCCGGTCAATATCGGCTTCGGCCGGCGTGACGACTGCCTGCGGCGGCAGCAGACCCAAGGCCGAGGGAGGCGGTGCATCAACCGCCTGCTGCAACGCGACGTCGCCAGGGATCACGACGACTGACACGCCACGCTTGCCGGTCGCCTCGCGGATGGCGATCTCGAGCGTGCGCGGCATCTGATTGGCGCCCGAGATCAGTTCGCAGTAGTGGCTGCACTCCTTGAACAACGACTCCGGATGGGTTTCCTGAAAGTAGCCGCTACCGATTTCCCGCAATGGAATGTGCGCAGCGATCGCCAGCACCGGCACGCCGGAACGATGGCAATCGAACAGACCATTGATCAGATGAAGATTCCCCGGCCCGCAGCTGCCGGCACAGACAGTGAGCGAGCCCGTCAGATGTGCTTCGGCACCCGCGGCGAACGCAGCAACTTCTTCGTGCCGCACATGAATCCACTCGATCCCGCCATGACGACGGATCGCGTCGGTCAAGCCGTTGAGGCTATCGCCAACGATGCCATACACCCGTTTCACACCTGCGGCCACCAGTACTTCGACGAACTGTTCCGCCACGGTCCTTGACATTGCAATTCTCCTGTAAAGAGCTGCTGACTGCTTCATGCGCCCGCGTTGTGGAACTTCGCTCGCGGTGCCGTCGAGCATCCGCGGATGGGAGCCGATCGGCGCAATGCCAAGGGCGCTCCCAGGCAGCCCGAGGTGATCCAGTGCGTCCGATACAGCCGTCGGCAGCGCGGCGAATTCGGCAAGCATGGATATAAGACCGGATCGGAAACGGGCGGGCGCGAATGCGTGGTTACTATCCCGGTCAGTTCGATGGTGGAAAGACGTTCCACGACCCATCGTCATGCCGGAAGAAGACGATCGCAAAACATGCGTCCCGCCGAAACGTACCGACGCGCACGTAGCGCCTACGATCCGAACGCGTTCGACTGAATTCCATCACGCGTGCCGTCATAGGCACCGCGGGCCTGACCCACTTGTCGACCAATACGCGCAGAGACTTCTCGCCGGCATACATGTCTTTCTCCTTCAAACGCATTCACTCCTGGGGCGATCGCCGCGCCGCAAGCGTGCCCGCTCGCCGTCGGTACGAGCTTGGAGCTCTGTACAAAACCCCGGATCGCTGTAAGCGACGACTTTCGCGCCAACTCCGCCAGGTCTGACACACGTGATGCCCCATTGCCAAAGGTGATCCTGAAAGAAGACATGCAGCGTGAGTTCAGACGACCTGTTGAACGTATGCATGGTCGGCTCCTTCGAATTGATGCCGTAAAAAACTTATGACAAAAGGAAATCGGGACTACGAAACGGATGCGCGGCTGGAATACGAGCGAGTGCTCGCATTCGCGGCTTCCTTGTCGGGTTGGCCATAGATAGAGTGTCGTGGCACGCGGTCACGGACCGGTCGCAAGCCAGCTGGATTGCGTCACATCTGTGGCGCGCGGGTGACGACGAAGTCGAACCGCTCGCGCGCGCCCTCGAATGCGGCGAGCGCGGTACGCCTGTCGTGGAATGAGACCGGATCGAACCGAACCGCGATAGCACCTCGGCGGTCACTGCAAGCACCGGTGCCTCGTCGTGGACAAGCAGTGCGTGCTAGCCTCGACCTCGAGCCGGCGCGGCCGCCGCGGCCTCTGCCGCGGCCAGCATGACGTCCGAGCGCCTCAGGTAGATCGTGAAGGTGCTCCCCTGCCCAGGCGCGCTCCGCACGTCGATTGCGCCACCGAAGTCAGCCACGATCGCGTAAACGAGCGCCAGGCCCAGACCAGTGCCCGTGCCGATTTCCTTGGTGGTGAAGAAGGGTTCAAAAATGCGCGCCACGGTTGCCTCGTCCATGCCGGATCCGTTGTCCTCGACGATCAGGCGCACGTATCGGCCCGATTCGAGCGTTCCGTGCGAGAGCGCTTGCTCGCCAGAAAAACCTGCAGCCTGCAGTGCCACGCGCAAGATGCCCCCTGTGCGCATGGCCTGAATCGCATTACTGCACAGGTTCATCACGATCTGGTGCAGCCGGGTGGCGTCGCCGAATACAACGAGAGGTAAATCGGGAGCGTTCGATTCGAGGCGAATGTTGGCGGGCAGGGATCCTCTTATCAGCTCGAGCGTCTCCGCCACTACATGAGCGACGTCGACGGGCGCGCGCCTGCCGCGCTGACTGCGGCTGTAAGCGAGGATCTGCTCGACCAGTTCGCGGCCACGGGACGCGGCGGTGAGCACGTTCTGCGCATAGCGCCTGAGCGGTGAGCCCACGGGCGCTTCGTCAAGGACCATTTCACCATAAGCGAACACACCCGCCAGAACATTGTTGAAATCGTGCGCGATGCCGCCGGCGAGCCGGCCGACTGCTTCCATCTTTTCGGCCTGGCGAAGCCGCTGCTCGAGGCGCTCGCGCTCCGCCTGAGCCAACTTCTGCTCGGTGACGTCCATCACGGCACCTACAAAGTCAACGCTCCCTGATGAGTTCTGCATGGCGTGCCCTATGACGTGGACGTGCTTGACCGTACCGTCGTCCATCAGCAAGCAATTCTCAACGTCAAAGTTTGTCATTTCGCGGGACGCGCGAGCGATGGTTTCCTGCACGAACGCCCGGTCGTCGGGATGAACGCGTTGCAGGCCCAGTGCCACCGTAGGCTTTACCGCTCGGTCGTATTGAAAGATCTTGTAAGTTTCATCTGACCAATGGAGCTCTCCGCTTGCAACGTTCCAGCCGAAGCTTCCGGTCGAACTGATGCTTTGCCCCTCAGCCAGGAAAGCTTCACTGTTTCGCAGATCGGAATAGAGGCGGGCATTTTCCAGCGAGATAGCGACCTGCGAGGCCAGCACGTCCAACACAGCGATGCGGCTCGAGGTGAACGCACGCGGAGTCAGATTGTTCTCGAGATAGAGTGCGCCAGCGAGTTTGGCTTGCTTGACCAGCGGCAGACAGAGGACGGACCGGGGCCGCTGCTGCTGCATGTATGGATCCGCCGAGAACAGGGTCGGCGTCGCGGCGTCGTCCAGGAGCACGCTCTCGCGCGTGCGGATCACGTAGTGCAGCACAGACTCAGGAAGCTCGGAGGCAGTCACGGCCGCCTGCCGCAGCCCGACCTCAACGCTACCCCCGCTGGTGGTCGCCTCCGCTTCGATCCGCGGCGCGTCGCCCTGGCAAAGGATGAGCAGACCCCGCTCGGCACCCGCGTGCTCGACCGCGATCGTGAGGAGCGTCTCGATCAGCTTGCCAAGCTCGATCTCGCCCGACACGGCCTGCGAGGCCTTGAGCACCGTCCCGGCATCCAGCTGGTCGAAGGGCGCGCCGATTGTCGCAGTTGGCGCAAGTGCAGTCGATTCCAGGCGCAACCGTGGGTAACGCTGATCGAGTTGCCGCACCTTGCCGAGCGCGCCCCAGCGGAGAAAACAGTATCGCGCGTTGCGCAGGTAAGCGTGGGCGATGGTTTCGAAGCCACGCGCTGCATAGAATTGTGCGGCCACTTCGTGCGCGATGCCTTCGTGCCCGACGAAGCCGTGCTCGCGAGCTGATCGAATGGCCTGCTCGCACAGGCGCATAGCGTCGAGGTCGCGTCCTTCGAGGCGGGCGATCTCGGCTGACACCAGAGCGTGCTTGTCGCCGAACGTCGGTGGATAGTTGCCGGCCCATTCACTCAGTTGTTCGCGGTGCTTTTTCAGGAGGTCACGCCACGTCTGCTGTTCGTCGGCGGACCCGTTCTCGAAGAGCGCGGCCACCGTGAGCGCGGTGAAGTAGGTATAGTCGAACCACATAATCTGTCCGACTAAAGCCCACAGCAGCGGTTGCGCTCGTTGGGCGGCGGCGAGAGCGGCCACGTAGTCGCCCGCCAGAAACTGTGCCTGCAGTTTGAGAATCCAGTACCCACAGAGCAGCGCGCTCATCCGTTCGCCGGTCAGTTGCGCCTCGAAGGCCGCCTCGTCAAACCGGGCATCACTGAAGGTGGACAAGCTCGCCGTCCGGCCTTGGAGGGTCGCGATCAGGCGTTGCAGACTCACGACGATGTCCGCGACGTCCCGGAACCGGGCTTTGCGCACATAATCGAGTGTCCGCTCCGACTCGCGCCACACCGCGTCGAGCGGGTCGTTGCGCAACAGAAGGTCGGCGACGACATGGCCCATGCTGTAGCAGGCACAGGTTAGATCTCCTGTTTCGAGCGCGGTGCGAGAGGCCGCCCGATGGAAATCGATCGCGGTCTCGATCGGCTGCGTCCAGACGGCAGTTCGTCCCATCGCAGCATGAACCTTTGCCCGGTCGGCGAGGAAGCCATGCTTGTCAACCAGATCGCATGCGAGCCTGGCGAAACGGTAACCGTCGTGGTAACGATGAAACACCGGGCCGAGGAGGACTCCGAGAGAGCCACAAGCGTGGGCGAACGCACCGCTCGCGCCGTGTCGCAGGCCGATGTTCACCATGCGGCACAGGAGCAAACATAACAAATGGGAGTCGATAAAATAAGCGGGTTGGAACAGGGCCGAGAGAAGACGCATGGCGGCCTGCAGTCCCGGATCGGTCATCAGCGGCAAGTCGATCAAGCTCTCTATCGGGCGCCCCGCCAGGTTGTGCCAGACCGTTTCGAATTCGGCCTGCACCTGGTCATGGGTCGGGTGTGCCGGGAGGTCGATGCCGAACAGGCGCAGACACGCGAGGGCGCTGTTGACGGCCTGTGAGTTCTCGGACCTCACGACATGAAAATGGAGCTTCAGATAGCAGGCGGCCGCCTGGTCGATTTTTGACGCCGCGCGCTGCAATAGCGCCTCGATCAGCTGCTCAGCCTGGTCCAGGTGGCCAGTCAGAAACGCGCACGCCGCGCGTTCGAGCCACAGGCTGAACATGACTTCGTACTGGCTGCTCCAGTCACTGTCGTCGAGCAGGTCCATGCCCGCCGCAAGATACACGCACGCCGACGCGTAGGCCGCCGATGCCTTGGCCTTCCGCCCTGCACGCAGATTGATCGTGGCCACCCGCGCCTTCTCGTCGCGCTCGATGAGCAAGGTGGCGCCCCGATTAAACTGGTTCGCCACGTCGAACAGATGCTCGGCGAGTTCGTCCGCCGCCATGTTCTCAAGCAACACCCGGCCGATACGCAGGTGGACTTCGGCCCGCTCCGCTTCGGGAATCAGCGAATAAGCGGCCTGCTGGATCCGGTCGTGCACGAATTTGTAAGCGTCATCCTGACGAAGGACGAGCCCGGCGACGACGGCGCCCCAGAGTACCGCGTGCGTCCCCTCCTCTGAGTCTCCGCGAACCAGCGGCAGAGCGGCGATCCCGGCGACGTTGCCCAGGCAGGCGAGTTGTTTCAGGGCTTCCTGCGTGGTGGCAGCGAGCCGCTTCAGCTTCCCGGCCATGAGATCCACCACGTTGTCGGTGTAGCTCTTGGCGCGGATGCGATCGAGGTCCCATGCCCAGGCTGACGCTACCGCGTCGTATGTGAGCAGGCTCTCGTCGGCCAACGTCGTGAGGAACTGGATCGCGAAGAACGGATTGCCACCGGTTTTTTTTTGTATAAGACGCACCAGGGGCATCGCGCGCGTCAAATCACAGTGCAGGGCTGCGGCAACGAGCCGGCCGACATCGTCGAGTCCGAGCGGCGCCAGCGCGGTCTCATGCACCCTAGCGTCGGCGGCGCGGATCGCCTCAAGCGTGCGCCGCAGCGGGTGGCCGGGGCCGACCTCATTGTCCCGGTAGGCTCCGACCACCAGCAGATGCCGCACCTCCGGGTGCGTCATCAGGTGCTCGATCAGGTCGAGCGTCGTCGTGTCAAGCCACTGCAAATCGTCGAGAAACAGCGCGAGCGGGTGCTCCTTGCGCGCGAATACACCGAGGAAGCGCCGGAAAACCATCTGGAAGCGATTCTTCGCTTCCTGCGGAGGCAGTTCCGGGACACTCGACTGCGTTCCGATCACGAGCTCCAGTTGAGGAACGAGGTTCACGATGAGCTGACCGTTGCGGCCCAGCGCGTCGCCCAAAGCCTCCCTCCACCGGTCCAGCTGCTCTTCGCTCTGGGCCAGAAGCGGGCGCAGGAGGGTCTGGAAGGCCTGAGCCAGGGTCGCATACGGGACGTCGCGCTGGTACTGGTCGAATTTGCCGGACGCGAACAGGCCACGCGGCGGGACGAGCACCTTGTGCAGCTCGCTCACCACCGAGGACTTGCCGATCCCCGGGTAGCCGGACACGAGCACCAGCTCCGGCGTGCCGTGGATCAGGACTCGATTGAAGGCCGCGAGCAGGGTGTCGATCTCGCGCTCACGCCCATACAACTGCTCGGGGATCGTGAGCCGGTCCGATGCATCCCACGCGCCCACCGCGAACGGGTCGATACAGCCATGCGACACCCATTCCGTCAGGCACCGCCGGAGATCGGCTTCGACGCCCGCGGCGCTCTGGTATCGGTCCTCGGCGGTCTTCGCCAGCAGCTTCATCACGATCGCCGATATCTGACTGGGGACCGTCGCGCGCTCACCAGGCGAAGTCGGCTGCCGGGCGATGTGGCAATGGACCCACCCCATCGGATCGGTAGCGGTGAAGGGCAGCGTCCCCGTCAGCATCTCGTAGAAGGTAACGCCGAGAGCGTACAGATCGCTGCGGGAGTCGATCGAGCGGTTCATCCGGCCGGTCTGTTCCGGCGCCATGTAGGCCAGCGTTCCGGCAATCAGCTCGGGCGGCTCCGGGTTCTGACGCTCGCGAGGCAAGCGGGAAGCAATGCCGAAGCCGGTGAGCCAGACGCCGCCGCTTGCCTTGTCCGCCAGGATATTTCCCGGCTTGATGTCCTTGTGAATAAGTCCTCGTGCATGCACCTGGCGGAGCGCGCCCGCGAGCGCGATCGCAATGCGCAGAAACTCCGGCATTTCCAACGGGCCGCCGAGCAGTCGATCGAGGGGTTCACCGCCAGGATCCTCGAGCACCAATGTCAACCGATCGTTGTAGCGGAACAGCGCGACTGGCCGAGCCGCCCAGGCAGCATCAAGTTCGGCTTTGAGAGAATATTCGTGTTCGAGCCGCTTGAGGCACGCAAGCGAGGCATCGGCCGCAGTGGCAAGCAGGACCGGCGCCAGGCCGCTGCCAGAGCCCCGGTAGAGGGTGAAGTCTCCCTCCCGCAGCGGCGAGAACATGTAGCCCGAAAGCTCAGTCATCAGGGCCTCCTGCTACCGCACGTGCGTGCACTTCTCATACGGATATAGTTCAGGCAGACGGCGGCAATGATGGACAGACGGCCGATCCAGTGAGCCCGTCCGTCATGGACGCCGGTGCGATGAGGATTAAACGGACCAAACCCATTGTCGCGAGGTGAAGCCCGAGCCATGAGCGGGCGAAGTTCGGCAACGCCAGACCTTTGACACCGTCGACGTATTGCGCGGCTGAATGCGAGAATTTCGAGGTCTTGAAACCAGTCATTGCCGGTACTCCGCGCCGCGGGTAACGTCACGGACCATGCCGGATACACGCCAGCTGCTCCACACACGAAGGCTCAGCGACTGGCGCGGCGCCTTGATGCTGAAGCACAGTTTACTCTCCAACCATCCTGTTTTGGCTGCCCCTTCGGTGACCCTCGCAGGCGTTTGCGCGACCCACGGTGAAATGCCTTCTGGCAGCGAACGGATCTGCTGTTGACCAGCGGTTCCGCCAGCTATCGGGTAGGCGATCCGATCAGGTCGGCCACCGCCCGAAGCAGATCACCACGCTTGAACGGCTTCGCCAGGGCCCGTGCCGCACCAAGGGCGATTGCGGTATCCACGTCCATTCCGTGTCCGGAGTTAAAAAGGCCTGATATCGCGATGATCGGAATATCTGGATACCCTTGCTTCAGTTCGGCGATGACCACGGCGCCACTCGTTCCGGGCATATAGATGTCAGTAACCACCAGCGCGGGTGCCGCGAGTTTCGCCGCCGCGAGTCCAGCACGCCCGTCCGCAGCCTGGCGCACGCGGTAGCCCGCTGCCCGCAGCCAATCCGCCAGGGCTTCGCGCATGATCGCGTCGTCTTCAATGACGAGAATCTCCGCGGTAGTGATAGTGTTCATTTTGTCGGTCGACACTGGCTTAGTGGCGCTGCGGGGCCCGGACCGTGCAGTTCGTACGATCTGTCAACGCCTCCACTCATCTGGCGCTGATTGCGAGTATTTTACGAGGGGCTGGTCCGAGAGGTCACACCTGTGACGAACGTGGGCCAACCTGGTTAGACTTGTGCCCATGATGAGCACTCGAGCGGTCGTGAAAATGCAAGTTCACGCGCCACAGACTGCGTCGACGCATATCCTTGCTGTCGACGACGACCCCATAATCCGCGAGGCGATTAGCGACTATCTCGGCCAGTACGAGTTCCGCGTCACGGCGGTCGCCGATGGGGGCGCAATGCAGGAGGCGCTTGCTCACGAAGTGATCGATCTCGTCGTGCTGGACCTCAAGCTGGTAACCGAAGACGGGATGGCGCTCGCGCGCCGGCTGCGCGACGAATCGGCAATCCCGATCATCATGCTCACCGGTCGCGGCGAAGAAGCCGACCGGGTGATGGGGCTGGAATTGGGCGCCGACGACTATCTGACCAAACCGTTCAGCCCGCGTGAGCTGCTCGCACGCATCCGTGCCGTGCTGCGCCGCCGCCGTCCCGAGATACAACAAGGCAGACCGGAAGGCATTCGTGCCTACCGTTTCGACGGTTGGGAACTGAACCTCAACACCCGGCGCCTGAGAAACCGGGATGGCCAGACTGTGCAGCTCAGCAACGTCGAATTCAGCCTCCTTGTTGTGTTACTTGGGGCGCCGAATCGCATTCTTTCGCGCGACCAGCTTCTCGACATGTCTCGCCTGCACAGCGACGACGTTTACAACCGATCGGTCAACATGCAGATCCTGCGGCTGCGGCGAAAGCTCGAAACCGATCCGACGAACCCGCGATACATCTGTACTGAACGCAACGCGGGGTACGTGTTTAGCGTACCGGTTGAAATCATCTACTGACGGGCGTCCCCAAGCGCCGTTCCGCTGAGTTCCCTGGCTCTCCTCGTTGACGCCTGGGTGGCGCGCGTCAATCCATTGCCCGCCACCGCCCCTTCAAAGTCACAGTTGTCACCCGATTTCCGATTCCAGTGACCGATCCGTAATTCAGCGGACGGAAATTGTGCAGACGCACGAACGCCATGAAGCAATCTGTACAGAAATCACGGGGATACCTCAAAGGAGCAATATGATGAACAACGTTCGCATCGAGGCGGACAGTCTTGGAGAGGTCAGCGTTCCCGCCGACAAGCTTTGGGGTGCCCAGACACAACGTTCACTAGAGCATTTCAGCATTGGCAAAGACCTGATTCCCCGCGAGATGATCACCGCATACGCCACCTTGAAGAAAGCCGCCGCCATCGCCAATCACGACGACAAACGGCTCGACGATCTGCCTTTCAACCTGATCGTGCAGACTTGCGACGAAATTCTCGCCGGCCAGCACCACGACATGTTTCCGCTGCATGTATGGATGACCGGCAGCGGCACGCAGTTCAATATGAACGTCAACGAGGTGATCTCCAATCGCTGCTGTCAGCTCGCCGGTACGCCGCTGGGTAGCAAGGCGCCGGTGCATCCCAACGATCACGTCAATATGGCGCAGTCGTCGAACGACTCGTTTCCCTCGGCCATGTATATCGCGGCCGCGGTCTGCGTGAAGCAGCGCCTGATCCCCGTCGTCGCGGCGCTGCGCGAAGGCATCGACGCCAAGGCGAAAGCCTGGGGCGATATCGTCAAGATCGGCCGCACTCATATGCAAGACGCGACCCCGATCACCCTCGGCCAGGAGTGGTCAGGCTATGCCGGCATGCTTTCCGATAATCTGGAGCGTATCGAAGCCGTGCTGCCAGGTGTGTATCGCCTGGCCCTGGGCGGCACGGCGGTGGGCACGGGGATCAATTCCGCGCCCGGTTTCGCCGAGGCCGCGGCGACCGGTATCGCCAGGCTCACTGGGCTGCCCTTTATTACCGCGCCGAACAAGTTCACCGTGCAGGGCGCGCACGACGCGCTGGTGCAGTTGTCCGCTACGCTGCGCACGCTGGCGGTGTCACTGTATAAGATCGCCAACGACATTCGCCTGATGTCCTGCGGTCCCCGCGCCGGTTTTGCAGAGTTGCTGATACCGGCGAACGAGCCGGGTTCCTCGATCATGCCGGGCAAGGTCAATCCAACCCAGTGCGAAGCGCTGGCGATGATCGCGACGCAGGTGATGGCGAATGATGTCGCGGTCGGCTTTGGCGGTGCCGGGGGCTATCTCGAGATGAATGTCTACAAGCCGCTGATCATTTTCAATATCACGCACTCCATTGCGATCATCAGCGACGGCTGCGCCAATTTCCAGAAATTCCTGATCGAAGGTACCCAGCCCAATCTGAAGAAGATCAATGAGTACGTCGAGCGCTCGCTGATGCTGGTAACAGCGTTGTCGCCAGTGATCGGCTATGACAAGGCCTCGAAGATCGCGCACTACGCCATGGACAACGATCTCACGCTCAAGGTGGCCGCGCTGAACCTGGGCTTTGTGACGGAAGCCGAGTTCGATCGCATCGTCGATCCGAAGAAGATGGTCTCGCCCTACGTTGCCACCGCCTCCTGACGATGGGTGTTTTGCCCAAGTCCATTCATCAGGAGTGACTCGATGTCTGTCCAGAACGAGAATACCGGCTATGAGATCGCAGGCAAGACGCTGGTACCGGGCCAGGGCAACAATGTCCGTATTTTTTCGGCCATGGGCATGGCGGTGTTTGCGACCGAAACCACGCGCGTGGCGCGCCCGAGCGACATCGAGGCGCATATCCTGGCCTGTGCCTGCGGCCCGGTGTATCCGGCTTGAATGCGGTGCCTCGCATGACACTGGAAAAACGTACCTCTCTCGTGTTGGCATTTGCCCGAACGTTGTTCGTGAACGGTCAATCCACCGACCGTATACTGGCTGAGGCAGAGCGGCTCGGCACGGTATTGGGCATTCAGGCGCGGGTCATTCCGCGCTGGGGAGAACTGCAACTGCAAGCCAGCGACGGCGATGATCGATTCGCCGAAGCTGTGACGTCAGACCCCGTCGGCGTGGACATGGACCGCGTGGCTTGCGCGACGCGGTCCATCGACGATATTGGCGCCGGACGGCTTGCCCCCGCTGATGCCATGGCAACGATCGACGCGATTTCACAGAGACCGCCGGCACGGACCTGGCTGTTCACGCTGGCGGCCGCGGCGGGCGCGGTCGCCCTGGCTGTGATCTTCGGTGTCCAGCATCTGCCCGCGGCGAGCATTATCTTCGCGAGCGCGGCGACGGGCGGCTTTTTGCGCCGCACCCTGGCGCGCTACAGCAGTAATGTTTTTCTGCAACCGTTTTGCGCGGCCTTGCTCGCCGGCGTGATCGGCGCGCTGGCAACCCGCTATGAACTGAGTTCGTCGCTGCGCCTGGTCGCCGTCTGCCCCTGCATGGTGTTGGTACCGGGGCCGCATTTGCTCAATGCTGCGATGGATCTCATTCAAGGCCGTATCCCCCTGGGGACCGCGCGTCTCATCTATTCGGGGCTCGTCATCTTGGCGATCTCGACCGGACTGCTGTTCGGACTCTCGCTGCTCGGCATCTCCCTGCCAATCGATCCAGCAGGCCGGGCCGTGCCACTCTGGCAAGACATCATCGCCGCCGGCGTTGCGGTGGCGGCCTACAGCATTTTCTTCTCCACGCCGCTGCGCATGCTGGCGTGGCCGATAACTGTCGGCATGCTGGCGCATGCGCTGAGGTGGGTGGCGCTTTCGCTTGGCGCAAGCGTCACCGTCGGCGCCCTCGTCGCCTCCGTGATTGTAGAACCTATGAGCAGAGGGCGTCGACGAACTGATACGTAAAATCAGCTTGTCGAGTCCTGTTCAAAGGAGAACATCATGCGCACGGATCAGACGTTCACGACGGATGGTGAAGAAACAGTGCTGGCGGTGTCGCTCGAGCTTGCTGCGGCGAAGTGGAAGGTCGCGCTACACGACGGCCGGCGCGAGAAGCCCGCCGTGCACACGGTGGCGCAGCCCCAGGCCGCCGCCCGCCTGCAGGCCGTGCTTGACGTGATCGAACAGCAGAAGCTGAAGTGGTCGCTGCCGGCCGGCGTGCGCACCGTCCTGAGCTACGAAGCGGGCCAGGACGCGTTCTGGATCTGCCGCGCGCTGCAGGCGCGCGGCGTCGAGTGTTATGTCATCGATCCGGCGAGCATTCCAGTGCAACGCCACAAGCGGCGTGCGAAGACCGACCGGCTCGATGCCATCAAGCTGGTCATCAATCTGCGCGCGTGGCTGCGCGGCGAGCGCGACCGCATGCACGTGGTTCACGTGCCGTCACCGCAGGACGAAGCGTCGCGCCAGCTGATGCGCGATCGCGGCGAACTGCAGAAGGAAGTCCTGCAGCACCGCGACCGCATGCGCAAACTGCTGGCCACGCTCGGCTGCTGGGATGAGGTCGATCACCAGGCCTTCGCCGGCCGCCTCGCGCGTGACGAGGTGCGGTGCCACGACGGCACGCCGCTGCCGCCCGAATTGCGCGAGCGGCTGCTGCGCGAGTGCGAGCGGCTGGCGCTGGCCCAGCACCAACTCGCGGCGCTGGAGAAGACGCGGCAGGCGAGCGTGCCGGCACTCGCGCGCAAGCGAAGCGATGACCTGGCGCGCCTGAAAGGGATTGGCGAAGTGGGCGCGTCGCGCCTCGCGCTCGAGCTGTTCTGGAGACAGTTCAACAACCGGCGCCAGGTGGGTGCATGTGTCGGACTGGTGCCGCAGCCATACGACAGCGGCGAAAGCCACACCGATCAGGGGATCAGCAAACAGGGCAATAGACGGGTGCGCGCGTTACTGGTCGAGATCGCGTGGGACTGGATCCGCTACCAGCCCGGCAGCGCGCTGACGCGGTGGTTCAACCAGCGCACGCAGGGTACGGGACCGAACCGCCGCGCGCGACGCATTGCGATCGTCGCGGTCGCGCGGCGCCTCGCGATTGCGCTCTGGCACTATCTGAAGGACGGCGTCATCCCCGAAGGGGCACAGCTAAAGTCAGTCTGAGTCGTCAGGCATCTCTCGCGACCACGCAATCGCGCAAGGAGCCGAAAGCACCACCGTAGTTGGTTTGATGTGAGCATGCCCGTGAACAACCCGGGTTACATACGTAGCCGATTTTTAGATGGGGCATTGCTCCTGGAAAAACTCCAGCGTAACGCGCATGCAGGATGAGGCTGGCCAGGCGCCAGCGGATAGAAGGTAGTGAGATGCTGGTATGTCTCACGAGCGCGACGAGCGGCTTCAGACCAGGCGCGTAGACCGGGTCAACGCAGTTGTGAGCAGCGATCGAAACCGGCCGCAATGCGCGCCTGCAGCGTGGCGTCGCAATAACCCACGCTCGCCACCCTGTGGCAGCATATCGGCCCCGCGCGGCGTCAAGGGTGCGCTGGCGCCAGGCTTCGCCTGCCCTTGACGCGGTTCAAGCCTGTGTCCGCACCGGGAGCCGCGTAACGACGTGGCCAATGACCTATCGGACGGTTCGTCAAAGACCTTGACAAATGCCTGCTCATAGAAGGGTTGATCCTGACGCCGGTATCGCGACGCACGCATCTGCCTTTTGCGCCGATTGGCTTTGCCTCGGTGGTGTCGATGATGCCGGGGGTCTTCGTGTTCAGAATGACCAGCGGCGTGCTGCAACTGCTCGCCGACGGCTCGCATGCGACTTTGAAACTCGTCGCGGCAACGGTCAACGATGGCCTGATCGCGATCACGATTATTTTCGCGATGGGTCTCGGCCTTGTCGTGCCAAAACTGGTCATCGATCTCTTGGCACAGAGATCGACGCGGGCAAAATCTTGATCTGCTGCTGGTCGGCTTGCTGTTTTTCAGTATGATCGCCGTGCCGGCCGATCTATAGCCCGTTATGCGGATTTCTCCCCCGAGACGAACGAGTGACTGGCTCTGCCACCTGCTCTCGCGCCTTAACAAGCGGGAGACGCACATCGGCCATGGCGACGCGAGGTCGCGCGGGACATCGCGGCATATCCGAAATCTTTGCGCCGATATGCACTCAATGCCGGTTTGCCGGTCAATAGGCTGCGCGCAGCGCTTCATCCGCGACCGCAAGCCGTGAAGCAATCGTCTTGACGAGAAAGCGATGGAACTGCTGCGCCGTTACGGGATCGTCCTGCTCGAGTGCAAGCAGCGTCTCAAGTGACAGGCGTCGGACACGCGCGGGCACTTCGGCGAGCACATCAGCGCTGCGCCGATTCTGCGTGTACACCGCCATTTCGCCGACCACCGTACCGGGCCCGAACGAGCGCAGCCGGACCGACCGTCCGTCCGCAAGCGGCAGCGATACGGCAACACGCCCGCGCTCAACGATGTACAGGGCATCACCCGGCTCGCCGCGAAGGAACAGCGGCTGCCGGGCGTCGAGATCGAGCACCTCCATGCATGCAGCCAGCCTTTCCAGGGAGTGTGGCGTGAAATGCGCCGCGAGCATTGCGCGGAAATTGTCCTCCTCCTGAGGCGGGGCAAGGACACCCGGTGCAAGCAGCTTGTCCTCGATCCATTCCAGGCCAGCATCCAAGGTCGCGAACTCGTGTATCCGGAGATTGAGCGTACCGGTTTTCCCGAGCAGCTCACGCGAGCGCGGCGGCAATCCCGTCAAGACCAGATCCGCGTCGATCGTTGCACAAAGCTGTCTGAGCTTAACGAAACTGACCGATACCGACGCGTCCATCCCGCTAGTGGCGGCAAAGTCGAGCACCACAAAACGGGCCGGCACGGGACTGCGCGTGGCTAGCCGTTCACGCACGCGCTGCAGGATCGAATTGGCCGTGCCGAAGAACAGGAACCCTTGCAGGCACGTCCCGCACACCTGCGTGCCGAGTTCGTGGAGTCGCTGGGTATCCTCGATGCTGCGCTCGACGTTCGATGTCCGGGTGCTGACATCGAACTCCATGCGCACGCAACTCACGCGGCCATAGAGCAACGCGAACATCACGCACGCGGCGACGACGCCCGCCACCACGCCAGTAACAACGCCATAGAGCGCGATGATGCCGAGAATGATCGGAACAAGGAGATATTCGTACCAGTTGAGCTTCCGGTATGCACCGACCAGCCACTGGATCAACAGGCGTAGTCCCATGAAGAGCTGGAGCCCGACCAGCACCGGCACGGGGAACAGCGCGACGAAGTCTGGCGAGACGACCAGCAAAAGCAGGCACGCGAGGGACGCGAACACGCCGGCCATCCGGCTTGTCGCGCCCGCGCGCGAGTTGAGCATCGACCGGTTGAACGATTGATAGCCGACCATTCCACCCAGCATCCCGCTCGCGAGGTTGGCGATGCCCGCAGCCCGCATTTCTCGATTCAGGTCGATATCCTCGCCTGTCGCCGCGCCGATCGCGGTCGAGTTCATCAGGATCGTGATTGCCGACGCTGACGTGACCACGAGCGTCTCCGGCAGGTGTGCACCGATGGCCGCCCAATCGACGTTGCCGTGCACGAGCGGTTCCGGCAGGTGAAACGCGGGAATCTGGCTCAAACGCAATCCCGCATGAGGAAGTAACAGTCCCATCTTGCGCGCGTCATCGATCGACAGGCCGTCGACGTGCAGCAGGAAGTAGAAAAGCGCGATACCGAACACCAGCACGAGCGGCAGCGCGGCCGCGTGCTTCCAGCTGCGCATCAGAACCGTAATAAGTGCCCCTACGAGCACGGCAGGCATCCAGGCGAGCCAGTGCAGATGCGTCAGGAACACCAGCGTGCGCCAGTGCAGCGGCTCGCCGGTCAGTACGCGAAACGCACCCGACAACAACAGGTAGCCCGTGCCGGCCAGGAACCCGCCTACAACCGGATAGGGCAGGAACTGCAACGAGCGGCTGCGCCTCGACGAACCAATCGCGTAAAGGATGGTACCCGTCACCACTGAACACAGCGCGATGGCCATCAGCACGGTCAACAGGACGGTCTGCGTCGATCCGCCGTCCGCTCGCACGCTGCTGGCAACGCCTGCCGCGACGCCCGCGAGAAACGCCGTCGCATTGCTGTCGGGCCCCGCGATGTTCAGGCGCATCGAACTCATGAGCGCGATGACCAGCGCGGTCACGACGCAACTGACGAGCGCGGTGGGCACGCCCAGTTCGGCATAACGGGCAAGATCCGCACTGAAGATCATCGTGCCGAGGCTCATTGCATAGCAGAGCATGACGAGCGTCGATACTGCGCCGCCAGTCAGGTCGCCGAGCAAACCGGAGAGGCGGGAGCTGGTGCGAACGCCGGAGGCTGAACCGGTCGTGTCTGGCTTCACGATACTCCCCGACGAATGCAGGTGGTCGTGCTTCGGACGTCGCTGGAAGAGCGATTTAGTATCCGCCGCGGGTTTCGGTCGTGTCAAATTGCTTACACCTGGCCGCGTGACGCCTACACTGTGTATTCACGGGCAAAGGTCGGAACAGGGAACAGCCCGTGTGGGTTCGATGCTGCAAATCGTGCAGTGTCAATTCGTCTGATTTCTGGTCAGGCGGACCGATACGTTTTGAGCAGCGAGGAGAACCGGGCCGCGTTGCGGCCCAACGAGGATCGCCGCTTCGGGAAACGGCTTTCGGTGACGGTCATGGATATTGAACGATGGCTGAGCCTGTTGGGGCTTGAGCAATACGCGCGCACATTTGCCGACAACGACGTCGACTTCGCGATGTTGCCCCGACTGACCGATGCGGATCTGAAGGAGCTCGGGGTTCATTCGCTTGGCCACCGCAAGCGCATGCTCTTTTCCATTTCCGAACTCGCCACGGCGGCGTCTTGCGCGACGCCGTCCGTGGTCGACGTGCAAGCGGATGAACGCAGACAGGTCACTATTCTGTTTGCTGACCTGTGCGGCTTTACTGCGCTGTCCCAGTCGCTCGATCCGGAAGAATTGCGCGACGTCGTCGGCCGCTATACCGCGCTTGTTGACGGTATCGTGCTCGCTTACGGCGGCACGATCGACAAGCACATCGGCGATGCCGTCATGGCGCTGTTCGGTGCTCCGCGCGCGCACGATTCCGATACCCTGCGCGCGGCGCGTGCCGCGCTGGATATTCACGACGCGCTGGCTCAGCTTAACGCGCAGGCGCCGCGTCCTTTGCAGGCGCACGTGGGAATTGCCAATGGTGAGGTTGTCGCGGGCGCGCTCGGCCGTGCCGACGCGCAGGACTACACGGTGCACGGCGATCCGGTCAATCTCGCTGCGCGGCTCGTGGCAGCGGCCAAGACCGGCGAGACCCTGGTTTCCGACGGCGTCCACCGCGCGCTTGGCGACTACGCAGTCTGCGATCCGGTCGGCGACATGCGCTTCAAGGGTATCGATACACCGGTGCGAGTATGGCGGCTGCACAGCATGGCGGGCGAGCCATTGACTGCCAGCCGCGGCCGTTTCGTCGGACGAAAGGCTGAACTCGAGCAATTCCATGGGATTGTCCGCGCATCTCTCGCCGGGCAAGCAGGCCATGTCGTGTATGTTCGTGGCGATGCGGGCATTGGCAAGACGCGGCTTGTCAATGAGATGCGCGGCGTCGCGCAGACGCAGGGGTTCGAGATCCATCGCGGCCTCGTGCTGGATTTCGGCGTCGGCAAAGGTCAGGATCCGGTGCGAGCTGTCATCGGCAGCCTGCTCGGCCTGTCGCCTACCGCAAGTGCCGTCGAGCTAGGCATCGCCGTCGAGCGTGTCGTCTCGGCCGGCGTCGTCAAGCCTGAGCAGATCGTGTTCCTCCATGATCTCCTGGATCTGCCGCAATCCGCTGAATGGCGGACCCTCTATGATGCGATGGCACACGCCGCGCGCAAACGCGGCAAGCAGGCGCTCATCGCGACGCTGACTGAAAATGCATGCCGGAACGGGCCGGTCATGATTGTCGTGGAGGACCTCCATTGGGCCGACCCGCAGGTGCTCGACGACCTCGCGGCCTTCGCCTCGGGCGTTGCCAACGGCCCGGGCCTGCTCGTGATGACATCGCGCGTGGAAGGCGATCCACTCGACGCCGCCTGGCGAACGCGCTGTCGCGGTACGCCGTTTGCCACCATCGATCTCGGGCCGTTGCGAAGAGACGAGGCATTGAGCCTGGCGGGAGACTTCATTGACGCCAGCCAGCGTGTAGCGCTCACCTGCATCGAACGGGCGGGCGGCAATCCGCTATTCCTCGAACAGCTCCTGCGCAACGCCGAAGAAGGTAGCGGTGAAGCTGTCCCCGCCTCGATCCAAAGCCTGGTGCTGGCACGCATGGATCGCCTGACCCTGCGCGACCGCCAGGCATTTCAGGCGGCTGCGGTGATCGGGCAGCGCTTCGACGTGGCGTTGTTGCGCCGGCTCATCGATGAACCCGAGTACGTTTGCGATGCTCTGGTCGCCAATGCGCTTGTGGTACCGGAAGGCGACGATCTCCTGTTCGCGCACGCATTGATTCAGGAAGGTGCCTACTCGACGCTGCTGCGAACACGCCGGCGCGAGTTGCACCGGCGAGCCGCCGACTGGTTCGCGGCTACCGACCCCGTGCTGTACGCCCAGCATCTCGATCGCGCCGACGATAGCCGCGCCCCGCAGGCGTATCTTGACGCGGCCGTCGCGCAACGCACGGCCTACTTTATCGAGGCGGCGGTACGCCTGATCGAACGAGGCCTCGAAATCGCGAAGAAGGACACGGATCGCCACGCGCTCATCTGCCTCAAGGGCGAACTGCAACGGGACCTCGGCGATATTGCGGCGTCGCTTGACACGTACCGGGCGGCATTGGCCGCTGCGCCGGACGAAGCAAGCGTATGCCGGTCGCAGCTCGGGCTCGCAGAGGGCTTACGGGTCAATGAAGGTCTTGCTGAGGCCCTCGTTCTGCTGGAAGCGGCCCAGAAGGTGGCGGAACGCGATGACATGGTGTCGGAACTCGCGCGCCTGCACCATCTGCGTGGAAACATTCTCTTCCCCCTCGGCAAGATCGAGGAATGCCGCGCCGAGCATGAGCGAGGGCTTTCGTATGCGCGGCGCGTGGGCGTTCCCGAAGCGGAGGCGCGCGCTCTCGGCGGGCTTGCCGACGCAGCCTACGCGCAAGGGCGAATGCGGACGGCTTTCGAACACTTCAGCCGTTGCGTTACGTTGAGTCGCGAACACGGCCTCGGCCGCATCGAGGTCGCGAATCGCCCGATGCAGGGTTTCAGCCGGATGTACCTCAACGAAGCGCAGCAAGCGCGTGAGGACGCGGTTGCCGCAGTGCGTGCGGCAACGCTCGTTGGACAGCCACGCGCGCAGATGCTGGGCGAGACGCTGGGCGTCTTTGCCTGCCTCGAAATGGGCGATGTGCAGGCGACCCAAGTCCATCTCGAGCAGGAGATGCAACTGATCCAGCAACTGGGAGCGCGCCGCTTCGAGGCGCAAAACATAGAGATGCAGGCGCGGGTGCTGCTTGATTGCGGCCGCCGGAAAGACGCCGCGAGCCTGCTGCATGAAGCGCTGGCGATCTGTGGCGAGGTGGGCATGCAGTTCAGCGCTCCCAAGGCAGTGGGCGCGTTGTGCCGTGCCGTGGAGGACGACGCCGAGCGTGCGCGTTTGCTGGCCAAGGGTGCAGAACTACTGCGTCTCGGGGCGGTTGGTCACAATCACCTGTGGTTCTACCGCGACGCCATCGAAGCGATGCTCTCGGCCGGCGACGCGTCCGGCGCGCTGCGCTACGTGACGGGCCTCGAGCAATATACGCGCGTCGAACCGCTGCCTTGGGCGGAGCTGTTCGCGGCGCGCGGCCGTGTGCTCGCCCTCTGCCTGCAAGGCCAGGTTGACAATGCCACACGGCGCGAACTCGAGCGCGTCGGCGCGGTACTTCGGGATGCCGGGTTCGAGAGTTACTTGGTCGCTATCAACGCGTTCCTTGCCGCGTAGCTGCAGTGTTTTCCCAGCCATCGCGGGCACTGCGATATGCGACAACGGACTGGTGACAGGCCCGTCATACGTGATCGGCTAATGCCGGACCGCAAACGGACGCTCATCAACCCCATCCGAGCGGCTGGAACGGGTCCAGGTTGTGTAAAAACGCAACGCCGACGCATTCACGGTTTCACCGCAACGTCTATGGATTCGAGGTAGCGACGAACTACGTAACACATACCTGCCGATGAAATTCGCAAACCACATTACGCTGGGCTTTGCCCGGTTCAGGTGGGATGCGAATGGAGACCAGGGACGCTTCGACCGCTGTACCGTCGTGCTGCCTGATGTATTGGTGCCGGATGGCGCGCAGGCAGAGCATCTGGAGGTGTATAGCGCGGCGCTGCTATTCAGCGGTGGCATAAAAAAGATGCTGGCTGCGAAGCGGCAAATCAACGAAAAGAAGCCAGAAAAGAGGCCTGTTCGTGATGCAAACGCATGCACATTACCCATAGAATTTCGTTATGCACCGTCACGCGTTCGATACCTGTCGGATCGCTTTCTCACACACGGATTTCTGGTTGATTCAGCATGACACCGCTTGCACGGCACTACGTCCCAGAACAACCGCAGCACGTTATCTTGCAGGGGCTCACGGGGCCCGCATTCCTGGACGAAGGAGACTACCTGTACTTCCTCGCCTGCCTGGCAGACGCAGCGCGCGTCGCCGATCTGGCAGTCCATGCGTGGGTACTCATGCCTGACGCGGTACAGTTCCTCGTCACACCTTCATACGCGTCGAGCGTGGCCATGGCGATGCAGGCGGTCGGCCGTCGCTACGTCGAGACCTTCAACCGCCGCCATGGACGCCGCGGTTCGGTGTGGCGTGGCGGTTACTGGGCAACAGTGATTGAGCCCGACCGGTATTTCCTGCTCGCGAGCCAGGTCATCGATCAGGCGCCGGTGCGCAAACGCCTTGTGGCAGAGCCGGGCAACTACCATTGGTCTAGCTTCATGCATCACATCGGGCTGCGTGTCGATAGCTTCATCAAGGACCATCCACTCTACCGGACGCTCGGCAATACACCGTTCGAACGCCACCAGGCATATCGCGATTTGGGCGCACAACCCCTTGACGAACTTGAGGTCAATAACCTGATGCAATCGACGCTCAAGGGCCGGGTGCTCGGCAGCGCCGCGTATTGCGAGTGGGCGGCGCAGACAGCCAACCGGCGTTTGATGCCCCTGCTGCTGCGCGACCGGCCGCCCAAGGTTCGCACGACAGGCGCCCTCGCACACGTGGGCTAATCACAAGAAAAACAAGCAAGGAAACCTTGCTCGTTGTCGAGATGCTACGCCAGGTCAGACCGTTCCTGAAGCGCTCGATGGTAGCCGCGACGCGCTCTGCGGGAAGCTCAGTGCGGTGTTGGCGAAGCCCGGGTTGCAACTCGACTACGACAGCCCCGACATCCGCAAGATCATCGTGTTCGGGGATATTGCCGTAGTCCGGCTGTTCTGGACGCTTACTGCGCAGATGCGTGGCGAGTCGAGCGTGAGTACGGAAGCGGGGATGGACATTTTCAAACGGCAGCCCGATGGCAAGTGGTCCATTGCCCTGTTCATCTCGTTCAGCGCGACGCCGAACAAAGTCCTTCAGTAAGCGGTCGTTCGCTGTCCAACGGCCGTTCGCTCGTGCACGATCATTGATCGCTTGTCGACCGCCTTTCAGTCATCGGTAATGGCAATGTGTGGCCAAAACCTCGCGAATCCGAATAGAACGCCGATTGCAAAGACGAGCTTGAATTTGCCCTGTACGGGCGGTGTTCCACGGCGAGATCAGCCTTGCCGAATCCCGACGTGCTTCAGGTCGATCTCGGTATTGCACCGCTGATTGACGGCCAAGTCCCGGCTTTTCGGCTCGCGCTTCGACGCATGCACGCTTCCATCTCATGCGCCGGCAGTGGCGGGCTGAACAGGAAGCCCTGTGCCTCGTCACACCCCATCTGGCGCAACAGGTCCAGTTGCGCTTCATCTTCGACGCCTTCAGCCACCACTCGCAGCCCGAGAGCATGCCCCATCGAGACGATGGCACGCGCGATCGCGGCATCGTCTCCGTCGATCGCCAGGTCGCGCACGAACGAACCGTCGATCTTGAGCATGTCGACCGGGAAGCGCTTGAGATAGCTGAGACTCGAATGCCCGGTCCCGAAATCGTCGAGCGCGATGCGCACGCCCATCCGCCTGAGACGATGCAGCACGTCGATCATCTGCGCCGGATACTGCATCACCACGCTTTCGGTCAGCTCGATTTCGAGTCGCGTGCCCGGCAGGCCAGCTCGTGCCAGCGTGGCCGAAACATGGTCGAGGAATTCCTGGGGCTTATGCATCTGCCGGCCCGATACATTCACCGCTACCGGCAGCGCGGGCAGGCCCGCATCCTGCCAGGCACGGGACTGCGCGCAGGTGCGGGTGATGACCCATTCGCCGATCTGCACGATGAGGCCGTTCTCTTCCGCCGCAGCGATGAAGTCGCAGGGCATGACCAAGCCGCGCTGGGGGTGGCGCCAGCGCAGCAGCGCTTCCATGCCGACCAGCTCGCGGAGCTCCAGATGGATACGCGGCTGGTAATGCAATTCGAACTCGCCGAGCGTAAGCGCCTGCCGCAGCGCGCCCTCCAACTCGAACTGCACGCGTGCGCACTCACTCATCTCGGGCGCGTAGAAACGAACTCCGTTGCGGCCTTCTTCCTTGGCGCGGTACATCGCCACGTCGGCGTTCTTCAACAGGCTGGCCACGTCCTCGCCATCTGCGGGGCAGATCGCCGCGCCGATGCTCGCGCTCACGAACAGCGTCTGGTCCTCCACCACGACCGGCTGCTCGATGGTCGCAAGAATCTTGGCAACCATCGAGTTCACCGCGCCGACCTCCGTGATCCCGGTCAACAGGATCACGAACTCGTCGCCGCCCAGGCGTGCGACCGTGTCGGATTCTCGGACCGCCTCCCGCAACCGCTTGGCGATCACCTTCAGCAGCGCGTCGCCGACGCCGTGGCCGAAGGTGTCGTTGACGTGCTTGAAGCGGTCGAGGTCGAGGAACAGCAGCACCAGCAGTTCGCCTGCGCGATGCGCGTGCGCGGCCAGCACCTCGACGCGGTCGGCGAGCGCCGTGCGGTTCGGCAGGCCGGTCAGCGCGTCGTGATTGGCCATGTATTCGATGCGCGTCGCGTGCGCCTCGAGACGGGCACGGTACTCCATGCTGGCCATCGCCTGCGTCGTGAGCGGTGCGAAGCGTTCCAGCATGTCGACGTGGTGCCTGTCGAAAAACGCGGCGCGTGAATGGGTGAACACGAGCACCGCACAGCGCGTGCCGGTGCGCAGCGGCACGTGGATGGCCGATCGCACCCGTTCGCGCACGGAAGGCGGCTGCGCCTGCCATTCGGGCAGGGCGGTGACATCGAACGCCGAGACGATCTTGCCGGTGGCCACCCGCCGAAGCATGTCCTCCGCCGTCCAGTTGCCCCCCTCGAATTCACGGCATGTCGACTGCGTCACTTCGAAGCGATCGCTACCCTCGTCCGCCTGCATCAGGAACGCCGCCTCGAACGGCACGAATCGCTGCAGCACCGTAGTGAGCTCGTCGAACATCTGGCGCGTGTTCTCCGCGCGGGTGAGCACCCGCAGGCCCTCGAGCAGGCCTTCGGTCTGGAGACGCATCTGGCGCTCGTGCGCGCGTGCGCGATCCAGATCGATCAGCGCCTCGCGCAACTCCTCGGCGGAGTCGCGACTCTGCGAGTCCGGATCCGGGATCCTGTGGGGCGGAGGTCCAATGGGGCGGGACACTAGCGTGAGAACACGATCGACGAGACCATCAGGTTGCCGTGCACGCTCTCGCGGCCGACCACGCAGCCTTGCTCACCATAGGTGAAGCCGCCGAGAAAGGGCTTGCCGCCGAGCGACGCGTTAAGGCCGCTGACCACCCGGGGCATATCGTCCATCACCGTGCGCAAGCAGCCGGCGCAATACACCACGAGCGCACCGAGCACATCGCTGCGTTCAACACTATCGAGTTCGAGCGCAGCGCTGGTGACACGAGCCGCCCGGGACACCAGGCTTTCGCGCGAACCGGTCATGAGCCAGATGTCCTCGCCCGCGTGTACCTCGGTGAACAGGCTCAGACCACCGTCCTCGGTCACGGCGTCCAGGTGCGACAACTGGTAGTAGGCGATGCGTTCGACCGTACCGGCGACCCGGCCAAGAGGGGCAAACGAGGTCATCGTCACGAGATTGCCGCCGCCGAGCATCGAGGAGATCAGCCCGCCGGTCCATTCGTTGTAGACCTCGGCAGCCGGCCGGCCGTCGATCTGATGCAGCACGCGACCGGTGGCGGCAGTAATATGGCCGCGTTTTTCGGTCGGTGAATATCCACTCTGGAATGACGACGACATGCGGTGGCTGGAGTACAGCACGCTGATGGCAATGGCGTCATCGTTGGCCGTCTGGCGTGTCAGCACGCTCCAGCGCCCGGTGCCTTCGTTGTCGCCCGCAGTGCCACCGAGCACCGGGACGGAGTTGCCCAGCACCTCGCGGATACCCGCGAGCACGGCCTCTTCGCTGCCGGGTGCCGCGCTGATCCACACCATGTGCGGCGCCTCGCCCGGCCGGCCCGCCTCGGCCAGCGCTTGTTCGAGCGCCTGCACGGCGGCGCGGCTGGGATCCGGCTGGAGCGATGCGATACCGACACCGAACGCGCCTTCGGGATCGCGCAGACCCCACAGGCCCAGGGCCCGGCCATCGACGCCGTGGAAACCCTCCTCGGTCATTACGGCAGCACAACTCGACGTGGCGTGCACCCGCACTCCGGGCGGCAGCGCACGCACTGCCGCCAACAACTCGGCCGCAGGATAACGTTCCGTGTGGAAGGCCAGTAGCAGGGAGGCATCTCCACTCAGCTTCGCGCGTAGCTGCAGGTAAGCGGTTTCGAAAGCGAGGCGCGGATCGGGTTCCGTGCTCCAGGCGGTGGCGATGGTCATTGGGTTGTTCCTCGTCGAGTTCAGGCTTGCCCACGCGGACTTAAAATTGACCCGGGGTGTGGACCGGTCTGAATGCGAGCCGGTTGTGGATAACTGAATCGTCCCCGGGAATTCCGGAGAATATTTTGCCTGAGTCACGCCCCATGATGGACCCCGTGAGTTGCTCATAGTAAGGAGCTTCGGCCTCGGCCGGCGGGATAAGGTGATCCACCGACCTGTCGAAGATTTCGTGGTACGTGAGGAAATCTACGGCTTTCATACTCGATCTCCTGGCACGAGATACGGTTTGTACGTGTCCTTATAAGGGATATCGGCACCGCGCCACCCTCTCTTTATCGCGATTAACCCGAAGTGGGGTTCAGTTGATTTAAGAAGTCTGATCCTCATGCCAGAGGCCTACGTGTCCCACGCATTCGAAGCGATGGAGCAACTACGTACGCTCCTCGCCGTGCCAAGTGTCACAAGCGAGCAAAGTGACATGGGTGACATGCACTTTTCGGGCATTGTCAAGTTATCGGGTCGGTCACGTAAGATGGCGCGATGAAGCAACCGAAATCCCTTTATCACGGTCACCGTTTTCGCTCGCGTTCGCGGGTCGGTTGATGACTGTTCTCTGCGCGGTTGTTTAGCCGAGCCGCAGCTTTGACGAACACGCGCTTCACCTAACTCGCAGCCCGGTTCGTTGCATGGGGCGAATTCGCCGAACTCGCCCAAAATCTGTCGACTACTTTCTGACAGTCGTCACGTCTGCCGTCATGCCGCCTCACTCTTGGCAAGTTGACAATGCCCTGGGAGGCTCTACTTCTCGTGATTGAACGAGCGCGCCCGCTGAGCCCCTTGCCCGCTCCGATTTCGAAAACGCGTCTAAGGTTAATGCCGGCGATGCCGTTAACGCAGTCAGCGGATGTTTGTATTTTCGATCTGACTCCCCGTGCTTCATGGTGGCAAGCTGCCTTGCACCAGGTAATTCGAGCGCGGAGCCGTCATACCGGGTGACTGTTGTCGCGAATAGTTTGTTTCGATAAAAAGGCGCTGAAGCTGATCTTGGCGAATGCAGGAAGTTTCCTCGCTTGTGGACTGCTGGCGGCAGGAGCCGCTACGAGCGTCTTCGCCGACTCGAAATAGCCCTTGCTGCGGTTGGCGACCTGATGCTCGAGGCAAGTTAAAGGTGGTTTGATGCCATTTGAATCAGTAAGCAAAAATATCGATGCATTGGTTCCATTGCGAACGCTGTTCAACCACGCTCGACGCAAGAATCTTGTACCGGCAGTTGCGTTCGCAGGTATTTGCCTTCTCGTTTGTATTTCGCAACTAGCCCGGGGTATGCCGCTGTCGTCCGCTGGACAACCCGCTTCGGCCATTACCTTATCCCTCGCCGAAACGCAGCTGATCATCGCCAAAGCGACGCTCCACGGTGTTCCGTGGACCGGGCCTGAATCGGGGCCGCCTGCTCAACCCGGCAAGAGTATTGCTTTCATTTCGGAAGATCTGCGCAACGGCGGGATCCTCGGCGTCGCACAGGGGGTGCGTGAGGCAGTACGGACGATGGGCTGGACGCTCAAGATATTCGATGCCGGCGGTACATCAGCCGGCCGCCTGACGGCGTTCGAACGAGCAATGGCGTCAAAGCCGGATGGTCTTATTCTGTGTGGCGCCGACGCACAGAACAGCAACCCGGAGCTGGCACGAATTGCAAGCCGGGGAATTCCGATCGTTGCGTGGCATGCTGGGTCAACGCCGGGTCCTATCGCCGGTACTCCCGTTGCAATGAACGTGACGACCGACCCCGTCGAGGTCGCTCGCGTCACTGCCTTGGGGGCGGTGGCGCAGTCGAACGGTCATGCCGGGGTTGTGATCCTGACGGACTCCAGGTTTGAAATTGCGGTAACCAAGTCGAATGTCATGGCGGACATCATCCGGGCCTGCAAAGGGTGCACATTGCTGGAGGTGCGCGACGTCGCCATTTCAGAAAGTGCTGAGAAGATGCCGGCAATAACAAAGGCGTTACTCGCGCGATATGGCAAGCGCTGGACCGATGCGCTTGCGATCAATGATATCTACTTCGACTATGCCGCTCCTGCGCTGACCAAAGCCGGCGTGCCAAGCAGCGGGCTAAGCTTGTTGTCGGCCGGCGACGGAAGTGCCTCCGCGTTTCTGCGCATTCAGGCGAAAACATATCAAACCGGTACTGTTGCTGAGCCGCTCAATCAACAAGGGTGGCAACTGGTGGACGAGTTGAACCGTCTGTTTGCAGGCCAGCCGGTCAGCGGCTTCGTGGCACCGGTTCACCTGGTCAACGCCGACAATATTGCGTTCGATGGTGGCGAGCGCTTTCAGTACGACCCTAAGAATGGCTATAGGGACATCTATCGGCGCATCTGGAAACGTTAGGGGTGGCCTTGACTCACATCGTCGCGCGCGTGTTCCACCGCATGATGCCGAAATCGCTGCGCGGCCAGTTCGCCCTTGCGCTTTCAGTGTTGGCGCTGCTGATCATTGCGGGCGCCATGACGGCGGTCTACACGCTGCGTGCGTCGAACAGCGCTGCGCAACAACTGACAGAAGAACGGCTGGTGCGCATGCAAGATGTACAGGACCTGCTAGAGCACACGGTCTTGATAGAGCGCGCAACCTATCAGTTGCTGGCCACCGAATCGCTCGACGCGATGCATTCGAGTTACGCCGACATCGTTGTGCGGTTGAACACGCTCGATCATCTGGTGATGCGCGTGGGTGCGTTCAGCGAAGATGTAGACGTGCTCGACTTGCAGCAGTCGAGCCAATTGTTTCGCAGTACCGCCAATATTGTGGCGCAACTGCGCGAGAGCACCCTGAGAACCAAAGTCGATTTTTCCCGGACGCTAAAAACGCGTATCGCGAGCCTTCAGGCGGCTCACACGCGAGAGGGTTTTGCGCTGGCGAATGTGCTTTATCGTCTCGACGGCGCGAGCCGCATAGAGGACGTGACGCAACTGCGATTCCAGTTCGAGAAGGAGCTTAAGGCGGCAGGCAGTTTGCCTAAACCTTTGCGAGCCAAGCTTGACGATTTTGGATCGAGGAAAGCTGACAGTATTGATCCCGATCCGCAGGATCCATTCTCGCTACGCATGAGGCTTATCAAGGATAACGAAAGGCTGCTGCGCTTCCACGATGAGTTGCAGAAGCAATCGATCGCACTGGTTTTAGCTGCACGGCGGCAATCCAGCTACTTTACGCGGGACTACCGGGAAGCGGTGCAAGCGCTTGTCGGTGTCTCGAATCGCAATCAACAATGGGTGCTGGCCATACTCGTCTGCAGCCTGACGCTGGCGTGGCTGATTGCGTACTTGTTCATGGGGCGGCACGTACTTGCACGGCTGCGCGGCATTAGCAAGCATCTTCGTCGGCAGTCGGCAGAGGACACAACCGTGACGGGGCCGTTGACCGGCACAGATGAAATAGGCGAGATGGCGAACGCGGTGGGGCAATTGCTGAAGGACCGCAATCAACTCAAGCAGAGAACAAGTGAATTAAGCGTTATCAAAGAAAGACTGGGTGCGCAGAATGCCGACTTGCAGCGCGAGGCAATCGTTCGCTCGCAAGCGGAGCAGGAAATTGTTGCCCTGATGACAGAACAAAAAATCATTCTCGACCACATTGGCGTCGGCATCGCCTTTCTCGCGGATCGCCGCATTGTCCGATGCAACCATTCGTTTGCCACCATGTTCGGCTATCAAATTGATGATCTGACGGATGTCTCGACCGATCGACTGCATCCGTCGAAGGATAGATATCAAGAGGATGGCGATGCGGCGTCTGCTGCGGTCGAAATGGAAGGCGTACACGCCGTCGATATACAACTGAAGCGGCGGGATGGAACGGTTTTCTGGGTTGAACGGACCCTGATCGCAGTCGATCGTGGCGACTTGTCCAAAGGCGCGATCTGCGTGGTGCACGACATTGACCAGCGCAAAAGAGCGGGGGTTTTGCGGATCGAACAAGGTCGGGTCCTGGAGATGATCGCGATGAGCACGCCACTCGACAAGGTTCTGGACAGCCTCGCGCGCCTTGTCGAATCGCAATTGACCGGAATGACCGCCTCCATCCTGCTTCTCGACGTGGATGGAATACATATGCGCCATGGTGCTGCACCAAGCCTTCCAGACGCGTACATCCAGGCCATCGACGGCGTTGCAGTCGGCCCGAAGGTGGGCTCTTGCGGTACAGCAGTACATCGAGGCGAGCCCGTGATCGTTACCGATATCATGCAGGACCCGCTATGGGAAGACTATCGGGCCCTGGCTGGCACTTACGGGTTTCGCGCCTGCTGGTCGACCCCTATTCTGTCGCATCACGGCAAGGTCATGGGGACGTTTGCGTTGTATGCCAGGGAAGTACGCAAACCGGCCCCGATCGAGACCCAGATGATTGATATCGCTACCCGCATTGCGGGCATAGCCATAGAGCGCAAAGACACGGAAGACAGCATTCGACACATGGCACTTCATGATGCGCTGACTGGCTTGCCAAACCGCGTACTGCTGGAAGAGCGCATTCGACAAGCCTTGCTTCACAGCGACCGCGACGGTCGCGGGGTAGCAGTCGTGTTTATCGATCTCGACCAGTTCAAACTGATCAACGACAGCCTGGGCCATAGCGCCGGCGACGAACTGCTTAAAACGGTGGCCGACCGGATGGTGAAGTGCGTACGAAGTATCGATACGGTCGCGCGCCTGGGCGGCGACGAATTTGTGATTGTCCTGTTCGATGCGCCTGACAACATGGACGGCATCGCGCACACGTTGCAGAGAATCCAGGACGTGATCGGGCAGCCCCTGCAGATTGGCGCCCAGAAACTTCAGGTCACATGCAGCGTGGGGGTAGCAACCTACCCTGAAAACGGGACGGACATAGATACATTGCTCATGAATGCGGATGCCGCAATGTATTCAGCCAAAGAAATGGGGCGAAATAACTACCAGTTCTACGCGAGCGAGATGAATGCGAAGGTTCAAGAAAAGCTCGTGCTGCAGGATGGATTGCACAGGGCAATCGAGCACAGTGAGTTCTTGTTGTTGTATCAACCACAGGTCGATTTAGGCTCTGGCCGGATCACGGGTGTGGAAGCGCTAATACGTTGGCGGCATCCCGAGCTGGGCGTGATTTCACCGGCCAGGTTTATTCCGCTAGCTGAAGAAACCGGTTTGATCGTCCCTATCGGCGAATGGGTGCTTCGAACGGCGTGTGCGCAAAATAAAGCTTGGCAGGAGGCGGGGCTGCCGTTGATCCGCATGTCGGTCAACGTATCCGCCCGCCAATTCGCTGAAAAAAACCTGATTCATCGCGTGGCGAGAGCCTTGGCGGATAGCGCTCTGGATGCCTGCCATCTTGAACTGGAACTGACCGAGAGTCTCATCATGCAAGACGTGCCGCAGGCAATCGTAAAGATGGAGGCGCTGCAGACCATGGGCGTCCAGATGTCAATTGACGACTTCGGAACCGGCTATTCCAGCCTGAGCGCATTGAAGCAATTTCCTGTGTGTCGTCTGAAGATCGATCAGTCCTTCATTCGTGACATCTCGACAGACCCGGATGATAAAGCGATCGCGATGGCCGTCATATCTCTGGGCCACATGCTGAACCTGAAAGTTATTGCAGAAGGGGTCGAAACTGAACAGCAACTGGCTTTCCTGCGCGAGAACGAATGCGACGAAGCACAGGGGTATCATTTTGGCAGACCCGTTTCATCTGATGAGATTGTGACACTGCTCCACCGATCTGAGAGAACGCGGTCGGTCATCAATATCGAAGCCAGACAGGGCAGGTATAAAACGACGTAAAGGGTTGTGTCGCGATAAGATCGAAAGGGCAAAAAAATCTTAGTTGATACAGATTCCTAAATCATCAGAGAATAGAACTGAGCGGCAGATGTTCGCGCGACACCTCCGTCCGTCATTTGGCCTTTCCTGATCATGTGTATTTATATGACCGCGTCCCGTTTGCGCTGGGATGTATCCATATGTGACCGGCTACCGGTCGCGGATCTGGATTCTTGAAGAAATCATCCGGCACGCGCGATCGCATCCGCAGGTATGGTTCGCGCCACAGGGACGTCGCGCAGCGGGCGCTTGAACACGCGCGATAGACCGGCAACC
>NZ_FCOK02000028.1 GCF_001544555.2 Caballeronia udeis | reverse complement strand
CAATCCGGAGCGCATGCAGCCGGAAGAACTAAAGCAGTTTGCTTGAAGTGACACGACAAGTACGTTGACAACCGCCGGAAACGCCAGTGCGCTCGAGCCTGCCAAGCTACTGGTATTTGCGTTTGTGGGTGAGCATGACCCGGTCAAGTTGCCGATTCCAAAGTAGGCGGCAAGGCGCAGACGATGGCCCGTTCTGCGCCGCCTTTCCCACTCGTTGTCATTGCGCGTTATTCGCAGAGACGGTATACGACAGTGACATGACCACCAGCAGTGTGGTCCAGCCGGTTCAGGACCCTGCATAAATATTGCAGAAACTGACCGGACCGACACAGGTTTCAGGACTTTGCGTACCGTTAAGCTTGACGCGTGGAGCACTCATACCAGAGCCAGCCGCGACGCCGCCATACGCGCTCGCATTTTTCTCCTGATTCGCGACCTGGTTCTGAAACACCGGACTGATATCCGGATACGATGCATTCGACACGTACTGCGAACCATTCTGCTCTGCTTCCACCAGTTGCTGGCGGACTTCGGAACGGGTCAGTCCTTGCGCGAACGCGCTTGAGGAAACAAGGACGGCGGTGGACAACGTAAGCCAGGCAAGTGTCTTCATTTTCGACTCCAGTGTGTTTAACGGGTTGGTACAAGGGCTAACACATTTCCCGCCGGATTTATTCCTGAGTTATCGAAAATAAATAGAGGCCTGCCTGCGCGACACCATCGGCACTTAAGACAAACGCCGCTGCAAGAAAAAACCGCCGGAGCATCAACTCCGGCGGCCGCATGAATTTGCTTCTGGTGAAACGCAAACACCTAGAGCGCTTGCACCTGCACGGGCGCACCCGGCTTGCCCGACACTCGCGGCGCAATCACCAGGTAGCGCCGTTTATCGGCGGGATGACTCACACCCGGCACGACTACCTGACGGATCTGCCCAATTGCGTTGACGATCGCCGCGCCGGCCGGGTTGGTCATGAACAATGCAAGCGATTCCACGTTGCCGCTGCCATCGGCGTTATCGGAAAGTCCCAATACGTACGGCGATTTCGGCTGCAAGCCAGTCGCCGATGCCTGCAACACCTGCAGCAAACCCTGGTCGAATAACGCGACGCTGGTAGGCGCCACGTCCGTCGCCTGACCCGTCCCTACCGGCACCAGGCTGAGGTGCGCACTCTCGCCCGCCAATCCAAGCGGTTGCGTGTTTTGCGTACCATCGCCTTCGGGCACTGCGTTCGGAACATAGACAACCGCTTGCGGCGCCTGCCCGATGGGGACGGTGGCGATGACCTTGTTGGTCAAGGTATCGATAGCGGTCATCCCATCGGCATTTTCCAGGCCGACATACACGCGGCTGCCATCGCCTGACGGCCAGATTCCATGCGGCAGCTTGCCGACCGGGATGGTCGCGACCTGCGAGAAGTCGTCGGTACGGAACACCTTTACCTGATTCAGGCCACCGACGGTCACATAAGCAAAAGTACCGTTGGCGTTATGCACGATGTTGACGTGGTTCGTGATCGGACCTGTATCAAGCACCTTTAGCGTGGCGAACGGCGGACGCGCGTCGAAGACCTGCGTCTTGCCCGTATCTTTCAGCGTGAACCAGACCTGCTTGCCGTCAGGCGTGGCCGCAATGTTCGGGCAGAACGGACTCACCTGCGTGACCTTGCCGACCAGCTTGTGATCGGCCACGGAGATCACGTCCACTTCAGGATTGAACGACGAGCACACGTACCCGTACTTGCCGTCGGGCGAGAAAATCTGCATGCCCGGTCCCGCAGGAGTGACGATGCGGGTCTTCTCCTCGAACGTGTGTCCATCCAGCACCGACACATAGTTTTCTCCCCGCACGGTCACCCAGACCTCGTTGCCGTCCGGTGTGAAAAACGCTTCGTGGGGTGCCCTCCCCACATAGGTCACATGCTTGACGGCATTGGTCTGCGTGTCGATGAACGAAACCGAGTTCGAGCCGATCGAGACCACGGCAATCGTGCGATGGTCCGGTGAGAAACCCATGCCATGCACGAGGACCTGCCCCTTGTACAACGGGCTGAAATTGCCCGGCGACGGATCGCCCAGACGAATCACGCCTACCAGTTTGTTGTCGACAGGGTCCGTGACGGAGACCGTGTTGGAGAACTGCTCGGCCGCATAGACGCGGTCGTGGTGGCTGATCGCCACATCAGGTGCGGACGCGGAATCAGGCGCCTGGCCCGCGCAAGCAAGCTGCGGCATGGCGGCGAAAGCGGCGGTCGCGAACACCGTCATCGCGACGGAAAACAGAGTGGCTCGTTTCATTTCATCTCCTGATCCATGCGCATCGGCATGGGCATTGTTGTGCTGGACGTGGGTTGGGCGGGTACTGCGTCTGACGGTGCCTGACCTTGATCCGGTGCCGGCGCCGAGGGAGGCAATGATTGACCAAGCGCGAGGCGCATGGCGGTGATTTCCTGCTGTTGCTCAACAATGATTTCCTGGGCTATCCGACGTAATTGCTCGTTGTGCCCATAACGCAGTTCGGCCTGCGCCATATCGATCGCGCCTTGATGATGCGGAATCATCATTGCGGTGAAATCGCGATCGACGTCGCCGCTCGGCTTGATGGACATCCCGCCCATCATGCGCGTCATCGCCTGGTCGTTTTCAGCGAGGAACGGTGTTTCCGGGCCTCCGTTCGCCGCGCCTGCAGCATGGGCTGCGGAACCGGCTGAACCCAGGGCAACGGCGGCAACGGACAGTGCCGCCGCGACGCCTCGGGCACGCAAGACCGTAATGAAATTGGAAGGCATGGACATTCACCTCGAAGAACGGGTGTGAATACATCAATGCCAGCGCTAACCCCTTTCCACAACTCTTTATTCCACGACTTTTTTCTCGACCGGTAAAAGAACGCAGCGGGCAAGCGCAGCCGGTGTCCCACAGGCGATTCAGCACGAATCGTCGTAATCTTGTATAAGGTTTCCGATTGAGACGGCCTATAGAAATCCCCACGACAACTGGAGTTGCAGATGACGACGCTTTCCATCAACGGCGAATCTCACACGGTCGACGCCCCGCCCGACATGCCGCTTCTCTGGGTGCTGCGTGATCTGGTTGGTCTCACGGGCACCAAGTTCGGCTGCGGTATCGCGCAATGCGGCGCGTGCACCGTGCACCTCGACGGTCAGGCAGTACGCTCCTGCGTGCTGCCGGTCGCAGCGGTTGGGGAGCGCAAGGTGACGACCATCGAGGCCGTCAGCACCACGCCCGCAGGCAAGAAAGTGCAGGACGCGTGGGTCGCGCTCGATGTTGTGCAGTGCGGGTACTGTCAGTCGGGTCAGGTGATGTCGGCGGCTTCGCTGATCGCCTCGAACCCGAACCCCTCGGATGCCGATATCGATGCAGCCATGGCGGGCAACATCTGCCGCTGCGGTACGTACAACCGTATCCGTGCCGCGGTCAAGCACGCCGCCAGGGGGGCGTGACATGTCGCGAGGATTACTCGATGCACAGAATCGCCGCACACCCGACGGCCTGAATCGGCGCACATTTCTAAAGCTCGGAGTATCGGTTGGCGCAGCGGTTGGCGGCGGCTTGCTGCTCGGTTTCAGCCTGCCCGCCGCGAGCCAGGGTGGAACTCCGCAGGGCAAATCGGTGATCGGCGGCGACGGCAACGAAGCACCGCAAAGCGGCGTATTCGAACCCAATGCGTTTGTACAGATCGACTCGGCGGGCAAGGTGACGCTGGTCATTCCCAAGGTGGAAATGGGCCAGGGAATCTATACGTCCATCCCCATGCTGATCGCGGAAGAACTGGAAGTGCCGCTGGACAGCGTGGTGATCGATCACGCGCCGCCCAACGAAAAGCTCTTCATGGACCCGCTGCTTGGCGGCCAGTTGACCGGCGGCTCGACGTCGATCCGCTATGCATGGGAGCCCATGCGAAAGGCCGGCGCCACCGCCCGCGTGATGCTCATTTCCGCGGCGGCGCAGCAATGGCAGGTCGACCCGGCGACGTGCCATGCGGAGAAAGGCGAGGTGGTGCATGCCGCAAGCAGTCGCCGTATCGGCTATGGACAACTTGTTGATGCCGCCGCGAAACTGCCCGCTCCGCAGGACGTGCCGCTTAAAGACCCGAAGGATTTCAAGCTGATCGGCACCGCTGCCAAGCGTCTCGACTCTCCTGAAAAAGTGGACGGCGCGGCCATGTTCGGACTCGATGTCCGCGTGCCGGGCATGGTCTATGCCGCCATTGTGAATAGCCCGGTGTTCGGCGGGACGCTCGCGTCTGTCGACGACACCAACGCGAAGAAGATCCCCGGCGTTCGCCAGGTGATCCGGCTCGACAACGGCGTGGCCGTGATCGGCGATCATACGTGGGCCGCCAAGCGCGGTGCGGCTGCGCTCGACATCAAATGGAACGAAGGCCGCGGTGCGGACTTTTCCACGGCCAAGGTAGTGCAGCAACTCGCCGATGCATCGAAGCGCGATGGCGCGGTGGCCCGCAAGGACGGCGACGTGAAGAAGGGCTTCAACGACGCCAAGACGCGCGTTGATGCGGTGTACCAGCAACCCTTCCTCGCGCACGCCACCATGGAGCCGGTGAACTGCACCGTGTCCGTGCGCGCTGACGGCTGCGATATCTGGGTCGGCACGCAAGTGCCCACGCGCGCGGTGGATACGGCAGTGAGAATCACCGGCCTCACCGCCGACAAGATCACCGTGCACAACCACTTGCTCGGCGGCGGCTTTGGACGCCGGCTGGAAACCGATTTCATCGCTCAGGCGCTGAAGGTCGGCAAGCAGGTCGGCACGCCCGTGAAGGTTACCTACACGCGCGAGGAAGACGTCCAGCACGACATGTATCGCCCGTACTACTACGACGTCATCTCCGCCGGCCTCGATGCCAGCGGCAAGCCCGTCGCTTGGCAACATCGCATTGTGGGGTCGTCCATCATGGCGCGGTTCGCGCCGCCTGCGTTCAAGAACGGCCTTGATCCGGACGCGGTGGAAGTTGCCGCCGACCTGCCCTACGACCTCCCGAACCAGTTCATCGACTATGTGCGGCAGGAACCCATGGACGTGCCCACCGCGTTCTGGCGTGGCGTCGGTCCGACTCGCGGAACCTTCGTAGTCGAAAGTTTCATGGACGAGCTGGCCGCGCAGGCGAAAGTAGATCCGGTGAAGTATCGCCACGACCTGCTGGGCAAGACGCCGCGCGCGCAGAACGTGCTCGACGTCGCCGCCCGTGAAGCCGGCTGGGGCAACACGCCGCCCAAGGGCCAGGGACGCGGGGTATCGGTGATGCACGCGTTCGGCAGCTTCTTCGGCATGGTGGTGGACGTCACCGTGAACGGCGACGGCGAAGTGGCCGTGAACCGCGTGGTGTGTGCGGTGGATTGCGGCATGGTGGTCAATCCGAACACCATCGAGGCGCAGATCCAGGGCGGCATTATCTTCGGCATCACGGCAGCGCTTTATAGCGAGATCACGATCAAGGACGGCCGCGTCGAACAATCCAACTTCACGGATTACCGGATGCTGCGGATCGACCAGACGCCTCCTATCGAGGTGCATATCGTGAAGAGTAGCGAGGCGCCCGGAGGCATTGGCGAACCGGGTACCGCAGCACTCGCGCCCGCGCTGACCAACGCGATTTTTGCCGCTACCGGCAAGCGCTTGCGGCAGTTGCCCGTTGGCCGTCAACTGCAAAGCGCATGAGGGACCACACAATGATCAAACATCTTGTTGCCACCCTTGCGCTCACGCTTGGCTTGCCCCTTCTGGCTCATGCTGCTGCGAACGACGATCCGCTCGTGGCCCGTGGCGCCTATCTCGCGAAGGTGGGCGATTGCGTCGCCTGTCATTCCGCGCCCAAGGGCAAGCCGTTTGCCGGCGGTCTGCCGATGACCACGCCCATGGGCAAGATCTATACGACCAACATCACGCCCGACCCGGATACGGGTATTGGTAAATGGAGCGAGGAGGACTTCGAAAAAGCGTTGCGCCAGGGCGTGGCGAGGGACGGTCACAACCTTTATCCGGCCATGCCCTATACGTCGTATGCGAAGGTCCGCGACGACGACGTGAAGGCGCTCTATGCGTACTTCATGCACGGTGTCGCGCCGGTGAACCAGGCGAACCGGCCGTCGGACATTCCGTTCCCGCTGAACATGCGCTGGCCGCTCAAGTTCTGGAACATGGTGTTCCTCGATAAAGGAGTCTATCGCGACAAGGACGGCCACGACGTTGCGTGGAATCGCGGTGCCTACCTGATCCAGGGCCTGGGCCATTGCAGCGCATGCCACACGCCTCGCGGTATTGCATTCCAGGAAAAGGCGCTGGATGAAAGCGGCAGCGCCTGGCTCACGGGCGGTGCGCTCGACGGCTGGTTTGCGTCGAACCTGACGGGCGAGCAGAACGTCGGGCTGGGGCGCTGGTCGGATGCTGAGCTGACCGCGTTCCTGAAGACCGGAGCGAACGCGCATGCGTCGGCGTTCGGGTCCATGACCGATGTGATCAACCACAGCACCCAGGGCATGGACGATCAGGATCTGGCAGCCATGTCCGCGTATTTGAAGTCGTTGCCGCCGGCCGGTGGCACGAATGCACCGGCCTATGCCTACGATCCGAAGGCCACTACCGCACTGCTGCAACATCCGGCCAATGACGCAGGCGCGAAGGTGTATACCGCGTACTGCATGCATTGCCACGGTGTGGATGGCCGTGCGTTCGCACCACTGCTTGCGCCGCTGGCGGGCAATCCGAACGTGATGGAGACGGACGCCTCGTCGCTGATCAACGTCACGCTGAACGGCACGCACGACCTCGTGATACAAGGCATTCCCGCCGCGTATCCAATGCCGAAATACGCGCCGGTGCTAAGCGATCAGCAGATCGCCGACGTGCTCACGTTCATTCGCGCCGGATGGAACAACGGTGCGCCCGCCGTTGCAGCAGCCGATGTCGCGAAGCTGCGCAAAACGACGCAGGCATCGCAGTAAGTCGGTTTGGTCTCAGCGAAAGCGGCGGCGGATTTTCGAGTCCGCTGCCGCTTTACGTAAGCTCATGCAGGCTCCGGAACGGGCATTGACCACTCGATCAATGGCTGGTCGCCGCGCACATATAGCGGATGACGCGGTGCGCCATTTTTCGTCATGCCGAGGCAGGTGAGTTGCGCGCCTGCCTCGCGCAGCAGGTTCATGACCGCTGTCACCCGGTCGTCCCTGGCGTTCGCACCCCAGCCACGCACGACGAGTCCATGCCTCACCGCCATCTTGTGCAGGTAGTCGTCGTTGTCCGGACCAACCGGGTCGTGATGAAGCCACAGCGCCGCCGGGTCGGTCGAGCGCAACGCATACAGGTTCACGACGGTGATGCCGTTGAATCTCCATGAAGACGCAAAGCAACGACAGCGCCTGATAGTCGGGTCGTCGAGCGTGGCGTCAGCCGTGCTCGGATTCAGCATGAGAAACATCACCTTTCCGCGTTTGCCTGACGGCGTGTCGCCCGCGCGCGTCAGCACGTAGCGATACGTGCCGCAAGGACTGATGATCGCGCTCATAATGAGGTTCCTCGATGAGCAGGGAGACGGCCATGCATCAAGACGTTGAAGTGGGCGACTACCTTCTGACTATAAACGTGGCGCCGAAATGCGACCCTGCCGACGCAGAAAAGATTGATGGTTTTAGCGTCCGCGTGACGGTGACTCGCCATGATGGCACGCCGGTCCGAGGTTCAACGCACGCGGAAGATTCCGGTGAATTGACCGGCGCTCACGGGCCCTACGTCACGGTGGCGGACGCCGTTGCGCACGGTGAGGCATGGGGTAGACACTTCGTCGCGCGCGTATTGGGCGGGGCGGTCTAGTTCCCGTTTGTTTGGCGCGGGCTCCTGAGGGTGGAGGTTTCCATGTGGGAAAGAATAGACTACAAAGGCTTCGAGATCTGGGTGCTGCCAATCCTGGCATACGGACCTCCCACGCCAGATACCCCCTACCACTACAACGGCTACGTATGCCGACCCGGCGCCGACCTGCGTCATGCCGGGCAACGCACGCAGTTTTATGAGCTCGGCAACGTGTTTGAGACTGAAGCAAAGGCACTTGACGCGGCCTATCACGCGGGGCGCGACCTGGTCGACACGCTGACTGACAACCGCTGAGTAGTGGCGTCGAAACGCGTGAGCGGCTGGTGCTGGCTGCAATTCCCGCCACTCACGGCGAAGGGTGAGATGCCCGCGTGCATGCAGGCTTACGCGTGCTGCATTGCACAGAATTGCCCGGTGCTGAGCGGGTATTGAGCGGCGGATTTCAAGTCCGCCGCTTTTTCATCACTGCGATGCCACGCTCAGCAGCACCGGTTTATCGCGGTAAAGCGTCGGAAAGACGCGCTTCAGGTTCTCGACCTTCGGCAGGTCATTGATCGCGATATACGGTGTATCCGGATGCAGCGTCAAATAGTTCTGGTGATAAGACTCGGCAGGATAAAAACCCTTGAGCGGGTCTGTCTTGGTGACGATCGGCGCGGGAAAAACATGCGCCTTATCGAGCTGCGCAATATAACTTTGCGCGATGTGTTTTTGCATGTCGTTGGCCGGGAAGATTGCCGAACGATATTGCGTGCCGCTATCCGGGCCTTGCCGGTTCAATTCCGTCGGGTCGTGCGCGACCGAGAAATAGATCTGCAGCAGCTTGCCGTAGGTGATCCTGGCCGGGTCGTAGGTAATCTGCACGGACTCGGCGTGACCCGTCTGGCCCCCGCTGACGGTTTCATATTGCGCGGTCTGGGGCTGACCGCCGGCATACCCCGCCACAACCTTCGTCACGCCGTTCACATGCTGGAACACGCCTTGAACGCCCCAAAAACAGCCGCCTGCCAGCACGGCGGTTTCCTCGTGCGCACCATTTGCGGGTTCGTCGAGCGCGGGGGGCGCAATGACGACGGCGGCTTCTGAAGAATGCGCGAGATGCATGGAGGCAAACAGGATGCTGGCACCCAGGCCGACAGCCGTCAACAGCGCAGCCCCGCGCGAGCGCAGGAACGTTGCAGGATTTTGCTTCTTGGAAATCATGGAGAGCCTCCGGGTTTCAGGACGACGCGCTGTACCCGGCGCCCGGCACCCAAGCGCCGGCCGGGCGCTCAAGCGTCCTCCTCTTGCCTTATGTTAGCTCGCCCGGCGACGTGTGGAAGCTTGATGACAAAGATGTCATCGAAAGGTCAGGAAGGAAAGCTGACGAAGGGCGGCAAAAGCTATTCACGCAAACGCAGCCACGACAATCCGTGCCGCCGACGCCACCACGTCGTCACGCGCCTTTGCATCCTGCTCCCGCTGAGTCAGATAGATGGCCAGGACAATGGGCGGTTTTCCCGGCGGCCAAATTACGCCGATATCGTTTGTCGTACCGTAGTCGCCTGAGCCGGTCTTGTCGCCAATCATCCAATGTGCAGGCATTGCCGCAGCGATTTTGCCGGCGCCCGTGGTATTGCCCAGCAACCATGTCTGCAGTTGGCTGCGTTGCGAAGCGCCGAGCGCATCGCCTAGCGTCACGCGCTGGAGGCTGTGCGCCATCGCTGCAGGTGTCGACGTGTCGCGCGGGTCGCCGGGTATTGCCGAGTTCAGATCCGGTTCCCGGCGGTCGAGGTGGAACTGGTTGTCGCCTATCGAGCGCGCGTACGCAGTCACCGTTTCCGGGCCGCCGACCAGTTTCATCAACAGGTTGGCTGCGGTGTTGTCGCTGTATTGCAGCGTGGCGGCGCAGAGTTCCGCGACGGTCATGCCCGTAGCAACCTGTTTTTTCGTGATCGGCGCCCACGACAGGAGCTCGCTGCGCGCATAGTGGATCCGGCGCTCAAGCAAGCCCTTTTGAAGCGGACTCTCACTCTGTTCGAGGACCGCGGACACCAGCATCAATTTGAAGGTGCTGCAAAGCGGGAAACGCTCGTCCGCGCGATAGTTCACCAGCTTGCCGTCAGCGGTGTTCAGCGCTGCAACGCCAAGGCGTCCTCCAGCACTGCTTTCCAGTTGCTTCAACTGGTCTTGCGCGATTGAGCTGCCGGTGGCCGCGCGCCACGACGTACACGCGCTGACAAAGGGGATCATGGCAGCAGCCGTCAGCAATGAGCGGCGTCGCGGGGAATAAACAATTGAATGTTGCATCGGGTAGGAAACAGGCGAAAGCTTTGCGGAAGTGTCGTGAATCAGGGGATGAATAACGAGCAGGAAATGCTCGTTGCCGAAGCTTACAGGCCGGACACGGAAAGCACAAACCACGCGCGCCGGCGCCGTAAAGATGGCTCGGTCGATGCGCAAAAAATCTTGCGCATCGACCTGCGCGATGGCGTGCTTGCCCTCCTCTTACGCCGCCTGATGAACGTGAGCGCGGCGCGGCGTGACCATCGATACGACAAACGCCACCACAATATTCGCGGCAAGCGCGATCAGCCCGATATACAGCGGATACGTCGCCCCAGCCAGATGCAGCGCGAACACGGGCTTCAGGCCCTGCGCGATCGCCATGCCGGTCCCGAGCACGATTCCGGCCAGCCAGCCGAGGAACAAGCCCGGTGTGTTCAGACGCCGCGTGTAAAGCGAGAACACAATGGCCGGGAATATCTGCAGGATCCACACGCCTCCAAGCAATTGCAGATCGATTGCATATTGCGTCGGCAGGAACACGATGAACAACAACGCGCCGAACTTCACAACCAGCGACACCAGCTTCGCTGTCTTCGCTTCCTTCTCGGGCGAGGTGTCACGCACCATCAGCGGCCACAGATTACGCGTGAACAGGTTCGCTGCACCAATCGACATGATCGCCGCCGGCACGAGCGCGCTGATTGCAATGGCCGCGGCCGCGAAGCCGACGAACCACGCGGGGAACAGTTGGCCGAACAACGCGGGCACGACGTCGGACGCGGATTGCACCTTGATGCCCGCAGCAATCGCCATGTAGCCGAGCAACGCAATCAGGCCGAGCAGCAGCGTGTAGGCAGGCAGGAAGATGGCGTTCTTGCGCACGGTCGCAGCCGATGACGACGACAATACTGCGGTCATGGTATGCGGATACATGAAGGCCGCCAGCGCCGAGCCCAAGGCAAGCGACGCGTACGCGGTAAATTGCGTCGGCTTCAGGATGATGCCGGTTGCACCGCCCTTGGCTTTGAAGAACTGGTCGGCAGCATCGAACACGTGCGCGTAGCCGCCGAGTTTCGACGGAATCAGCCACACCGCCGCGATCACCACGATATAGATCATGATGTCCTTCACGAAGGCGATCATGGCCGGGGCACGCAAGCCGCTGGTGTACGTGTAGAGCGCAAGAATCACGAACGCGACAATCAGCGGCAACTCGCCGCTCACGCCCAGGCCCTTGATCACGACCTGCATGCCCACCAGTTGCAACGCGATGTACGGCATGGTCGCGATAATCCCGGTCAGCGCCACGGCCGCCGGGAACCACTTGCCGCCATACTCGCCCTGCACATAATCGGCCGCCGTAATATGGTTCTTGGCGTGAGCGACCTTCCATAGCCGCGGCATGACCGCAAACACAAACGGATAAACAATGATGGTGTAAGGCAGCGCAAAGAACCCGTACGCCCCCACCGAATACACCAAGGCCGGTACGGCGATCACGGTATAGGCTGTGTAGAAATCCCCGCCTACCAGGAACCACGAAATCACGGTGCCGAACTGGCGGCCGCCCAGGCCCCATTCATGAAGTTGCGTCAGGTCGCCGCGTTTCCAGCGCGCCGCGAAAAATCCCACCACCGTCACCAGCAGGAAGAAGGCGATGAAGACCGTCATGGCTACCGGATTGACCGGAACAATATCGCTCATTTGACACCTCTATACACGATGTAAATGATGAGCGAGGTCAACGGCACCCACAGAAACTGATACCAGTAGAAGAATGGGAAACCGGCGAAAGACGGGCGGGTATCGTTATAAAAAGGCAGCCACAGCAATGCGATATACGGAATAAGCAAGACCAGCCAAAGCCAGGAATGCTTTGTCTCTTCGGATGTTTTCATAATAGTTTGTTCGAGATTGAGGTTCGACCTGTCGCGCTTCGCGGCAGCCGGGCGCCGCGGCAAAGCTCGAAATAACGACATCGAGGATTATGTTCGAGTTTTTGAAGACGTGCTGAATGCCCCTGGCAGGAGGGCTTGGAATGCGGGTCGATCGGGGAGACCGAGGAGCTTAGCTGCAGGCTTTTAACTCTAGACAGGTCCTGGGCTTTTGTCTGCGCCAGTGCAGGAAGCCGCTTCGTTCCTATGCAAGGCCGCAAAGGAACGAAGCATGCAAGCGCTTAGGGTTACGGCTGTTGGCCAAGCAAATCCGCTAGCGCAATTGCAACGGTCTTGGTCGCAACCCTCAAGTCTTCAAGCGCAACCCGCTCGTCGGCCCGATGTCCGTTAGCCTCAAGCAGCGTCCGCGGACCGGCGCCGTAAATGACGGTGGGTACGTCCGCCTCGCAATACAAGCGGGCATCGGTATAAAGAGGTACGCCTTCAGTGGGAATGTCACGCTGAAGCGTCACCCGAGCCGCACGCTGCAACGCCTGCGACAAGCGCTCCGAGCCGTCGAGCGCGCGCAGTGGCGACGTCACCAGCACCTCTTCCATCTCCACGCTGATACCCGGCAACCCCGCAACCGCCGCCGTGATCAGCGTCTTCAATTGCTTGAGCACGTCTTGCGGATTCTCCTCCGGCACCACGCGCCGGTCGAGCCGCAAACTGACCTTGTCAGGCACCACGTTCGTGTTGATCCCGCCTTTGATCAGACCCACCACGATCGTAGGGTGATCGATACCCGGCGTCGCCGAACGGATCTCGCGCAATGCTGCCCGATGCGCGTACAGCGCGTTCAGCACCGCCGTAGCAGCTTCCAGCGCGTCATGCCCGGTATCGGGCCGCGCCGCGTGCGCCGACTTGCCCCGCACCGTGACTTCCAGGTGGATCGTGCCATTGTGCGCGGTCGTGATCGAATAAGAAAAGCCCGCACAGATAGCGTAATCGGGCTTCACGATGCCTTGCTTCAACAACCACCCCGGCCCGATCAGGCCGCCGGTTTCCTCGTCATAGGTCAGGTGAAGCTCCACCGTCCCGGCCAGCGTCGCGCCGCTCTCGATCAACGCCTTCAACGCAAACGCATAGGTGGCGAAGTCCGATTTCGATACCGCCGCCCCGCGCCCGATCATGAAACCATCGCGGATCTCGGCGCCGTATGGATCCGCGGTCCAGCCATCGCCGGGCGGCACCACGTCGCCGTGCGCGTTCAGCGCGATCACCGGCCCCGCGCCAAAGCGATGGCGAACCACGAGGTTCGTGGCGCTGATCATGCCGGCGCGCGTGACATCGCCGGCCGGCACCACATGGCGCTCGACCGTGAAGCCGAGCCGTTCCAGCCATTGCGCCGCCATCTCGGCGTGGCCTGCGCAATCGCCCGGCGGATTGTCCGACGGCTTTTGCACGAGCGCGGAAAGGAACTGGACCTCCTGGTCAAAGTGATGGTCGACGCAGTCGGTCAGGGTCGAGGCAAGGACGGGTTGTGTCATGGGCAGTGGTCTATCCAGGTATCTGGCTGGGGGTTGGCTGCATGGTAACGAGTATTGCTACCGCAGGCGAGCAGCGCCAGCTTAGCGGACCCGGCGCGCGCCTTGGTAAGCGCACCCGAATTCCGCCCATAACAGATCGCGATCAATTTATTGCGCCCAAGCGCGGTTTTCATCGAAGAATATTGCATCGGCGCCTAAGCGCCGCGTTTGTTTCGCAATCAATTAAAGACCGTTCTCGGCTAAGCTTTCAGGCATGGGCACGCGCTCTGCCAAACGGCGGCGAGACGTGGATTTCCGTCCGGCACGCGGACACACACGGACACTTAATTCACCGGAATACGCTTCAATGAACCATAGAGACGATGCCGCGGCAATCGACCGCGACGATCCGCTAGCCCGCTTGCGCGACCAGTTCGCGCTCGGCCACGACACCATCTACCTGGACGGCAACTCGCTTGGCGTCCCCCCCAAAGCGGCCGCCTCGCGCGCCGCGGCCGTCATCACCGGCGAATGGGGCGACGGTTTGATCCGCTCGTGGAACACGGCGGGATGGTTCGCGTTGCCCAAGCGGCTTGGCAACAAGCTGGCCCCGTTGATTGGCGCGGCCGAGGACGAAGTGGTCGTCACCGACACCATTTCCATCAACCTCTTCAAGATCCTCTCGGCGGCGCTGCGGGTCGCCAACGAGCGCGACGCGAAGCGTCGTGTCATCGTCTCCGAACGCTCGAATTTCCCGACCGATCTGTACATTGCGCAGGGCCTGATCGAGCAACTGGATCGCGGTTATGAACTGCGTCTCGTGGATCACGCATCCGAGCTCGCCGGCGCTATCGACGAGAATACGGCTGTCGTCATGATCACGCACGTGAACTATCGCACGGGCGCCATGCACGACATGGCCGCGCTGACCCGCGTGATCCATCAGGCGGGCGCACTCGCGGTCTGGGACCTGGCGCATTCGGCAGGCGCGGTTCCGGTCGATCTCAACGGCGCCGGCGCGGATTACGCGGTCGGCTGCACCTACAAGTACCTGAATGGCGGACCGGGATCGCCTGCGTTCATCTGGGTTCCGAAGCGGCTGCAGAATGTTTTCTCGCAACCGCTGTCCGGTTGGTGGGGCCATAAAAAACCGTTTGAAATGAGCCCGGAATATCGGCCCGATGATGGCATCGGCCGGTTCCTGTGCGGCACGCAACCCATTGTCGCCATGTCGATGGTCGAATGCGGCCTTGACGTGTTCGGGCAAACCAGTATGACCGCGTTGCGCAGCAAGTCGCTCGCGCTGAGCGACTTGTTCATCGAACTCGTGGAGACCCGCTGCAGCGAATTTCCGTTGCAGCTCGTGACGCCGCGAACACATGCCGAACGCGGATCACAGGCGAGCTTCGAACACCCGCATGGGTATGAGGTCATGCAGGCGCTGATCGCGCGTAACGTGATTGGCGACTACCGCGAGCCGCGCATCCTGCGCTTCGGCTTCACGCCGCTCTATACGCGCTATGTGGATGTATGGGACGCCGTTGAAACACTGCGCGACGTGCTGGCGACCGAAGCGTGGCGCGCACCTGAATTCGCCGAACGTGGCGCCGTTACCTGATCAAATGGAGAACGCGCGATGACACAATCACATGAACGCGAAGGCACGGGCGGCTGTCCCATGGGGTATGGGACGGGGACGGGGACGGGGACGGCAGGCGACGCTGCGCAGAAGCCCGAAGGCTGGCATGACGCGCAGCTCGACTTCACCGGCTCGATGAGCTATGGCGACTATCTCTCGCTCGACACGCTGCTTGCGGCACAGCACCCGCTCTCGCCCGACCATAACGAAATGCTGTTCATCGTTCAACACCAGACGAGCGAGCTATGGATGAAGCTCGCGCTTTATGAGCTGCATGCAGCGCTTGCCGCCGTGCATCGCGATGACCTGCCGCCTGCGTTCAAGATGCTCGCGCGTGTCTCGCGCATACTCGATCAGCTGGTCCAGGCGTGGAGCGTTCTTGCGACCATGACGCCTTCCGAATACACGGCAATGCGGCCTTATCTGGGGGCGTCGTCCGGATTCCAGTCGCATCAGTACCGGCAGATCGAGTTCCTGCTCGGCAACAAGAACGTGCAGATGCTCAAGCCGCATGCTCACAGGCCAAACGTGCTTGCCGAAGTCACGGCAACGCTTGAAGCCCCCTCGTTCTACGATGAAGTCATCCGCCTGCTTGCGCGCCGCGGTTTCCCGATCGCGCCGGAAAGGCTTGAGCGAGACTGGACTCAGCCAACCACCCACGACGCCAGCGTGGAAGCAGCGTGGCTCACGGTGTATCGCGAGCCGACCCAGCATTGGGAACTCTACGAGATGGCGGAAGAGCTTGTCGATCTCGAAGATTCTTTCCGGCAATGGCGCTTCCGTCACGTCACCACCGTCGAGCGGATCATCGGCTTCAAGCAAGGCACCGGCGGAACCAGCGGCGCGCCCTATTTGCGAAAGATGCTGGACGTCGTGCTGTTTCCCGAGTTATGGCACGTCAGGACGCTGCTCTGAGCGTTTGAATGTTCGACTGCGCGGATCATATTGAGCCGGTCATCCGCGTGGACCTTTTAGAATTTGAAAGCTTGAAGGTCGCACGGGGTAAAACAGACTCGCTCTGACAAGCGGCGCGCTTTGCCCGATAATGACCCGCATGAAAATACTCCCTACTCCCCGCCTCAAGCGGCGTGCCTTGCTGGTGCTGCCCGCCGCCCTCTTGCTGGCGTCCTGCGCCACGCCTGTCGCACCAACATCACTCGATACCGCCATTGCCGCGCCGTATCGGGGAGACAAGGCGCAGGCCCGCGACGTCTACCGGCACCCGAAAGACACACTGGAATTCTTCGGCCTCGCGCCGAACCAGAGCGTGCTGGAAATTGCGCCGGGCGGCGGTTGGTACACGGACATCCTCGCGCCATATTTGCGGGGACGTGGCACGCTTTACGAAGCGCAGTACCTGCCGCCCCAAGGGGCGCTCCCTGCCGGCGAAGCGAAGAGCAACGCGGCGTTCGAACACAAGCTCGCTACTGAGCCCGAGATCTACGGCACGGTTGTTGTCGGCACCCTGCGATCGGGGCAGTTCAAGGGCTTGCCTGCAGGGCTGCAGGTTGATCGCGTGCTGACGTTCCGTAATATTCATAACTGGATAGAAGACGGTCAGGTCGATGCAAACCTGCGTGCTTTCTATTCGGTCCTTAAACCCGGCGGCGTACTGGGTGTGGAAGAGCATCGCGCAAAGCCCGGCACATCGGTTCAGCAAATGATCGATACCGGCTACATGACTGAAGCCTACGTCATTGAGCACGCACAGGCTGCGGGTTTCAGGCTTGCCGCGCGCAGCGAGATCAACAGCAATCCCCGCGATACGAAGGATTATCCGAACGGCGTGTGGTCCCTGCCGCCGACCTACCGCGGGGGCGATACCGACCGCGCGCGCTTCGCCGCCATTGGCGAGTCGGACCGGATGACACTGCGTTTCGTCAAGCCGTAGGCGGGCATGCCCGGTTGCAAGGTCATCGCTTATCAGGGCAATGACCGGCCGTTGCCGTGCGCGGCGGTTCTGATGACGCAACGATGACGCAACCGGAACCGCAGTTTGCGTGCTGCGCACTCACCACCCCTTCTTCAATGTTTGAATCACAAGGTTATCCATGATCGAAGTCCATCACCTGAACCAATCCCGGTCGCGCCGCATTACGTGGCTGCTCGAAGAGCTCGGACTCGATTACACCGTTCATGCTTACCAGCGCAATCCGCAAACGCGGCTTGCGCCGCCCGACCTCGAGAAGATTCATCCGCTGGGCAAGGCGCCCGTGATTCGCGACGGCGACGAAGTGATCTTCGAGTCCGGTGCAATCATCGAATACCTGGTGCGCAAGTATGGCAACGGCCGGCTTGCGCCCGCGTCGGACTCGCGTGACTACAACCGCTATCTACAGTTCCTGCACTACGCAGAGGGTTCCGCCATGCTGCCGCTCATGCTCAAGCTCTACACGAGCCGGCTTGGCGACGGCGCCGCGCCGCTCCAGCCGCGCATTGAAAGCGAAATGCAGAGGCATCTCGGTTTCCTGAACAGCGAGCTTGCGGGACGAGACTACTTTATTGGCAATGAACTGACGGGCGCCGACGTTCAACTGTCGTTCGCGGTCCAGATGGCTGTGAAGTTCTGCGGCGAAGAGGCGTACCCCAACCTCACGGCGTTCGTCCGGCGCATAGAAGCGCGTGACGCGTATCAGCGGGCGATTGAGAAGTCGGGAGAGTAAACGGTTTAGGTGTCGTTGGCGGGGCAAGGATCGCTTGCCCCGCCGGCAGCCCTCGACAACCCTTGCGCTGATCAAACCCGTGCCGAAGGACGCTATAGCAAGCAGTTTCCTAACGGCCGCGACCAGCGGCACTCGCAAACCCCTCGGCCACGGCATCCCCGAACACACCGGCCGCACTTTTTAAATTGCCCAACTGAACGGGGTGGATCAGCCAGATATCGAGGCTTAACGAAAAGCCCTTCACGTCGACAACAGATAGTTCGGCATACGAATCACTTCGACCAAGCACACTGCGCGGAACGAGTCCCAAACCAAGCCCCGCAGCAATCAACTTCAGTTGCATCTCGGTGCCGTGCGTATCCACGCTTAACCTGAGCTCGCGCCCCGCCCCCTGCATCGCCCGTTCCAGCGCGGCCCGGTAACCGCAGCCCAGCGGATTGAGGATCCATTCCTGCTCCGCCAGCGCCTTGATGCTCGAGCGCCGCTCAACCACCGGCCGCCGTTTGCTCTGGACCACCAGCACCTCCAGCGTCGTGATGAACCGGCCCGCCACATCGGCCGGCAGCGTGCTGGGGGACGGCAGCAGCAACGTGGCTGCGTCCAGCTTCCCAAGGCTGACCTGCTGCAACAACCCCGTGCTCCATTCGGTGTGCGACTGAACCTCCAGCGCCGGAAACGCGGCTTTCAGACGCATCACCGCGTCGAACAAGACGATCTCCGCTACCACCTGCGACAGGCCAAGACGAAAGGCCCCGCTCGGCACAGCCTCTTCCCGGGGAATCTCGAGCAGTTGATTCACGCTGCGCATGAGCGGCACCGCATGTTCATAGATCCGGCGCGCAAGCGCGGTTGCTTGAGGAGGTTTGCTATTGCGATCCAGAAGCTCCGCGCCCAGGACCGCTTCAAGATGCTGAATCCGCCGCGATATGGCCGATTGCGTCAGCGACAACACATCCGCCGCTCGCGTCAACGAGTTATGGTCGAGCACCGCAACCAGGGTTTTAAGGTCTTCGAATAACATGCCTGCCTCTCATGATTCACATGAAAATTATGCGCTTGATGCAAGTTTACACCTAGTCTAATCTTCAATGGCGAACCAAGCGACTGCAGCATCTTTTATCGCAGCGGCCGAACTCCAGGCACGACAACACACCCGACAGGTCGCGGCCACCGCTTCCCTATTCCCCACTTAAGCCAGAGGTCAAACCATGCCACTCGTTCGAATCAATCTCGCGCAGACTGCCTCGCCTGAAGTCGTTCAGGCAATCAGCGACGTCGTGTACGGCGCCATGATCGACGTAGTCAACGTGCCCGAGCACGACAAGTTCCAGATCATCACGCGTCATGCGCCGGACGAATTGATCTATCCGGCTGAGGGATACCTGGGCGTGACCTACACGCCGGGAATCGTGTTTATTCAGGTGACCTGGAACACCGGCAGGACGATCGAAGTGAAAAAGGTCTTTTACCGCGCGGTGGCCGACGGCATACATGCGAAGACGGGCATACGAAAGGACGATGTCTGGATCAACCTGGTCGAGGTGAATCGCGAGGACTGGTCGTTCGGCAATGGCGACATGCACTACGCGCCGAAGTAACTACCGTACGTGCAACAAGACAAAACCACCGGTCGCGCCTATGCGCGACCGGTGGTCATTCGATCACTCGCTAATGCGGACGCCTGTGATTCAAAGCGATGAATACGCCCATCAGTGTGACAAACGCCAGCACAAGCAAGGTCGCGTTGAGCAGCACATGCGGATAGCCAAGTTCACCGACATCAATGAACGGATACGGATAAAAGTCCGACGTGCTGCCGCGCCACAGCGTGATGCAAAGATAAGCCAGCGGATAGATCAGCCACAGCAGGCATTGCCGCAAAGTCAGATGAAAGCGCGGTACGAACAGCACCCAATAGATTGCCGACAACACCGGAGTAATGGTGTGCAGGCATTCGTTGAGCACCGCGCGATATCCCGCCGGCGTCCACAGGTGGCGCAGCAACAGGTTATAAGCCAACCCGACAAATACGATGTACACCACGACCGCCGTCACCACGGTCGGCTTGCGAAAAAATCGCCCAAGCGGCGAGTGGCCAAGCGCGGCGACAAATGAAAAACACAGGGCGACGATAAATACGGTCAGGTTCGTCAGATAGCTGCTGAGACGTTCAATTCCATCGAATACGCTTAAGCCCCTGGCCAGCATTCGATGAACCGTGATGTCGGTTTGTGCGGCAAGCGCCAGCCACGCCATGGTCGCGATCAACGCAGCCAGCAACAACGAAGCCGTGCGGGACGCACGCAAAGGCAACGCGTGCTCTGACCCCGCCTCTAGCTGGCTTTCCATGTGGCTTTGAGGCGGCGAGGAGACTGGCTTGGACATGCCGCGATTTTATACGCGACCAAGCACCTCTGCAGGCGCAGATCCGCTGAGCGAGGCGATCAACGAGCACAGGCGCGCGGAACTTAAGCTCAGGATATCTTGAAGATGTTTTGCGAGCCGCGCACGTACAGGTCCTCGGCTTTCAGGAGAATGCGTTCACGGTACAGATCGAAGGCGGCGAGCACGGCGGATTCGCCCGACCCCATTTGCGGATTGAAACTCGACAGGGCCGCATCGCCTATCTGGAATGCGATCTCGCGCGAACCGTCATACCCCCAGAAGCACACACAGTGCCTGGAGTCGTCGTAGGACCGGCTGGGGTTCGGGAAATTGAGTTTCATACGCCATCCTAGTCCCATTCGGGTGACGTGCGCGACGGTGTTCTTCACAGTAATTACCCTGACCTGACTCTCCTTGCCTCATACATGCAATGCTTTTGTAATGAACGAGACACGTCGATGCTCTCGCATGGTGTCCCCTGGTTCAAGTAGACTCTGGTGCCACGCAATCGATTGAACCTTCGGCGCTTTGCTTGCAAGCGCGTCGTCGGCTCCACAAGCAATCCGCTCGCCGCCTCGTGAAACCTGCCAACTTCCGCATCACCGCCGCCGTTGTAGCCAGCGCGCTTTTTATGCAAAACATGGACGGTACGATCGTCGCGACGGCCCTGCCCGCCATGGCGCGCGATCTCGGCGTTGACCCGGTGCATTTGAGCAGCGCCATTACCGCTTATCTGGTGGCGCTGACGGTCTTCATTCCTGCTAGCGGATGGGTGGCCGACCGCTTCGGCGCCAAGCGCGTCTTCATGTGGGCAATCGCGACTTTCACGCTGGCGTCACTCGCGTGTGCGGCAGCCGCGAACCTTCCGCAACTCATTGCTGCGCGTATCGTGCAGGGAATTGGCGGGGCAATGATGGTGCCGGTCGGACGTCTGATCCTGTTCCGTGGCGTCAAACGCGAGGAGTTGTTGCAGGCCACCACATGGCTCACCATGCCGGCGCTCATCGGCCCCTTGATGGGTCCGCCATTAGGCGGTTTTCTCACCGATACCCTCTCGTGGCGCAGCATCTTCTGGGTCAACGTGCCCGTTGGCATTGTGGGTTTGCTGCTGACCTGGCGCTTGCTGCCGGCCGCGCCTCCCGAACATCATGCGCCGCCTGACGTTCGCGGAATGATGTTGATAGGCGGCTCGCTCACGCTGTTCATGACCGGCATTGAATGCGCGGGACGCGGGGTCCTGCCGCCGTTTGCTTCTCCTGCATGCGTTGCTGCGGGCGTGCTGATGTTCTGGATGGCGGTCAGGCACTGCCGCCGCGTGGACGATCCTGCCGTCGATTTCTCGCTGCTCTCCATTCCGACTTTTCATGCGGCGACTATTGCGGGAAGTCTGTTTCGTGCCGGTGCCGGCGCGCTGCCGTTTCTCGTGCCGCTGACATTGCAGGCAGGGTTCGGTTATAGCGCTTCCGCTAGCGGCCTGGTGACGTTCGCCAGCGCGCTGGGGTCATTTTGCATGCGTCCCATGACATCGCTTGCACTAAGGCGCTTCTCTGTCCGGACCGTCTTGTGCGCGGGCAGTGTTTCGTTTGCCGCCGTGCTGATGGTGTGCTCGCTCATGTCGCAGAACTGGCCGGCGGGTGGCATCTTCTTGTTGCTGCTTGTGGGCGGCTTGTCGCGTTCGCTTAGCTTCGCCACCATGGGAGCGCTCGCTTTCGCGGATGTTCCCAAGGCCCGGCTGGCCGCCGCCACCTCGTTCCAGGGTACCGCCCAGCAATTGATGAAAGCCGTAGGCGTGACGGTCGCGGCAGGGACCATTCAAGTCACCATGATCGTGGCCCCCGGCACGCATGCCGAACGCTGGCAGTTGGCCTCTGCCTTTATTGTTACCGCGCTCGTTGTGATTACTTCTTATCCGATGTTCATGCGGATGCCCGCTGAAGCAGGGGCCGGGATTTCTGCTTCGCGAGGATCCGCACGCGGGCGGGCAAGCGAGGTCAAGTAACGCTATTCACGCGAGCTGCTTAGGTCGCCTGTTCAAGCAGACTGTTCAAGCAGCCTGTTCAAGCACCAATCAGCACCCCGGTCCTGAACGGGACAGCGCCCGTTACACGGCCCATCGGTGCGCCGGCGATCACAAAACGAATTGCCCGGCGCATGTAAAAGACACCGTCGTTTTTCGTCGTCAGCGTGGTCACTTCGTCCGTGATCGGATCGACGATATCGAACACCGGGTCACCCGCTTTCAGATGTGCCCCAACCTGCGCGCGATACACCACCACGCCGCTTGCGGGCGCAATGAACTGCTCGCTGCCGGCCAGCGGCGTCGCCGGATGATTGAGCGGCGGCAACTCACGCGCCTCACCTTCGATCACACCGCGATACGTCAGGTAGTCGACAATCGCCTCCGCGTCCTGCTCTGCAAATTCGTAGGACACGTCGCGCTGGCCGCGATGCTCGACCGTCAGCGCAACATTAGGCGCGGCGAGCGGCGTGCCCTCGCCCAGCAGCGCGCGAACGTCGTTCCACAACTGCGTGTGAACCTCATCGAATGACTGGCCACCCGAGTCCGCACAGAGCAGTACACCACTTGCGCCCAGATAGCGCGCGAGTGGTTCGACCGACGGCCAGCTAGCAGGGCTCGTGTACAGGTGCATGGTGGCTTCAAGCGAACAATGCAGGTCGAGGATCACGTCGGCGTCGGCTGCCATGATCAGCATCTCGCGGCGCAGGGACTCGAACTCGTTCTTCGGCTTGACCTCGGCGAGCATCTCGCACACGGCCCGCCGCAGCAAGCGCGTGTTGTTGTCCGCATCCTGCGTCCATTGACTGCCAACACGCTTGACCAAAGCAGCGGCCGCCGGCAGCGGAAAGCTGCGGTTGAAGTTGTGGCCGCTATTCAACTCGAAACGCCCAAGGAACTGCCCGAGCACATGCTGCGACAGTCCGATCGGATTGGCGACCGGCACCAGGATCACCTCGCCGCGAATACATCCCGCCTTCTCCAGTTCGATCATCCGTTGCTTCAGGCGCCACGCGGTCAGCATCGCCGGTATTTCGTCCGCGTGCAGCGACGCCTGTATGTAGATCTTCTCGCCCTTGCCGGGGGTGCCGAAGTGAAAGCTGACGAACTCGCGGCGCGTGCCGATGGACGTGGAAACCAGCGGCGTGCTTTGGGTATGCATCGAATGCTCCTGAAATCTTGTTAGTTGCCGTAGACGTCGAAGTCGAAGTACTTGTGGGCGATCTTCTGATAAGTGCCGTCGGCACGCATGCTGGTGATCGCCTGATCAATGCTCGCCTTGAGCGCAACGTCGTCCTTGCGCAGGCCAATGCCCGTGCCATGGTCACCCATGTCCAGCGTCCCGCCGACAAAACCGAATCCCTTGCCTCGCGGGGTCTTCAGGAAGCCGTTATCCGCTTCCACCGACCCCAGCAGCGCCGCGTCCAGCCGGCCAGCCGTCAGGTCTTCAAAGACACCCTCCTGGCTTTGATACGCGACCACTTCCACTCCGCCCGGCTGCCAGTTCTTCTGTGCATACGTTTCAAACTGCGTGCCGCTCTGCACGCCAACGCGCTTGCCGCGCAAACCCTCCGCGCTGACCGTCAGGGGAAGACCGGTCTTCGCGATCAAACGCGACTTGAACTGGAACAGCTTGGTTGAAAACGCGATCTGCTGCATGCGCTTTTCGGTGATCGCCATCGACGAGATGATCGCGTCGATCTTGCGTGCCTGCAGCGCCGGGATCATGCCGGAAAACTCCATTTCGACCCATTGGCAATGCATCGCGATGCGGCGGCAGATCTCGTTGGCGAGATCGACGTCGAAACCGGTCACGGTGCCGTCGGGCATTTTTACGTCCATCGGCGGATAGGTCGGATCGATGCCCAGTCGCAACACGTTCGCATCTTTCGCGAAGGCCGGCGTGGCGACGGTCACGGCCGCGATCACGGCGGCGGCGAGCAACGAAGAGAGGGTTTTCATCGGCGCTTACTCAGTAGTTAACACGGTGATGGGGATAGGACGTCTGCATGGTACGAGCGCAAAATGCCACCAAACAGGCCCGATTTACTTATCATGATCACTTTTACCTATCACCCGGGCGATTACAGTGGACTTGACCTTAACTCAGCTTCGCGTATTCGTTGCTGTCGCCGAAGCCGGCAGTCTCAGGGCGGCGGCGCGCAGCCTCGGCATTGCGCAAAGCGGTGTGACGCAGCAGTTGAGGAAGCTGGAGACCAGCGCGGGCGGACCGTTGTTCGAGCGCGGGCATCGCGGCGCCCGCCTGACCTCGATCGGCGAGCGCCTGCGGATTCGGGCGGACGTGATCCTTGGTGAGTGCGTCCGAACCGAAAACGAAATGCGCCAGTTGCGCGGCGAGTTGACGGGGCAAGTCTCGCTCGGCGTCGCGGCTGAGGCCATGATGCGATTATTTCCCGCGCTGCTGGCGAGTTTTCGCGAACGGTGCCCGCGTATCGACGTTCACTTGACCAGCGCCACATCGCGGGTCCTGACGGCGTGGGTGCGCGACGGCAGCCTGGACTTTGCGTTGGCGCTCGCGTCGACCAAAGCCGATATCCACGACCTGGACGCCACCACGCTGTTTGAATCGCCCGTCACCGTGATCGCGCGGCGGGGTCATCCGCTCGCCCGCGCGCGATCGTTGCGGGCGTTGCAGGACTGCGAGTGGGTCAGCACCCGGCCTCGTCATTCGGGCGATGTCGTGAACCGCTTGTCCGCCTTGTTCGAGGACGCGGGGCTTGAACCGCCGCGTATCGCGGCCACCACCGAAGCCGTGTTCGACACGCTGCATTGCGTGGCCAACAGCGATTATTTGTCGCTCGAACCCGTGCGTCTCGCGGCCCACCCTTTTTTCACGGACCACGTGACGATCGTCCCGATCAAGGAACAGGCAATGAGTACGCGCGTGTGCCTGCTGCGCCGCGCAGGCGTGCCGCTGACGCCGGTCGCGCAGGAGCTGGCGTCCATGGCTGTATCGTTTGCGAGAATGCTGCCCGCAACGGGCGTGACTGCGGTGACCGGCGCGACAGACGTGACAGACGAGGCGCCGGGTCAATGACACTCGATACGATTGCGCCCCCGCTCCTTCGCGCGATATAGCGCGGCGTCGCTGCGCGAAAGAGACGCATCGGTGGCTGCATCGGCCGCATTCATGACGGTAATGCCAATGCTGACCGTCAGCGCGATTCGCCAGTCGCTTTCCATCAGCGGCGTCTCCACAATCCGTTGCTGCACTCGTTCAGCGAACGCCCTTGCATCGCTCAGGCCGAGACCGGGCAGCACCACGGCAAATTCCTCGCCGCCAACACGGCCGGCAATGCCCTGCTTTCCCAGCTCAGCCTGCAGGATGGAAGCGAAATGCCTGAGCGCCCGATCGCCGAGCGCATGTCCCCATGTGTCGTTGATCAATTTGAAGTGGTCCAGATCGCACATGAGGATGGCCGCGATGCCCTCCTTTGTGTGCCGTATCCGCGCGAGTACCGCCTCGAGCTGAACCATGAAATGACGGCGATTGGGCAACTGCGTCATGAAGTCGATGGTCGCGAACTCCTTCAGTTCGGACTCTATGCGCTTGCGTTCCGTCACGTCGGTAATGAAGCCGTGCCACAGCGTGCTGCCGTCTTCCAGCCGCCGGGGCTGCGCGTCGCCCTGCCGCCAGCACAGACCCTGTCTTGGCAATTCGACACGGTATTCAAGGTGCCACCGCGTCAGGCTGGCCGCGGAGTGTTCCAGGGACGCACGATAAGCCGGGAGATCATCCGGGTGCACGATCGTATTGATGAGCGCCGCGCTCGTGGCCACCTGCTGCGGCGTGATCTCGTAGATATCTTCAATGCCCGCGCTTGCATACGAAAAAAACGACTCGCCGTTCGGGAGCAGGCGATATTGAAAGACCAGGCCCGGCACCTCGTTGGTCAGGCTGGTGATCAGGTCGACCGATTCCTGCAGCCGTTCCGACATCGCGCGCATGGCCGTGATATCGGTAGTGGTGCCAATCATGCGCAGCGGCCGGCCCGCGGCGTCACGGCTCACCACCTTGCCGCGGCTGGAGATCCATTTATAGCTGCCATCCTTGCACCGGATGCGATGTTCAACTTCGTAACTTGGCGTCTTTTGATCGAAATGCGCCTGGATGGTCGCCTGGACGTAAGCGAGATCGTCCGGGTGGACCCGCTTGTAGCTCTCGTTGATCTGATTGGTCAGTTCCGAGTCCGCATACCCCAGGATGGCTTTCCATCCCGCGGAGTAGTGGATCTCGTTTGTAACGATATTGCGATCCCAGATGCCCGTGCCACTGCCTGCAATGGCAAGCGCCATTCTTTTCTCGCGCTCACACAGCGCGTCCTGCTCTTCCTTTAATTGGGCGGCCACGTGATCGCGCTCGACGATCACTTCCGCCAGCCGGGCAAACTCGCGCAGGCATTCGCGCTCTGCCCGATCCAGTTCGCGGGGCTTGGTATCGAGCAGACAAAAGGCGCCGAGCGTTTCCCCGTTCGAAGCCCGCAGCGGGCATCCCGCATAAAAGCGGATGCGGGGAGTATCCATGACAAGCGGATGACTATAAAAACGCTTGTCAGCAAGGGTGTCCGGCACGACCAGGAGATCGTCGCCATAGGTTGCCTGGCCACAGAACGATAACTCGCGGGGGGTTGCCGGGAAGAGAGTCCCCGCAGGAAGACAGTCGCATGAGCTGAACCACTGCCGCTGCGCGTCAACCTGCATGATCAGCGCGAGGGTAACGCCGAAATGGCGTCTGGCGAGGCGGGTCAGGCCGTCGAATCGTTCGTCCGGGACCGTGTCCCCATCGGGCGATCGCAGGGCATGAACCGGGTTGCTTTCGTCGTCAAGTTTAGCGGGGGCCAGCATATCCGGTTCTGTCGACGGTGACTGGGAGCAGTGCATACAGTCTATAACGACAATTCTCGCATAAGGTTTAGACCTTTAATCTTGCACTGCACGCACAGGTGCTCGCGGTTCGATCGGCAGATTGATTTTATACAGGCGCTCTCCGGCGCAATAGGCGTGCCCATGCCAACATCAACGTGAATTTTTCCATCATGCGCGGACCGCGCGGCGCTGTTCTTCCGGTTGGTTCCGACCGGCTATCATGTCGATCTGGGCAATACCTCGAGCTTCGGAAAACACGGTCATGACACGAAAGAAACTTGCGGACAGCGCGCCTCGGGAAGCCGCTGCAATCCTGCGTCACTGGCACGACGCCGTACCCAACGACCGCCTCGCCCACCTCGTGAAGGACGCCGCGCGTTCGATGGTTCGCGCGATGCAGATGCGCCTTGCCGAGCACACCGTATCGTACGGGCACTGGACGTTCCTGCGGATCTTGTGGGAGACCGACGGCCTCACGCAGCGCGAACTGAGCACGCAGGCGGGAGTGATGGAGCCTACGACCTTTGCCGCCGTCAAGGCCATGGAGGCGCTGGGTTATGTCGAGCGTCAGCAGATGCCCGACAACAAGAAAAACGTGCACGTCTTCCTGACCGCCGACGGCCGGGCACTGAAAGAGAAGCTCGTTCCGCTCGCGGAGGAAGTCAATGAGATCAGCGTGGCGAGCCTGAGCGAGCAGGACATCAGGACCGCGCGGAAGGTATTGCTGGCTTTGATCGAAAACCTGGCCGACGATGAATTGGGGTCCACGAATCCAATGCGCCGCGTGCCTTCAACGCGGGAGCTGGGACGGATTATTGCCGAGCGCGGGGATACGGTTGAGGACAGTTGACGCCGAGGATAGCGCTGCTTTAAGAGGATCTGCGATTACCACCAGGATACTTATGATTCGCGAAATTCCACTCGACACACCCGGCGAGATCCTCGCGGAAGAATGGCTCGCCCCAATGGGCATCACTCAGTACGCGCTCGCAAAAGCGATCGATGTACCTGCACGTCGTATCAATGAAATCGTACAAGGGAAACGCGCCATCACTGCTGATACAGCCGTTCGGCTCGGTGCATTTTTTGGTGTCGATCCCCAAAGCTGGATGAACCTCCAAACGCATTACGATACCGAACAGGCGCGTGAAAAACTCGGCGATCGACTCGCGCAAATCATGCGCAACGGTGTAGCAAACGAAGCGATCGCGTCGCTGCGTTAAAGCGCAAAATGACGGCGGGTTGCGCTCGGCGCGCGTAACCCGCCTGTATAAACGGCGTGTACCCCAACAGTACCCTCTACACCGGTGACGGATTGCGGTCCGCGAACCCGCGTTGATGCCAGTACGGATACGGCAGCGGCAATGTGCTCGCTTTATCCAGAGCGGCGATCTGCTCCGCACTCAACGACCAGCCGATACTGCCCAGGTTCTCGCGGAACTGCGTCTCGTCGCGCGCACCCACGATCACGTTCGCGACCGTCGGCCGCTGCAGCAGCCAGTTCAACGCAATCTGCGGCACGCTCTTGCCGGTTTCCTTGGCCACGGCATCCAGCGCATCCACAATGCTGTAGACGTATTCGTCGGCAACCGGCGGTCCCATGTCCGCCGTCTTGTGCAAGCGGCTGTTCGCCGGCAACGGCGCGCCGCGACGGATCTTGCCCGTCAGACGTCCCCATCCCAGCGGACTCCACACCATGGTCGACACCTTCTGGTCGAGTCCCAGCGGCATCAGCTCATGCTCGAAATCGCGGCCGGTCAGCGAGTAATACGCCTGGTGCACCGAATGCCGGGCGAGGCCTTCGCGGTCCGACACCGCCAGCGATTTCATCAAGTGCCAGCCGGAAAAATTCGAGCAGCCGATCACGCGGATCTTGCCCGCACGCACGAAGTCGTCGAGCGTGCGCAAGGTTTCCTCCACGCGAGTCAGCGCGTCGAAACCATGCAGTTGATAGATGTCGATGTAGTCCGTGTTCAGGCGCTTCAGGCTGCCGTTGATGGCCTCCGTCAGATGATGCCGGGTCGAGCCGACGCCGTTCACGTCCGAGCCGAACGGAAACGTCCCTTTCGTCGATACGATCACCTGCGAGCGGCGTCCGGCAATGGCCTTCCCCAGGATCTCCTCCGCCTGACCGTCGGAATAGACGTCGGCGCTGTCGAACATCGAGACGCCCGCCTCCAGCGCAATGTCGACCAGGCTGCGCGCACCGTCGGCGTCGGTACTGCCCCACGCCTTGAAGAAATCATTGCTGCCGCCGAACGTGGCGGTGCCCAGACTCAGCACGGGCACCTTGAAGCCCGTCTCACCCAGTAAGCGATATTCCATATCCACTCCTTGCCATTGAAAGCCACTGAACCGCCACCGCGCCGTCGGCGCGAGCAGGCGGCTTCGTTGATGCATGGGCCATGTTAAGAGAACACTGTAATTCGCGCTTGGACGCCGGCGGCCATAACAAGCCTTGCGCTCAAGCGAGCACGGTTACAGCCCCCGGACCACATTCAGCGCAGCGCCCACCATCTCCTTCACAACGACCTGAACCTTGCCGGCCGCTTCAGGCGCGTAGTCGAACGGTTCGGTCTCATGCATGTAGGTCGACTGGCACATTTCCAGTTGTATCGCGTGAATGCCGCTCTCGGGCGTTCCATAGTGACGCGTGTTGTAGCCACCCTTGAAGCGGCCGTTGGCGATCCACGTATAAGCGCTCCGCGCGGCGACATCCGTGACGGCCTGCAAGGCGCCGGGCGCCGCCGTCCGCCCATCCTGCGTACCAATGTTCAGGTCGGGAAGCTTGCCCTCGAACAGCCGCGGCAGCACGCTTGCAATGGAATGCGCTTCCCACAACAAGACGTTCGGATGCGCCGCCCGCAACCGCGCCAGTTCCACTTCAAGCACGTCGTGATAGGGCTGCCAGTAAGTGACCACGCGCCGCGCTTTCTCGGCGTCATCGGGCTGCGTGCCATCACGATACAGCGGCATGCCACGGAAGGTTTCACCCGGGCATAGACCGGTGGTTGTCTGGCCCGGATAGAGGCTTTCATCATTCGATGGACGGTTCAGGTCGATCACATAACGCGAGATGCGTGCGCCCAGGATTGTCGCGCCCATCTCGCGGGCAAAGTCGTACAGACGGTCGAGATGCCAGTCGGTATCGGCAACGGTCAACGCTATGTCCGTGTACAACGGCTGCAAGCTCTCGGGAATCCGGGTGCCCACATGCGGGATGGAAATGAGCAGCGGAGCGTCGCCGCGATGCAAGGTGTAGAGATCGGTCATGATGGATTCCGGGCGAAGTAGGTAGGCAGAACAAGTGTCGAAAAAAGCTCGATAGGCAAGTCGATAAGCGGTTATTGGAGCGCGTCGTCCGGCAGGGCCGGCAGCGCTTCCTCCAGTGCCGGCCGAATGCGCTGGTCAAGCACGCCGCGCGTCAGGGAGATGAGCTCGGCCGCAAAACCGTCCCATTCGCTTTCACGATGCAGCAGGAAAAAATCGCGGCGTGCAAGGCCGCCGGGCGGGAGTGGCAACACGTCGATCTCGTCCAGATAGTGACGCGCCTGCCATAAGCAAAGCGGCGTGGAGATCGCGAAACCGAGGCCTGCGGCAACGAGGCTGAGCAGGGGATCGGTGGCGTCGAATTCATAACGCCTCGGGCTGTCGATACCCAGGTGCCGCGCAAAGCGCTCCACCTGCTGGCCAATGACCGAACGCCCCGTATAACGAATCAACGGCAGGCTGCTCGCAAGCAAACGCCAGTCCGCCGCCGGCCGCGACGCGAGGAAACGCCGCGACGCCACGGCCACGAACGCCTCGGAGAACAACGGAATCTCCACTATGCGAGGGTCCGAAATGACAGTCTGGGTGCAGACGGCCAGATCGATCTCGCGATCGTGCAACTGCTTGGTCAGCCCCGGTGTCAGTCCCGACCACAACGCAATCTGCCGCGACGAACCCGACAACGCGCGAATCAGTTCCGGGCCCACGGTCGCCGCGAACGAGTCTACGCAGCCAAGCCGCACCGAAGCGTTGCCCACATCCGATACCTCGTCAATGCGGGCGCTGACGCGTTGCGCATGATCGAGCAAGGGCGTGGCAAGTTCGAGCAACGCGCGCCCGGCGCTGTTGGCACGCGGCGGACGGCTGTCGCGATCGAACAGGCTCGTGCCCTGCTCGCGTTCGAGCGCCGATACAGCCTGGCTGATTGCACTCTGGCTCACGCCGAGTTGCCTGGCAGCGGCGGTCATTGAACCTGTATCGCAGACGGCTACGAACGCCTGCAGCGCACGCAGGTCGATGGGGTGATGCGGTCGTCTCATAGGCGCTCCGGGCAGCGTTTTCCGTCGATAAGCATAAGTTTGCCTTATGCAAAATGTTCGCGGAAGCGGCGTTTCGTGCAATCGCGGTAAGGTGCGGGCGTGCGGTGGCGCCTGCCACATACGCCACCTCATGCGCCGCCCGATGTTCCGGCTTAGCGCGATCCTTCCGGAAAGTCGGCGCCGACCGTCGTCTTTTCCCACACGTCAAAGTCGTGAGTCAGCGAGGCGACTTTCTTGCGCGCCAGTTCAAGCGCTGCTTTGCCGAGCAGCAGACGCAGCGGCGGAGTGTCCGAGAGTGCGGCGTCAATGATCGCCTGCGCCGCGCGCACGGGGTCTCCCGCCTGATTGCCGCTGCGCGCTTCGGTCTGCTTGCGGCGCTCGCCCGCGGTCGCCGCATAGTCATCAATGCGCGTAGCCGACTCCTTGATCGATGGCCCGGCCCAGTTGGTGCGGAATGGTCCGGGCTCGACCACGAGCACGTCGATGCCCAGCGGTTTCACTTCAATCGCGAGCGACTCCGAGATGCCTTCCACCGCGTATTTGGTGCCGTGGTAATAGCCCGTGGCCGCGAAACTCGTGATCCCGCCTATCGACGAAATGTTGACAATGAGGCCGCTCTTCTGCGCACGCATGACGGGCAGCACGGCCTTGGTCATGTCGACCAGGCCGAACACGTTGGTCTCGAACATGGCTCGAACGGCGTCGTCTTCACCTTCTTCAATCGCTGCCAGGTAACCGTAACCTGCGTTGTTCACGAGAACGTCGATACGTCCGAAATGCTTCTGCGACTTCGCAACAACATCGGCGATCTGCTTGCGGTCGGTCACGTCGAGTTGCAGCACCAGTGCGCGGTCCCCGTGGCCTTCGGCGAGATCGCCGAGCTTCGACGGGTCACGGGCGGTCACCACGGCGCGCCACCCGCGGTCCAGCACGAGCTTCGCCAGCTCGCGGCCGAAACCGGTCGAGCAGCCGGTAATGAGCCATACGGGATTGTCTCGATTCATCATGGAAAGCTCCTGTCTATAGATCGGAAAGTCGTTTGTATTAATGCAGCGGAATAAGGAGGGCTTCCGGGATACGAACGTCCGGGTTCTTCGCCAAAACCACGCTCGCGTGGAAATCCCCGCTAGAGCTTACTCGCGATGCGCGAATGCAGCACGGAGCAGCCGGGTTAAGGTTTCCGGGTTCCCGGGTTTCCGGGTCGTGGCTTCAGCTTGCCTGATTCTGCTAGCGGCGGCTGACTCAAGGTCGAATCTGATTTTTAGTTTTATTAGTTCGCGGCCACGAAGGACTTTCATTTCGACTTTGCCAACGCACAGAAAATTGTGCGAAAGCGACGCGGGCAAACATGCCCTTCCGCACTTTCTTTAGTAGATGAATGCCCCTTTTTTTAACATGCCGAAATAATCCGACGCCCTCGAACGGTGCAGCTATCCGGTCCGAAAGGCATGGGTAATATCGCGTCGTTCAAGTTACTGTCATAGCCGTCAATCCGGCCCTGTCCAAACACCGATACAGCCACCGGTTTATATTGCTTCGATGACCCTACGCACTATCGATCACAAAATGCGTAATGCCGGACGCCACGCCTGGATCGGCAATCGTGCCGATAAACGCGTCCGGCTGCAGCATTTCGTATTGCGGATGCATCCAGCGAATCAGGGCGTCGGCGCTAGACAAAGCAAGGCACCTGTCTCAAACGCGTATTAAGTCATTGTCATAAACAAGACGGTCAAGCTTACTGTGTATTCAAAACGACGGTAGCTCTTGCCGTCCAATAATGATTTTACAAACCGCATTGCGCGCGTTCCTACCGAAAAATCCGTACGCGTGATTGCGGGTTATCCGAACGCTGCTAATCCATCCATCTATGTCTCACATGTCCGGCATTTTGGCGGACACATGGTATTTGTATCTTCCACGATGGTTATAACGGCGGGTTATTCAATGGCCCGATTCAAATCAGAAAGAAATTCCAGTTTAAGGAAGTGGACGACCAACAATGGAAATTTTTCCTTGTACGCTGGTCTTCGTCGATGTCGACGCAACCGCCAGTCCCAATAGCACGAGTAAAGATCCGTTGTCCTACGCCCGCCAGGCGCTTTGTTTAAACAAGACCTTGCTTCATGCAGGCATGCCCCGGCTTAATGTCTTCACGAATGCACTGGACGCGGTCAACGCCTGCTTTTCCCTCGTACCGGAAGAGCGGCGTCCGTTCGTGCACGAACTGATCGCCAGCGTCAATGTCCCAAGGAATACGGAGTTCTACGGAGCGCATTTCAAGCTCGACCTGCTTGAACAAGTGGCCGGCATGCTCGCGCCCGACATGCTGTTGTTGCTGCTCGATTCGGACATTGTTGCCATCCGGCCCCTGGACGACGAGCTGCTTCACCTCTGTGCCGATGCAGGAATCGGCGCGTTTGACATATCGGATCAGGTGTTTCCCGCTTACGGCAGTGCCAACGTCATCAAGGATCTGGAGATCGTGGCCGGCCGGCACCTGCTTAATCCGCGCTGGTATGGCGGCGAATTTCTGCTGAGCACAAGCGCGTTCCTCAGGGCATTGGTGCCTCGCGCACGCCGGCACTGTGAACGTTATGTCGCGGAGATCGCGAATTTGCGGCATCACGGCGACGAGTCGTTTATCTCTGCGGCACTTAATACGCTGGCCGACGAAGGGCAGCAGATTGTGGAGTTGGGCGCGTACCAGGCCATCGGCCGGCACTGGACCGGCAACACGCATCGTGACCTCCGATGGTTCCAGCACTGCTGCTTCGTCCATTTGCCCGACGGCAAGGCGTTGATCGAACGCGAGTCGCGTTATTCCGGCTTCAACCCGAACCGCTTCTGGCGGGCGGTGTCCACGGCACATCTTCTCAACCGCGCGCGCTTTGGCATCAAGCTGTGTTTCGAGGCAACCCCGATCGCGCCGCAACTGCGCAAGATGATCGTGCCGGGCAAGCCCGCTGGGTCAAGCGACGAACCGGGTCGGGGGCCTGACTCGCCGGAGCCCGGCCCGGTGAGCGCGCTGCGCGTAAAACGCCACCTGAACGAAAAGAACGATGAGCCCGTGTCCTGAGCCAAGGGCTCAAGGAAAAACTCCTGCCGCCTCGCTATTTCACGCCGCCGCGCCCGCTACGATAGAAGCCGCAAGCAACGCCTGCGTATAGGGATGTTCGGGCGCTTGCAACACGTCCAGGGTGTCGCCCATCTCCACAATCCGCCCAGCCTTCATGACCGCCACCCTGTGCGCCATCGCGCGCATCACGGCAAGGTCGTGCGTGATGAACAGGTAACTCAGCGTGTATTTTTTCTGCAGCCACGTGAGCAGGTTGAGCCGCGTGGCGGTCTCGAGATCGTTTAGCGTCTGCGCTTTCAATGCAGCGTCGATCATCGCGTCGGCGGCTTTCGAACGAACCCCCGCATAGTTCTCCGAGCCGGGCTGCGAGGCTGCCGCGCTGCCGAAGCGGCGCGTCAGTTCGCCGCCCGGAATAGTGACCGGCGGGTAGATATACGTGGTCATGTCAAAGTCAAACGCGTCCATGCGCTTCTCATACAACGCACTGTCGAGTTCCCGCAGGTGCGCTTGCACACCGAGCGTCTGCAACTGCTGGATGTACGGCAGGATGACCCCGTCCATGCCAGGTTGGTCGTCCATGATCTCGATGGTCATCGGTGTGCCGCTGGCATTGCGCAACGCACCGTCGCGATACCGCCAGCCCGCTTCGTTCAGGAGCGCCTGGGCTTCGCGCAAATTGGCGCGCAACGAATGCGGCGGCACGGTGTCCGGCTGCTTGATCATCGGGCCGAATACGGCGGCGGGAAGCGTCGAGCGATACGGTTCGAGCAGCTTTAGTTCTTTCGCATCCGGCACGCCCTGCGCGCCGAACGGGGAATCCTGGAAGTAACTTCCCGTGCGACGATATAGACCGTAGAAATACAGCCGGTTCAGCCAGTCGTAGTCGAAAGCGAGCGTCAACGCACGTCGCACGCGAACATCCGCGAACAGCAGCTTGCGGGTATTGAAGATGATGCCCTGCATCTGCGCCGGGCCATCGGGGAATGCACCTTTCCTGAGCGACCCGTTGCTGAAGTTCTTGCCGACGTACTTGCGCGCCCAGGTCGACGATGAATACTCCGCGCGCATATCGGTGTGTCCCGCCTTGAAATCTTCCAGCGACGTGTAGTGATCCGTGAAGAGCCTGAACGTGATGCGCTGGAAGCGATACATGCCGCGTCGCGACGGCAGGCCGGCAGCCCAGTAATCAGGGTTGCGCCTGTAGGTGATCTGCTTGTCGTTCTTGCGTTGCTCGATCAGGTAGGGACCGCTTGCCACCGGCGGCACATCCGAAATCTGGTCGAACGGCGGCCGCGTGCCGTCCGCTCTCATGCCCCACTTCGGCGAGAAGACCGGCAGGTCACCCGCGATCAGCGGTGCATCGCGGCGCGCTTCCCTGAAGTCGAAGCGCACCGTCAGGCGATCGATCACGGTCGCGCGGCTGATGCTCGCGAACTGCGAGTTGTAGATCGGCGAGGCCTGATGGCTCGCCAACGTGTCATAGGAATACTTCACGTCGACGGCGGTGATCGGGTCGCCATTCGAAAAACGTGCGTTGGGATTGATATGGAACGTAGCCAACCTGCCGTCCGGGGCAACCTCCACGTCGTCCGCAATCAATGGATACTCCGACGCCAGTTCGTCCCAGCTTCGCTGCATCAGAGTGTCGAACATCAGGTTCTTCAGGTCGGGCGCGGGTGCGCCGCGGACCAGGAAGGGATTCATCGAATCATAGCTTTGCTGTTCATCGTAGTTCTGGAAATTCATGTCGCCGTTAGCCGGCGCGTCCGGGTCCGCATAGTCGAAGTGCGTGAAGTTCGCCGGATACTTCGGCTCGTCGTATTGCGCAATCGACGGCCTCGCGAACGTTTGCGATGCAACGAGCAGGGCCGCAAACCCCAGCGTGATAAAGCCTCTATTCATCGTCGCTTGCCGCCGTTGCCCTGAACGCTGATTGCACGTCGGACCCTGGCCGCACGCATGCAATCAACGTTCAATGCTTGATGATGTACATGTCTTCGCTGCGGTAATGGTCCATCGGGTTTTTCGTGGAATAGCCGCCCACGTAGCTCTTCACGAGCCGCACCATCGTGTATTGCAGCAGCGGCAACATGGGATAGTCTTCCATTGCCACCTTGCCCGCTTCGGTCTGCAATGTCTGGCGCGTAGCCGGGTCGGTTGAGTCGGACGCCTGGTGCATCAGCGCATCTGCTTTGGCGCTGCACGCCTGGTTGTCGTTCTGCTCGGAGCCGCATTGAACCAGCGTGAGGAAGGTGCTCGCGTCGTTGTAGTCCGCCACCCAGCCGTTGCGCGCGATCTGATAGTCGCCGTCATGCCGCTTCTTGAGCAGCACCTTGAATTCCATCGTCTGGATTTCGGTATCCAGGCCCAGCTTGGTCTTCCATTCGGAAGCAGCGAAGATCGCCATCTTCTTGTGATACTCACTCGTGTTGGTGGCGAACTGCAGCTTGGTGCCGGGTTTCACGCCCGCCTCGGCCAGCAGCTTTTTCGCTTCGTCCACGCGCTTCGCCATTGGCCACGAGGCCCAATCGTACGCGCTGACGTCGGCGCCCTTCACTCCCTTGACGATCACGCCATACGCCGGGATCTGACCGTCGGCCGTCACGCGCTGCGCCAGGATGTCCCGGTCGATGACCATGGACAGCGCCTTGCGCACACGCACGTCCTTCAGGAGCGGGTCCTTGTTGTTGAACGAGTAATAACGCAAGCCGAGCATGGGCGCCGCGCGCATCTCGTTCGGATACTCCTGTTTATAGCGGGCGTAAGTGCCCGAGGGAAGCTGGTTCACCCAGTCGTCACCGCCGGACCTGTACAGGTCCACGTCCGTGTTTTCGTCTTCCACCGGCAGGTACGTGACCTGATTCAGTTGAACGTAAGCGGCGTTCCAGTACTGCGGATTTTTCACCAGCACAAGACGATTGTTCACCTGCCAGTCCTTCAGCATGAATGCGCCGTTGCTGACCAGGTTGCCGGGTTTGGTCCAGTCCTTGCCGTACTTTTCGACGGCCGCCTTGTTCACCGGCCCAAGGTTCGTATTCGACATCAGGTCGGGCAGGAACGGCACCGGATTCGGCGTCTTGATTACCACCGTGTACGGGTCGGGTGCGCTCACGCCAAGCGACGCCACCGGTTTCTTGCCCGCAACAATATCCGCTCCGTTAAGCAGGAACATGCCGTAGGTGGTTGCATACGGCGAAGCCGTTTTCGGATCGACGAGACGCTGGCATCCGTACACAAAGTCAGCGGCGACCACCGGCTCGCCGTTGGACCACTTCGCATTCTTTCGCAGATGAAAGACCCACGTGGTGGGGTCCTTCATTTCCCACTTTTCCGCGACGCCGGGGACGGTTTCGCCGTCGGCGCGCGTCGCGGTCAGCCCTTCAAACAGGTCCCGCGCGACGGTGTTGGCCGGCACGGACTCCGCCACGTTCGGGTCGAGTGTCTCGACTTCCGAGCCGTTGTTGCGCACCAGTTCCTGCTTCGCAGCGAGTTGCACGCCAGGAGGAACGATTGCCCCCTGCACGGTGCCGGCGAGCATGAAGCCACCCAGGACAAGTGCCGACGATACGCGGCGAAGAGCGATTGAAGGATGAGGACGTGGTGAGAAAAACATCTGGAAACTCCTGGTATTCATTACTTCCGCGCCCGGCCTTCGCTGCGACCTTGAGCACGTCATGCGATGAGGTTTCGAAAGATCGATGTTTGAATCGAAAGGTCCGGGTCGAGGACGATGAGAGCACGCCAAAAACAAGGCCGCTCCAGCGCCGCCTAAGGCGCGCCGGAGCGACCGCTCCATCCGGCAAACAACTACAGCGGCATCAGAACTTGTACGTCGCGCCGACCTGTGCGAAGCGGCCAATGTTCGTGTAGATCGACTGGTCGTAGCCGTTCTGATCCAGCGTGCCATTCGCAAAGATCGGATCGTACGGCGGCGCACGGTTGAAGATGTTGTCGATGCCGCCGAAGATCGTCCAGTGCTTGAAGCCCGTGTACGTCATCATCAGGTTGAACTGGCTGTACGACCCCACGTGCGACGGCCCGCCGGCAACCAGATTTTGCGCATACGGACCTGTGAACTGCCAGGTCAACGCTGCGTCAAACTTGTTGTACGCCCAGTCCAGCGTGGTGTTGCCTTTCCAGCGCGGGAAGCTGCCACCGAACGGCTGTGTGATGGTGTAGTCATTGCCCGCACCATTCACCGGCGCCTGGCCCGGAGAGCCGAGCTTGAAGCTGTTCACGTAAGCCCAGTCACCGGACAAGGTGAACGTCCCGGTCTTCGTCGGCAGCGACTGGCGGAACGTGCCTTCGAAACCGTTCGTGTCGAGATAGCCGAGGTTCGCGTACGGGATGACCTTGTACAGGAGATCGCCCGTTACCGGATCGGTGACAACCTGGGAAGGCGAGCCTTGGCCAATCACGTTATCGACACGAATCTTGTACCAATCCAGGCCGATATCGGTCGTACGGGTAGGCGACAGCTGGAAGCCGACGGTGAGGTTACGAGTGCGCTCGGCTTTCAGGGCCGGATTACCTTCCGTGATCGATGTGTAGTTCTGGCCGGTGGTCTGGTCCACCTGGATACCCTGCGTCCGCGAGTCGCTGTCCTCAACGAACGTCGGTGCACGGAAGCCGCGGTTGTACGAGGTGTACATCGTGAGCGCCTGAACCGGCTGATAACGCAGCGCGAAACGCGGCGAGAACGCACCGCCCACATCGCTGTAGTGGTCATAACGGCCCGACTGGCTGAACGTCAGCGCGCGCACAATCGGAATGTCCACCTGGTAGTACACGGCGGCCACGTTGCGCTGGCCGTTCACCGTCTGCAGAATCGGGCTGATAACTTCGCCCTGCTCGAATGCCGAACCCGGGGTCATCACTTCGCTCTGATGCGTGAACTGCGCCCCAAACCCGAGACCCACGTCGCCCGCCGGCAGACTGAAGAGGTGTGGCGTGGACAACGTCGCGTCAACGGTATCGAGCTTCGAGATCGCCAGGTTATTCGCATCCTGGTACAGCCCATTGAGGCCGTTCGGCGTAGCCGCCGGATTCGAGAAATCGAACGTCCCGTTCTGGTAAATATTGTTCAGTACGTTGGTGTTGAGCTGGTTCGTATAGGTGTTCGAAACCGTGCTTTGCGAGTGACTGATCGACGTCGCCCAATCCCACTCGCCGTTCGGCAGGTTGAACGAACCCTTGAGGCCCGTTGACGCGCGCCAGTAGGTGGCATACGTGTCTTCCGCTACCGCGCCCGGGAACGCGTACGTAAGCGGCGTGGCCACCCCGAACGGGTTGAACGGATTGCTCGCCGGCACAGTGAAGTTGAACGGAGAAAGCAGCTTGGTCGCCGGATTCCACACGAGTGCGGGGACCTGTGGATTGCCAATAACGTTGTTCCACAGACCGTCGTTCGTGGTGGTCTTGTTGCTGCTGATCAGGAAGTCGCCGAACGCCGTCGTTGCATCGTTGATCTTGAAATCGGCGTGAAGCTTCGCGTTCAAACGCTCGGTCATCGGTGCGATGGACGTGCTTTCTGCGGAGTTGTAGCCGCAGATCGTGCCCGGCAATCCCGATGTCAGCGAGTTGGTGCCTGCGGGATGCACCGCACCGCCGTTCGCGCAGCCGCTCAATGCCTGCACGCTGCCGTCGGGCATATTCCAGTACGACGGCGCGAGCAACGAATGGCCGCCCGGCTGATTGGTGAAATCCTGAGCGCTCGTCGCGTCGCGGTCCGCGAGCGTAAAACCGTTCGACTTGTAGTAGCTTGCGGCGGCCGTCACGTTGAAGCGATCGGCGTTGAGATCGCCAAAACCGGCGAGCACGCCGAATTTGGTCGTGCCCGCGCCGCCGCCCTGGCTGATGGCGCTGCCGTAGCTCCCGTCGAGTTGCAGCCCCTGAAAGTCGTGCTTCGTGATGATGTTGACCACGCCCGCAATAGCGTCCGAGCCGTATTGCGACACGGCACCGGCCTTCACGATTTCGATGCGGTCGATGGAGTTCAACGGCAGCGTATTCAGGTCAAAGAAGGAGTCGACGCTGTTCGAGAAGAACGCGAACGGCGCAACGCGCTGTCCATCCACCAACACGAGCGTGTACTTTTCGCTGAGACCACGCAGGGCAATACCCGCGGCGCCTGCAGCAAAGTTGCCGGACTGGCCTTCGCCCCAGCTATTGGCCGAGTTGGCGGAGGTCGTGCGCAGATAGTCGGCGACGGTCGTGGCGCCGCTCTGCACAATGTCCTTCTGCGTAACCGTCTGAACCGCATTGAAGCCGACCTTGTCGGCGCTGCGGATCAGCGACCCGGTCACTTCGAATTTCTTGATCTGCTGGACGCCCTTGTCAGCAGTCGGTGTCGCGGTGTTGTTGTCCGCGGACGCTGCTGCAGGTGTGCCGGATGCCGATGCCGGTGCCGCCGCTGCAGCAGTGCCGGATGCCGGCGCCGCCGCTGCTGCCGGTGTGCTTTCCGTCGTCGTTGCGCCCGCGGCTGTACCCGTGGTGGCTGGCTGGCTTTGCGCAAACGCCGGTACGGCGATTGCGGCTGATAATGCTAGTTCAGCCCAGACTATTCTTTTGATGGCCAGCGCCAATACCCGTTGTTTCATTTTTCCCCTTCTCGCTCGTAAGTAAAGCCACAGCTGTGTGTGAAGAGAGGCCTTGTGGACCTCTCCACTCGATATACGGCGTTCTTGCGCCGCGCTCCGTTAAAGCTGACCCGTGCTTCTACTGCCCGGCATCGGGTCAATAGCGCACCAAATTGCAAATACAGACAGAAGACGGGACACTTCAGATACTTTCATATCGGACTACTTATTTATTACAAACGAAATGCGCAGCGCTTTCTAATTGTTTTCACTTCCACTACTTTGCATGATGGACCGGGCAACGCCCCTCCATCAAAGCAACCTTGCAACCATCCATTAGCAATACTTATTAGCACTATGTCAGTGCTTTTAGAGAAAGTACGGAGCGAAGGCACCTAGAACAATCTTGGCGTGCCCACCCATACGACCACAGCTTCTTCGCGAGCGGTATTGCTCCAGGCGTGAGGCACGGTGGACTCGAAATGCGCGGTGTCACCTGCCTGCAATACGAACGTTGTCCCTTCCAACGTGAGCGATATCTGGCCGCTCGTCACATACAAGAACTCTTCTCCGGCATGTGTCGTGACTTCCGATGGGTTCTGTCCCACCGGCATCCTGACGAGAATCGCTTCCAGCTTGGCGCCTACCGCCAGGTTCGTCAGCCGGCCAAAAAGATTCGCGGTTCCGTCGAACCCGAAGTACGTAAGCTCACTCCCTCTACGCACTGACTTGTCTTCGGTGGGCGTATCAACGAAGTACTGCACCGTGACGCCCAGAGCTCGCGCAATGCCAACCAGCGATGTAATGGAAGGCGTTGCCTGACCTCGTTCCACCTGCGATAAAAAGGGTTTGGAAATCCCCGCGCTCGTCGCCACTTCGTCCAGCGTGCGCTTGAACCGTTGACGGAGTGCGCGGATTTTTCTTCCTATTGAAACTGCGATCTGTGCCTTGTTATCGAGTGGCAAAACCATAGCAAGACATAATCCCGTTATTTTGACGCCACCATCACCCACAATCGGGCGAGGTCAGCCGAACCGTCGGAGCCTTTCACCGCACGGAAGGTTTGCACTGCGCGAGCTTTGTCGCCTGACACGTAGTAGGCCACGCCGAGATGCAGCTGTGCCTGGTCAGGGTGATCGAGCCCACCCTTCGCGATGGCCGCCTCCATTGCGGCAAGACCCTGCTTGGTTTGCCCCGCGAAGACCTGGTTGAAGCCGACGTCGACCGGAGCTACCGGGTTCTCCGGATCAGCCGGCGCTTGCGCCCGCTTCGCGGCTAGTGCCTGCAAGCGCTTTTCACGATCCGCCTGTGCATCGTGGCCCAGAACGCCTGACGCGAATCCCTGGTCGATCACCTGCTTACCCTCGGCCGTGGTTCCTGCCACGATCGCGAGCTGGGTCATCTCCATGTAGTCGTCGACGGTGGTGAGCGAACCGGTCGCGCGACGCAACCGATAGGTGTCTATATCGAGCGCCGACGAATAGCCCGGCTTCGTGCGGATCGATTGAAACAGATCGTCCCAATACGACTGCTTCGGGTGATAGGCGACCAGTTTTTCGAGCGCGCCGCGGTACGTCGTGTCATCTTTTACACGCTGCGCGCAGGTGCCAAGCAATTGGAGTTGCGACTCGTCGGGCGCATGGGCAGCACGCACCTGTGCGTCGATTCCAGGCTTGAGCAGACCCACCACATTGCTGCAGTCGTTCGAAAGATAGTACGACTGCACAAGCAAGGTGCGCATATCGGGATCGCTGCCGCCTGACTTCTGATAGCGCTGTGCGACCTTGATAGCCTGTGGGTAGTTCTTTTCCTGAAAGTAGATGCTGGCGAGCGCCTCGGTGGTGCGTTGTTCGTCGGCGCCGCTCAGGTGCCCTGAACTCAGCAAGGTTTCGTAGGCCTGGGCAGCCACGGCTTTGTTGCCCGCCGCCGCCGCCGCAGCGCCGCGCATTTCTTCGACCATGAGGCTTTCGTACGGTGTCTTTCCCGGCACCGCGGCAGCCTGATCGATCTTCGTCAATGCTTCCTGGTACTTGTGCGCGCGATACAGATCCTGCGCGGCGTTCAGCGGCTTCGCCACATCCGGCCGCAAGGTGTCCGCGGCGTAAGCCGTGACCGGCAGCACGACGAGCGCCGACAGCCCGCAGGTAGCGGCCGCAATGACAGCGTGTTTGAACCGATGATGGATCGTCAGCATTCCACTTCCCTATTGCATGTACTGCTCATTGCCGATCAGGCCGATTTTCGTCGCGCCCAGTCGTTGAGCGGAAGCCATCACCGCGGCGACATCCCTGTACGGCACCAGCTTGTTGGGCCGCAGATGAATTTCCGCCTGCACCGGTTCGGCGGCCACCTGTGCGAGCCTCGATTCGAGTGCCGCACGGTCAGGTACCGCCTGGCCGTTCCAGGTCGTGGTGCCGTCGAAGTCGATATCGATCTGCACCACTTCCGGCTGCGTGATCGGCGGCGGCGGATTGCCGATCGGCAAGTTCATCTTGATGGCGTGCGTCTGGATCGGGATAGTGATGATCAGCATGATCAGCAACACCAGCATCACGTCGATCAGCGGCGTGGTGTTGATATCGACCATCACATCCGGTTCAGCATTGCCACCGCCCGAAGATACATTCATTCCCATGGTGGCTTCCTAGCCGCCGCGCGCAGGCGGCTCAGTAATAAACGAAACCTTGGCAATACCGGCGCGTTCGCACTCGGTAATGACCCGGCCGATGAATTCATAGCGCGCGTTCTGGTCCCCACGAACATGCACTTCCGGTTGCGGCGTCATGACCGACACGGTTTTCAGGCGTGTCAGCAGCGTCGGCGCATCCACCAGCTTCTCGTTCCAGAAGAAATCGCCGTCGCGATTGACCGCAATGACGATACTTTTAGGTGTGGTCTGCAGCGGCTGGATCGTCTCCTTCGGCAATTGCACCGGCACCGTATGCGTCACCACCGGAATCGTGATCAGAAAGATGATCAGCAAGACCAGCATTACATCGACGAGCGGTGTGGTGTTGATACTGGAGATCACCTCGTCGTCATCATCTTGCCCAACGCTCATAGCCATGGCGAACTCCGCTTAATTGGCCAGCGCTGCTTCGCGAGCCGTAGCGCGTGCCGAGCGCCGGCTGCCCGCCAGCAGGACCGTGTGCAGTTGTGCGCCGAACGCACGAACACGCTCCATCACCGACTTGTTGCGGCGAACCAGGAAGTTGTAGCCGAGTACCGCCGGCACGGCCACGGCGAGACCGATCGCGGTCATGATCAGCGCCTCACCCACCGGGCCGGCGACCTTGTCGATCGAAGCCTGACCGGCAATACCGATTGCCGTCAGCGCGTGATAGATCCCCCACACCGTACCGAACAGACCGACGAACGGCGCTGTCGAGCCGACCGTACCGAGGAAAGCCAGGCCGTCCTGCAGACGATTCGATACGTTGGTGATGGCACGATCAACCGAGGTGTCGATCCACGTGTTGCGGTCGACGGCTTCGAGCAGTGCTTCGTCGTGATGCTCGCCGGCCTCGATGGCTGTTTCGGCGATGAAGCGGAACGGCGAAGCTTCGTCGAGCATCTTCGCGCCTTCGACTAGCGACGGCGCGGTCCACAGCTGCTCGTCGGCGCTCTTCGCACGACGGTTTGCACGAAACTGCTCGAAAAATTTGGTGATCATGATGTACCAGCTGCCCATGGACATAAGCACCAGCAGGATCAGCACGAAGCGGGCGACAAAGTCACCGTTCTTCCAGAGCGCGCCGAGACCGTATGGGTTAGCAACGGTTTCGGACGTGGCCGGTGCCGGCGGCGGTGCCGCTTCGTCTGCGGCCGAGCCGGCCGTTTGCGGTGCGGCGGTGGCCGTGGGGGTAGCAGTGGCCGCAGCGGACGCGGTGGCGTCGCTAGCTTGCGCGTGGGCCATATGCGGCGCCACAAAGGTATCCACCGTGGTTACGGCGAACAACAGGGTTGCCGCCAATGCGGCGAGAGTACGCTTTTTCATGCCTGCTCCAAGTTCATTAGTACAACTTCTAAACCAAGACTGATAAATCGCAACCGGTACCGGACAGCCAGTGGGTTTCAGTTCAGGTTAAACGAGAACGGAACTTGCACACGGACAGCCTGGCCTTGGGAAACGCACGTGAACTGCCTGACCGCGTTGAACGCTGCACGGTCGAGTGAGGAATCTTCCGCAGACCTGGCCACGCGTTCATTCGTAATATGACCCTGTGGGTCCACCGTGAATTCGATCAGCACATCACCCGTCACGTTGTTCTCCTGCGCTTCCTTCGGGTAGCGAATCGACGAACGGATCTGATCCGAGTTCGGGCACACAACCCCTACTTCGGTGCTCACGGGCTTGCTCGGCGCGGGAGGCGCCGGCGGTGCGGGCGGCGCTACCGCGGGTGCCGACACGACCGGCGCGGCCTGGTGCGTGATGGTCGGCTGGGGCGGCGTTTGCACCTGCACTTCCGGCGGTGGCACGAACGGCGGCGGCGGCGGCGCGAACTTCGGTGGCGGCAATTGCACGGTTGGCAACGGCGGCGGAGGCGGCGGCTTCACCGGCTCGATGATTTTCGTTTCAATAGGATGCTGGATGACCTGTACGACCTTGGTGGCAAGGCCGTTGATAAGTGCATAGATCAGCACGATGTGCAGGAGCAGAACAACTGCGATTCCGCAGAAGCGGCGCACAGGGTTTTGCTGCTTGCGCCCGAACTCACGTGGGCGTCCCGGCCTCTCCATACGGACCGTTGCTGCCGGGAATTGCCCTTCGACTTTCGTACCCACCTTTACTCCTCCGGCGTGAATCGTCCATTTCTGTAACTGCAGTGCGCTGACATGGGGCGACCAACGTTCACCTCGGAAAACCGCCTGCGTCTATCCGGCCCTTGATTTGCACTCCGAATTTATAGGCAGCGTAAACCCTGATGCGTTGACGCGGATACGGCTGTGAGACGCGCCAGCGGTCCATCAAACCCGCCGAAGATCATCTAAATGAAACGACGATGGATTAAACCCGGCTGACTCATTTCGACCGGCCATGAATACCCGGAGACAATTTAAACGAAGCGCTCTACGACTCCTGAACTTTTTGCGCGATTGTCACCGGCGTTTCATGGGATGCGAAGATAGCAGGACAAAAAATGCGCGGTCAAACTTTATTTGACGACAGCGTACTGAGTTTTAGAGAAAACACTCTAACCAACACCGTACTCGCGTCGCTCTAAAAGAATAATCGTATGCCGCAGCGGATGCGCGCGAGCCTTCGGCAGCTCGTTAATTGGGATTCAGCTGCTATTGCGGCTCTCTATAACACGCCATGAATTGTCGGCTGATGGCGAGTGGTACATGACGTAAACGCCCACTGGGCGGTGCTTTTCGGTGTCTGCGAGGCGCCCCGGGGGACTCCCCGGCAGTACGTTTGACGTGACGATCGAGAGCCGGCCAGAGGTCAGCGTCAAAAGCCAGAAAATAAAAGAAGAGAATCAGTGTTTGAAATTTGTTTAGCGGTATTTACGACACTCTAAATGCGTATTTTCAATACGTCATTTATTAAATTACAAAATATATTCTGAATATTTACATATAGCCAACGACGACAATAATGATCTTCGCGATTTTTATCGCGAGTCGGTAATTAATGCTCATCGATCTCATTTTTACTGTTTCATCACATCCTGTTATACAGAATAATTAATCCTCCCTCCCTATAAGATCTTGTTATACAGAATAATAAACCTGTATTTATTGGAGTATTGGGAGTCAAACCATTGGTATTGGGAGTCAAGCCATTGTTGAATGGAACGGAAAAATCCCCTGGCGTTCAAGTCATTAAGATTACTAATCGATTTTGCAGACTCCTTCTCACCGCGCCTCTCGTTACCAGCCGAACTCGATGTTGACCATGCACAACTCGGTTAGCGGCGGCTTCCGTGGATCAACGCAGGTCGAAAACTCGCACTTGAACGCGACAGCCTGTGATCCGTCGCTGTACTCGGACGTCGGCCGCTTCTTCCACGTTACCGCAACACCCAAGTTCTAACCCGTCGTGGATGGATGTGAGGCTACGCACTGTTTCTCTGGAATAATATTCGGATGCCGAAGCATACTTGCAAGACTTTCTTCGGCGTAATACGGGTGCCACACCGGCTACATTTTTACGCTTGCCCGGCGCATGGGCAGCAAGGACCATCTCTCTTTGCATCAAACGCTGGCGTCGTGAATGGCCTTGCTGCTCCCCGATGTCAAGTCCGTACCAGCTTATCCCGCGCATGGCATGTATTGCGGACAGGCGGACAGCTTGCCGCGATCCAGGGAAGTGGTGTGCCGCGGTTTTCAGAGCATCGACTACGCGCAAGCCGATGTCCTTCGCCATCGGTCTCCCGAAGAACTTTGGCAGGAATCGCACCTGAACCATGACGTCGACCGTTTGTCGACCCACGCCTGCTTCTTCCGCCCGACCGCTTTTTGCACGGGCTCGCTCCATTGATACATCCCGACGGGATCGTGCATGCCTGCTGGCGCTCCGCGCTGATCTCCGCTGTTATCCGCCACACCCAAGTCAGATTCGGACAAGCGCGGCGAGCGAAGCCCTGCATAGCGTGATGCGGGCGCGGGGAAGTGTCGCCGATATGCATCAATGCGGTCTACAAAACATACCGGGGTACTAACTTCTGAATTAATTGCACTATTCTTATATGAACGATCCGGCTGCATCACGAGCCGGCGTCGATACTTGCCCGAGGGGTTCGGCATGAACCTGTTATCTTTTCGCACGCCTGTCCTTTACGCGGCTTGTCGTCGCTGCGGCAACGCGTTGACGCACGGCGAAGAAGAATGCCCGCATTGCGGCACAAATCAGTCCCGGGCATTGGTCGCGCCGAACTCCGTCGACTTCAATAACAGCAACGTCATGATGATGCCCGGGCGCATGCTCGTGCCTTATCCGAGCGTGCCGGAGGAAGTCGACGCTGCGATGAATATTGCACGGGAGCGTGCCCGCGTCGTCCGGCGCGTGGCGTTCGGCGTGGCGGGCGGCGGAATGCTCGCGGTGGCGCTGGCGCTGACTTATGCGCCCGGCCTGAGATCACCCGTGGTTCAACGGCTTGCTGCACTGCCGGAGCCTGCGAGGACACCCGCGTTTATTCCGGTAGCACCCGACAATGCGCCGAAAGCCGCCGCACCGGCAAGCTCAACGACGGTCGTTGCGGCAGCAAAGCCCGCAAACCCCGTCTCGATGACCACGGCAACCACCCCTGTGGTGCCCCATGTGGCGCCTCCAATACTGGCGCAAATTCCAACGCAAATTCCGGCACCAGCACCAACACAAGCACCAACGCTCGCATCGGCACCGAACCCGGCGGCCGAGATGATGGCATCGATCAGGAGCAGGCTGACAGCTGCCATTGCGACCCTGCGCACAGAGAGTTCAAGGATCGCATCAGGCTGGGCAACGGGAGCCGCTTCGAACGCGACACCGGACACCGAGGCACCGATAGTCGCAACGACAGCAGGAACAGCAACAGCAACGCCCGTGACGCCCTCACCAACCCCGGTAGCAGCCCCCCTATCAAAGAGCCTGACGGACGCACCCGCTGCCACGGTCGCACAAAGTCCGACGGCTGCCGCACCGAAGAGCTCACCGGCCCCGGCACCCGTCACGCTTGCGCAGAACACCCCTGCTGCACCGCCACCGACAATAGCCACGACCAAGGCGCCGGCTCAAACGTCTGCCGTCGACACTCCCGCCCCGCTCGCCGCCTTACCGCCCGCGCCGAGCCCCAGCGCGACCGCCGACGTGCCTATCGCCAGCCATGCGCCGCAGCCGTCCATTCCCGCTGAAAAGGAATTACCGAAGCTGTCGTTGCCGCCGGTCTCGCCGGTCATCGCGACTGAGCGTCCGCCGTTGGGCAGCCCGGGGGAAAGCCTCTATTTCGCGCGCCTCGCACTGGTCACCAACGACCTGAGCGCCGTGCAGAAGAACCTGGCCAACGTGCCCGCGAACCAGGTCAACAGCCCCGAGGTCCAGCGGGTCCGCGACGAGCTCGCCCAACGCGAAGCCGCACGCAACACCGCCATGCAACACGCCCGCGCATGCGACCAGTCGGCTTCATGGCGATGCGCACGGCGTTATGCAAAGGACGCGCTTGCTATTGACGCGAGCTACACCGACTCGCGCGTGTTCCTTAAGCATGTGGCCATCAAGATTGCTGAAGCGAAGAAAGCGGCCGAAAGCGCGCAGGCCCAGGCGGCCGCCATCATGCAACGCGGTCCGATGCACCCGGCCCCGATCCGCGAGGCCGTGGCAATCCCGCGCACAGCCGAGGTCGCGAGCACCGGTGGCGCTCCAGCTACGGCCGCCAGCGTGCCGCACCTGTTCACCAACCCGGTCGCACGTGCGCCGCGCGAAACCCACGTAACGCATGAGGCGCGCGAGACCCAGCGCGAGACCCAGCGCGAGACCCATGTGGCGCCGGCAATACCTGAGCCGGTCGTGGCGTTCCAGCCCGTGCCGAACGCGGATGCGAATCCGTCCGAGTCCAAGGCGCCGGACAACGGCGCACCTATTCGCCCTGCCGGTCGCGGTGAAGCACATTGAAGCGCAGCGAGGCTTGACCGGAGACCGTACTCCGCATCAAGCCTCGCCGCCAATCACGCCTGCTTAACTCCCGCTGGAATCGTCTCGATCGGCGTCTTCGCGTCCTGACTGGTTGCGGCAGACCATGTCGACAGGGTCGTCGCCCGGACTATCGCGGCTTACACGGCATCGGGCATACATGGAACGACGGCATGCAGCATGGCCCCACCGATTTCCTGGCCTGTGCCGCTTTTCTATTGGCTTTGCGTTGCGCTCTGCGCGCCTGCCTGGACATCGTTGAAGGCGGCAATGGTGGCAATGGCGGCGCGGCCGGCGTTGCCTTGGCGCTCCGGCCAAATGCGTCGGGCGTCGCGCCCAGCACTATGCCGAGCGAGCCAAGAACCGTGATCGAAGCAACCCGTACGCGTGGCATGACACTCGCCTCCTGTCAGAAGCATGCCCGCCAACCCGAGTTACCGCATCGGCACTGCGCCGGGCCTGCTATCCATTCAATCGAGCCGCAGCACGTTCAACGATTGCTGCCCGCTGAGCACGCACTGCTTCGGCGCGATTCCACACCAGGTCGACCACGGCCTTCGGCGCCGTGTCGGGTGTACCTGAATTAAAGGGCGGAGCGGGCGCATATTCCAGCTGAAGCTGAATTGCCTGTGCTTCGGCTTCGCCGATCAAGCCGATAAGAAGTGTCAGCGCAAAATCGATGCCCGCGGTCACGCCGCCGCCCGTCATCAAATTGCCATCCTGGACCACACGTTCCTTCACCGGAATCGCGCCGAAGCTCTCCAGGAAATGATGGGCCGCCCAGTGTGTGGTCGCACGCCGTCCGCGCAGCAAACCTGCGGCGCCCAGGACCAGCGCACCCGTGCAGACCGATGTGACAAAGCGCGCCTGCGCAGCCTGCCGCCGGATGAAATCGAGCGCGGTGTCGTCCTCCATCAACTCGCCCACCCCCACTCCGCCCGGCACGCACAACACATCGAGCGCGGGGCAATCGGCGTACGTGATGGTGGGCGTCAGCGCGAGGCCGCTGCTCGCCTTGATCGGATCGAGCGTTTTTCCGATCAGGTGGACGGTTGCGCCGGGGACCGACGCGAACACGTCATGCGGGCCGGTCAGGTCGAGCTGCTGAACGCGCGGGAAAACAAGGAAGCCGATATGCAACGTCATGGCGATGAACCTTCAAAAGGAAGTGGACGCACTAACGATACCTCGCTACGATTTGGCGAACTTGTCATTCAACCCTCGTTTCACGCCAACCCGCCCCAACATCATGAGTGACGCTCCTCGCCGTATCGACATCCTCGCGTTTCCGGACGTCCAGTTGCTCGACGCCGCCGGACCGCTGCAGGCCTTCGCCTCCGCCAATGAAATCTCGCTGGCGCGTGGAGCAAGCGCGCCCTATATAGCGCGTGTCGTCTCTGCCGCTGCGGGGGAAATTCAAAGCACAGCAGCTCTCGGACTGTTCGCGCAGCCCTTGCCCACCGCTCAACAACCGACCGACACGCTGATTGTCGCGGGCGGACGTGGCGTTCATGCGGCGTCGAAGGATCCGGCGCAGGTGGCTTGGGTACGGGAGCGCGCGGCACAGTGCCGGCGGGTGGCATCGGTATGCACGGGCGCGTTTTTGCTGGCCGCCGCGGGCTTGCTCGACGATCGCCGCGCGGTCACTCACTGGGCGCATTGCGAGCATCTCGGGCAGCGTTACCCGGCCGTCCACGTGGACCCATCGCCTATTTTCATTCGCGACGGCGCGGTCTGGACATCGGCGGGCGTGACAGCCGGCATCGACCTCGCTCTTGCCTTGATCGAGGACGATCTCGGGCGCGCGCTCGCGCTCGACGTGGCGCGCGAACTGGTCGTGTTTCTCAAGCGGCCGGGCGGCCAGGCGCAGTTCAGCGCGACGTTGTCGCTGCAAAAAGCCGGCGACCGTTTCAGCGACCTGCACGCGTGGATAGCCGAGAACATGGCGGCCGACCTGTCAATCGCGACACTGTCCGAGCGCGCCGGCATGAGCGAGCGCAGCTTCGTGCGCCACTATCGGGCGCAAACGGGCGTCACGCCGGCCCGCGCAATCGATCAATTGCGCCTGGAAGCGGCGCGCCGCCTGCTCGGCGATACCTCGTTTCCCGTCAAGCGCGTCGCCGCGCGCTGCGGGTTTGGATCGGAGGAAACCATGCGGCGCAGTTTCCTGCGTTCAATGGGTGTCACACCGCAGGCTTATCGTGAACGTTTTTCGGCAGGTGCCGATGCCGAAGACACGAACGAGCCGCGTCACACGACAGTCACACAGGACTAGCGGCTACGGCACCGCAGCAACACGGTTCAGCACGCCCGTTCGAGCCTTCGCGCATGCGGAAGATTAATTCTTTCGCGATAATGCTGCATTGCGCTTCGCTCACAACCCACAATTTTTCCTCAATGTCCATTATCGATGTCCCCAACGACCCGCTCACGCGCGTGGTCGCACCCTATGGCGCGGGTCCCGCCGAACTCGCGCTGGCCGTCGGCGGCCTGGCTATCGGCACGGGTGAATTCGCGTCCATGACCATCCTGCCGGTGATCGCGAACGGCCTCGGTACGTCGCTGCCCACCATGGGTCACATCATCAGCGCGTATGCGCTGGGCGTGGTGATCGGCGCGCCGCTCATTACTATTTTCTTCGCGAAAATTCCGCGCCGCGCGATGTTGATCGGCCTGATGCTGATGTTTGCATTCGGCAATCTGCTCAGCGCGCTCGCGCCGAATTACCCGCTGCTGCTGATCGCGCGCTTTATTTCCGGCGTGCCGCATGGCGCGTATTTCGGCGTGGCTGCGTTGACGGCAGCGTCGCTCGTGCCGCCCGACCGGCGCGCGCGGGCAGTCGGACGCGTCATGCTGGGCCTGACAATCGCGAATATTTTCGGCGTGCCGCTGGCGACCTGGCTCGGTCAATGGCTCGGTTGGCGCGCGGATTTCCTGCTCGTCGGCACGCTCGGCATACTTACCATGATTGGCGTGCGCATCTTTCTGCCGCCCATTCACGCCGGCGGCGCCACGCCTCGCCGCGAGCTTGGCGTGTTCAGGCGCTTGCAGGTCTGGCTGACGCTGTCGGTGATCGCGGTCGGCTTCGGCGGACTGTTCGCGGTGTACACCTACATCACGCCGACGCTGCTGAACGTGACCCACGTGGCGCCCTGGCGCGTGCCGCTGCTGCTCGGCGCGCTGGGTGTCGGCATGACGGCGGGCAGCCTGATTGGCGGGGTGCTGGCCGACAAGTCGCGGCTCTGGACCATCTTCGGCATGCTGATCTGGAATGCCGCCGCGCTGGCCGCTTTCGCGTATTCTTCGGCCAACGAATGGACGGCCACGCTCAACCTGTTCGCGATGGGACTCGGCATAGCCGTGGTCCCGGCCGTGCAGACGCGCCTGATGGACGTGGCCGGCGACGCCCAGACCGTCGCGGCCGCGCTCAATCATTCGGCCTTCAACATTGCAAATGCGCTGGGTGCGTGGGCGGGCGGCGTAGTGGTCGCGATGGGCTTCGGACTCGAGGCCACCGGCTGGACCGGTGCGCTGCTCGCGAGCGGCGGGATCGTGCTGCTTGGTGTTTCGGTAGCGGTGGAGCGGCGCTCGTTGGTGTCCGGCCCCGCAACGGTATGCGGTTCGTCGGGCGCGGTAGAGGTACATGAGGGGTGCTTGTAATGCGCCGCATTGAAACATGGGCGCAAAGCAAGGATCCGGACCGGCTGAATCCCTACGATAGCGCTCAAGCCCCCGGCCGTGCTGCCGTTATAGTGCTCAGGTGCGTACACAACCGAAGGAGCGGGCTCATTCAATCCCTCCCGTGTCCGGATGAAGAGCAGATAACATCGACATCGAACGAGATTGAATCAGGAGCCCGGGTGCAACCTCCGGCTCGGAGCGCTGATGAACGTCTTTCCCGCGAACCCTGCCACGCCAATGGCCAACGACAGCAGCGACAACCCCGCTGCGGACCTCGCTCGCGTGATCATCGACCCGGCGCGGGTGACCCACGCGGGCAGTTCAGTCGACGTGCTGCTGCACCGTGCCCGTACTCAAACCGATACCACCGCCTGGGCGTGGTATCGGGTCGGCGAGGCCCTGCATCTGGCGGGTCAGGGCGATGCAGCGCAAACGTGGCCCGCCCTTCTCACCGCCGACACCTTCCACGCCTTCTGCACGTCCCGGCGCCTGTGTCTCTGGCCCACGGGCAGCGGCGAAAGCATCCTCGGCTGGCTGCTCGCGCCCGCCAGCCACTCGGGAAGTTCCACGCTGTCCGACCTCGCCCGCAGCCTGGGCGAAGCCATGCAGACCGACACGCTGGCGCGGGCGCAAAATACCCAGCGCGTGCTCTATGAAATCGCCTATCTCGCGAGTTCCGTGCGCGAACGATCGGCGTTCCTGCTCGGCGTGCACCAGCAACTCGCCACGCTGATCGACGCGGAAAATTTCTATCTCGCGCTTTACGACTCGTCGAACGGCAGGATCACCTACCCGTATTACGTCGATGTAATCGACACCTCCCTGCTCGAATGCGCGATGTACGACACCCTCGATCCGTCGCACCTGTCGCTGACGGGCCAGGTACTGATCACGGGCCAGCCGCTCCTGATCGACGCCGCCGGCATCCGCACGGCTGAACGCGAGGGCCGTTTCTTTTGCATGGGTGACCGCCCCGAATTCTGGATGGGCGCGCCGCTCAAGAACGCCTCGGACGAAGTCTTCGGCATGATCGCCATGCAGGTGTACGACGTCTCGCGAATCTACAGTGTGGAGGACCGCGCGCTTTTCCTGGTCGTCGCCCGGCATGTAGCCATGGCGCTGGACCGGATCCTGCATCGTGATGACCTGGAAGAAACCGTATCGCGCCGGACTGCTGAGCTATCCGAACTAAATCGTGCGCTGAGACTGGAGATCGCGGAACGAAAACGGGCCGAGCACCTGCAGGGGGCGTTATTCCAGATTGCCGAATTGTCGAGCCGGCACGGCGACATGATGGAGTTTTTCCAGAGCCTGCACGGGATTGTCGGCGAGTTGCTGTATGCGGAAAACTTCTACATCGCGCTGGTCGACAATACGACCGCGACCGTGTCCTTCCCCTATTACGTCGACGAACTGCTGAACGACCATCCCACACCGCGACGTAACCGGCGCGGCCTGACGGAGTATGTGATCAGGCAGCGCTGTCCGTGTCTGATCGACCTCGCCGAAGCCACGCGGCTGGCGGAGACCGGCGAAATAGAACGCTCGGGCGAGAGCATCAAGCTGCGTTCGTGGCTGGGCATTCCGCTGTTCGACGGCGACGTCGTGCGCGGCGTGCTCGCGGTGCAAAGCTACACCACGAGCGTGCGTTACTCGCTGCGCGACCAGGAACTGCTGACGTTCGTCTCACGCCATATCGATACCGCCCTGTCACGCCGCAGCGCCGCCGAAGCCCTGCATGCGGCCAACCTTGAACTCGAGGCGCGCGTGCAGAACCGCACCCGCGAGCTCGATCTCGCCAACGCCCAGCTGCAGCACGAAAACTCACACGACGCGCTGACCGGGTTGCCGAACCGCAGCCACCTGCTGCAGCGGCTGGAGGAGGCATGGCTCGATCATCATGGCGAAGGCGAGCAACTGGCCGTGATGTTTATCGACCTCGACCGTTTCAAGGTGGTGAACGACAGTCTCGGCCATCATTTCGGCGACATGCTGCTGGTGCAGGCCGCGGGCCGCCTGCGAAGCTGCCTGCGCGACGACGACCTGCTCGCGCGGCTCGGTGGCGACGAGTTCGCGGTGCTCTCGCCGGGTGCGCCGCTGGAAACCGCCGTGGCAATTGCGGAACGGATCCTGGCGGCGTTCGACCTGCCGTTTCATATAGACGACCACGTGGTGTTCTCGTCGTGCAGCATTGGTATTGTCAGTCCCGACAGCCAGTTTCACCGCGAGCCGGCGGACCTGCTGCGTGATGCCGATACCGCGATGTATCGCGTGAAGAATGGCGGCCGCGACAGTTTTGTCGTGTTCAATCATGAGCTGCGCCGCGAGGTCTCCGATCAGGTGGAACGCGAAGGCGCGTTGCGCAATGCGCTCAAGCGCGACGACGAACTGGTGCCGTATTTTCAGCCTATCGTCTGCGTGAACAGCGGCGAGCTGATTGCGCTCGAAGCGTTGATCCGGTGGCGCCAGCCCGACGGCCGCCTCATCACGCCGGGCGAATTCCTGCCGGCGGTGGAAGGTTTGCGCCTGATCGGCCGGCTCGATCTCTACATGCTCACGCGCGTCGCGATCATCCTCGCGCAGCCGCAGCACGCCGACTGGCCGCCGGTGCATGTGAACTGTTCGAGCTACAGCATGACGCGCCCGGAGTTCGCCGACGACGTCCTCGCCCTGCTCGCGCGTCACGGCGTCGCGCCGTCGCGGATCTGCCTCGAACTCACGGAAGGCGCACTGGTTGCCGAGCCCGATCTGGCCAGGCGTTCGATGCAACGCCTGGCCGATCACGGCATGTCGGTGGTGCTCGATGACTTCGGCGCCGGATTTTCGTCGCTGAGTTATGTGCATCAGTACCGTTTCAGCGGCCTGAAAATCGACCGGTCGTTTATCTTCGAACTGACTACCAGTCCGCGCAGCAGCGCGATCGTACGTGCAATCGTGCGGATGGCGGAGTCGCTGGACCTGACGCTCGTGGCGGAAGGCGTGGAAGACGCCGCCACGCTCGCGGCATTGCGCGAGATGGGCGCGGCGCAGGCGCAGGGGTATTACTTCGCCCACCCCATGCCGCTGGAAGAGCTCTTGCTGACCACGCTCGCGCCGCGCTTGCAGGCGCTGACACAAGAGCCGTGAGGGTGCGATCACTGGGTGGCACGCCCACTACGTGACTTCGTGACTTCGCCTATCCTGAGAGCTGACCCGTCACGGCGAGACTGCTTATGCGCCCCACTTCCGCCAACACTCATCGTCGACGCCTTCTCCTTGCCGCCGGCAGCGTCATGCTGCCCTTGAGCCTGCCTGTCGCCTTCGCGCAAACGCCCGCCAGCGGCACGCCGCTGCCGCGCATGAACACGCGTCCTGTTCCGTCCACGGGCGAAGCGCTGCCGGTGGTCGGCTGCGGCACCTGGCGCACCTTCGATGTCGGCGACAATCCACAGGCACAAGCCGCGCTCGGCGACGTGCTGCGCATCCTGTTCGACAACGGTGGTTCGGTCATCGACTCATCGCCGATGTATGGCTCGTCGGAAGCGGTTGCCGGGGCGGTGCTGACACGCATCGGCGGGCATGGCCGTGCGTTTGTCGCGACCAAGGTATGGACCGAAGGCCGTGAAGCGGGGATCGCGCAAATGGAAGAGTCAATGCGGCGTCTGCAACAACCGCGTATAGACCTGATGCAGGTTCACAACCTGCTCGACTGGCGCACGCAGCTCGCCACGCTGCGTGAATGGAAAGCGCAGGGCCGGATTCGCTATCTCGGCATCACGCATTACACGTCGGGCGCGTTCGCCGAGGTGGAAGCCGTGATGCGTTCGGAGACACTCGACTTTGTCCAGATCAACTACGCTGCCGACGACCGCGCCGCCGAGGAACGCTTGCTGCCGCTTGCCAGGGAACGCGGGATTGGCGTGATCGTGAACCAGCCGTTCGGCGGCGGCGGTTTGCTCGGCAAACTCAAGGGACAGCCGGTGCCTGCCTGGAGCAAGGAGATTGGCTGCACGACCTGGGCGCAACTGCTGCTCAAGTTCGTGCTCGCACATCCGGCGGTGACCTGCGTGATTCCCGGGACCGGGCGGCCTGAGTACATGCAGGACAATGTGCGTGCCGGATTCGGTAGTTATCCCGATCAATCCACGAGACAGCGCATCGCGGCGGCGGTGGCTTGAGGTCCGGACGCTGAAGGCTTGTTGCACGGCCTGAAGTGCTAACGCGCAGCAACAAGCTCCCTTGAGACCGCTGCGTCCGGGTTCCGCGTATTCCGTCCGGAGCGCGCCGCAAACAACGCCAACGCTCCGGCGAGGCGTGCGCGGGCTTCATCGGTGGTGGTAACTGCTGCACCGCGCGCCGTCTCCCGCGCCAGTTCGCGCGCCGCCTGCACGCACGCGAACAACGGTCCGGCCGCGAGTTCCAACTGCGTGTTCCATGCAAACACGCGCTGCGTCTGCAGCGGCCGTAATGCGATCCGCAACTCATGCCAGCGCCGGTCGAGCGCACGCATGGCCGCGAGCGGATGAAGCCCGTGGACATCGGCACTCGTATTGCAAACGCGCAGGACCTCGTCGAGCGCGTCGAGCACGCCCGTCATCTTGATATCGACGTGATGAGACGTGCGCAGCGGCATCATCAATACAGCTACGGCTATCGACACGATGCAGCCAACGAACACTTCTTCCACGCGCATTTCAATCAGCGGTCCAATGGCAAAGCCCAGCTCGCCATAGATCAGCCCGACCAGCACCGTGATGAAAAACACACCCTGCCCGTACGAGGTCAGGATGAAATAGGCCCAGCCAAACACACACGCGGCCATCGCGGCAACCAGCAGCCAGGGCGTGCCGTGAAGCGTGCCTATCAGCGCTGCGCTAACCGCCACGCCCGCCAGTGTGCCAAGCACCCGTTCACCGGTCTTGCGGATCGTGTCGCCGCGCGAGCGCGTGCCGAGGAACACCACGAAGGTCGTGATGACCGCCCAGAACCACCGTTCCGGCGACACCGAGTGACCGATCAGCATGGCGATCAGCGCAGCCGTCGTCGCGCGGCAGGCGGGCAGCCAGGAGAGTGCGCCGCGCCAAACGAACGGAGCGCCCGCCGGCCGCTTGACACCGGTTTTCGCCGCACGCGCGGTCGACGCCACCGCGTCACGGCCCGCGCGCGACAAACGCCGCAAGGCAATCCGCAAACGAACATCGCTTCGATCAAGCCGGCTGGCACCCACCGCATGCCGGGCCGCCGCAACCTCGACATCGATCAGGCACGCCCGCAGCCGCTGCACGCCTCGAAGATCGAGCAAGCCAAGCTGCTCTTCAACAGCGAGCGCCGCTTCGTTCAACAGCGACAAGTGACGCAGCGCTTCGGGCTCGTCAGCACGACGATCGGCAAGCACGGTCGTGGCACGCTGCATTACCGTGGTCAGCGCGCGACGCAACGTGGCCTCAGGCCGGGTCGGCACCAGCGCGCGGCCGGTGAACGCAACGCTCACAAACGCTGCCACCGACAACCCCAGCATGACCAACACGTGTTCGAGCGTGGGATGCAGGTACAGCCCAAGGTAAAACGCGACCACCGCCGTCATCGCTCCACCCAGTGCACGCGGACCGCATGCCTGCACCAGCATCGCCGCGAACAGCACGGCAAGGAATCCGGCATCCGCCACCAGCGGCCAGGCCGCCAGCGCGATCGCCGCGATCAGGCTTGCAGCCCCCGCGCCATAGATCACGGCAAGCGACTGGAACCAGCCGCGTTGCGTGGCATCGCGAAGGAACAGCGGCGCGACCATGGCGAACAGCAACGCGAACGCGGCAAGCGTAGGCGGCTGATGTGTGTGAACTGTCCAGCCGATCGTCACCACGCCCGTGAGCACGCAGGCAATCGCGCTGCGAAGCGCGGTGTGGAAACGCAGCAGGCCGGGATCGGAGCCGAGCAGGCGGGTCAGCAGAGGGGATGAAGGGGAGACAGCGCCACGGGTCGCGGGCCGGTAGTCACGCGCGGGATGGAAACCTCGCGCGAGGAGGGACAGGGATGCTGCAATGGACATATGTAATACCCGGGACAAGTGTCGGTAATGTCGGCAGTGGCTTGTGGCCGCTTCCGATACGACGAGTCCGCCTCGCGGCGGACCCTCCTGTTTGGTGCGTCAGCCAATGCGCTCAACCGGGATCGCCGGACGAACGCACTGCATGGGACGCACGCGAAGCATGTAACTGCCTCACGTATACCCGCATATTACCGTGTCAAAATTCCTGGACTGGGGGTTTACCCGATTTGCTCGGGCCGGCGCATTTCGTTGACGGCGCCGCACGCCTCCGCCACGACTTGCGCAAGTTCCGCAAGCTGGGTCTCGGCGGTCACGGTTGCTTCGGCCAGCGACAGGACCGCCGCTTCGAGATCCTCGACGGCGCCGTCGTTGTCGGAGAAAAATTTCAGGGGCAAGGCGGCGAGCGCTTCGGCATTCGCCGATGCCTGGTCGGTCAGCGCGCACAACCGCACGAGGTTCTCGCACAAGGATTCAAGGGCCTCGGCCGCGTAGCGGCAAAGCGCGGAATCGCTCGCGGGATCCTGTGCCACCTCGCTCAACGTGGCTTGCGACCTTTCGACGGCGCGTGCAAGCGCATAGCTCCGGTCGCGCGCGGCGGCAAGGCGCGCCGCATAGTCGCTCAGTTGCAAGACCCGCTGCGCCGTATCGGTCAACATCGTGTTCTCCTGTGTCGTCCGGCCGGCCAGAAGCGTGTTGGATCAACCGAATCTGGCGCGGCCCGACCGCAACAATGTTTTTATGGTCCGGCCGGCGTTCCTCGTCGATCACCCGGGAAGCGCCGACGCAGGACATCGGATGACAGCCAGAGAGAGTCGATCAGCTGCCACTGCTCACTTCTTTACGGCATGTGGATCGTAAGCTTTAACAAATTCTTCATAACCACCGGCTCTTCCCAAACAACCCCGCTCGACCAACCTTAGGCGACGCGATGCCGATGGACAAATCCCGTTTGCGGATGGCCTATCCCCTCGTCATATTGCCCGGCATTTTCATACTTCAGCCAAACATATTAATTACGTTTTAATTACTATTAGGATGTTATTTCAATAAATTAATAATTCCTACACGAGTAATTCCTATCCTCTGGATTGCTCGTTCCCGACGCCATCCGCAAACCGCATGGCGCCGCCACGCAAACCGTCCAGAGGACGCTTGTGCCCAGTAGATCAATCAGTATCGAGTTGCTGTGCGGCGCCGTGCTCGCGTGCACGTTGCTTGCCGCCTGCGGTGACCATGACCAGCCCTCGGCGACCCCATCCGCGTCCTCGTCTTCTTTAGCCCCTTCTTCATCTTCTTCCGTTCAGCAATCCGATGCATCCGCTTCACCGGGATCGTCGGACATACAGCGCTGGGCCTTGCAGCAAACCCAGCCGGCAACAGCGACGTCCAGTCTTACGCAAGCTCCCCCGCCCGCCGCCGCTTCCGATCCTTTGTTGTCCCCGGTTATCCACGAAGCCGAGTGACACAAAGGCGACACGAAAGCGGCCGGCGAGCCCGACCAAGTCTTCCCCCCACGACCGACAGAGACCCATGAACTTAAAAAGCCGACGTGACTTTCTCAGGGCAGCCGCACAGGCCGCCGGTTCCGCCACCGCACTGGGCATCGTGCCGGCTGGCATCCGCAACGCACTCGCGATTCCAGCGAACAACCAGCATGGAAATATCAACGACGTCGAGCACATCGTCGTGCTGATGCAGGAAAACCGCTCCTTCGATCATTACTTCGGCACGCTCCAGGGCGTGCGCGGTTTTGGCGATACCCGCGCCGTGCAGCTTCCCAACGGCCAGCCGGTCTTCAATCAGCCGATTGCCGGCGGACTCGGAGAAGTGCTGCCGTTCCGGCCGAGCGCGCCCGATCTCGGCCTCCAGTTCATCCAGGATCTGCCGCATGACTGGACCACGAGCAAAGGTGCTTACAACCAGGGCCGTTACGATCAGTGGGTCCCGTACAAAGGCACGACCACGATGGCGTATCTCACGCGCGAGGACATTCCGTTCCACTACCAGCTCGCCGACGCCTTCACCATTTGCGACGCGTACCACTGCTCGATCAACTCATCGACTGACCCGAACCGCTATTACATGTGGACCGGCTGGGTGGGCAACGACGGCAGCGGCGGCGGCCCGGTGGTCGACAATGCCGAACTCGGGTATGGCTGGTCGTCGTATCCGGAAGTGCTCCAGAACGCGGGCATTTCGTGGAAGATCTATCAGGACATGGGCACCGGGCTCGACGCAAACGGCTCGTGGGGCTGGACCAGCGACGCGTACATCGGCAACTATGGCGACAACGCGCTGCTCTACCTGAATCAGTATCGCAATGCGCAACCCGGCAATCCGCTGTATGACAAGGCGCGCACCGGCACGAACGCGGCAGCGGGCGACGGTTATTTCGATATCCTCAAGCGCGACGTGCAGAACAACGCGTTGCCGCAAGTCTCATGGATTGTCGCGCCCGAAGCGTTCACCGAGCATCCGAACTGGCCGGCGAACTACGGCGCGTGGTACGTCGATCAGGTGCTGCAGGTCCTGACGTCGAATCCGGCGGTATGGAGCAAGACGGTGCTGCTGATCAACTACGACGAAAACGATGGTTTCTTCGATCACGTCGTGCCGCCGTTCCCGCCCTCGTCTCCCGCTAACGGCAAATCCACGGTCAGTACCGTGAATGAAATCTTCCCGGGCAGCAGCAGCTACCAGGCGGGTCCCTACGGCCTTGGAACGCGAGTGCCGATGCTGGTGGTGTCGCCCTGGTCGAAGGGCGGTTACGTGTGCTCGGAACTGTTCGACCACACCTCGGTGATTCAATTTATCGAAAAGCGTTTTGGCTCGGGCGCAAACGTTACCGAATCGAACATCACGCCGTGGCGCCGGGCCATCTGCGGCGACCTGACGTCCGCGTTCAATTTCAAGAACCCGAACGCCTCGTTCCCGACCTTGCCGGACACGAGCGGTTATGCCCCAACGCAACAGATTCGTCATCCTGACTATGTGCCGGTGCCGCCCGCGGTTCAGGCCGTGCCGAAACAGGAACCCGGCGTGCGCCCTGCCCGCGCGCTGCCCTACGAGTTCTTTGTTCACGCCCACACGAACACGGGCAAGGGCGTGACCTTCGACTTCATCAACACAGGCGATGCCGGCGCGACCTTCCTCGTGTACACGGCCAACAGCCAGACCGCGCCGAGCTGTTATACCGTCGAAGCCGGCAAACGCCTGCACGACCAGTTCCCGCTGACCGCGGCCAATACGTACGACTTCATCGTGTACGGTCCGAACGGCTTCCTGCGCCGCTTTACCGGCACGGCGGTCCAGCAGAACTGGTGGAATAACAAGCAGGCGCTGCCGGAAGTCACCGAGGGTTACGACGTCGCCAACGGCAACCTGCAATTGCGCCTGAAGAACCTGGGCACGACGAGCTGCACGTTCAGCGTAGCGAACGCCTACACGCCCGGCACGGTCATCACGCGTCAAGTGCGTGGCGGCGACAGCGAAAGCCTCTATCTCGACCTGCGCGCATCGTATGGCTGGTACGACCTGAGCGTCACCATTGCGTCGGACACCAGCTTCGCGCGGCGTCTTGCTGGACACGTGGAAACAGGCAATAGCAGCATGTCTGACCCGGCGCTCGGAAGCTGAAGCCGGCGGTATCAACAAAAAAACGCTGCTGCGAGTGAACCCGCGGCAGCGTTTTTCCATTCAGCACACAACCAGGCTTCAGGTACCCAGATAGCCCAGCGGCACCGTCGAGTTCGATTGCGCGACGCTCGCGTTCTTCGATATCACGTACATGGGCATTTCAGTCAGGTTCAGCGTGACCACGCCGTTGCTGTAGGCCACCGTCGAGGCGTTGCCCATCCAGTCCAGCACCTGCACCGTACCGCTTGTGCCCGCTGCATCGACGCTCAGGTTGTAGCTCACGCTATAGGTCTGGCTGAAGCCCGTGCTCACGCTCCATACCGCGTTGTTGTGGGTCCACAGTGCGGTGATCGGAATGCCCGTGCCGCGTTGCTGGAATCCATAGGCATAGACACCCGACGGCGTGCCGTTCACCGGCCCGAGCGTGGTCGTGCCGTCGAGCACGCGCGTCATTGCCGCGACCGCCAGTGCCGCCGGCTTCGGGCTCACGTTCGACGCGCCGTACGCGCCCTGCGGGTCAGCCAGGTCGAAGAACGTGCCGTAACCGGGTTCGGCCGGATAGTCCGCACCGTAGAACACGTAGGTCTGGTCGGCTCCTTCGCCCAGCAGGATGATGTGCGTGCGCGCCACCACCGCGGCCTGCGCAAACAGGACATTCGAGGTCGGATAGTTGGGACCGTACGACGTGCCGATGTCATAGCTGATACCCGTTTCCGTCGCGAACAGCTTCATGCCCGGCTTATAGTCCTTCTGCATTTCCTGGCGCAAGCCGCGCATCTGGTTCATCAGCGCATTCGCGGCGTTGGCGGGACTCGGGTCGGTCGCAAGACGCTCGGGAGGATGCGACGGCGACGTGCCTGCATCGTAGTAACCATGCGTCGCGATGCCGTCCAGATACTGCGCGAGACCCAGCGGCGCCATGGTTTGCAGGCGCTGCGTGGTCAGTTGCGGAAACGGCTCGGCGGTCCCCATGACAACCGCATTCGGATCAGTGGCGTGGAGGCCCGTATAGGCCAGTTTATATAGCTGAACGAAGTTCGCGTTCGTATCCAGCCAGTCCGGCTCCCAGGTCACCTGGTAGTAGTTCTTTGCCATTGCAGGCGTTAATGCCTGGCGCATCGCTTCGGTGTTCGAACCGACCACGCCCATATAAGCCTGGTACCCCGCCTGATCGACGGGCAGATAGGCGCTGTCGTTGAACGCGCCGGTCGGGCTGTCCCACGCCGGAATTCCGTCCAGCCGCACGAGCCGCATGATCTGGCCCGACGAATAACCGGTGTCGGCGGTGGTCACCGCGGGGGTCCAGGTGCCAGGTCCGTTCGGCTCCATGGCCGACAGTTCGCGGTCGTCGATAGTCGACGAAATGCCCAGCGCCGTGAGCATCGCGGTCCAGCCGTTGAACCCCTGCATGCCGAAACGATGCTGCTCCTGGTGCGCATAGGTCGGCGCGGGCACGCTCGCGGTCACATTGGGCAGCACACCGAAGGTTGCTATCCCGGTCGGGCGCGTGCCGGCCGTCTGCACGCTGCCGCCCGCCTTGGCGAGGGTGGCCGAGATCGCGAAGTAACCGGCCAGCGTCGACGTGCAATTGAGCGTCGTGGTGCTGGAGCCGGCCGGCGCGGGGAAACTGCCGCTGGCGACGGTGTTGCCGAGGCTGTCGCTCACCGACCACGCGAGCGTGTCGGCGCTCGACGGGCTAGCGGTAATCGCGATCGGGAACGTGCTGCCCGAGGCGAACATGCGCGTGCCGTCGGTGCTCGGTGTATCGGCTGTGATGACGCCGCTGGCCGATGAACTGGTGGCCGTGACCGGCGACGCACATGTCATGGCCAGCGCGGCGGCGCTGGCAACCGCTGAGGGCGAAACGACAGCAGCGGGACTAGCCGCCCCGGTCGAACCCGTGGTGCCGGTTGTCGTGCCCGTCGTGGTCGCGGCAGTTCCGCCCGATCCGCTGGAGGAACCGGTTGTCGCCGCGCCGGAGGCCGTGCTTGATGTGCCCGATGACGTACCCGATGCGCTCGCGGTCGTGCCCGCACCGCCGCTGACCGCCGCGGTGGAACCGGAGCTGGCGGGATCGCTTGACCCTCCTCCGCCGCCGCCGCATGCCGCCAACGCTAGCACAACTGAATAAACTGAATAATTGAGTAAGGAGTGTGTTTTCATTTTGAATGGCTGCCTGATCGTAGCGATGAACCTGAACCGGGCAAACCTTCTCCTCCAAGCGCCCTGGAGGAGCTCGGCAACGATTGAATCAGGAGGAAGGGGCTGGCAGGGCCGCTGGCAAAATCCGCCAAAAAAAACGCGACCAAAAGAACGTACGTTCTGCCTACTTGCCGAAATGGATGTTACACAGACGAAACGTTTTGATAAAGTAAAAAAGACGTAACACGTTGTAACGTCTGATTATTAATCGGTAATTCCGAATATCGTCTAATTAAACAACGCCAATAAAATCGCTGACAAGGGTTGTGTTGTCATAAATAGCGATGTATTAAGGGATTGATTAGATAAATATCACCTTCTTTCGCCAAAGGCATGTATCAAAACAGAAGCATTTTTCAGCGAGTGCCAAGCGTCGCGCGGAGTGTACATTTCATTGCTGGGGAAGGGGCTGATGATGGCGGAATTGGCGGGCTGACCGTTCAGACACCAGTGCATATGCAGCAATAAAAATCCGCACTGAAAAGCTTTTGCAAATGCGCTTTAAATTCCTGATCTGACCATGTGCCTGGCCTTGAAACACAGTGTCCTATGGCGCGCCCGCCAGGCGAATGAGGCGTGAACGCGTTGAGAAAACAGGCGCCGTTTCTTTTTGCGACGCCGGCGTGGCTGATTCAACGCAATCCATCAGGCAACGGCAACACAAGGAACAACGTCGCACAGGCACGTTCGGCGCCGCGTTGCCGGCTTGAATGACCGATGAAAACCGGTCCGTCCCGAACGCTCGCGACCGCTTCTGCCCGGGCGAATCCGTGTTGCCTTTATAATCCGCCATGATTCCAATTTCCTGCCTCCCCGCCTGCCACCCCCTTCGCGGCTTCCGCGAAGTCCTCCCCTATGTGGTGGCCGTATGAAAACCCCAAAAAGGCTGCAGCCGCTGCTGGAAGAAGGTCTGATCGACGAGGTGATCGGCCAGTTGATGAGCGGCAAGGAAGCGACCGTCTATGTCGTGCGCAGCGGCGACTCCACGCGTTGCGCGAAAGTCTACAAAGACGCGAAGCAGCGCAGCTTCCGGCAAGCGGCTTCGTACCGCGAGGGCCGCACGGTGAAAAACAGCCGGCAAGCGCGCGCAATGGAAAAAGGTACGCGCTACGGCCGCCAGATGCAGGAAGAGGCGTGGCAGAACGCGGAGGTCGACGCGCTGTTCCGGCTCGCCAACGCCGGCGTGCGTGTGCCGCAACCGTATATCTGCACGGATGGCGTGTTGCTGATGGAACTGGTGGTGGATGCCGAAGGCGACGTCGCGCCGCGTCTGAATGACGTGGACATGAGCCACGCGCGCGCGCTCGAGTTGCATGAACTGCTGCTGAGCCAGGTCGTTCGCATGTTGTGCGCCGGGATGATTCACGGCGACCTCTCCGAATACAACATCCTGCTGGCCGCCGACGGTCCGGTGATCATCGACTTGCCGCAGGCGGTGGACGCCGCCGGCAACAACGAAGCGGCGTCCATGCTGCAACGTGACGTCGATAACCTCGCGACCTACTTCGGCCAGTTCGCGCCCGAATTGCTGAAGGCGAGTTACGGCAAGGAAATGTGGGCGTTATACGAAGCGGGTCTGCTCACCGTCGATACGAAGCTCACGGGTCACGTGGAAGTCGACACCACTCCGGTGGATCTGGAAGCCGTGATGCAGGAGATTGAAGACATCCGGCTTGAAGAGGAAGCGCGGGTGAGACGCGAGCAGGAACTCGATAGTTAAGCACTTCGATCCAGTTGCTGCGCGAGTTCGCTCGCCAGCGCATCGAGCGTCGGCCCGCACGGCGCTTCGACCTTCAGTTGCAACAGCGCGTCGGCGCGCGTCTTCCCAAGATTGACTGCCGCGATCGGCTTGCCGGCGCGCGCGGCCCACTCGCAAAAACGAAAGCCCGAATACACCATCAGCGACGAACCAAGCACGAGCATGGCATCGGCCTGATCCAGCGCGGCCGCCGCCGCATCCACCCGGGTCCGCGGCACACCTTCTCCGAAAAACACGACGTCAGGCTTGAGCAGACCGCCGCAGCGCGTACAAGACGGTGCGTGAAAAGCCGCGAAGTCATAACCTTCGAGTTGCGCGTCACCATCCGCCACCGGCAACGCAGCCAGGCCGACGAAGCTCGGGTTATCAGCTATGAGTCTTTGCTGGAGCGCTGCACGCGAGGTCTCGTCGCCGCATTCCATGCACCGCACGCAGCCGATATTGCCGTGCAATTCAATCACGTCCGTATTGCCCGCGCTGGTATGCAGTCCATCGACGTTCTGCGTGACAAGCCTTTCGAACAGGCCCAGGCGCTCCAGCCACGCAACCGCGAGATGCGCGGCATTCGGCGCAGCGCCGGAGACCAACGGCCAGCCAATCATGCTGCGCGCCCAATAGCGTTGGCGCGCAAACTCCGAGCCCATGAAGTCCTTCAGCAGGATAGGCGCTCGACCGGTACGCTGCCCTTCCGTATTGCGATAGCAAGGTATTCCGGATTCCGTACTAATTCCAGCACCGGACAAAACGAACAGCCGTGGATGCCGTTCGACGAAATCGAAGAGTGGGTTGGAAAGCGCTCGAAACGCGTAATCCGTCAGATTTTTCATCTTCGGAATAGTAGCGGCAACACGCTTTTTCTGCTGGAGCGCGGGTCGGTCCGTCGGCGCATGATGGGTCACATGCACCAAAGTGATGACTGGATCGTCGACATACAGGCTTCATGCTGTATTTGCAAAATACAGTCTCCAACTTGTAGACAAATAGCCAGCGTATGCCGGCGCACTCACGCCCCCTTCCTTACCTTGACATTCCGGCGATCTGTTTCGACCATACCCAGTGATTGGCGAACCGCTGACCTCATGACCCCCGGCGCGCGCGTGACCACCGACCTCCTCAACTCGACTTTCGCGGCGCTCGCCGATCCGACCCGGCGGGCAATCCTTGCGCGGCTGGCCCGGGGCGAGGCGTCGGTGTCGGAGCTTGCAGAACCGTTCGACATGACGCTCGCCGCCGTGTCCAAGCATCTCAGGGTGCTCGAGCATGCCGGGCTGATCGTGCGCGAGCGCGACGCGCAACGCCGCCCATGCCGGCTCGCCGCAGCGGCCTTGAAAGACGCCAGCGAATGGTTCGATCCGTATCGGCGGTTATGGGAAAGCGGCGAAAGCGGGAGAACACGATAAACCGCCCTTACCGATCTTATGAAACCCGTCATGAAATCCGTCACGACACCCGCGCCACCGGCCTCGGAAACAACGGATAAGCAACCAGTGCGCACGCAGCCGCAGCCAGCCACACAACGCCCCACGACCCGATCGCGAGTAAATGCGGAATACACAGCGGCGTCAGGAACAAGCCGAGATACACGGCGGTGTTGACCATTCCGAGCGCCGTGCCCGCGCGATCCTTGCCCGCCAGCGTCGCGAGTTCGGTGTAGGCCACGCCATGCCATGCCGACACGCAAATTCCGGCGAACGCGATCAGCACGATCAGCAACGCTTCCGGTAACCGTTGACCCGACCCCACCGCAGCGCCCAGCACCACGAACGACGCCACCGCGACCAGCGTCGACCCGCGCAGATACGCCCGCCGGTTGCCGCGTTTATCGGTGAAACGGCCGCTCGCTACGCGCATGATCATCGCGCCGAGCTGGACGGTGACCATGGTCGCGGTAATCCCCGCTATGCCGACATGTCCGAAGTCGTGCAAAAACACCGTGGCGAACGTCAGCACCGCGAACTGCGGAACGCACAAAATGGCGATGCCCGACACCACACGCCAGATCATCCGGTCACGCAGCGGACCGACCGAGGGCGCGACTGCGGCACCAGAACCGCCATGCGTTGCGGCAGGCGCCTCCGGCGGCTCGTGCAGCCAGAGCCACGCGAGCACGCCCGAGACCGCGCAGAGAGCCGCCAGTACCCCGTAGACCGGGCGAAATCCGCCCGTGGACGCGAGCCAGGGCAGGATCAACGCGCCCAGCCCGCCGCCCAGCGGCACGGCAGTCTGACGAATGCTCATCGCCAGGCCACGCTCGCCTTCCTGGAACCAGCGCATGACCGCGCGTCCGCTCGATCCGTTAACACTCCCGCCAACCAGGCCGACAAGGCACATCGACATCACAAGCCACAACAAGCTCGGAACAGCCGCATGCGACGGCACGACGAACAGCATCATGGAGAGCAACGCGGCAGCGGTCGTGGCCAACCCGGTCAGCAGGATTGGCCGGTCACCCCAGCGGTCGGTCGCGACGCCCCACGACAACTCCGTGAGCGCAACGCCCAGCCCCATGGCCCCCAGCGCCAGCCCGAGCGCAGCGTTGCCGAGGTGATAATCCGCGCGCAGCCAGACGGCGGTCGTGGGAATGCCCGCAGCGGCAGCCGAAAAACTGACGTTCGCGGCCACGCCGACACCCAGCACTTTCCATCGGTGTGACGCGCCCAGTTCACGGCGCCCCGTTGCCGGCAAGGGAACAGCGTATGGCGTTTCCATGCTTTTCCTCTCCGAATGCTTTCGATGGACGCCAGTGTCGCGTTTTACCATCATCCTGAATATCAATTAATATGGAAGCAATCATTCGACGAAACAGGACTATTAGCCATGTCGCAGACCAATTTCGATGTCGCGTCGTTGCGGACCTTCGTGGTCGGCATGGAGCTGGGAAGTTTCGCGAAGGCGGCAGACCGCGTCGGGCGCTCGACCTCGGCCGTCAGCGCGCAAATCAAGAAACTGGAGGAGCAGTCGGGTGCGCCGCTGTTTAAGAAAGCCGGGCGCAACCTGGCGCTGACCGAGGCAGGCGAAACCATGCTGCGGTTCGCGCGGCGGCTGGTCGATCTCAACGACGAAGCCGCCGTCGCCGTGCGCGGCCCCGACCTCGAAGGCTGGATCCGGCTCGGGCTGCAGGAGGATTTCGGCGAAGTCATGCTGCCCGACATCCTGGGCCGGTTCTCGCGCGCGCATCCGAAAGTGCGGATCGAAGCGCGGGTCGCGCGCAATGTTGAACTGCTCGGCCGGATCGATTCAAACGACCTCGACCTTGCCCTGATCTGGGACGATTCGGTTTCAGCGGGCTATGAACTTCCAGGCGGCGACCGCCACGAGATGATCGCTGAGCCTGCCATGTGCTGGATCGGTTCGTCGACCTTGCCGTGGCGTCCCGATGCGGCAGAACCGTTGCCGCTGGTCGCGTTCGACCGCGCTTGCCTGTTTTTCAGCGCCGCCACCGAAGCGCTCGATCGCGCGAATATCCGTTGGCGGGTGGCGTTCACGAGTCCGAGCCTCTCGGGCCTGTGGGCCGCCGCTGCGGCAGGCCTTGGACTCACCGTGCGCACGCGCTATGGTCTGCCCGCGTCCGTGAGCGCGTTCGACGGCCACGAGCTGGGGTTGCCCGCGCTGCCGTCCCTGGCACTGTCACTTGTGCGCGCGTCGGCCACGCCCACGCCGCCCGTGCAGCAACTCGCAGCGCTCATTCTTCAATCCGTACGGGACGGGTCGGCGTCGCTGGACCGGATCGCGGCCTGAGCGGCACTTCGCCCACGGCAAAAAAACAAGCAGAACGCCATTCACGCATCGCGCGATGTCCGCCCTCGGCGGCCCGTTTTTTGCTGGAGGCTGGCTGGAAAACGACCGACGGGTGAGCGACATGGCGACCGCATCGAAGAGCAGCAAAAGCAAGGGCAAGAGCACGAACAGCGGCAAGCGCAACACCACGCGTCAAAAGCATGCGCGCGCAAAACCAAAGCAACATTCGAACCCCAGCCGCTGGTCACATCACGTGATGGAAACGAGCGATGCAATGGATATCGAGCATGAGATATTCAAGGAGGGCAGCGCGCAGGAGATCGCTGATTCGCTGAAGAAGTCATCGACGCGCAGCAACCGGCGCAAGGGCACGCCGTTCCAGTCCGCCATGTCGATGCTGAATTTCTATATCAATCGGGCCGGGCGAAACTTGCCGAAGTCGCGTCGTACGACCTTGGATAACGCCAAGAAGCGCCTGCGCGAAGCGTTCGGCCGCAAGCCATGATCGCCGGGTGAGAGCAGTGGAACGCGGCTTGCTACCAAACCCGCCACTACCCTCCTCGCAAAACCGATGGCGAAACGTGCCACCCCTGCAAACGGATTGTTCGCGGCCGCCGAAGCTACACTGATCGGTCTCTACGACAGCGGCGTGCTTTCGCCAGCAGTGCTACAACGCGTCATAGCCGGTTTTGCCAACAGCGCAATCGACTGGAACACCCCGCCCCGGCTTCGTACTGTCGACAATAAATCACTGCACGAGGTGGTCGCCATGACCATGATGCCGGGACGAACCTTACGCAACGCATCGAAGGAATTTTTCGCGGTGACCGGTCATATTGGTGGTGTCGGTGCTGCAGAGCACGACGAACCCGAGGAGCCTGACGACCCGCCCGAAGATGAAGCCGGCAGCGATCTGATCAACCAGCTGTCCGGCGGCCGTAGGGGCAAACGAGCCGTTAAAACCGCGCGCAAGACAGCGCCGCCCGCGGGCTTCAACCCGCTCGTGCATGCAACATCCCCGCGCAAAAACCGCCGGTCATAGCAGTGCCATTGATCCATGTCATGGTTGTGACTGACCGTGATCCCGCCGCACGCGGCACAATACACTACGCCCCAGCGCCTGAATGCCTTAGCGATAGTGACCCGCGAAAGTGACCCGCGAAAGTGACCCGCCGAATCGAGTGACACCGCCTTCCAACCACCGGATACAACGGACACGATATGGACACACAGGCAACTTCCCGCTCCCTCCCCCTTTCCCCCGACGAATTACGCAAGATCGACGCCTACTGGCGCGCCTGCAATTATCTGTCGGTAGGCATGATCTATTTACGCGCCAACCCGCTGCTGCGCGAACCGCTCAAGGCGGAACACATCAAGCAGCGCCTGCTCGGACATTGGGGTTCGGACCCCGGTCAGTCGTTCACCTGGGTGCACCTGAACCGCCTGATCATGAGGGACGACCTCAACGTCATGTATGTCTCCGGGCCGGGACATGGTGCCCCCGCAACCTTGTCGAACTCTTACCTCGAAGGGTATTACTCCGAGGTCTATCCGGATCGCAGCGCCGACGAAACCGGCATGCTGCGCCTGTTCCGTTCGTTCTCATCGCCAGGGGGCATTGGTTCGCATTGCACCCCTGAAACGCCGGGGTCCATCCACGAAGGCGGCGAGTTGGGCTACAGCCTCTCGCACGGATTCGGCGCGGCATTCGATAACCCCGACCTGATCGTGGCAGTGGTAGTAGGCGACGGCGAAGCCGAGACCGGCCCGCTCGCCACCTCGTGGCATTCGAACAAGTTCCTGAACCCGGTGGTGGACGGCGCAGTGCTGCCCATCCTGCACTTGAACGGCTACAAGATCGCGAACCCGACTATCCTCGCGCGCATTCCGCAAGAAGAACTTGAAGCGCTGATGACCGGTTACGGATACAAGCCGCACTTCGTGTCGGGCCACGATCCCGCCGTCATGCATCAACTGATGGCCGAGACGCTGGAGACCTGCATCGGCGAGATTCACGCGATCCAGGCTCATGCGCGTTCGACGGGTGACACCACGCGTCCGCGCTGGCCGATGATCGTCCTGCGTTCACCGAAAGGCTGGACCGGTCCGAAGGAAGTCGACGGTCACAAGGTCGAGGATTTCTGGCGCGCGCACCAGGTGCCGGTACTCGATCCGGTGACCAGCGCGAAGAGCCTGAAGATCGTGGAAGCGTGGATGCGCAGCTACAAACCCGAAGAGCTCTTCGACGAGAACGGCACGCTGATCGAGGAACTTCGTGCGATTGCGCCGAAGGGCGAGCGCCGCATCAGCGCCAATCCGCACGCGAACGGCGGCCGGCTGCGGCGCTCGCTGGACCTGCCCGACATCCGCGAGTACGCGTTCGACGTCAAGGATCCCGCCGGCACGTATCAGTCGCCCACCGCGGTGCTCGCCATCTGGCTGCGCGACGTCATCACGCGCAACATGAGCACCTTCAAGCTGTTCGGTCCCGATGAAACCGCCAGCAACAAACTCGATGGCGTATATGAAGCGTCGGGCAAACGCTGGATCGCGGAGATCAAGCCCGAAGACAGCGACGGCGGCGCGTTATCGCCTGAAGGCCGTGTGATGGAAATGCTCAGCGAGCACACGCTGGAAGGCTGGTTTGAAGGTTACGTGCTCACGGGCCGGCACGGCCTGCTCGCGACCTATGAAGCCTTCGTGCATGTGATCGATTCCATGTTCAACCAGCATGCCAAGTGGCTGGAAAAGGCGAAGAAAGAACTCGACTGGCGCGCGCCGGTGCCGTCGGTGAACCTGTTGATCACGTCGCTGGTATGGCGTCAGGATCACAATGGTTTCACCCACCAGGACCCGGGTTTCCTCGACGTCGTGACGAACAAGAGCCCCGAAGTCGTGCGCATCTACCTGCCGCCCGACGCGAACTGCCTGCTGAGCGTGATGGATCATTGCCTGCGTTCGCGCGACTACGTCAACGTGATTGTCGCGGACAAGCAGCCGCACTTGCAGTACCTCGACATGGACGCGGCGCTCGCGCATTGCACCAAGGGCATCGGCATCTGGGACTGGGCGTCGACGGACCAGAACAGCGAACCGGACGTGGTGATGGCCTGTGCCGGCGACATCGCGACCATGGAGTCCCTCGCCGCCGTCGAGATACTGAAGGAACGTTTCCCGGACCTGAAGATCCGCTTCGTCAACGTGGTGGACCTGTTCCGGCTGATGCCCGACACCGACCATCCGCACGGTTTGTCCGGTCGCGATTTCGATTCCCTGTTCTCGCGCGAGAAGCCGGTCATCTTCAACTTCCACTCGTATCCGTCGCTCGTGCACAAGCTCACGTATAACCGCACGAACCACGAGAACATGCACGTGCATGGTTATCGCGAGCGCGGCAACATCAATACGCCGTTCGAGCTCGCCATCATCAACCAGGTCGACCGCTATTCACTGTGTATCGATGTAATCGATCGTGTGCCGCAGCTTCGCGATACCGGCGCTCATACGAAGAACTGGCTCAAGGACCAGATCAACGAGAGCATTGCTCACGCCCACGCGGAAGGCATTGACCGCGATGAAATCCGTAACTGGGTTTGGAAAGGCTGAAGACCATGACCCTGGGTATCCTGGTGCTCAACAGCGGTTCGTCGTCGCTTAAATTTGGCGTGTATCTGCCAGGCAAAACCCCAGGCACACCGCCGTACAGCGGCGACGAAACGCCGTGGCTGACCGGCAGCGCGAAGGGCATTGGCCGCGAGGACGGCTCGCTGACCATGCGTTCGTCGGATGGTGCGATCGATGTCACGCAAAACCACGTGATGGAGTCGCAGCACGACGCGTTGCAGCGCGTGGCCGACGCGCTGCACGAGCATCTGGACCAGCCGCTGGCCGCGGTGGGGCATCGGGTGGTGCATGGCGGTCCCCATCTGACCGACCATGCGCTGATCACGCCCGAGGTGAAACAGACCTTGCGCGATGCGGTGCAATTCGCGCCCTTGCATCTGCCGCAAGCGCTGGAGCTGCTGGATCTGGCACAGCAGATATTCCATGACGTGCCGCATTACGCCTGCCTCGACACCGCGTTCCACCGGACCATGCCCGCGCGTGCCACGCATCTCGCGCTGCCGAAACACTACTCTGACGAAGGGGTGGTCCGATACGGCTTCCACGGCCTGTCGTACGAGTCGATCGTCTCTTCGCTCGGCAATGACCTTCCGGCACGCCTTGTGGTCGCGCATCTCGGCAGCGGTGCAAGCCTGTGCGCGATTCGCGATGGCCACTCGATCGATACAAGCATGGGTCTCACGCCGACCGGCGGCATTCCCATGGCGACACGCACGGGTGACCTGGACCCCGGTGTGCTGGTCTATCTGATGCGCACCGGCTCACTCAACGCCGACGCACTCGAACACCTGATCAATCACGAAAGCGGCCTGAAGGGCATTTCCGGTTCCAACGACGACATGCAAGCGCTTCTGCAACGCAACGACGCGGACGCGGAACTTGCCATCGATATCTTCTGTACTTCTGTACGCAAGACCATCGGCGCGTATGCCGCGTTGATGGGCGGTCTCGACCGGGTGGTGTTCACCGGCGGGATTGGCGAGCACGCTGCGAGCGTGCGTGAACGCATTTGCGATGGGCTCGAATTTCTCGATGTCCAGTTCGACGTGATCGAGACGCAGGAAGAGCGGCAGATTGCACGTCATTGCCGCACGTTGCTGGGTCGGGCAACGGGCTGAAAGCGGCGCGTCAAAGTACGCCGCTTCAAGCCGGCAGCCATCACCCATTAACCATCACCGGTCAGCCATGTCCATGCGTGCCGCCATGCGCGCCGCGCCAGAAGAACACCTGCTCGGCGGCGGCAATCAGCGCGTCAAGGGAAACCGGCTTGGTCAGCGTCAGGTCGAAGCCGGACGCGCGTGCACGCTGGTCGTCGGTGCCCACGGTATAGCCTGTCAATGCAATGGCGGGCAGCTGCGCCAACCGCGGATTCGCCCGCACCTGGCGCATGAGTTCGTAGCCGTCCATGCCGGGCATGCTGATGTCGCAGACCAGCAGGTCCACGTGGTTGCGCTCGAGCAGCACGAGTGCATCCTCGCCGTCGCGCGCGGTAGCGACCAGCGCGCCTTCGAGTTGCAGCAAAGCCGCGAATGCGCCGGCGGTTTCAGAGTCGTCGTCGACCACCAGCAAACGTACGCCCGCCAGCGATCCGCTGCGCTCTTCCGGCGCATGCTCCCCTGTGAGACGGCCGTCGACCAGCGGCAGCCAGACGCTCATGCGCGTGCCGCGGCCCACTCCGTCCGAATGGGCGAGCACGCTGCCCGCATGCATCTCCACGAGTTGCTTGACGAGCGCGAGGCCAATGCCCATGCCGCCGCCAGTCTTGCGGCGGGCTTCGCTTCCCTGGGAGAACATCTCGAAGATATGCGGCAACAGCGACGCTTCGATCCCCAACCCGGTATCGGTGACATCGATGCGCACCTCGTCTTCCTCGCAAGTAAGGCGAACGGAAACCGAGCCGCCGCGCGGCGTAAACTTCAGCGCGTTGCTCAGCAGGTTCCAGATGATCTGGTCGAAGCGTACGGGGTCCACCTTGGTCCACACCGGTTCGTCCAGACCTTCGAACGACAGCTCAATGCCCCTTGATGCCGCGTCCGCCTCGATTGCATCGGCGATGGTCCGAAGCATGGCCGCGATGTCGCCCATCGCCAGATTCAGCGCCAGTTTGCCGGTGCGCACGCGCGACAGGTCCAGCAGGTCGTCAATGATCTTCGCCTGGCCGAGCACGGCCCGCTGGATCGCGTCCGCCGCGAGCTGGATCGCCGGTACGCCGCGCGCCTCGGGGATGCGCGGCAACATCTCCGCCTTCACGTGAATCAGGTTGAGCGGGTGCTTCAATTCATGCGACAGCACGGCCAGGAAATCATCCTTGAGCCGGTTTGCCGCCTCCGCTTGTGCCCTCACCGCACGTTCCTCCGCGAGTTGCGACTGACGCGCGTCTTCTTGTGTCTTGCGGTCCGTGAGGTCCCTCACGATCTTCGCGTAGCCAGTGAATCTCGGATCCGACAACGGCGTCACCACGCCGCTGCAATACACCTTGCGGCCGCCCTTTGCGACATGCCAGCGATCGTCGTCGGCACGGCCTTCGCGTTGCGCGGCCTCGCGTTCGTGCGCCGCCGTGCGCGCGTCCTGATCCTCCGTTGAAAAGATCACGTCGATGTTCTGCCCGATCGCTTCCTCCGCCGTATAACCGAAGACGCGCTCGGCGCCGGCATTCCAGCTGACGATGCGGCCCTCGGAGTCCTGCACGATGATCGCGAAGTCGTTCGTTGTCTGCGCCGCGAGTCTCAGGCGCTCCTCGCTCGCCCGCACGTTCGCCTCCGCGCGGCGGCGCGCCGTGGTTTCAACCAGGCTGAGCACCGCGCCGTCAATGCGGTCGTCCGCCGTCCGGTAAGGCAGCACGCGCGCGAGGAACCAGCGGCCGTCCGAGGTTGCGACCTCGCGCTCGGTCAGGCGCAACGACTGGAACGTCGCGCTCACGTCGTCCGCCAGTTCGGGATAGGCCAGCCGGTGCGTGATGTCGAACAGCGAGCGCCCGACATCCGCGCCGATCAGGTTGAACACCGTGGCCGCATTCGGCGTATAGCGTTTGATGCACATCGCGCGATCGACGAAGATAGTGGCAATGTCCGTAGAAGTGATCAGGTTCTGCAGGTCATCATTGGCCTTGCCGGTTTCCTCGATCTTCGCCTGCAGTTCCGCGTTGACGGTGATGAGTTCCTCGTTCACCGACTGCAACTCTTCCTTGCTGGTTTCGAGCTCCTCCGTCGCCGATCTCAACTCCTCGTTGATCGCCTGCAGTTCTTCATTCGACGCCTTCAGCTCTTCCGTCGACGTCTCGTACTGCTCGATCGTGGTCTGCAGTTGCTCCTTGCTCGAATGCAGCTCTTGTTCAAGCTGCTGCATCACGGTGTCACTACCCGTCTGATGCTCCACGGTGGGCCTGCTCTCCGTCATCGCTTCCTGGACCTCGTCGAACAGGACAAGGAGGAAGTCGGCGTCGGCGGCGGCGTCATGGAACGGGCGCACGGTCATGTTGACATATGACGGGCGGCCGTCGCGCTGCAACTTGACGCGCCGGGCCTCCACGCTATTGCCCGTCTGCGCGGCCTGGAATAGCGCGGTACGCAGGTCGAGCCGCAACTCGGGCAGCACGACGGCAATCATGTTGCTCGAAGGTTCGCCGCCGACATACCGCAGGAAACGTCCCGCGTTGTCCGACATATGCACGATCTTCGAATCGCGGTTCACGATCACGCTGGGCGGCGCATATTGCTCGAGCACGCGCTGGTGCAACGCACTGAACGAAAAATTGCGGCGCCCCGGGAGCAACGCGGACCCCACCTCTTCGTCGTGCGTATAACGTCCTTGCATCAGCAGCGATGGGGACGCCAACGCCGGGCGGTTGGGCAGCTTCGCCGCTTTCGCCCGGTAGATCCGGTTCTTCTTGTCGACCACGGAAAACAGTTCTTCCACAGAGTCCGCCGACTCGGAGCTGCCGAGGAACAGGTACCCGTTGGGGTATAGCGCGTAGTGGAACATCTCGAGCACCTGGTTTTGCACGCCGCGATCGAGATAGATCAGGAGATTGCGGCAGGAAACCAGGTCGAGCCGCGAGAACGGAGGGTCACGCAGCACGTTATGCATGGCGAACAAAATCTTCTCGCGCACGCTTTTCACAACCTCGTAGCGTGAGTCGGTCTTGACAAAAAATTGCCGCAGCGTAGAGGGGCGAACATCGGTCATGATCGACTCGGGGTACAGTCCGGCCCGCGCGCGCGCGACGGCGCTTTCGTCGATATCGGTCGCGAACACCTGGATATTGGCCGAGGAATGCAACGCATCGCGCTGCTCGCACAGGAGCATGGCAAGCGAATAGGCTTCCTCGCCCGACGAGCATCCCGCGACCCACGCGCGAACCTGGTCGCCGTCGGCCCTGTTGTGGAACAAGGTCGGCAGCACACCGCGTTCGAGCGACTCGAACGCTTCCCGGTCGCGGAAAAAGCTGGTCACGCCAATCAGCATGTCCTTGAGCAAGGCGGAGGTTTCGCGCGGGTTATCCCGCAGCAGGTCGCGGTAGGCAATGAGGTCCGGTACGCCGTTGACCTGCAGGCGCCGTTCGATCCGGCGCAACATGGTCGCCCGCTTGTAGAAACGGAAGTCGTGGCCGGTGCGGGCGCGCAACGTCGACAAAATGGACTGCAACGCAAGTTCGGCTTCACTCCGGCGGTCGGCCCGGTCGTTCGGACCCAGCGTCGCCGCGTCCAGTTCGGGCAAGGCGATACGCTTGGCGTTGTTCCATATGTCCAGCAGCCGTTGCGGCATTTCCACCACGGGCAGCACCAGGTCAACCTGGTCCGTCAGGATCGCGTTCTGCGGCATCTCCGCGTATTCGGCGTCATTCGGTTCCTGCGCGAGCGTCACGCCGCCCTTCTCCTTCACGCTGGCAATGCCGACCGCGCCGTCGCTGCCCGTGCCCGACATCACGATGCACATCGCGCGCTGGCCATGCGCGTCGGCCAGGCTCCGGAAAAACCGGTCGATAGTGACCGGCCGGCCCACCGTGGGCTCCGCGTTGCGCGCGTTCAGGTAACCATCCGCCATCGTCAGGCTCTTGCCCGGCGCGATGACGTAGACGTGGTTCGCTTCTATCTGTGTGGGCCCGCTGACTTGCGACACGCGCATGCGGGTCACGTTCTGCAGCACCTTGTCCGCACTGCTGACATGCTTCGCCGACAAGTGCAGGACCACGACAAACGCCATGCCCATGTCGGACGGCGCGTTCTCGAAGAAGCGCAGCAGCGCCTGGACGCCTCCTGCGGACGCGCCAATCCCAACAACAGGGAAATCCAGCGAACTCGAGCGATGAACCACGCCCGGCGCGTCTTCTCCTGTCGGCGGCACCGTTGATGTTGTAGTTTCGCTCACTCCAGGGCCCTCGGTTCGGGGTGCTTCGATGGATTAAAGATACCACTACGCGTTCGAACAAACGCTCTTAACAGCGGCCGGGCGAAGTGGCGTGCAGCCCACTCATCCGCGTGCTGCGCGGGGGTATCGGATCACCCGGTTTCTATCTGCGGGGCTCAGGCGGCGCTCATTATATTCACGTGACATTTCTTGCGGACGTGCAGCCACTTTTTTAGTGTGTCTCGTACGTGTGCACGCTCCATATTCGACGGCCCGGGTCGTCGGGCGCTCCGGCAAACGGCCGCACTGCGCGGGCTTTGCCTGCGCTTTTTGCGCGTCCTCGCCCGGTTCTTTGGAATTCAGGCTTGAGGTAGGAGCACCGGCAGATTGGCTTCAGGCGATTTCCTGGCATCGACCGGTCATTCCTGCTCCGCCGTGTTTCGCTGATGCATTCGTAATATAGCTGAGCAAACAGGATGCCTCCTCATAAACTCGTTTATATGCGTTCGGGCATACACCGGATCCTCTTTCGTCAATCGCCTCGTTCGCCGGTCGGGCCCGACCGGTTCCTTGGGCTTTCCTTTCTCCATGCAAAAACCACAAGGCCGGTCCACTCAAGCGGCCGCGCGGATGCGCTCCGCGTGACGCGCATCGCCCGCCAGTTTGCTAACATGGATCAAGCCGCAGCCGTTGGCCGGCGCCGCCGCGGCGCTGCCGGCGGGCCATGCAAGGCATTATCGGAGCACGCCTCGTGACCCTTATCGTGTACATCAATACTGCAGGCAATCAGGACAGCCGCGACAACGACCTGTTCCAGATCGACGCGGCCGGTTTCCTGGTCGACATGGGTTGCGTGCTGGTCGATCATTGCAGTCATGCGGTGAACGCCGCGTCCCGGATCGCGCTGCAGCGGGCCATCCGCCGCATCAAGCCTCGCGACACACTGGTAGTCGCGCGCCTTGGTTACCTGGGAAGCAGCATCAGCGACGCCGTGTCGACGCTCACCGCGCTGGCGGCCAAAGGGGCGCACGTCATCTGCCTCGACGCGGGCAAGGGCGATCTTTGCGCAAGCGGCACAGGCTCGCCGATCCGCATGCTCCAGCTTGCCGCAGGACTGGAGCACGACGCCAAACGCGCCCGCGCACTCGACGCGGCCGCCATTGCCAAGAAGGACGGCACGCATCAGGGACGTCCCGCCTCGTTGTCCGACTCACAGCGGCAGCAAGCGCTGAAGGCGCTGGCCGCAGGCAGCACCGTGACAGCAATCGCACGGGCACTCAGCACATCGCGCCAGACGATCATCCGCCTGCGCGACGCGGCATCGCGTGAGACCGCCGCCGTGCAGTCACCGCCGGTGCAGCATTAAGCCGCGAACGGGCAGGCCTGAAGAAGGCGTCTATCGCTTGTGCGTCGTCTTCCGCCAGCACAACCTGCTCGGCGTTGCTGCGTTTCAGTGCGCAGGCGTATCGCCCGAAAATCGATGCCAAAGGAACCTGCACAGGCCGTTATTACGCTTAGCTTTCGATGTAGTGATCAAATGATTTCAGGTCGCCAATATGACCGCAACATCCGGAGTGTTTTAAAACACGGGGCGGCGGACACTGACCGGGATCATTGAACCTGGATTGGAGAAGCGGCTAATGGATGCCCTGGCGACAAATATTGAAGCGCGCGTGAACGCCATCGACTGGCATGCGGTGGAAGAAGAACTGGATGGATTCGGCTGCGCGACGGTCGAACATCTGCTCACGCCCGCGGAATGTGACGCGTTGAGAGCGCTTTATGCGCGCGACGCGTTGTACCGGAGCCGCGTGGTCATGGCGCGCCACGGCTTCGGGCGCGGCGAGTACAAGTACTACGCTTATCCGCTGCCTGAGGTGATCGGCGCCTTGCGGGAGAGTGTTTATCCGCATCTCGTGGGAATCGCGAACCGGTGGAACGAGATCATGCGTATTGACACGCGTTATCCGCCGGACCATGCCGATTTTATCGATCGATGCCATGCGGCCGGACAGCTTCGGCCCACACCGCTGATCCTCCAATACGCGCAAGGCGACTACAACTGCCTGCATCAGGACCTGTACGGCGAGCAGGTGTTTCCGCTTCAGCTTGCCATCTTGCTGTCCGCGCCGGGACGCGACTTTACAGGCGGAGAGTTCGTGATGACCGAGCAGCGGCCGCGCATGCAGTCGCGGGCCGAAGTCGTGCCGCTGGCACAAGGGGACGCCGTGATTTTTGCCGTGCATAACCGGCCGGTGAACGGAACGCGCGGGGCTTATCGCGTGAATCTCAGGCATGGCGTAAGCCGGCTGAGATCGGGGCACAGGCATACGGTCGGCATCATTTTCCACGACGCAACCTGAGACCGGATATCCGATACGCTCCCACAGTCAGCTACTCGTTTTCATCAAAGTAGTGGCCGAAGCGGACCTGCTTCGTCTTGATGTAGCGCTCGTTTTCCTCACGCACGGGAATGGCCAGCGCCACCCGTTCGCAGACCGGGATATCGTGCTTGAGCAAGGTGTCGAACTTCGACGGATTGTTGCTCATCAAACGCACCGACCGCACGTCGAGCGCGCGCAGGATAGCCGCGGCCGAGTCGTATTCTCGCGCGTCGTCGGGCAAGCCCAGATGCAGGTTGGCGTCGACCGTGTCGTAACCCTGCTCTTGCAGCGCATACGCGCGGATCTTGTTCGCCAGCCCGATGCCGCGCCCTTCATGGCCACGCAGATACAGCAGGATGCCGCGGTTTTCAGCCGCTATATAACGCATCGCGAGATCGAGTTGCTCACCGCAATCACAGCGATACGAGCCGAATACATCGCCCGTGACACATTCGGAATGCAGCCGGCACAGCACGGATTCGCCGTGGCTGACATCGCCCATGACAAGCGTCAAATGCTCGGCGCCCGTGCTTTTCACCCGATACACATGCGACTCAAATACGCCGTAACGCGTGGGAATCGTGGCCTTCGCCACGAGTTCGACACATTCTTCGTGGGCTGCTACGGCAGTGGCTGCCGGTGAATCAGAAACGTTTTTCATGTTCTCTTCTACTGCATAGGAGGGCGTGGGCCGCATGCCGGTATTTCGGCAACTTTAGCAAGAAGCCGGAAAGAAGCCGGCAAGAAGCCGGAAAGAAGCCGGAAAGAAGCAGGCAAGAAGCGGGAGCGCCCGGTCCGACATGTTAAAACGCCCGGGAAATATTTGCAGCCCACAGGCCGGAAGCCCCTATCGCCCCCTGACGAGCTGCATGAATGCTCCACGTCCCGACAACTGATTTCGGCATATCAAAAGAAGAACGTATCGCTTCGTCAAAAATTCCGTGGTTGGTAAAGTATGCGGCTACTTAGGCACGCACGCCCGCTCGCTCCCGGGCTCCGTCCGTCAACCCGCCTTTCACTCTTTACCGACCTTACATGCCCCATCAAAGCCTGACACCCGGTTCGTTCTTCGCTCCAGCCCGCGCGCTGGTCCGCACTGCGGTTTGCACGCTTGCCGCCTTTGGCGCGCTCGCCGGCACTGCCCACGCGGCGGGCAAAACCCTGGTGTTCTGTTCGGAGGGCAGTCCGGCAGGCTTCGATTCCGCGCAATACACCACCAGTACGGACTTCGATGCCGGCGCGCACGCAGTCTACGACACCCTCGTCGAATTCCAGCGCGGTTCGCTCGACTTGGTGCCGGGCCTGGCCACATCATGGGACGAGTCGATCGACGCGAAGACCTTCACGTTTCATCTCCGTCACGGTGTCAAATTCCAGACTACGCCCTGGTTCAAACCCACGCGCGACTTCAACGCCGACGACGTCGTCTTCACGTTCAAACGCATGATCGACCCGGACAATGCGTTCCAGAAAGCGCATCCGGTGAGCTTCCCGTATCTCAGCGACCTCGGTTACGACAAGAACATTGCATCGGTTGAAAAACTCGACGACTACACGGTGCGCTTCACGCTGCACACCTCCGACGTGGTGTTCGTGCGCAACATAGCGATGGAGTTCGCCTCCATTGTGTCGGCGCAATACGCCGACCAGCTGCTGAAGGCCGGCAAGACGGAAGACCTGAACCAGAAGCCCGTGGGCACGGGGCCGTTCGTGTTCCGCGACTACCAGAAAGACGCAACCATCCGCTACGACGCGAACCCCGACTTCTGGAACAGGAAGGACGTGCATATCGCGAAACTGGTGTTCGCCATCACGCCGGACGCCGCCGTGCGCATGCAGAAACTCGCCAGCGGCGAATGCCAGATGACGGCCTTCCCGCGCCCCGCCGACATCCAGACCGCACGCAGCAATCCGAACCTGGCGGTGCTGTCGGGCGTAGGTTTCAACGTGGCTTATGTCGGCTACAACACCACTCACAAGCCGCTCGATAACGTGCTGGTGCGCCGTGCGCTGGACATGGCCGTGGACAAACCGGCCATCCTGAAGAGCGTCTACGAAGGGGCGGCGACCGTGGCGTCGAATCCGATGCCGCCGTCGCAATGGTCGTATGACAAAGCGTTGAAAGATGCGCCCTATGATCCCGCGAAGGCCCGCAACCTGCTGAAGCAAGCCGGTTTTCGGAACGGCTTTTCGATCACGCTGTGGGCCATGCCCGTGCAGCGCGGCTATAACCCGAACGCTCGCCTGATGGCGCAATTGATTCAATCGGACTGGGCGAAGATTGGCGTGAAAGCGAATATCGTGACCTACGAATGGGCCGAATATAACAAGCGCGCGAAGGAAGGCGGCGAGCACGACGCGATCCTCTACGGCTGGATGGGCGACAACGGCGACCCGGACAACTGGCTCGGCACGACCCTCGGCTGCGACGCGGTGCATGGCAGCAACGTGGCGAAGTGGTGCGACAAGCAATTCGACGATCTGATCGGGAAAGCGCGGCTGATCACCGACCAGCCGACCCGCACCAAGCTGTATGAGCAGGCGCAGCTTGTGTTCAAGGACCAGGTTCCGTACACGCCGATCGCTCACGCCAACGCGTTCCAGTTGATGACGAAGAACGTCAAGGGCTACGAGATCAGCCCGCTGGGCGGACACCGGTTCGACGGCATCTCGCTCGACTGAACACGCCGGCTGCAGCTACGCGGCATCAACAATCGGCTTCAACCGCGCGGCGACGGGCTTTGAAAGGCCCGTCGCCGCGCGGCTTCATGCCGGGTGATCGAAACTGCCGGGGCTCTTGTCGGTTCCGCTCCATTGGGGCTTGCGAGCCCGCTCCGCCTTCTGTAGAGCGGCCTTCAGTGCTTCCCTGTCGAAATCCTTCGTGTAGACCGGCGTGCCCGGCTGCTGGCGCCAGGAGTCGCCAATCGTGCCGTTATCCACCGGATCGAAGCCCATCTCGTTGACGAGTTGCATCACAACGGCCTTGGCGTCGGCGTTGTCGCCCGAGACCGGCAGCGCCACGCGTCCCGGCGTGCCTTCAGGCTTGCCGAGATCGCGCAAATGGGCCGCGTAGATGTTGTTGAAAGCCTTGATGACCGGACGCCCGATCTGCTGCGCCACCCACGCGCTTTCCATCATGCCGGACTCGATCCCCTCGATACGGCCATCACGCTCGCGCGGATAATAATTGCCCGTATCGATCACGACAGTGGTTTCCGGTACGTCGCTGAACAGGCCCGCGGGCAGGTTCAGCACTTTCTTTTCGGGGATCGTGACCACGATCACGGCCGCGCCGCGTACCACGTCGGCGAGTTCGGCCGGCTTCGCGCCGGTTTCGCCGGCGACTTCGGCCAGGGTATCCGGCCCCCGCGAGTTGCCGATCAGGACCTCATGCCCACGCTCGACCCAGCGCAACGCCAGCACGCGGCCAATATTGCCCGCGCCAATGATGCCGATTTTCATACACCCTCCGGTTGATTCAGTTAGCCAAAGCGGGATAGGCGCAACACCCATGCCCGTGTTTGTTGACCTTCCCCGCGCTCCCGATACTGGCAGCAGGTGCCAGGTAACGATAAAATGCGGCCCGTCAATGCGGCGGCCTGCCGCGTTAACCCTGATAGCCTCACCACATCGACCCCATTAAATCATTCGATTTTCCCTCTTGGGTGTCTCCCTTCATACTTCGTTCACTTCCTGACCACTTAACCACTTAACACAAGGACACACGTAATGCCGATCATCAACAGCCAGGTCAAACCGTTCAAAGCCAACGCTTACCACAACGGCGACTTCACCACCGTGACCGACGAAACCCTGAAGGGCAAATGGTCCGTCCTGGTGTTCTACCCGGCTGACTTCACGTTTGTCTGCCCGACGGAACTCGGCGATCTGGCCGACCGTTACGCGGAATTCAAGAAGCTGGGCGTGGAAATCTATAGCGTGTCGACCGACACCCACTTCACGCACAAGGCATGGCACGACACGTCGGATACGATCGGCAAGATCAAGTATCCGATGATTGCCGATCCGACGCTGGTCATCTCGCGCGCGTTCGACGTGCTAATCGAAGAAGAAGGTCTGGCGCTGCGTGGCACGTTCGTGATCAACCCGGAAGGCGAGATCAAGCTGTGCGAAATCCATGACAACGGCATTGGCCGTGACGCAGGCGAACTGCTGCGCAAGGTTCAGGCAGCGCAATACGTTGCAGCACACCCGGGCGAAGTGTGCCCCGCCAAGTGGACGCCGGGCGCTGAAACGCTGACGCCGTCGCTTGACCTCATCGGCAAGATCTAAGCTTTAAATCCTCGTTGTAAAAGAGTGCAGTGTCCGGGCCGCTCGCGGCCCGGATGACGCTCGCCTCGCATTCCCCGCGCTAATAAAAACCCTCGTTACACGGACTCGAATCGCCATGCTGGAAGCCAACCTCAAGACTCAGTTGAAAGCGTATCTGGAAAAGGTCAGCCGGCCGATCGAGATCGTCGCTTCACTCGACAACTCGCCGAAATCCATCGAGCTGCAAGGCCTGCTGCATGAAATCGCCACGCTGTCCGACCGCATTGCGGTGATCGAGAAGCGCGACGATGCGCAGCGCAAGCCCTCGTTTTCCATCGGCGAACCGGGCAAACCCACGGGTATCCGTTTCGCGGGCATTCCGATGGGTCATGAATTCACGTCGCTGGTCCTGGCGCTGCTCCAGACCGGCGGCCATCCGGTCAAACTCGACGACGCGGTGATCGAACAGATCCGCGCGCTCGACGGCGACTACGAGTTTGAAACGTATATCTCGCTGTCATGCCAGAACTGCCCGGAAGTCGTGCAGGCGCTGAACGTGATGGCGCTCATCAACCCGCGTATCCGGCAGGTCACCATCGACGGCGCGTTGTTCCAGGACGAAGTCGAGCAGCGCCAGATCATGGCCGTGCCCACCGTCTATATGAACGGCGAAGTGTTCGGCCAGGGCCGCACCGGCGTGAAGGAAATCCTCGCGAAGCTCGATAGCAACGCCGGCGCCCGCGCGGCAAAAGAGCTCGAAAAGAAAGGCGTATTTGATGTGCTGATCGTCGGCGGCGGACCTGCCGGCGCGGCGGCGGCCATCTACTCGGCGCGCAAGGGCATCTCGACCGGCGTGGCGGCTGAGCGCTTTGGCGGACAGGTGCTGGATACGCTCGCGATCGAAAACTTCGTCTCGGTGAAAGAGACCGAAGGCCCGCAATTTGCAACCGCGCTCGAGCAGCACGTGAAGAGCTATGACGTCGACATCATGGACGTGCAGCGCGCCGAAGCGCTCGTGCCGGGCAAGATTCACGAAGTGCGCCTGGCCAACGGCGCGGTACTGAAAGCAAAGACGATCGTGCTTGCCACGGGCGCTCGCTGGCGCGAAATCAACGTGCCGGGCGAGAAGCAATATCGCAACCACGGCGTGGCGTATTGCCCGCATTGCGACGGCCCGCTGTTCAAGGGCAAGTGTGTCGCGGTGATCGGCGGCGGTAATTCCGGCGTTGAAGCGGCAATCGATCTGGCCGGACTGGTCAGCGCGGTGACACTGCTCGAATTCGGTACGGAACTGCGTGCCGACGCCGTGCTGCAACGCAAGCTGCGCAGCCTCAAGAACGTGACCATCATCACGCAGGCGCAGACCACGGAAGTCACCGGCGACGGCAAGAAGGTCAATGGTCTTTCTTACAAGGACCTGAGTTCGGCAGAAGCGAAGCACGTCGAGCTGGAAGGCGTGTTCGTGCAGATCGGGCTGGTGCCGAATACGGAATGGCTCAAGGGCACGGTCGAGTTGTCGCGTCACGGCGAGATCGTGGTGGATGCGCGCGGCGCGACGTCGGTGCCGGGTGTGTTCGCCGCCGGCGATGTCACCACCGTGCCGTTCAAGCAGATCGTGATTGCGGTGGGCGAAGGCGCCAAGGCATCACTCAGCGCATTCGATTACCTGATCCGGAATTCGCAGACGGAAACGGTTGAAGCTGAAGCCGAAGAAGCCCTGGCCTGAAACAATAGCGCGCCACGTTTCACCTTACGATCCTCTTCCGCTTGTTGCCATGGATCGCGCGTCGGGATCCGTCATCGAGAGCTGCCTTCCGGCTGCTTCTGCAACTGCTTTTTGACCAGTGCGAGCTCACGCATCTTCTGGCGCAAGCTGGCGATCTTTTCGTACAGCCGCACGGTCTTTACGTCGAAACCTATCGGACTGGTCCGGCCTGCGGTTTCAATCGCATCGAGGTATCGCTGAACACTTTTCTCAATCTGCTGCTGACGCTTGACGATCCTGGCTGCCGTGTAGTTCTTGTCACGGCTGTTCACAGCCTTGAACTTACTGCCGTCGATGGCCACCATGTCAGCGGATAACAGCTTCAGTGCGCGACACAGTTCGACGAAACGCCGGCATACATTGCGAATGGCCAGGCCGTTGTCTCGACGAAAGTCCGCGATCGTCTTGAAGTCTGGTGCCAGACGTCCTGTCAGCCACCGCACCTGGATGGTAGGAAGGACGGCCTGTCACTGCGGGCGTGGTGCCGTTAAAGCCGAGCGTTGTGAGGTCCAATTCGTCCACAAAGACGTCTATGATCCTTGCCGGGTTGTCCTGTCCGATGTAGTCATCCACGCATTCCGAAAGTAGTGCGGACTGCTTGCGGTCATCACCTTCAACAAATTGCTTCATGAGTCACCCGGTCTCAGTGCGTTGATTTAGTCTGGGCGATCAATGCGTCTTCACCTATTGGCCGAGATGGGAGAGCGCGATCTGTGCCGGCGCGCGCGAGATCTGCATCAGCCCTTCGAGCGGGTGGGCAATGTCCTCGATCAGGAAAATGGCACCGGAGACCGATAGCGCACAGACGAAAAGCGTCGCAACGGCGGTCCGCTTGTTGGCGCTGACCAGACCGAATCCGGCGAAGAGGATACCAAGCCAGAGCACAAGCACTGCCAGGAATGGCGTTGGGATCGCGCCCTGCCCTGGTCGGAACAGTATCCAGCGCGTTTGCGCCAGGTCGTGGCTTCGGGCCAGGGCCTCCGACTGAACCAAGCGCTCCATGTCGTTTCGTGGTGCCAGCTCTCGAAGCTTTTGCTGAAATTGCACCATGCGCGCCAGGCTATCCGGAACGTCCACATTGTCCTTCACGACAGTTCCTCCGGAATAAAACTGCTCCACAGCTGCGGCGTAGGTGCCGCGCAGGAGTTCACGGGCTTCCTTCGCCTCCGGGCCATAATCGGCCAAGGTGCGATCGAGCATGACGACCGTAGCCGCGGTCTGCGTGAACTCGTCGTTGAGCCGGTCGAAAGAAACCTTTGCCGAGGCGATCAGGAGACCAAGGACGAGAGCGGCGAGCGTCGCCATCAGCCCGGCCCCCAGCTTCACGATAGCCGTCGAATCCTCGCTCAGGTGATGGTCGGGAAGGAAAGTGCGAAGACTCAAGCCGAGCACCCCGCTGCCGAAGACGCACACAAACACGATCAAGGCGACTATCAATGAGCTCATGATTGACCTCTGCGGATTGACTCGAAGGTCGCCCCCGCTCTGACAGGACGGGCGGAGACCATGTTCGAGTGCTGGGATGGTACCCCTATATCGCAGTGCCCGATCGAGGACGTCGCTTCCGCGCCGAAATCATGTCTCAATGTCGGGCGGACTCTGGGCGTCCGCCATAGGGAAATTTAAATCGTCACGTCGAACTACAGTTTCTGGCCCAGACCGTGTCAAAACACACGCCGTTTCGGCTCAGCGCAAAAAGCCGCTTGTTAGATAGCGCCATATCGGCCTCGCGGCACCTCTGGAGGGGCAAAGACACTCCCTGAAACTCAGTGATTTTGAGTTTTGACACGGCCGATCGAACGCAGTCCAATGTCAAACAACCGAGTTCGACCTGCAAGCCCCGTTGGCGTCAAATCAGCGGATAGCCGTTCCCACCGCAGGACGAGACCGTGATAATCGGTGCCGGGTCTCTTGCCTTAGCTGCAAACGTGCCGCCATAGGCGGTACAACCCTCTTTTTTTCGATAGTTCGACAGTCAGGTCAGTTTCGGCCCAGTCAATCTCGCCTCCCTCGGCGTGCGTCGCTCGTACTATTCTCCTCATGTTCGCCAACCGGAAGGTTATTGGGCGGATTCTCCGACTCGTGATGCGGCGATTTCTTTCTTGTGAACACGTGCCTTCCGATTCGACTCGCGCTGTCTCGAAGAAGGGTCCGCATGTACCAGGGCCACCAGGCAAGATGGTAGAACAACAGGCACGCACCACGATACCCTCGCAGCCATTCCCGTCGGATTCCGTCTGTCGGAAAGGTCTCAAGTGTCCGATGCCCAACCGATATGACGCCAATCGTCATCCAGGCGATAGCAATCAGCAGGGTTGGGTGCAAGAAGGGAAGTACATTAGCGTCGAATTTGACTATTTCCGACACGGAAGAATTTGGCATGCACAAGGCACTCCAAGCCGAGTTCTTGCGGGGAAATTCCGATCTACCTGGTTTCTGTGGCTGGCTTAACATTGAACCCCTATCTGCAGATCTGACTGAACCGTCAGCGGCGTTTAACCAGTACCAAAGAGTGCGATGCAGCGCAGTGACCAATTCAGATTAAGAATCCAGATTAAGAATCTCTTTCTTCCAAGCCGTTGAATTAAGAAATTTGAAAACTGAATCTCTGCCTTTTGTATCAATCGAATATCGTTGTTCGCCGCGTCAATCTACCCCCTCTCTGCGGCGTTAATAGTTATCCTAAGGAGGTGCGTTTTTACCTCCAATCGGAGGAGACCTATCATGACCAAGATCGGATTCTGTGCTGCCATGCTGATGGCGAGCGTGCTTGCCGGGTGTCATTCGGGTGCAAAGCTGAATCAACAGGGAGGCACCTCCCAGGGAAGCTCTGCAAACAGCCCGCCAGCAAACGTCGCACCTCTGAGCGTCGACGAGCTCAACGATCCCAATGGGCCACTCGCGAAGCGGAGCGTCTACTTCGATTTCGACAGCTATACCGTCAAGAGCGACTATCAACCGCTGCTTGAGGCCCATGCGAAATATCTTATGGCACACCCGGACCGGCATGTCCTGATTCAAGGCAACACCGACGAGCGCGGAACAAGCGAATACAATCTTGCGCTGGGTGAAAGGCGCTCGGAAGCCGTACTTCACGATCTCGAGACCCTTGGCGTGCCTGACTCGCAACTGGAAGCGGTTAGCTTCGGAAAAGAAAAGCCCGTCGCTTTGGGTCACGACGAAGCATCGTGGGCGCAGAACCGGCGTGCGGACATGATCTACCGGTAAGCTCGCAGGCCCAAAAAGACCAAGATCTTCCGCTAACAAGGCGAATTGCGAATACCCTCGGGTCCCAGTTTATTGTCTCCCGGATCCGGCTCAAAAGCCGATGTAATACGGTGATGACCAATTTGCACGGGCGTGATGCATGCGCCATGCGTGCGATGCTGCGGCCACCTACGATTGATCTGTCACGGTCGACTTAGGTAAGAATTAGGATAAGCCAGAACAATTCAACTTGTTGTATCTGCGCATCAAGACATCTCGGCAAATTAATTCTCGACGTACTGCCAAGTGCCCGCGTCGTTTATTTTCAGGCCATACATTCAAGTCGTTTGGCTGAGTCTATTGCTTATCGCAATGCCTCTCGTCAGAGCCGTGAACGTGCTGAGACACCGGGACCTCATAACAAAAACCTGTCCATTCTGACTTTGTCGAGAGGACAACGGCGAGTGCTTTGGAGGCGAGCAAAGCTGCACTGAGAGGTACGAACTACCGGCATCGATGGTCAACAGCGGGAAATGCTTTCTCAAGTTCTCCCGATACAAAGCAGTGCTCTGATTGAAAAGTTTCATGAGCTCTGGTTCCTCCGCTCTGCCACCTTTTTTGTGCGCCATAATTCTCGATATGGCGCAATTGAACTTTGATGTGATGGATGATCACCGAGCTTGTATGGCTCTGCCCCGCAAACTGATCTACGTATGTAGCGATCCGTCGAGGTCGCTGACATCTAAATTCGAAGGACGAAACTGGGAGATTACGCCGGTAAAGCCGCAGCAGACCCGAATCCAGGCTCCGTGGAATGCCTGTACGCTGGCTGGTTTGCTCGATCTCTCAACATGTCAGCTTCCGAAAGATTTCGCCGCAATCGAAGACATACTTATTCGAACTGACGCGGGCTGGGTCGCGACTGTTGACGCACGACAACTCGAAGATGCAATTGTCCGCCGGTTGATTCGCGACTATTGCTTCGATTACGTCACCCTGCCCAGTTCGGACGAACGTATCATCAATGCCGTGGGTCACGCTTATGGCATGGCGTCCCTGCACGAGCATGCGTCGAACCACCCTCACACAGGCAGCGCCGAAGGCGAAATGGTCGGTTCGTGCGACGCCATGCTCGCGTTGTTCCGCTCCATTCACAAGGTCGCCATGACCGACGCGCCCGTGTTTATCTCCGGGGAGTCGGGTACCGGCAAGGAACTGACCGCGCTCGCCATTCACGAACGCTCTGCGCGGCGCGACCAGCCGTTCGTCGCTATCAATTGCGGCGCCATACCCGCTCACCTGTTGCAATCGGAGCTGTTCGGTTATGAGCGCGGTGCGTTTACCGGCGCGAATCAACGCAAGATCGGCCGGGTGGAGGCAGCTAACGGCGGCACCCTGTTCCTCGATGAAATCGGTGACCTGCCGCTCGAAAGCCAGGCAAGCCTGTTGCGCTTTTTGCAGGAACACAAAGTTGAACGGCTCGGCGGGCATGGGTCAGCGCCAGTGGACGTACGCATCATTTCTGCGACTCACGTCGCTATGGACAGAGCGATGATGGAGGGCCGTTTCCGTGCCGATCTGTATCACCGTTTGTGCGTGCTGCAACTTGATGAACCACCGCTGCGTGCGCGGGGCACCGACATCGAGTTGCTGGCGAAGCACATGCTTGATCGCTTCAAAAAGGATGCAAGCCGGCGTCTGCGAGGCTTTGCACCCGACGCGACTGTCGCGATTTACAACTATGGATGGCCAGGTAACGTGCGGGAGTTGCTCAATCGCGTGCGGCGCGCGATCGTGATGTCGGAGGGCCGGCAGATCACGGCCGGCGATCTTGAACTGAGTGACTATGTAGAAGTCGAGCCCGTCTCACTCGCTGAGGCTCGACAGGCGGCGGAGCGACGCACCATCGAACTCGCACTATTGCGCAACAGCGGCCGTCTGATCGATGCTGCGCGGGAACTGGACATATCGCGGGTCACGCTATACCGCTTACTCTGCGCACACGAACTTCGAACGCACCCGACAGGACCTGATAAGACCGAAAGTGAGACGATTGCCGGATCGGAGATTTCCCACGGGTTCCACGATCAGCGCCGATCCACCGGCTAGTGTCGTCGAAGGCTCTTGCTACCACTGACAAAAGCAACCGAAGGCACGCGGGCGATTGCTTCGCGCTGCATTTCTCGAACCTGGTTGCCCTCTTTATTATTCTGTCCGCAGCGGCGACGCCAAGCGCTCATGGCGTTACAAATATCCAGGCATGCTCCCAAGCAGCGCTCGTGCTCAAGCCCATTGCAGAAAAATTCGCATTTCTGCTCTTTAGCCTCGGAATCATCGGCACGGGTTTGCTTGCGCTACCGGTGCTGTTCAGGTCAGCCGCGTGTGATTTGGAATCTTTCATCTCTCGATTTACGTGACCACCTCGGCAACGTGAGAACGCCCTTTTGCGGCATCGCAGTTTTGAACCGGCCTGCAGTGGTACCGTGCAGCAATCGATTTTGCCGGTACGCCAGGGGTGGTCTGTTCCTGAGCGCGGATCTGTATCTCAATTCCGATGCCGACAATCAGGTTACATACCCGGCCGCGCACCAGCGTTGCGCCTGCCCCGAAGCATTACGTTACGCAAATTGGCGTGTGGGCCTTCAGTGGCCATCGAACACGGTCCATGGTTGGGATGGCCGGCTCTTCAGGTAGCCCTGCTGCCAGCTCCACTGTGGGTGTTGCTTCAGAAATTCCTCGGCATCAAAACGCGCCCCATCGGCACGCCCAAAACGCGCACTCAGGCCCAGGGTCTTGGCCAGGGCCGCCGACGTCACCTTCCCGTCAACCGAACCGCCGGGAAAGTAAGGGATGTTCCACACGGCGTTCGGATCGCTCACGTAAAACATGGGGTCCGCGTCATAGTGAGCGCAGATCGTCCGAGAGGAAGGATTGGCACACATGAGATAGACATCGAAGTCGTCGGCCAGGATGCTCTGCCCCGCAGCAAGGTCGATCGCTCCGGCATGCTGCGCCAGCAACTGGGGCCAGCGCGTTCGCCGTGCGCCGGTCTGCTGCCTGATATCGTTGTACCCGGTATCGCTGCACTCCAGATTGCGAATGCGCGGGTCTTCAGCGACGTTGTCGCCGAAGTACCAACCGTCCTTCTTCTTATTGAAGCTCTGGTAGCGCAGCCCCTGCTCGTAGCGGGCAATCTCGTTGCGGCGGATGTCCCCGATCAGCCACATGTTGGCGTAGCCGCCGTTGTTTCCGGCGTCAAGGAATTGAACCCAGCTATCGATGTCCTGCGCGTACTGGCAAGCTTTGCGCGCCCGCACATATTCGGGCACCTTGGTTACGTCGTAGCCGAAATAGCCGACAATGGTGGTCTCCGCTACCACCAGTCCGGCGCCGGTTATCCAGAAGTCGGTCATGCTTGCAATCCAGCCGGGGCTCGTCTGCATCACCATTCGTTGTCCCGATTCTGGTGTGATGTCCAGAATCACGTTCATGAATTGCCCGTTCCAGAACTCGGTGAACGATTGGTGGCCCAGCACGATCGCACCGTCACGCGTCGCCGAACCGGTGGCGATGAAGGCGCTGCAGTGGCTCTTGGCCATCGCACCGGTACTCGTACTGCTCGATGCGTACTCGGCGGCGACCGTCGGCCACCAATAACCACTCATCTCTTCATATGCGTTCCAGCCCACGATCTCTTCTATCGTCGTGGGTACGCCGGCTCTCGTGTAGCCGGCCGCGATGCCGCGCATCTCTTCGAGCAGTTCCGGTGCCACTTGCCCGATGATTGGCAGGTGGTACCCTGCTGCATTTTCGACGAAGAAGTCGTACGTCACCCCCATCGAGATGTAAGTCATTTGCCGATAGACGCGCACGGCGTCGGCGTACTCCGCGGCGGTCAGGTAACCGTGCTGAAAGCCTCGTTCGAAGGGTTCGCCCTCGATGTGCAAGTGGATCCAGCCATTGATGTCGTTGCGATGTGCTTTGGCCAGCCAACCACGTTCCTGGGACGTAAGACCGCTGGCATCAACGTCGTCTGTTTCCATGGTGTTTGTCTCCGTAAAGGGGTCGCGTCAGCCGCCAGCACGCGGTTGCGGAACCGAGGTTTCCGGTCTTGCAGGCCTTGCTATTGATACTACGCGTTCTCGTCGATGCATCGGATGATCCGAATGTTCGCGTGCTCAATAGCCAATGTTGCAGTGCGCCCGCAGATCGATGATGGCTTTTTTCGTCATCGGCGCGCACGAGCGCCAACCCATCGTCGAGGCTTTAGAAGCGACGAGCGTTGACAGGAGTCGTCCGGACCCTGGCGCGGGAGCCACACACTTTGGGTCGCGGTGGCATAGCGATTGCGATGGATTTGCCACGGGTTGTGCCTGTTGCGCCACTCCCGGGTCATGGGTAAAGGAGACTGCCATGCGAGTTCCCACATTGGGATTATTGGTTTCAGCGTTAATTTTTGGAGTCTACGGTGCCGCTTACGCACAGGGTGCGGGTGGTGGAGCGGGTACGGGCGGCGCGGGCGGCACTACGGGAAGCAACGGCACTGGACAGGGTGGAACTGGCATAACGAAGTCAAATGGAAACGTCACTACCGATTCAACGTCCGGGACGCCGGGTTCGAGCACAACGGAAATGTCGTCGGGCAGTGCGCAGCCGAAAACCAATACGGGGACGATGGACGCGCCCGCCTCAGCCAGCGGCATAAAGAAGCCGTATTAACAACACTGTGGGGCCGCTGCGGGGCCAACTGCCGGCGGCGTTGACCTGAAGGGCGCGACTCGGCATTCACCGCATGACCGTTTCGAAGACATTGGTGAGCCAAGCCGGACCGAAATGGATTCTGGAGATGGAAGCGGCACGAGCATTGCTTAGATGACCGTATCGCGGCTATTTCAGGGGGCGGCCATGAAGTCGATCCTTCGAAGTGTCTTGTTGGTAAGCGCGGTTGCCATCCTGGGAGCTGGCGTGGGCGGCTGTAACCGGTCGGGTACGGGTAACGACGAAACGCCCAAAACTACAGGGGTGCCTGCACCGAGCGCAGGGCAGGCACCGGGGTCCGCTTCGGCAACCAGCCAATAGAAAGAGCGCCGCCGCACAGCGAATCGCGTCGTATCAATTGCGAGAAATGCAATCCCCTCAGACCCGGCGACGCCGGACGACCAGAGGTGGCCGCCAACTGTCCCAATACCACCCTGCCATCCCCGACTTGCCTGGCGTCGGAGAATCCGAATCGCGATCCGATCGAAGGTCATAATAACTACGGGGATGGCGGCGAAAAGCTGGCTGCACGCGCTTAGGAGCGTCGGTTGTGGCACCGCTGAAAGGGATCCCGATTCTGTCACGCCTGCGAGGGCAAACCGTCCGCACTCGCAAGATAAAGGCGGGTCATGAGTTTCCACTCGCGCAGCAACTCATCGTTTAGGAGATTGTCTCCGTAAAGAATGGCCCTATGTAAAAGGGCTTCTCCGGATGACTCAATGACAAAAGCCGCGAGGCGTAGGTCCGGCCTGGGTACCGGCTCCCCGCATTTGCGAAGCGCGCTTTCGAGAAGGTCAGCAATAGCGAGAGAAACGCTTCTCAGGTGCTGCGTCTTGCTCACCTTGCCCATCTGATCGAGAAGAACGCGATGCAGGGCAAGATCTTTTGCATACGCGTCCACACTTGTATCGATCCACGCGTCGACCAATGACGCTATCCCCTTGCCCTCCACCTCTTTGAAAGCTCCGGCGTACGTGTCAAGCAGGTTGTCACAATGGCGTTTGATCAGCTTCGCGACAAGGGCTTCCTTGCTGGTGAAGTATTCATAAAGTGAACCAACACTGACACCCGCTGCTTCGGCAATGCGAGTCGTGCTCGTGGCTTCAAATCCATCTCTTATCAAAAGCTGTTGAGCCGCCTCGAGAATGGCGTCAACAGTCATCAGGGACCGTCCTTGCCTCGGCCTGCGGCGCACGGCAATCTGTGCATTCGCGCCAAATTTCCGACCTTTGACAGGCACCTCTTCCTCCTCGGCAACAATGTTCTCGACGGCCACCACCAGGCGCGACCTGCGCCCTATCCATTTTAGCCTTATGCGCGTGTCCTGAAACTTCGGGACATGGGATATCCGAGTAGGCGCCCAGTAAGTCACGCGGGCACCCTGGAAGAAAGGCGTCGTGGCGGACCGAAATCGGGGCACCGAAATCCGAATAGAAGCACGAAAGTGCGCCGCTTATGATAGGGACGTAATCAAGTTGCGACCTCGCGGGCGATATACAGCACCGCGAAACATTACATTTATCTTGCGCCTGGTGCATAGATAGACGGAGTAGACAGACGGAGACATAAGTCACATGGAACATGCCGCTTCACAGAACCTGGCGTACTGGCCCGCAAACCAAACCGAGCCATTCCTGGAGATCAGCATTGGGGACGCGCTCACAAATGCAGCAGAGCGTTGGAAAAATGAAGTCGCGCTGGTTGAGGGTGTAAGCGGAACCGACAGGCGTCGCTGGACCTATGGCGAACTGCTGACGCAATCACGCAAAGTAGCGGGCGCACTTCTGAGTTGCTTTCGCCCGGGCGAGCATGTCGCGGTATGGGCATCGAACCGCCCGGAATGGGTGCAAATCGAACTGGGTGCAGCACTCGCGGGTATTACGCTTGTCACTGTGAACCCGGCGTATCTCGCTTCGGAGCTCACGCATGTCCTCAAGCAGTCACGGGCCTGCGGAATTATCGTAGAACCCGAGTATCGCGGAAGGAAACTCTCGGCGGTCTTGGAGGAAGTCAAACCTGAACTGCCACTCTTGCGGGAAATCATTTCGCTGAAAAGTTGGGGAGATTTTGTTGAAGGTTCGTCAGGGGTCGCCACGTTGCCACGTGTTGAACCTGGCGATATAGCCCAAATTCAATACACATCTGGCACCACAGGCTTTCCCAAAGGCGCGCTTCTAACCCATCGGGGGTTGGCAAACAATGGGCGAATCTATGCGCAAGTTATCGGTGCGCGTAAAGGCGACACATGGGTCAATCCCATGCCCATGTTTCATACTGCCGGGTGCGGTCTCGTGACTTTGGGAGCATTGCAGACGGGAGGAACTCATGTGCTTCCGCCGACGTTCGATCCGGCGTTGATGTTGAATCTGATTGAATCGGAGCGCGGTACATTGATGTCCGCAGTTCCAACCATGCTAGTTCGCATTCTCGAGTACCCAGAGTTGACCGCCTTCGACTTGAGTTCCTGGAGACTCGCAACGCTCGGCGGCGCGCCTGTCCCGCCGGAGCTTGTACAGAGGATCGAGAATACCCTTCGCATCAGGGTGGGCATTGGATTCGGGCAAACGGAAGCCTCGCCATATATCACTCATACGCGCGAGAACGAGTCTCGATCGGGTTGGGCGTTGACTGTCGGGCGGCCCATGCCACAAGTCGAAGTCAAAGTGGCCAATCCGCAAAGCGGCGAAACTGTGCCGATCTGCACATTGGGTGAAATTTGGACTCGGGGAAATTGCGTAACCAAGGGCTACTTCGATAATGCGGAAGCAACGCGACAGGCGCTGACCGACGACGGATGGCTTCGGACGGGCGATTTGGGTTCGATGGCAAACGATGGCTATCTCACCATTCAGGGAAGAATGAAGGAGATGATCATTCGCGGTGGCGAAAACGTATATCCGCGCGAAATCGAGGAGGTTTTGCTTAGCCATCCTGCTGTTTCAGGCGCTTGCGTGGTCGGGTTGCCCGACGCCGAATGGGGTGAAATCATCGCGGCCTTCGTCCAGCTCGGAGCCGGACATGCCGAAGGAGAGAGCGAACTCACGAGCTTTTGTCGAACGCGTCTCGCAACATACAAGACGCCACGGGTCTGGCGTTTCGTGGATGAGTTCCCTCAGACTGCATCGGGAAAGATCCAGAAATATGTTCTGCGTGAGCAACTCCTTAAAGAAGTTCGTGCGGACAAGTCACTGAACGGTGCCCCGTAATTTGTCAGTTACGCCCTGGTGAGAGCAACCTCTTGGGGCGGACTATTTCAAACTCCGCCGGGGTCACAGGATACGGGCAAGACGCTCAATTTTCCCGATGAAACCATGGATTCGATCGCATTCTATTTTGATTTCGTCTCGCCCTACGCGTACCTCGCATCGAATGAGATTGAGGTCTTGGCAGAGCGTCACGGTAAAAAACTTCAATGGCTACCCTTCCGGCTTGGCGTTGTGGTAGTGAAGGTAATGGGGCTGAAGCCGCTGCTTGATACGCCGCTCAAAGGCCCCTATGCCCGTCATGACGCATCACGAATGGCAAAAGTATTAGGACTGCCGCTTACCGATGATTTCTCCATGTTTGACCCTGTACCCGCTCATCAGTTGATGTACACGCAACCGCTTGAAAAGCGACCGGCGCTGGCGAAGGCGTTGTTGAGTGCACGTTGGGGTGAGGGGCGGAACCTCGGGGACAGGGATATCTTGTTCGATGTCGCGCAGAAGGCGGTGGGTATCGACAAGCAATGCTTTCGAGAAACCATTGAATCGAAAGAATCACGTAGCGCTGTCAACGAGGCGACTCAAGCTGCAGTCTCCCGGGGGGTGTTTGGCTCCCCGACATTCGCAGCAGGAAACGAACTTTTTTGGGGCGGGGACCGCATTTGGCTACTCGATCAGTATCTTGCCGCTGGGGCGCGATATGTGCCGGCTACGGTCACCCCTCTCACCCCGGATTAACGATAGAGAAACTCAAAGGATATGAGGAGCCAGCATGCAGACACGTATAACCGAACTTTTCCAGATTAAATATCCCATCATACAGGGAGGGATGCATTACGTCGGCCTCGCAGAACTGGCCTCTGCGGTTTCCAACGCAGGCGGCTTGGGCATTATCACTGCCCTGACACAAAAGACGCCGGAACTACTTGCAAAGGAAATTGCACGGTGCAGGGAAATGACCGATCAACCGTTTGGCGTGAATCTCACATTCCTTCCCACGTTCTCGACCCCTCCCTATCCTGAGTACATTGATGCTATCAAACAGGGTGGCGTGCGCATCGTCGAGACGGCGGGTCGCAATCCAGAGCCCTACATGGGTAGTCTCAAAGACGCGGGCATCAAGGTTTTTCACAAGTGCACGTCAATACGGCATGCCCTTAAAGCACAGCAGATAGGATGCGATGCTGTCACTGTGGATGGCTTCGAATGCGGTGGCCATCCAGGAGAGGACGATGTTCCGAATATGATCTTGCTGCCACGTGCGGCTGACGAGCTAGCTATTCCAACTATTGCTTCGGGTGGCATGGCTAACGGGCGCAGTCTGGTGGCGGCACTCGCGCTGGGCTCTGAGGGCATCAGCATGGGCACTCGGTTCGTTGCTACGCAAGAAGCACCGGTTCATCAGAACGTAAAAAGGGCGATTGTTAACTCAACCGAGTTGGACACGCGGCTGATCATGCGCGGCCTGAGAAATACTGAGCGCGTGCTCAACAATGCAGGTGTGGAACGTCTTTTGGAGATCGAGCGCGAGAAGGGAAATACTCTGCGTATCGAAGACATCATTGACCAGGTGGCCGGTGTTTATTCTAAAGTCATGCGCGACGGCTTGCTGGATTCCGGCGCCTGGAGCTGCGGCATGGTTGCTGGCTTGATTCATGATGTTCCGACTGTGAAGGCACTTATCGACGATATTATCGACGAGGCCAAGACACTGATCGGGGCAAGGCTCCGATCAATGCTCGATGCCACGAGCGTCGACAAGCCGAACCAGAGCTGTGTTGAGGATGTATTGCGATAGTACGGTGAGTGTTGCTTCGAGTGCGACCTGCGCCACCGCCGCGGACTGCCTGACGACCTTGAGTTCGGCGGCGTCCCGGTCGCGTACCGCTTCGGCTTCCTGTGCCTGGTGACGCGCCTCGGCACGCAACGAGAGGCTCACGCGGCGACCGAAGCCCGCCTGCAGGAAATCCGCCGGCAACTCGACGAAACCGGCGACCAGCGCACTCGGGTCAGGACACGAAAAGCGAGAAGCAGCTCGAAGAACTGCGCACGGAACTCCAGACGGTCAGGGTCGAACTGAAGGACGCAGCAGTACAGCGCGCTGAGGCGCTTGCTTCCCTGCGAACCGAACTCAGACTATCGCAGCAGAAAACAGAAAACGTCGCACAGCAGCATCTGACCACCCTCGATGCCCTGATGCACACCCGATCGCAGCAACGGGACGCGCAGCGGCGGGCCGCGCAAGCTGACGCTGAGGTGCAGGTCACGCGCCGGCTCATCGACGCCGTGAAAAATGCGCCACCGGGACGCCTTGCGCCAGGGCAGAAACCGGTTGGCAGTGCTTAAGTACAGTTACCGTTCCATTGATCCCCAAAGGCCAACGTGCCATCCGTCGATGTAGAATTCGCCCAGTTGCGGTGCGAAGCCGCGGTTGGGATCGATCTCGGGCCTGAGCAAGTGCGCCACAACGGTACCCGACAACGCACTCGCTTTCCCGGATTTCCACAAATCGAGAGGTGCTGCTCGTAGCAGTCAGCTCTTCGCCTGCGTTGCTTTCATAAGGGCGGCTGCGGAGGCGCCTTCGAGCGACAACCCATAGCCGACTTCCTGCACGATGCGTTGCTTCAAGGGCCAAATAAAGTGTACCCGCGTGTTGCGGCGTGCCACTTCGGGCGCTTTCAAATACTGCCTCGCCAGTTCCTGTGCGCGGCCAAGCGCCTGACCGTCTGGCACGACCTCTGCAACCACTCCCCACTCGCGTGCGACAGCCGCCGTAACAGGCTGCGCGTTGAGCAGGAAAGCTTCCGCCCGCCCCGCTCCTGCGCGATAGCTCCAGGTGGTAAAGATACCGTCGCCAGGCACGACACCCGCAGCATAGTGGCCCATGTCATGAAAGGATGCGCCTTCCGCTGCCACTATGACGTTGGACAGCAGAATATACTCCGAGTGGATATGTGCACGCCCCTCGATGGCCGCGATGACCGGCACGCGTATATTTGGGTATTCCGGAGCATCGTGACCGACGATTCCGGACGAACGTGACCGGCCATTCTGGTTCATCGTGACCGCCCATTCCGGGCGAACGTGACCGATTTCGGAGGACTTCCGGAATCACTGGTCACGATGCCGGAATCATCGGTCACGATGCCGGAACGACGTTGTACGGCGCAGGAATGATGTTACGCATATGAGCAACTGAGTGGGTACGCTTCCAGCTTTTTCGTCTGGAGACAGCGTGCCCGCACCAAGGATCAATATGCGTAAGATAAGAGACGTATTGCGTTTGAAGCTGGACGCCAAACTTTCGCACGAGCAGATTGCCGGCGCGCTGGGCATCTCCAAAGGCGTTGTCACCAAGTATGTGGGGCTCGCCGCGGCGGCGGGCTTGGACTGGGCGGCGGTGCAAGATGCTGACGAGATCACGCTCGAGCGGCGACTGTTGGTCGCGCCTCAGAAACCACGTAATCATGTCCAACCGGACTATGGCCGCCTCCACCAGGAGTTGCGCCGCAAAGGCATGACGCTGATGCTGCTGTGGGAGGAATACCGGGCCGAGCACGCGGACCGCCAGACCTACGCCTATTCCCAGTTCTGCGATAACTATCGGCGCTTCGCCAGGCAGCTCAAGCGTTCGATGCGGCAGATTCATCGCGCGGGCGAGAAGCTGTTCATCGACTACGCTGGTCCTACCATCGCATTGACCGACGGCAGTCGGGCTCACATCTTCGTCGCCGCGATGGGTGCCTCCAGCTACACCTTTGCCTGTGCCACGCCGCGCGAGACCATGGCTGACTGGCTTGAATCAACGGCGCGCGCGCTGAGCTTTTACGGCGGCGTGACCCAGCTCATCGTGCCCGACAACCCACGTGCGCTGATCTCGGACGCTAACCGATACGAACCGCGCAGCAACGACACGGTGCTCGACTTCGCGCGCCACTACGGCACCTCGATTCTGCCGGCGCGTCCCTATCATCCGCAGGACAAGGCTTACGCTTCATACTGCACCTTGTGTGGTTGGTGGAACAGGGATAAAAGTCGGCTCTGTCGAACTGTAGCGGC
>NZ_FCOK02000027.1 GCF_001544555.2 Caballeronia udeis | reverse complement strand
TCAACTCGTCGTTACGCTCCTGGAGCCTTATTTGCAGCCAGATAATTATTAAACCTATTTACGGGATGTTGTACTAGAGACCTGTTCGACCGCATGATGATAAAGAGCCCGTTCCGATTCAAGTCGGAACGGGCTCTTTGCATTGTGCGTCCGGTCCTTCCCTGACCTCGAACCCGGACACGCGTAAGGTTTGAAGGCTGAGGCCCCGGTTAACCTAAACCGCCTCGTCGTCCGCGACATCAAATGGCTATCCGGAGTAAGGTTGTATTCGCACGCGGAAACCGCGTGCAGGTCAACTGACCATAAACGGACGGGCGGGTGCCGCGCGGCCTTATTTCGCAACACCCGGTCCATTTCATTTCCGTCTTTTGCACGACATTTACCGTGCACGCGTCCCCAAGCGAGACTCCCCATGAAAGCATCGGATCTGTTTGTCAAAGCCCTCGAAGCAGAAAAAGTCGAATACGTGTTTGGCATTCCCGGCGAGGAAAATCTCGATCTCCTCGAGTCGCTGCGCCGCTCCAAAATCAAGCTGGTCCTGACCCGCCACGAACAGGCCGCGGGTTTCATGGCCGCGACCTACGGCCGCCTGACGGGCAAGACCGGCGTATGCCTGGCGACGCTCGGGCCCGGCGCGACCAATTTCGTGACCGCCGCCGCGTACGCGCAGCTCGGCGGCATGCCCATGCTGATGGTCACTGGCCAGAAGCCGATCAAATCGAGCAAACAGGGCAGTTTCCAGATTGTCGATGTCGTGCGGATGATGGAGCCGCTCACCAAATACACGCGTTCGATGGTGTCTATCGGCAATATTCCGGCGTCCGTGCGTGAGGCGTTCCGGCGTGCCGAAGAGGAGCGCCCGGGCGCGGTGCACCTCGAATTGCCGGAAGACGTGGCGCACGAAGAGGGCGACGGCGCGCCGATCCCGAAGAGTTTCAGCCGCCGTCCGATAGCGGAGGAAAAGGCTGTGGAACGTGCCGTCGAGGCGATCCGCGAGGCGAAATATCCGCTGCTGATGATCGGCGCGGGCGGAAATCGCAAGACCACCACCAAGATGCTGCGCGAGTTCGTCGACCAGATCGGTATCCCGTTCTTCACCACGCAGATGGGCAAGGGCGTGATCGACGAATCGCATCCCATGTGGCTGGGCAACGCCACGCTTTCCGATGGCGACTTCGTGCATCGCGCGATCGATCACGCCGATTGCATCATCAATATCGGCCATGACGTGATCGAAAAACCGCCGTTTTTCATGCGCAGCGGCGACGCGGGCGAAAAGACCGTGATCCACGTCAATTTCCTGGGCGCCCAGGTCGATCCGGTGTATTTCCCGCAGATCGAAGTGGTCGGGGATATCGCGAACGCTATATGGCAGATGAAGGAACTGTTGAAAAAGAGCGAGCAAAACTGGGATTTCTCGCGCTTCAAGATGATCAAGGAACATTTCGACGCGCAGCTCGCGAAGGGCCAGAACGACGACCGTTTCCCGCTGTATCCCGTGCGGATCGTGAAGGATGTGTACGACACCATGCCGAAGGACGGGATCATTTGCCTCGACAACGGCATGTACAAGATCTGGTTCGCCCGTTATTACCGGGCGCACGAACCGAATTCCATTCTTCTGGACAACGCGCTTGCTTCGATGGGAGCGGGCCTGCCGTCTGCTATTGCAAGCAAGATCGTGCATCCGGACCGGAACGTGATGGCGGTCTGCGGCGACGGCGGTTTCATGATGAATTCGCAGGAACTGGAGACGGCCGTACGACTCAAGCTGAATCTGGTGATCCTCCTTCTGCGCGACGATGCGTTCGGCATGATCCGCTGGAAGCAGGAAAACATGAATTTCCCGGATTTCGGCATGACGCTGCAGAACCCCGACTTTGTCGCCTATGCGCAAAGTTACGGGGCGATAGGGCACCGGGTGGACTCGGCGGCGGCACTCGCGCCTTTGATTCGCGAATGTTTTGCGACGCCGGGCGTGCATCTGATCGATGTGCCGATTGACTATTCGGACAACGAGCGCGTGTTGAACCGCGAGATCAAACGGCTCAGCGCACAACTTTAGACTTGACTCAGAGGCTAAGCAGAGGCTGACATGCTGAAGAAAACCTATCCGTATTACCTGGCAAACGAACCCGTCGCGGCGAACACGGACCTGGAAGTCACCGATAAATTCAGTGGCGAAGTGGCCACCCGTGTGGCGATGGCCGACGCGAAGGCGATCGATGCCGCCATTGGCCATGCGGTTGCCGCCCAGCGCGCGATGCGCGAATTCAAGCCGTATCAGCGGCAAGCGGTGCTCGATCATTGCGTGAAGCGTTTCCGCGAGCGTTTCGACGAACTCGCCGAGGCGCTGTGCATTGAAGCGGGCAAGCCGATCAACGATTCGAAGGGTGAGGTCACTCGGCTGATCGATACCTTCCGGGTCGCGGCTGAGGAATCGGTGCGTATTGACGGCGGCATGATCAACCTGGAGATCGCGCCCCGTGCAGCCGGTTACCACGGCTATTACAAACGCGTGCCGATTGGTCCGTGCTCGTTCATCTCACCGTTCAATTTTCCGCTGAACCTCACGGCGCACAAGGTTGCGCCGGCCATCGCGGCGGGCTGCCCGTTCGTGCTGAAACCCGCGAGCCGCACGCCCGTCGGGGCTCTCATCATGGGCGAAATTCTCGCCGAAACCGATCTGCCGAAAGGCGCATTCTCGATTCTTCCGGCGCATCGTGATGGTGCGGATCTTTTCACCACTGACGATCGATTCCGTCTGCTGTCGTTCACCGGCTCGCCCGCGGTCGGCTGGGAACTGAAGAAAAAAGCGGGCAAGAAGAAGGTGGTCCTCGAACTGGGCGGCAATGCGGCGGCGATCGTCGATCGCGATCAGGCCAACCGGCTGGATTACGTCGTGGACCGGCTGGCGTTCGGCGCGTTCTATCAGTCGGGGCAAAGTTGCATCGGCGTGCAACGGATTCTGATTCACGCCGATATCTACGACGCGTTGCGCGAAAAACTCATCGCGAAAACGAAGTCGCTGAAAATGGGCGATCCGAAGGATGAAAAGACCTTCGTCGGCCCGATGATCTCGGAATCCGAGTCCAACCGGCTGGCCGGGTGGATGGAAAGCGCCGTGAAGAGCGGCGCGAAAATCATTGCGGGCGGTAAGGTCGACGGCGCAATGTTCGAAGCAACATTGCTGGAAGGCGTCAAGCCTGACCAGGATCTGTACCGGAAGGAAGCGTTCGGACCGGTCGCCATTCTCGAAAAGTTCACAGACTTCGGCCACGCTCTCGAAACGGTCAATGACAGCGACTTTGGCCTTCAGGCCGGCGTATTCACGGACAGCCTCACGAACGTGAATCTTGCGTGGGACGAGCTGGAAGTGGGTGGCGTGGTGATCAATGACGTACCGTCATTTCGCGTTGATAACATGCCCTACGGCGGTGTCAAGGACTCCGGGCTGGGCCGGGAAGGCGTGAAATACGCGATCGAGGACATGACGGAGTTGCGTCTGATGGTCGTGAGAGATGCACCGAAACCGGCACCGAAACCGGCGCAGAAAGCGAAATAGGCTGTTATAGCAACGGCGGCGCGCGGCGCCGAGGTCCGTCTGGCCGGGCTTCCGGGCCGCGTCGCCGGTTGAAGGCGCGTCGCCGATCAACGTGCTGGCAAGCGGGGGAGTGCTACAATAGCCGGCTTTCCCGTAGTCCGAACGCCTCAACCGGCGGGACTGGAAGCCGAGTCGTTGGGCTGGCAGGCCGGTGTTCTTTCATATCGCTTGCCAAGTTTTTTTCATGCCCGCGGCGGTTGCCGTCATGGCCACGCAGCTGCAGTACTTGCCACCGTACTTAGCCATTAGCACCCGCTTTGTACCAGCCATACGTACTACGCCATATATGTACTACGCCGTCCGGTTGCGTCAGACCGGACCTAAGCGATGATTCGCAGCGATCGACACCCTGCGGGTCTGAAGTCCGCGCGTTGATCGTCGTTTGCCGGTTGCATCGACGAAACACGCGGTTCTTCTTCATCCGATGTCCATGAGCGGTGGAATGACCGCTCGCGCGCCGCTCCGGCGCATTTTTAGCGAAAGCGAAAGCCACCAAAGTCACCATGTCCGATTCCGTCGCCACGAACCCGTCCGCCGCTTCATCATCTGACGCCGCACCCGGGGCTGATTCCAGCACTGAGGTTCAGGCAGGTCTTGCCATGCCTGCTGCCGCGCTCGAGTTGGGCGCCACTGAATCAGCCGTGCCTGGTCCCGTGCCCACGTTCGACCAGTTCGGCCTGTCTTCCGACATCCTGCGAGCGGTGGTCGATTCCGGCTACACGATCCCCACGCCCATCCAGGCGCAGGCTATCCCCGTGGTGCTGGCCGGCCGCGACGTGATGGGCGCCGCGCAAACCGGCACGGGCAAGACGGCGAGCTTTTCGCTGCCGATCATCCAGCGTCTTCTGCCCATGGCCAGCACGAGTGCATCGCCCGCCCGCCACCCGGTACGCGCGCTGATTCTCACGCCAACGCGTGAGCTCGCCGACCAGGTTGCCGCGAACGTGCAGGCGTATTCCAAGCACACGCCGTTGCGCAGCACGGTGGTGTTCGGCGGGGTCGACATGAACCCGCAATCGGAAGCGCTGCGGCGCGGTGTTGAAATTCTGATCGCCACGCCCGGACGGTTGCTTGATCACGTTCAGCAAAAGACGCTGAATCTCGGCCAGGTGCAGATTCTCGTTCTCGACGAAGCCGACCGGATGCTCGACATGGGCTTTCTGCCGGACCTGCAGCGCATCTTGAATCTGCTGCCGAAGGAACGTCAGACGCTGCTGTTCTCGGCTACGTTCTCGGGCGAAATCAAGAAGCTTGCCGCAACCTATTTGCGCAATCCGCAAACCATCGAAGTCGCGCGCAGCAACTCCACGAACGCGAATGTGCGGCAGATCGTTTTCGAAGTCGCGGAAAGCGATAAATCCGGCGCAGTGACGCAACTGATTCGTGAGCGCGGCCTGAAGCAGGTGCTGGTGTTCTGTAACAGCAAGATTGGCGCGAGCCGGTTGGCGCGCGTGCTGGAGAAGGACGGGATTGTGGCGACGGCGATTCACGGCGACCGCACTCAGGGCGAGCGCATGCAAGCGCTCGACGCATTCAAGAAGGGCGAGATCGAAGCGCTGGTCGCAACCGATGTGGCCGCCCGGGGTCTCGACATCACGGACCTTCCGGCTGTGATCAACTTCGACCTGCCGTTCAGCGCGGAAGATTACGTTCACCGGATTGGCCGTACGGGCCGTGCGGGTGCGTCGGGTGATGCGTTGTCGCTGTGCAGCCCGAACGAGCGCAAGCAACTCGCCGATATCGAAAAACTGATCAAGCGGCCGCTCGAAGTCATGGTGCTGAAGGTTGATGTTCCGGTGCGGCGCGAGTCGTCGGCGGCTCCCCGTCGCGAAGAGCGCTCGGGCCGGCCGGAGCGCGGTGAACATCGGCATGCGCGCAGCGAGGAACCGCGTCGTCGTTCTACGTCGTTCGAGCGTTCGCATACGCGTCAGCAACCTATCGACGATTTCTTCCTGAAGCCGTACGAGCCGTCGGCGGCATCGACAAGAAAGACGCAAGACGATGCGGCGGCTGAAGCCGAACGCAAGAACACGCCGCGTCAGCCGCTCGCAGCGTTGCTCGGCGGCCTGGGCATGCCGCGGAGAACGCCTTCGGGGTCTTGAGGGTATCGGCTGGGTTGAGGTGCAAGTGAAAACACGATGAAGCGGCAGAGATGCCGCTTTTTTGTTTTTCAGCGCCCTGAACTTGTAAACCGCTTTGCCCACTGCGCTGTTGCGTCGGAGTAAAACGTTTCGATCGATCCGGTCGCGCACGGGTGCAGGCCGAGGTGCTGCGCCGCTTGCATCAACGCAACCAGCGGCGTTCCGGTATCAAGCGCCGTGGCGCCGGTTTGCTTGCTGAGTTTTTCGCCTTGCTCGTTCACCACCACGGGCACATGCAGATAGGCAGGCGTTGGAACGTCCAGACAGCGCTGCAAATAAATCTGGCGCGCGGTTGAGTCCAGCAGATCGGCACCGCGCACGATATGCGTGATGCGCGCATCCGCGTCGTCGACAACAACCGCCAGTTGATATGCCCACTCGCCGTCCGCCCGCTTGAGCACGAAGTCGCCGACTTCGCTTGCCAGATCCTGCGTCTGCATTCCTTGCCAGCGATCCTCGAAGGTCAGAATGGCGGCATCGCCGTCCGGGACGCGCATCCGCCATGCGCGCGGCGGTTTGCCATGCAGCCCGTCGCGACACGTTCCCGGGTAAGCCAGCCTGGCATGCCGGGCGTGGCGGGTGTGGCCGATCGTGAGTGAATCGGCTATTTCACGACGCGTGCAGCCGCACGGAAACACGAACCCGTCCGCCACCAACTGCTCGAAGGCTGTCTGATATGCCGTTTCGCGCTGACTTTGCCAGACCGGTGGTTCGGCGGAATGCATGCCGAACCGGCCGAGTGTGTCCAGGATTTCCTCGGCTGCGCCCGGCACGGTGCGCGGCCCGTCCACATCTTCGATCCTGATCAGCCAGGTTCCCCGATGAGCGCGCGCATCGAGAAAACTCGCCAATGCGCTCACCAGCGAGCCAAAGTGCAGCGGCCCGGTGGGTGAGGGCGCAAAGCGGCCCCGATAGCCCGATTCAGGGTTCATCCCGCCCGCCGACCCGTGGTTTGGCTTGCAACGCGGCCATCAGATCAGCGCGGGGCGCGCGACGAAAGGTCGTGCGCCGCTGCCTGCGCGCCGGAGGCGGCCACATGCGCTTCGTGCCGGCTATTGTTCGGGCCCGGGAACGACGCCTGGCCGTCTGCCGTGATCGCGGCATGCGCCTCGTCCGTATCGGCGGCCTCGTCTTCCCTGCTTGCCGTGGCTGGCGCCGCTCGATCCTCGTCGTTCTGCGCAATTGCCGCGGGTTCGAGCGCGGCATTCAATGCCGTCCGGTGATCGAACACAAAACACTCACCGTGGTAATGCGCCCCGCCCACTTCCTCGAAGTACTTGAGAATGCCGCCCTCGAGCTGGTAGACGTGGTCGATGCCCACTTCCTTCATGTGGATAGCCGCTTTCTCGCAGCGAATCCCGCCCGTACAGAATGACACCACCGTCTTGCCCTCGAGGTCCGCGCGATGCGCTTCGATCACGCCCGGGAACTCGCTGAATTTCGCGATGCGGTAATCAAGCGCCTGGTCAAACGTGCCGACGTCGACCTCGAACGCGTTACGGGTGTCCAGCATCACGACGGGACGGCCCTCGTCGTCATGTCCCCGATCCAGCCACGACTTGAGCGTGGCCGCGCCGACGGACGGCGCGCGGCCCAGTTCCGGCCGGATGGCCGGCTTCTTCATGGTGATGATTTCGCGCTTCAGCTTGACGAGCATCTTGCCGAACGGCTGGGTGGCCGACACGCTTTCCTTGAACTCGAGATCGGCGAATTTGCCTTCGAAAAGCGGGTCGGTACGAAGGTAGTCCATGAACGCGCCAATCTGCTCTGGCTCGCCCGCGACAAACAGGTTGATGCCCTCCGGCGCGAGCAGAATGGTGCCGCGCAGGCCGAGTGCGGTGCACCGGTCGACAATCAGCGGACGCCAGTCGGCGCCGCTCTCGATGGTCACAAACTTATAGGCGGAGAGGTTGACAATGCTCATGACGCAAATGCTCTTAAAGTGCTGGAAAACGGGCGTTGCCGGAGGAAAAAGCGGTCTCGCCGAGCGCCTGGCGGCGTTCATCGAATCCGTATTATCCCGCAAACGGCGTGTGCTTCCGAGTCGACCGATCGGCTGATGAGCCCGCGCCGATGCGGCACTTTTTTCAACCCGGTTTTCGTTCCGCTTATTGGTCGACTTATTGGCCGACTTATTGGCCAAATTAATTAGCCCTGGCCGAACGGCTAACGCGGCCGTCGGGGCGAAATTCGCGAATAGGCGCATGTACAATATCGCTCATGTCAGATCCCCGCTTTGTCCATCTTCGTGTTCACTCCGAATTCTCGATTGCCGACGGCATCGTGCGCCTTGACGACGTCGTTAAAGCCGCTGCCAAGGACGGTCAGGGCGCGCTCGCGCTGACCGATCTCGGCAACGCGTTCGGCCTCGTCCGTTTCTACAAGGAAGCACGCGGCAAGGGTGTCAAACCCATTGCCGGCTGCGACGTCTGGATCACCAATCCTGCCGACCGCGACAAACCCGCGCGTTTGCTGTTGCTGGTCAAGAACCAGCGCGGTTACCTCAACCTGTGCGAGCTGCTGTCGAAAGCCTGGCTGACGAATCAATACCGGGGGCGCGCGGAAGTCGAATACGAGTGGCTGGAAAGCGGGTTGTCCGAGGGCTTGCTCGCGTTGTCGGGTGCGCAGCACGGCGATATCGGCATGGCGTTTGCCGCCGGCAGCGACCAGGCAGCGGTTCGTCACGCCGAACGCTGGGCCAAGCTTTTTCCGGGCGCGTTTTATATTGAATTGCAGCGCGCTGCACTGCCGGGCGGCGAGACCTATATTCAACAGGCCGTCGCGCTCGCCGCGAAGCTCAAGCTGCCGGTCGTCGCTACCCACCCAATGCAGTTCATGACGCCGGACGATTTTACGGCGCACGAAGCTCGCGTATGTATTTCCGAGGGCGATATCCTCGCGAATCCGCGGCGTCAGAAACGGTTTACGACCGAGCAGTATTTCCGCACGCAAGAGGAAATGTGCGCGTTGTTCGCGGACATTCCGTCGGCGCTTGCCAACACGGTCGAAATTGCGAAGCGCTGCAACCTGAAACTCGAACTCGGCAAGCCGAAACTGCCGCTGTTCCCAACGCCCGACGGCATGTCGCTCGACGACTACCTCGTGCATTTGTCGAAGGAAGGTCTCGAGAAGCGGCTGATCCAGCTCTATCCCGATGAAGCCGCGCGCGAAGCGCAGCGCGAGACGTATTACGCGCGCCTCGAATTCGAGTGCAAGACCATCATTGGCATGGGCTTTCCGGGCTATTTCCTGATCGTCGCCGACTTCATCATGTGGGCGAAGAACAATGGCGTGCCGGTCGGTCCGGGCCGTGGCTCGGGCGCGGGTTCGCTGGTCGCGTATGCGCTGTTCATTACCGACCTTGATCCGCTCAAATACAACCTGCTGTTCGAACGTTTCCTGAATCCTGACCGTGTGTCCATGCCTGACTTCGACATCGACTTCTGTCAGGAAGGGCGTGACCGCGTCATTCAGTACGTGAAGCAGAAGTACGGCGCGGACGCTGTATCGCAGATCGCGACCTTCGGCACGATGGCGGCGAAAGCGGCTGTGCGCGACATAGGCCGGGTGCTCGATCTCGGCTACATGTTCACTGACGGCATCGCGAAGCTGATCCCGTTCAAGCCGGGCAAGCACGTGACCATCGCTGACGCGTTGAAGGAAGAGCCCACGCTGCAGGAACGCTTTGACAACGAAGACGAAGTGCATCAGCTGATCGAACTCGCGCAGCGCGTGGAAGGGCTCACGCGTAACGTCGGCATGCACGCGGGCGGCGTGTTGATCGCGCCGGGCAAGCTCACGGACTTCTGCCCGCTTTATACGCAGGGCGAAGACGGGGGGGTGGTCAGTCAGTACGACAAGGACGACGTGGAGGCGGTCGGTCTGGTGAAGTTCGACTTCCTGGGCCTGACCACGCTCACCATTCTCGACTGGGCCGAGCGGTATATCCGCCGGCTGGATCCATCGAAGAAAGACTGGAATTTGTCGCAGGTTCCGCTCGACGACCCCGCGTCGTTCCAGATCCTCAAGAAAGCCAATACGGTTGCTGTGTTCCAGCTGGAAAGCCGCGGCATGCAGGGCATGCTGAAGGACGCACAGCCTGACCGTTTCGAAGACATCATCGCGCTGGTGGCGTTGTACCGGCCGGGTCCAATGGACCTGATCCCGAGCTTCTGCGCGCGTAAGCACGGCCGCGAGATCGTCGAGTATCCCGATCCGCGTGTGGAGTCAGTCCTGAAAGAGACCTACGGCATCATGGTCTATCAGGAGCAGGTGATGCAGATGGCGCAGATCATCGGCGGATATTCGCTCGGTGGCGCCGACTTGCTGCGTCGCGCGATGGGTAAGAAGAAGGCCGAGGAAATGGCCGAGCATCGCGAACTGTTCCGGCAGGGCGCGGCGAAGAATGGCCTGACCGCCACCAAAGCCGACGAAATCTTCGACTTGATGGAGAAGTTCGCGGGCTACGGTTTCAACAAGTCTCACGCGGCCGCTTACGCGTTGCTGGCGTATTTCACCGCATGGCTGAAGGCGCATCATCCTGCCGAATTCATGGCGGCGAATATGTCGCTCGCCATGGATGATACGGACAAGGTCAAGATCCTGTTCGAGGATTGTCTCGTCAACAAGATGGCCGTGTTGCCGCCGGATATCAACCAGTCTGCGTACCGGTTCGAACCGGTGGCCGAGGCGGACAGCACGCGTTCGAAAACCATTCGGTATGGCCTTGGCGCGGTGAAGGGCAGCGGGCAGAGCGCCATTGAAGAAATCCTGCGCGCGCGGGAAGAAACGCCGTTCACCGATCTCTTCGACTTCTGCATGCGGGTGGATCGGCGCATGGTGAACCGGCGCACGGTGGAAGCGCTGATCCGTGCCGGCGCGTTCGATTCGCTCCATGACAACCGGGCGCAATTGATCGCCTCGGTGCCGCTTGCAATGGAAGCGGCCGATCAAGCCGCGGCCAATGCCATGCAGTCCGGTCTCTTCGACATGGGCGACGAACCGCAGCAAGGCCACGATCTCGTCGATGAACCCATGTGGTCGGACAAGAAGCGTTTGCAGGAAGAGAAGAGCGCACTCGGCTTCTACCTGTCGGGCCATCTCTTCGACGCCTACAAGACGGAAGTGCGGCGCTTCGTGCGGCAGAAGATTGGCGAACTTAAGGAAGGGCGCGAGAAGCTCGTCGCGGGCGTGATCACCACCATGCGCACGCAGATGACCCAGCGCGGCAAGATGCTGATCGTGAATCTGGACGATGGCACCGGTCAGTGCGAAGTCACCGTGTTCAACGAGCAGTTCGAAGCGAACAAGGCGCTCTACAAGGAAGACGAGTTGCTGATCGTGCAGGGTCAGGCGCGTAATGACGCGTTCACCGGCGGCATCCGCTTCACGGTGGAAGCGGCGATGGATCTCGAGCGCGCCCGCAGCCGTTATGCGCAGGCAGTGAAGGTGGAAATGAACGGCAATGCCGACTCGCTGCGACTGAAGAAAGTGCTGGAAGCGCATAGCGCACCCCCGGAACAAGCTGCTGCACCTGCGGCGGCGGTACAGGCTCCGTCGCGTGGAGGCTCGCGAGGAGGCGGTGAGCGTGACGGCGGCCGTGGCCAGAGGCAACCGGTGCATATTCCGAACGGCCTGAACGTGAGCATTGTGTATCGCAGCGAGCATGCCGAGGGCGAAGTGCGGCTCGGCGATGCGTGGCGCGTGAAGCCTACCGACGATCTCATCACGGCATTGCGCGGCGAATTCGCCGGAAGCTCAATCGAAATCGTGTATTGATGCGCGCCGGAATGAAAGTCGCCATCTCCGCCAACGCGCTGAAACTCAGCGGCGGACTTGAACGTTACGCGCTGGACCTGATTCGAGGGTTCAACGCAGCCGGTTTCACCGGCGAGCGCAAGCCGGTATTTTTCGCCCGCAAGATTGATCCGTCGCAGCCGGAAAGCCAGATGGTCGACGCGCGCCGGATCAACGTGTCGTTGCTGCCTTCCAGGCTGCGCGACACGTATTTCAACTGGGCGCTCAAACGCTCGCGCAAGAAGGCGCGGGTGGATGTGCTGATTGGCTGCAATCGCGTGGAGTCCTCCGAGATTGCGATTTGCGGTGGCACGCATATCGGTTTTCTCGCCGCGACCGGCCGGCGCGAGCGGCGCTCGGACAGCCGCCAGATTGTGCTCGAGCGTCTGCAATACGAGCAAGCCGGCGTGATCGTCGCGCACTCGGACATGATGCGCGACGAATTGCGCTCGCTTTACGGTGTGGCAGATACGAAGATCCGCGTGCTTTATCCGCCCGTCGACGGCACGCGGTTTTCTCCGGTACCGGACGAAAAACGCAGCGAACTGCGCAAGCAGTTTGGTTTCGCCGATCACGAGATCGTGCTGCTGTTTCCGTCGAGCAGCCATGAGCGCAAGGGCTTGCCGCTGATCGAGGCGGCGCTGCGTGACAGCGGCCTGCCGGTGATTGTAGCGGTCGCCGGGAGGCCGCCCGCGCAGACTTCGGAGCAGGTGCGCTATATCGGTTATGCGAAGAATATCGAAGACGCTTATCGGGCGGCCGACTTCACCGTGCTGGCGTCGAAGTACGAGCCGTTCGGACTGGTCGGTATCGAATCCGTGATGTGCGGCACGCCGGTGATTTTTCCGACAAGCGTAGGCTGTTGCAGTGCGATTGCAGAAAACGCGAAATTTACGTTCAAGCCGGGCGATGCGGATGACTTGCGCAACGCTGTCCGGCGTGCACTGGATGCAAAAAATACCCACGTGACGGCGGCGTCCATTCTCTACGACACCAGCATTGCCGCGCACGTTTCGGCGTTGTTGACACTCGCCGAGGGCATTGTGGCCGACATGCCGGTCAGCGCATCCGGTTCAATTCAGCGAGCTTGAGAAACCGGTAATACACGGTCTGCGCGTTGAATACGGCAATCATGAAACCCGCGCGGCCATCGAGAAAACCGCGTCGCAGAAAGTAGGTGCGAACGAAGGCCCACGCCCCGCGCAGCACAGCGGTGCCCAGGCTGCCGCGTTTTCCCGCCGCGTGGCGCTGGCGTGCTCCTGCCGTGGAGTAGTTATCCAGCTTGCGCAGGACCGTCTCGAAGTCCTCGTAGGAGTAGTGCATCAGCCTGCCCTGCAGGCGCACGACCTTGGTTGCATCCGGGTTCGCCAGCACCAGCCGCTCGTGGACGAGGTCATCCGAGAAGCGGGCTGTGCCACGCTTGAACAGGCGCGGAATCCAGTCCGGATACCAGCCGCTGTGCCGCACCCATTGTCCGCAGAAATTCGACAGCCGGTCGACGGAGTAGACATCGGCTTGCGGCTTCGACACCGCCGCGCGGATCGCCGCGCCCAATTCCGGCGAGACCACTTCATCTGCGTCGATTGACAACACCCAGTCGGTGGTGAGTGCATCGAGTGCGCGATTTTTCTGCGGGCCGAAACCCGGCCAGTCGGGCGCCTCGATCACGCGTGCGCGATGCGCCTCCGCTATGCCGACTGTTGCGTCAGTGCTGCCGCCGTCGATCACGACGATTTCATCGGCGAAGGAAACCGCTTCGAGACACTGCGAGAGGCGTGCGGCTGCATTGAAGGTGATGAGGGCAATACCAAGCGTTGGACGAGTCATGGGGCGTAAGCGTGAGGTATGCGAATTGCTATAATTTGATGCGAAAAGTTCCAGCGGTGAATGCTGCGTTTATAGTCGCTGTCTCGTCGGGTTTTCTCGTCCCTTACAGGGCGGGCCGGGCTCGCGAGGCAGGGTAAATTGACGCCATACGCGTCCCGCGTCAATGTTTGCCGCCCGGCCACCGTTATACCAGACCCATGGCCGCATGCTGCGGCCGGCAGGGCCTCGGGCCTGAAAAATCGCGGGATGCCGCGAGCCCAAGTGTGCGCAGGTAAGCACAAGTGAGCGCGAATGCGCCGCTGAAAAAGACGCTAACGGCTGCAGCTTCAGCGCACAAAACAGACGAAACGCAGGGCCAGCGACCCGGCATCCGGCGCTCGGCGCCATTCACCTTGAAACCATCAAGATTTACTCGGAGTTCGCCATAGTAATGAAGCCGCTGAGAATTCTGCACAGCGAATCGTCCAACGGCTGGGGCGGTCAGGAACATCGGACGTTCAAGGAAATGCTCGCGCTGCGTGAACGCGGCCACGCGCTTGAACTCGTATGCGTGCCGGGCGCGCGGCTCGGCGAGCGTCTCGGGGCTGAAGGCTTTACGGTCCACACCACGCCCATGCGTTCAGGCGCCGATCTCACCGCGATTGCGCACATGCGGCGCATTCTCAAGCAAGGCCGTTTCGATGTGCTAAACACCCACAGCGGCCGCGACAGTTTGCTTGGCGGCGCCGCCGCGCGGCTCTCCGGCACGCCGCTGATCGTGCGTACCCGCCACCTGGCGCTCGCCATCACGTCGCGGGCGACCTACACGTGGCTGCCGCACAAGGTGGTGGCGGTGAGTCAGTCGGTGATGCGGTACCTGGTGTCCGAAGGTGTGCCGCAGGAGGACATCGTCACAATCTATACGGGTATCGTCAAGCCGCAGCCGGTGAGTCGCGCGAGTTCCACGTTGCGCGCGGAACTGGGTCTCGGCGAGGACGCCGTGATCGCGGGCACGGTGGCGATCATGCGCGACAAGAAGGGGCATCCCGATCTGATCCGCGTCGCGAAGCGGTTGATCGAACAGCGGCCGAACCTGCATTTTGTCTTCGCCGGCGACGGTCCGCTCTTCGACGACATCCGCACGCACGTGCAGGCGCAAGGGCTTGCCGATCACGTCCATTTACTCGGCTTGCGCCGCGATATTCCGAACGTATTGGCGGGCTTCGACCTGTTTGTGCTGCCGACCCATCAGGAGGCGCTGGGCACGTCGTTCATCGAGGCAATGGCCGCAGGACTTCCGGTGATCGGGACGGCGGTGGACGGTGTGCCTGAAGTGATCGATAACGGCGTGAACGGCCTGCTTGTGCCGGCGCACGACGACCACGCGCTCGCTGCTGCACTGCTGCGTCTGGTCGATGCTCCCGACGAGCGCCGCCGGATGGGCGAAGCGGGTTTGCGGACCACGCAGACGCGCTTTTCTGTCGATACCATGGCGAGCGAGATGGCTGCGTTTTACCGGAGCAGCCTGAGCGAGCGGGGCGTTGCATGAATAACGCGCGCGCCGTGCCAGTGCTGATGTATCACCACGTGAGTCGGGCGGCGGGCGCGCTGACGGTGTCGCCGGTGCATTTCGCGGACCAGATGGCAATGCTCGCGCGTGAGGGTTACACCACGCTCGGCGCGGCGGCGTTCGGGGCGTATCTGGCGGGCAAGCCCGTGCCGGAGAGGTCGGTCGTGCTGACCTTCGACGACGGTTATCTCGACAACTGGGTTCACGCGCATCCGGTTCTCGCCAGACACGGTTTTACGGCGCTCGGATTCCTGGTGTCGGCTTGGGTGAACAGTGGCCCGGTGCGCCCGAACGCGGCGGACCCGGCGCCCACCGGGAACCTGCTGGATCACTCAGCGGCGAAGGCGGCGATCCAGGCCGGCGACACCGACAGGACCATCATGCGCTGGTCTGAAATCGACGCAATGCGGCAAGCCGGGACTTTCGAGTTCCACAGCCACACGCACACGCATACGCGCTGGGACCGGGTCAGCACCAACGCGGCAGCCAAACGCGCGAGCCTGCGCGACGACCTGCAGCAAGCCCGGGCGACGCTCGAACACCACCTTGGGGGCGTATCGGATCATCTTTGCTGGCCGCAAGGCTATTTCGATACCGACTACGTGGAAGAGGCTCACGCGGCGGGGTTTCGCCATCTGTACACCGTTGAACCCGGCACCAACCAGCGTCACGGCGATCCGGCGCGCATCTTGCGCCTCGACGTGCGCGACAAACCGGCCACGTGGCTGAAAAGCCGTCTGTGGGTACATGGCCGGCCGCTTCTCAGCCGCCTTTACCTGAAAATCAAATGATGGCTTGCCCATGCCCTGCCAGTCCCCTGCGGACCCGTCTGCCGCTACCCCCGGGCTTGACCGTCCTGCCCATTCCGAGCACTGATTACCATGCATGATCGCCACGTTTCCGTCATTGGCCTGGGCTATGTGGGGTTGCCCGTCGCCATTGCATTCGGCTTGCAGCGCCGCACGATCGGGTTTGATACGAGCCCGGCCCGGCTCGCCGATCTGCGCGCGGGCCTCGATCGCAATGGCGAAATCAGCCGCGAGGAACTGGCCGCTGCTTGCCTTGAACTGACCGGCAGCATCGGTGTGCTGCGGCAAGCCAATTTTCATATAGTCGCGGTGCCAACCCCGATCAGCGCCGGTGCACAGCCGGATCTGACGCCGGTGAAACAGGCGTCGGAGACGCTCGGCCGGGCGTTGAAACGCGGTGATGTGGTGGTGTACGAATCAACGGTCTATCCCGGTGTGACCGAAGAGATCTGCATACCGATCCTCGAGCGCGAATCAGGCCTCAGGCTGGGTGCGGATTTTACGGCGGGCTATAGCCCGGAGCGCATCAATCCCGGCGACAAGCAGCACACGTTCCGCAATATCGTGAAGGTCGTGTCCGGGTCGGACGCCGCGACCCTCGATCTGGTCGCCGAGGTCTATGGCTCGGTGGTGACGGCCGGCGTCTACCGTGCGAGTTCAATCAAGGTGGCGGAGGCCGCGAAGGTCATCGAGAATACGCAGCGCGACCTGAATATTGCGCTGATGAACGAGGCGGCCATCATCTTCGATTACCTCGGTATCGATACTCACGAAGTCCTGGAAGCCGCCGGCACGAAGTGGAACTTCCTCGACTTCACGCCGGGACTGGTGGGTGGGCATTGCATTGGCGTGGACCCGTATTACCTGACGCACAAGGCGCAGGTGTCCGGCTACACGCCCCAGGTGATCCTCGCGGGGCGGCGCGTGAACGACGGCATGGGCCGGTTCGTGGCCGATCGCGCCGTGAAGACGCTGATCCGGACCGGCCGCGCGCCGCTGCGTGCGAAGGCGACGGTCCTCGGGCTGACGTTCAAGGAAAATTGTCCGGATTTGCGCAATTCGAAAGTCATCGATATCGTGCATCACCTGCAAGACTACGGGCTCGAGGTTCAGCTTCACGATCCGCTCGCGGACGCGGTGGAAGCATTCGATGAATATGGCGTGACGCTGACGGGTTTCGACGCGCTGGAACCCGCCGACCTGATCGTGCTGGCGGTGCCGCACCGCGAATTCTTGGTGAAGACGGACGCGTTGCTGGCGCTGGCGAAACCAGGCGCCGTGTTCGCCGATGTCAAGTCGAGCCTGTCGCTCGACGCCATCAGCGCAGCCGGTCTCGTTGTATGGCGGTTATGAAAACCCGGGCTCACCACGACCAACCGGCATAATCTGGATTTCACGTAGGAACGCCACCCGATGAGCCGACTTTCCGGACGCGTGCGCATCTTCGCCCGCGCGTTGCCCCGGCTGGCGTTGAAGCCGCTGCGCCGCAAGCCTCAAGTCTTGAAGCGCATCCTGATTGCGCATCATCTGTTGCTCGGCGACACGCTGCTGCTCACGCCGCTCGTGGCGAAACTTCGCGCGCAATATCCTGACGCGCAGATCGTGCTGACCTGTCCCAAGCCGATCGTGCCGCTCTACGCGGGCAGGCCGTTTGGCCTCGACGTGATTCCGTTCGACCCGCGTGACTTCCGCTCGGTCAACGCGGTGCTGCGCTCGGGACCGTACGATCTCGGCATCGTGGCCGGGGATAACAGGCATGCGTGGCTCGCGCTGGCGGCGGGATGCCGCTGGATCGTCGGACATGCCGCTGACACGCCTGCCTGGAAAAACGTCCCGCTTAACGAAGCCGTGCCGTATCCCGATGCGCCCGCGGCATGGGCCGATCTCGCTGCCGAACTGGTGGCGGGGCCGCCGCCGCGGCCGTATCGGCTGAGCGATTGGCCGGCTCCCGCGCCCGCAGTGTTGTCAGAATCCGACGCGAGCGTGTTGCGAAGTCCTTACGTAGTATTGCATCCAGGGGCGAGCACTGAGGTCAAGCGTTGGCCCGATGAACGCTGGCGAGCGCTGGCGGCGTTTGTCGAAGCGCGGGGTTTCACGCCTGTGTGGAGCGGCGGACCGAGCGAGACGGCGCTGATCGATGCAATCGATCCCGATGGCCGTTACCCGAATTTCGCGGGCCGGATCGACCTGGGACAAGTGTGGCACCTCTTCTCCGGCGCGCGGGCAATTGTCTGTCCGGACACGGGCGTGGCGCACCTCGGACGTCTGACCGGCGTGCCGACGGTTACATTGTTCGGCCCGGGTAATGCATTGATACACGGCGCGGGAAATTACTGGCGCGATGCACCGTTCATGCCGGTTACTATCGCGGACATGCCTTGCCGCGATCAGCCGGATATTTTCAGACGGCACGTGGCGTGGGCTCGCCGCTGCGACCGCAATACGACGACTTGCGTCGCGTGGCGCGGTGACCATGCGGACTGCATGGGATTTATTTCGCTTGAGGTCGTCTGCAACAGCTTGCAGGCGGTCCTTCCGGGAGTGCAATGACGAAGACGTGCGTGCAGGTGGAACGCGTCCTGTGGGTGGCGTGTCCGGTGATTATGTTTGTCGCGATGTTCGCCCACATGACCGCGCTCGAGAACATGGCGCTGGGGCTGGTGGGTATCGGCACGATCGCCGCGGCTTGTTCTTCGGAACGGCCGTCGCCGCTGCACTGGCCGCTGCTGTGGCCTGTCGTTGCGTGGAGTGCATGGGCGCTCGCTTCGATCGCGTGGTCACCCTATCCGCGCGACAGCATGCACGCCTGGCTCGACGAAGTGCTGTATCCGCTGGTGTCATTCTTTGCGTTCTGGCTGATGGGCACGCGCATCACGAAGCCGGAGCGGATCGTGGTGATCAACTGGGTGGCATGCGTGCTGCTGGCCGCCGGCAGCCTGTATTACTGGGGCCGCCTGCAGCCGCCCACGAATCCCGCCGATCTCCTGCTCCACTATTACAACCGCGTCGGCCACACGAGCACGCTGGTCATCTTTTCGATGACGCTGTTCACCGGCCTGATGCTGAACCGCCGCTGGTGGCCAATCGGCCTGAGCGGACTGGTGCTGGCGCTGGTGATCGGGCTGGCGACGCTCAACCGGTTCTTCTGGCCAGCCGCGGCCGTGACGCTCGTGATTGCGTGCTACCCGCTGTATCGCAAGCACTTGCTGATAGCCGGCGTGTGCATCGCGGTGATCGGCGTGGCGGCGGTCGGCACGCTGGAACTGAGCGCACGGCTGCGCTATGGCCATGCGATGCCGAAACCCGCAGCACGGGAGCTGACGGTGGGCGGGGACCAGGTGTACGTACCCGAGGCGCTGGCGGGCATTGGCGACGTCATGTCTTCCGACACCCGACCCAAACTGTGGGCGTTCTACGGCCGGGAAGGCAAGCCGCATACGTGGACGGGCATTGGTTTTGGCAAGCCGTTGCCGGGGCGGGTGTTCCAGAATGAAATACCGCCGGCGTTGCTGGAGACGGAGCCGCAGGCGCTGACGCATGCGCACAACCTGTTCTTGAATACGTGGCTGGAGACGGGAATAGTGGGCGTGGTGCTGGAAGCTGCACTGCTGCTTGCGCTGATCCGGCGTTTCTGGCGGCTACGGCATGTGGTGCCCTGGCTTAGCTCGGCGGGCATGGCGCTGGTTATCGGCATGGTGGCAAAGAATTTCACCGATGACTTCATGTGGCAGACCACCGCGCTCGCCTTCTGGTGTTTTTCAGGGTTCCTGCTTGGACGCGGCGAACGCCTGGCGGGGAGGGTTGCGCCGGCGCGGCGGGCATTGTCGCAGCAGCAATAGCAAGCCGGTTTGTTTTGACAGGGGCATTGACCGCAGGCGGCCGATATCCTCAGGTCTGGAACACCTTGACGCGCGATCCACAAAAACGCGGCAAACCCACCCCCATTGCGGCCCAAAACCAACCGGGCTGCGCCTCCTGCCCGGGCGAACCTCTTAATGAGACAAGCTCGTCCGGCGCATTACAATAGCGGTTTGCCGTGTCGGCGGGGTTCAGCCTGCTCAGGGCCGCCCGGACGCAGGTTCAGTTCTGCTCCGCCCGCCGTCCGACCTACGACTAAGGACACCTTTTGAGTCAGAAGCCAACCTTGAGCAAGACGATCGGCAGCGGGCAGACCACCTCGCCGGCGGCCGTGATGAGCCGGCTCTGGCCGTATATCCGCCCCCTGATCTGGATTGTCGCGCTGGGCTTGATCGCCATGGGTTTCGTCGCTGCGAGCGAGGCCGGAATTCCGATGCTGCTCAAGCCGTTGCTCGATCATGGCTTTGGCGCGAAAGGCAGCGCCAGCGCCAAGTGGATCGTGCCGGCAGCGGTGGTCGGCCTCGCGGTCGTGCGGGGCGGCGCGCAATACGCGTCGGGCTACCTGCTTGCCTACGTCACCAACAAGATCCTGCTCGAACTCCGCTTGAAGATGTTCGACCGGATGATCCACACCAGCGCCGGTTTCTTCCAGCGGGAAACGGCCAGCACGATCATCAATGCCATCGTGTTCGAGGTGAACCAGATCCTCAACGTGCTCCAGAGCGTGGTCGTCACGCTCGTGCGCGACTCGCTCACCGTGGTATTCCTGCTGGGATACCTGTTTATCCTCAACTGGCGGCTGACGCTGGTGATTGCGGTGATCCTGCCGGCTATCGGCTGGCTGGTGAGCAAGATCAATCGAAGGCTGCGGCGGCTCAATCGCGAGTCGCAGTTGCTGACGAACGAGCTGTCGTACATCGTGGAAGAGACTGTTGGCGGTTATAAGGTCGTCAAGGTGCACAACGGCCAGCGCTACGAAAACGACCGTTTTACCAGCATGAGCAATCGCCTGCGCGGCTACCAGATGCGCATGACGGTGTCCGGCGGGCTCGCGCAGCCGCTCACGCAGTTTCTGGCATCGATTGCGCTGGCGATCGTGATCACCATCGCCGTGGTGCAGTCGGCGAACGACCAGACCACCGTCGGCGGATTCGTGGCGTTCGTCACCTCCATGCTGCTGGTCATCTCGCCGCTCAAGCACCTGATCGATATCAACCAGCCGCTGCAGCGCGGCATGACGGCGGCGGAACTGATCTTTGGTCTTATCGATGAACCCGCCGAGCCCGAAGGCGGCGGCCGGCCGCTCGAGCGCGCGCGCGGCGAGGTGGAGTTCCGCGAGGTGTCGTTCACGTACGGGGCCGGACAGCCAACGCTCGACGCGATTTCGTTCAAGGTCGCGCCCGGCGAGATGGTGGCGCTGGCCGGTGCGTCGGGAAGCGGCAAGACCACGCTAGTCAACCTGCTGCCGCGTTTCTTCGATCCCGCCGGCGGCGCGGTGCTGGTCGACGGCGTGCCGCTCCCCGAGTACAGCCTGCACGATCTGCGCGGACAAATGGCGATGGTGAGCCAGGACGTGGTGCTCTTCAACGACACGATCGCCGCCAACGTCGCGTATGGCCAGACGCCGGATCGTGAGCGGGTGATGGCCGCGCTGGCTGCGGCGAATCTGGCTGATGTCGTTGCGGCCATGCCCGACGGCGTGGACACGCGTGTGGGCGGCAATGGCATGCGCTTGTCGGGTGGCCAGCGGCAGCGGCTGGCCATTGCGCGGGCGATCTACAAGGACGCGCCTATTCTTATCCTCGACGAAGCCACGTCCGCGCTCGACTCCGAGTCCGAGCGGCATGTACAGGAAGCGCTGGAAACGTTGATGAAAGGGCGTACGACGCTCGTGATCGCGCACCGGCTTTCGACTATTGAGCGCGCCGACCGGATTCTGGTGATGGACGCCGGAAAAATCGCGGAGCAAGGCAGCCATGCCGAGTTGCTGCGCCTGAACGGGCTGTACGCGAACCTTCACCGTATCCAGTATCAGCAGCAGCCTGAGGGTTTTTCCGTTTAATCGACGCGCGTCCTTGGGCCGGAAAGGCCAGGGACGCGTTTTCGTTTGGGGGAGCCGGCTTTTTCCCTCACGGACGAACAGGCGCTGCAGGCGCCGCCGTGGCGCGCATCTGCAGCTTCTTGCGATACATCAAGGTCCAGACCGTGAGCGCGCCGTAGATGGCGTAGCCGATGAACGGCGAAACCACCAGGAAGCGCTCGATCGGCCAGTGCCACGCCAGCCAGCTTCGCAGCGCATTTTCACCCGTCAGGCCGAGACCCCAGACGGCGGTCATCAGGCGAATCGATCGACGCAGGAGTGGTCGCTCGTTCCATAGCGCTTCGAAGCGTTCTGCGTCGCCTTCCGCTTCACGCGCGACGGTTGCCCGCGCGAGATAAAAGGTGAGGGGGCGCCGCATCGCGAGCGACAGCAGGAACACCACGCCGATCGCGCCGGACGCCATCGACTCGCGCATCAGCAGCAACCGCGGACTGCCGCCGAGCGCCATCAGCACGATGGACATTGCGATCCCGAGCAGGACCAGGATGCTGAGGGCATCGACGCGACGGGTTCTTGCGAACTCCGCGAGACTCCAGGCAATAGGCGGAATTGCCGACGCGTACAGCGCGCCGAGCTCGCCCCAATGCGGCAACGCGAGCCGATACGCAAGCCACGGCAGCACGAGATTGACCCCGAGTTCGGCGACAAGACCTGCTCGTATCTTCATGACGAAATGATGCCGGGGAACAGACGAGAGCCGATGATCGCAACGACGACCGGAACCACCCCGCTAGCGATCCTCATTGCTGCGTGAACACGGACACGACGATCGCCAGCCACAGCGCCGCTACGCCACCCAGGAACGCGTGACGTGCGAGACGCAGGCGGGATTCATCGTCGGGGTGTTCTGTTGGAGACGTGGCGAGCCAGGGCACCGCACCGAGGCAGGCGAAACCGGCGAGAGCGAGCAGGGCGACAGAGATGTCTCCGGAACGCCAATGCGAGCCCTCGTGGATACCCCAGTAACCGAGGAACACGATGCCGATGGAAAACACCGTCGATGCGGCCGAACTGAGCGCCTGAACGGATCCCGCTGGAAATTTCATGTCATACCTCCTGACACGCGTGGAAGTACGCGAGACTGCCGCCATCATAAGGGAATCGCATAGGGGGAAAGGGGATGCCGCAGCGCGAGCGGAACCTATCCTTCCTGCGAACCTTGAACGTCGCCACCGGGTACCTCGGACTCAACCTTCGGCTTTGCCTTGTCCCGCGTCATCGACCTCACCCCGCGCTGGATCAACCGCTGCCCCGACACGACGATATAAAACGCCAGCGGCGTGAACACCAGCCCCAGCACGGTCGCCGTAATGGCGCCGCCGAACACGCCCGTCCCGATAGACCGGCGGCTCTCCGCCCCGGCGCCGGTGGACACGAGCAAAGGCACCACGCCCAGCAAGAACGCCGCCGATGTCATCACGATCGGCCGGAAGCGCGCACTTGCCGCCGCCACGATCGCCTCCGTCAACGGCGTGCCATCGGCGTACAAGGTGCGCGCGAACTGCACGATCAGGATCGCGTTCTTCGCCGACAAACCAATCACCGTGATCATGCCGACCTTGAAGTAGATATCGTTCGGCATGCCGCGCAGAAGCATCGCGATCACCGCACCTATCACCCCCAGCGGCACGATCGTCAGCACTGCGAGCGGGATGGTCCAGCTCTCGTAAAGCGCTGCGAGCGCCATGAACACGGCCAGCAGCGACAAGCCGATCAGCACCGGCGTCAAACGGGCGGCGCGAGTCTCTTCAAGCGCGGTGTCGGTCCAGTCGAAACCCACGCCCACCGGCAAGGCTTGCGCCAGCCGCTCCATCTCGGCCATTGCCGCGCCGGAACTGGTGCCGTTGGCCGGGCGGCCGCTGACGTCGAGTGAAGGCGAGCCGTTGTAGCGCGTAAGGACTGTCGGGCCGGTCGTCCAGTGCAACGACGCCACCGACGATAACGGCACCATCTGCCCGGCGGCGTTGCGCACCGAGAGGTTCATGAGACTGTCTTCAGTCATGCGCGAAGGGGCGTCGGCAGCGACCATCACGCGGCGCATGCGGCCGCCCGACGGGAAGTCGTCGATATACGAGGAGCCGAAGGTGTTCCCCAGCGCGTCGCCGATCTTGTCGAACGAAACGCCCAGCGCATAGGCCTTCGCGCGGTCGATGTCCAGCACGATACGCGGCGCGTCCGGCAGCGCTTCCGAATGCACCTCGGCGAAAGCGGGGTTGTTGCGGGCCCGTTCGAAGAGCTGCTCGCGCGCGGCGGTGAGCGCTGCCAGGCCAATGCCGCCGCGATCTTCCAGCCGCATCACGAAGCCTTCCGAATGGCCCATGCCGGGCACCGATGGCGGCATCTGGGCGGCCACGTCGCCATCCATGATCTTCGAGAGCGAGCGGTTCATCGTGTCGCGCAGCGTGGCCGCGTCGGTGTCGCGCGATGACCAGTCCTTCAGGTCGACGAAACACATGGCCACGTTTTGACCGCTGCCCTGGAAACTCCAGCCGACCACGCTTGTCACGTTCGCGACAGCAGGCTCGCGTTGCAGGATGGCTTCCGCCTGTTCCACAACCGCGAGCGTGCGCGCCTGCGTGGCGCCTGCCGGCAACTGCACCATCACCTGAAGCTGTGCCTGGTCTTCCTGGGGCAAAAAGCCGCCCGGCATATGCAGGTAGAGCACGGCACACGCGCCGGCCAGCACGAGATACACCGCGAACAGGGGACCTGCGCGGCGCAGCACGCGCGCAACAAGGCCGCGGTATCCCCGCGAGGTCCAGTCAAAGGCCGCCGTAAAGCCGAACGAGCGGCCACCGGCCGCGTGCGAGCTGTGGGACCCGTGGGACCCATGAGCGCCATGCCGCAAGGCACTCCGCGGCGGCGCTTTCAGCAAGTTTGCGCACAGCGCCGGTGTGAGCGAAAGGGCGGTGAACGCGGAGACGAGAATTGACGCGATCATCGCTACCGTGAACTGCCGGTAAATTCCGCCGACACTGCCGGGGAAAAATGCCATTGGCACAAACACGGCGGTCAGCACAGCGGTAATGCCGACGATCGCGCCGCCCATCTGCTGCATCGCCCGGCGTGTGGCGGCGCGCGGCGAGAGCCCCTCTTCACGCATCACGCGATCGACGTTCTCGACCACGACAATGGCATCGTCGACCAGGATCCCGATCGCCAGCACCAGCGCGAACATGGTGAACACGTTGATCGACATGCCGAGCACATAAAGCGCCAGCAGCGCGCCGGTGAGCGCAACCGGAATGACCACGGTGGGCACCAGTGCATAACGCAAGTCGCGCAGGAACAGCCACATGACCAGGAACACCAGCAATACTGCTTCGAACAGCGTCAGCACCACTTCATGCAGCGCGACGTGGACGAACTTGGCGCTGTCGAACGGGATCTCCACGGCCATGCCCGGCGGCAGGTTACGCGAGTATTCCGCGAGCTTCGCGCGGATCGCGCCGGAGGTTTCCATGGCGTTGCACTGCGGCGACAGGCGAATGCCGATCGTGGCCGCCGGCTTGCCGTTCAGCCGCGAAAACGACGCGTAGCTGTCGCGGCCCAGCTCGACCCGCGCGACGTCCTTCAGCCGTACAGCCGATCCGTCCGTGCGCGCCTTCAGCACGATTTCGCCGAATTCTGCCGGCGAGATCAATTGCCCCCTGACCGTGACCGATGCCGTCAGTTGCTGGCCGGTGACGAACGGCACGTCGCCGAGCGTACCGGCGGTGACTGTCGCGTTTTGCGCCGCGATGGCCTGCGTCACGTCGGCGGCGGCGAGGTTGTATTCGCGCAGTTTCATCGGATCGATCCAGACCCGCAGCGCCTCCCCGGCGTCCCAGAGTTCGGCTGAGCCAACGCCCGGCGCGCGCTTCAGGTCACGCAGCAAGGTGCGGTTGACGTAGTCGCTCAATTGCACGGAATCGTGCTGGCCGTCGGTGGACGTGAGCGCGACGAGCATCAGGAAGGTCCCCGTCGACTTGAAGACGGTGATGCCTTGCTGCACGACAGGCTGCGGCAAGCGCGATTCGATCTGCTTCATCCGGTTCTGGACATCGACCATGGCGATGTCCGGGTTCGTGCCTGCTGAAAACGTGGCTGCAATCTCGAGTTCGCCGAGGCTGTCGCTCGTGTTTTCGTAATATTGCAAGCCTTCCGCTCCGTCCAGGCTTTCTTCGATCACGCTCGCGACGGTGTTGTCCACGCTTTCCGGCGACGCCCCCGGATACATCGCGGCAATCACAATGCGCGGCGGCGTTAGCCGCGGATATTGCGCGACCGGCAAAAAGGGCGTGACCAGCGCACCGGCCACGAAAATGGCCAGGGCGACAATCCACGCAAAAACCGGACGATCGATGAAAAAAGACGGCACGCGGTTCCTGACGATTCAATGGGGTTGAATGAATGCTACCGGCATTCACGGAGGCTCATAGAGGCGGCCGCGGCCTGGATGCCGTGACAACCCATCCGGAAAACGCGCCAATCGTTGCGTTGATTCAGCGAGCGTCGGACATGGTGACGTTGGGGGCGTCTGCGCTTTCCGCTTTCGTCTTGGCTTTCGCCTGAGCGTCAGCGAACTGATATTAAAAACATAAATTAACCGTGTCCAGCTTTATTAAAGAACGACCGCTTTTGTCAGTCATGATTTCACCCCTGAATCTCAATGATCGCAGGAATTTTCACCACTGTTTAATATGGGAAGATGGTGAGAATATGCTTTTAAAACATGGTCTATTATCAAATGTGATATTCAATAATATCTGCTGCGGGAGGATCTGGTTAAACGCGAGTCGATCCGGATAGCGGATTGTCGACAGGCCATTCGGATGGCCTGTCGACCTTGCTGAGTCATCAATTTAGGTGCAGGGTCTTGCCCGAAGCCGATTGCTCCAGCATCGAGATGACGGCGTCTATATGGCCTATGCGCTTGCGTTGCGCCGGCATGAGGCTCATCGATAATACGCAATCCACGCGGTGTCTCCAATACGATAAAGACAGGCCATGACTTGATGCAATCCGGTTGATTATGCGTTCCAGATGTGCAAGATCGGTTTCTATGAGCAGATGATTCATTGTGTTCCCCGGTAGCGCCGTCATTTTTGCGGTCGCTGGTTATTGCCGTTCGGTTCAACGCTTTTATATGCGTTGTATAAGCCATTACGGCATGGTGCTTCATTAAAATCGGCCTCTGATCCATTCGATAAGAGCCGCTTCGCCGCTGCACTGGCCAATGCCCGGCTTGATAGGTCGTACGCAGGAGTCGTGCCACGCTTGGCCGCGCTCAGGGAAAACTCTGCGGCTCCTTTACTGGCAAGGATCGACAGGCAATGTAGGGTGATAAAAAAGTGATGAGTTACGGCGATGTGCGTTACGGCAGTTACAGCGTTACGCCGTGTCGCGTTACGTTGTGACCGGGGGGCTCGGAGGCGTTGATTGCGCGCAAACGATAAACCGGTCGAACGTACTAATTCATGTCGATTAGATGTGTGTCGTTATTGCCGATTTAAGTATTGTTTGTTTATCGATAAAACATACCGATAATTTACTGCTGACTGTCCATGGAGATAATAATTTGTACCGAAATCGGGTTCAAATGTTTCGCGGCGCCGAGGCAAGCGCTTTTGAAAGAATTAAATAGTGTGGTTAATCAAGAATCTTTGCTCCGGCATCGCCAATAAGGATTAATATTGTTTAAATAAAATTGAAGATCACAACGTCGTTATTACCTGTTTGCCTGTTTCTATCTCGCGAGTCGGAAGGACACCCGGCGCGGATGGCCAGGAACCTGGGTCGCATATCGCTCGAATCGCTGTTAACCAGGCGGTTTGCGAGCCCGGAAGGAGCCTCCGATGACCATTAGAAAGCAGCCCGGCGCCCAGATCATTTCATCTTCGGACTCGTTGCCCAATCCGCATCCAATCGATTTCCCCGTTGTCGGAATCGGCGCGTCGGCGGGTGGAATCCAGGCGTTGATGCGCTTGCTGCAGGGCATGCCGGCGGACGGCGGCATGGCGTTTGTCGTCGTGCTGCATATACCCCCTGACTACGCGAGCCACGTTGACGAAGTGCTGCAACGCTCAGTCACCATGCCGGTCGTGCAGGTCTTCGACACCACGCCGATTGAAAAGAACACGGTCTACCTGATTTCACCGGCGAACGATTTATGGCTTTCGGAGGGTTGTCTGCGGGTCACTCCGAGCGACCAATCGCGACGCCGGCCAGTCGCGATCGACCTGTTCTTCCGGAGTCTGGCAGACGCGCACCGGGCTCGCGCAATCAGCATCATCCTTTCGGGCATGGGCAGCGACGGCGCCATGGGCATTGCGCGGATCAAGGAGCAGAACGGCATCAACATCGTGCAGGACCCGTTGGATGCCGAATACGACGAGATGCCGCGCAATGCGCTGGCAACCGGCTTTGTCGATATCGTGCTGTCTGTCGAGCGGATGCCCGCGCGTCTGATCGAGTTGCGCGATAGCGCCCGCGCGATGAAAACGCTGCATGCCGTCGACGACCTTCCGCGCAACGAACCCGGCGTCGAGCCACCCGTCTCGAACCTCGACGCCGACGCTGACGCTGACGCCGATGTGCTTCAAGCATTGCTGACCATCCTGCGCATCCGCACCGGCCATGACTTCCGGCATTACAAACGCGGCACGATGATGCGGCGCATCGAACGGCGGCTGCAGGTGAATGGCGTGGCCGATCTGGCCGGGTACAAGCGGTTTATCGAAACGCATCCTGAAGAAACGACTGCGCTTCTGAAGGACATGTTGATCGGTGTGACGAATTTTTTCCGTGACCGCAAGTCGTTCGATGCCTTCGGGCAGCAGGTGGTGGCGAATCTGTTCACAGGACGCTCGCCTGACGAGCCGGTGCGGGCGTGGTCGGCAGGGTGCTCGACGGGAGAGGAGCCGTACTCGCTGGCCATGCTGCTGACCGAGCATGGGCCGGCCCATGGCAAGTTTCCGCTGATCCAGGTGTTCGCGACCGATGTCGACGCGAGTGCGATCGATACGGCCCGCGCGGGTGTTTATGCGGGATCGATTGTGGCGGACGTGTCGCCCGAGCGGCTAAGCCGGTTCTTTGTAAAGCCTGGCGGCCGTTACCAGGTGAGCAAGGAGCTGCGCCAGAAGGTGGTGTTCGCTGTCCACAATATCCTGAGCGATCCGCCATTTTCGGGGATGGACGTGGTCTCCTGCCGCAACCTCCTTATCTACCTCGACAGAACGGTGCAGCGCCAGGTGCTGGAGATGTTTCACTTTGCGCTGCGGCCGGGCGGCTTCCTGTTTCTCGGCGGCGCGGAGTCCACCGAGATTGCGCGCGACCTGTTCGAGCAGGTGGACAAGCGCAACCGCATTTACCAGTCGAAGCGCATTGGCACGCGCGCGATGCCGCCGCTGCCGCTCATCCGCCCCGCCATCTTCGATATTCCGAGGCGGCCCGGTCCGCGCCGCGACACGCTTGCTTCGCTGGCGGCGTTGCGTCAGCGTGTATTCGAGCGTTATGCGCCGCCCAACGTCACGGTGGATCGCGATGGCGTGATCCTGCATATGTCCGATCGCGCCGGGCGCTTCCTGCAGTATGTCAGCGGTGAGCCATCGCGCAATCTGCTCACGCTCGTCAACCCGGAGCTGCGCGCGGAGTTACGGACCACGCTGCATTGCGTGTTACGTGACGGCGACAGCGTCGTGTCGCGGCGCGTGCGCTTTTCTCGGGGCGAGAAACTTTCGTTCGTCAATATCTCGGCCCGTCCGTTCAAGGACGATGACAGCGGGCAAGAGGTGATCGTCGTATTCTTCGACGAATTCGAGAACGAGACCGTCGTGCAACAGGATGTCCCCGCGCGCGGCGACACCCCCGATGCCGCCAAACTCGTCGATCTGGAGCAGGACCTGTATCGCACGCAGACGCAGATGGACTCGTTGACTGAAGACGCCAGTGTGTCCTCCGAGGAGTTGATGGCATCGAATGAAGAATTGCAGGCGATCAACGAGGAATTGCGTTCGACCACCGAGGAACTCGAAGCGGGCAAGGAAGAGTTGCAGTCGGTCAATGAAGAACTGGTCACGGTGAACCTCGAGCTCTCCGAAACGGTCGCCGAGACGGTCAAGGCCAATGACGATCTGCGCAACCTGATCTCGTCCACCGGCATTCCGACGGTGTTTGTCGACCGCGCGATGCGCATCAAGCGATATACGCCGCCCGCGGTCGGGATTTTCAAGCTGATTGCGTCGGACATCGGGAGGCCGTTGCTGGACCTCACGCATCGGCTTGACTATCCGCAAATGGCCGCCGACGCACGCGCCGCGTTCGACACGCTCACCCTCACCGAGCGCGAGATCCGCACGGACCGCGGCGAATGGTATCTGGCGCGGGTGCTGCCATATCGCACGGCGGACGATCAGATCGACGGCGCGGTCATCACGCTGATCGACATCACTGCGCGGAAAGCGGCCGAAGCCGCGGCGCGCAGCAGTGAAGAACGGTTGCGGCTGGCGGCCATTACCACGAACGACTACGCGATCATTGTGCTGGACATGGACGGTGTGATCGTCACGTGGAATGGCGGTGCGCAACGCATTTTCGGTTATGCGGAAAACGAGGTGCAAGGCCAGCCGCTCGATCTCATCTTTCTTCCCGCCGATCGCGAAGCGCGTGTGCCCTTGCTTGAACGGCAACGCGCGAGCCAGGCCGGCCGCGCTGAAGACGAGCGCTGGCACGTGCGCTCCGACGGCACCGAAATTTATTGCAGCGGCGTCACCACGCCGATCGAATCCGATCTGTTCCGTGGTTACGCGAAGATCTCCCGCGACGTCACTGACAGGACGGGTATCGAGAGCCAGAAACAACTTGCACTCACGCTCGAGCGTGCGATTCGCGCGCAGTCCGAGGCCGCGGACCGGTTGAAGGACGAGTTTTTTTCGGTGTTGTCGCATGAGCTTAAAAACCCGCTAAACCTGATTCACGTGAAGGCCGAATTGCTCACGCGCATACCCGATGTGCGGGACATTTCAATTGTGCAGGACGCCGCCGATGCCATCCAGCGCGCCGTCGCGGGGCAGGCCAGGATCATCGACGACTTGCTCGACCTGTCGCGTGTACGCACCGGCAAGCTCGCGCTCCGGTTTGCGCCGGTGGAGGTCGCGTCCGTGCTGCAGGCCGTCGTGGCCGCGAGCGCGGCGGATGCGCAGGCGGCTGATATCGAGTTGTCGGCGGGCACCAGTGCCGCTGTGATGATTCATGCCGATGCGGAGCGCGTCGAGCAGATGATCTGGAATCTCGTGCGCAACGCGCTTAAATTCACGCCGCATGGCGGGCGGGTGCGGATCGCTTTATCGCGGGCAAGCGGGTTCGTTTGTGTCGAGGTGGTGGATACGGGGCAGGGGATCGATCCCGGGTTCCTGCCGCGTATCTTCGAGATGTTCAGCCAGGCCGATGGGGGTGGCCGGCGGGATCGGGGCGGTCTTGGGATTGGGCTGTCGCTCGTGAAGCAACTCGCTGAATTGCACGGCGGTCGTATTGAAGCTGAGTCGGCGGGGCCGGGGCAAGGGGCGCACTTCCGCTTGTGGCTGCCGGAGAACGCGCCGTTACCGCTTGTGGAAACTGCGCGTGAATACGTTGATCCGGGCATCCTGAAGGGGCTGCGTGTGTTGCTTGTCGACGACTCTGTCGAAGCGCTCGAGGCGTTTCGCACGCTGCTTGAAATGGAGGGGGCGCAGGTGCGTGCCGAGCCGAGCGCCGAGCAGGCGCTTGAAGCGGTGGCGCAGCAGGAGTTCGACGTGGTGCTGTCCGATATCGGCATGCCGACCATGAACGGCTACGAGATGATCCAGCAGATGCGAAGGACACCACGCACCGCGCAGTTGCCTGCGCTTGCGCTCACCGGTTTTGGCCGCGAACAGGATGTGACCCGCGCGCTCGATGCCGGGTTTAACGGTCATTTGAGCAAGCCGGTATCGCTGAAGGGGTTGGTCGCGGCGATCGACCGGAGTTTGCGGAGGTGAGGGGGAACCAACATCTCACTCAGGACGCGTTTAGCGAAGCATCTGCCATTACCAAGCCGTATTTGAGCCGGATCGAAGTGGAAAGCGAAACGGCACCTTCGGAAAACTTGCCGCTATAGCCAGGGCGATCTCTGTGCGCGCAGATATCTCTGCGCAAAAGTAGTGGCTTGTCCCGCCGGATTCCTACATCAAGACGATGTCGTACTGCTCCTGACTCAGGTTCGACTCCACCTGCAATGAGACCGGCTTGCCGATAAAGTCCATCAGCATCGCCAGATGCTGCGACTCTTCCTCGAGAAACAAATCGATCACCTGCTGCGACGCAACCACGCGAAACTCACGCGGATTGAACTGGCGCGACTCGCGCATGATCTCGCGCAGCACGTCGTAACAGACGGTCCGCGGTGTCTTTACCTGGCCTTTGCCATCGCAGGTCGGGCAGGGTTCGCACAAAACATGCGCGAGCGATTCACGCGTGCGCTTGCGTGTCATCTCAACCAGCCCCAACTGCGAAAACCCGTTCACAGTCACTCGGGTCCGATCCCGCGACAACGCTTTCTTCAACTCTCCAAGCACCTGCTCGCGATGCTCGACGTTCTCCATATCGATGAAATCGATAATGATGATTCCGCCCAGATTGCGCAACCGCAATTGCCGCGCAATGGTATGCGCTGCTTCGAGATTGGTTTTGAAGATCGTATCGTCGAAATTACGGGCACCTACATAACCACCCGTGTTCACGTCGATGGTGGTCATTGCCTCGGTCTGGTCGATCATCAGATAACCGCCCGACTTCAGGTCGACCCGGCGTGACAACGCGCGCTGGATCTCGGCTTCAATGTTGTACAGGTCGTAGAGCGGGCGCTCGCCCGCATAGTGGTGCACGCGCGAGGCCACGGCCGGCGTGAACTCGCTCGCAAACTCGGCCAGCATCTGATACGTCTCGCGCGAATCGACCTGGATGCGCGAGGTCTCGTCATTGACGAAATCGCGCAACACACGCTGGGCGAGATTGAGGTCCTGATGCAGCAGCGAGGTGGGCGCAACCCGCTGTGCCTGCGCGACAATTGTTGCCCACGTCTTGCGCAGATACGCGACGTCGGCCGCAAGTTCTTCACTCGACGCATCTTCCGCAATCGTCCGGACGATATAGCCGCCTTTTTCATCCGCAGGAAGGACAGCGGTCAGCCGTGCCCGGATGGCCTCGCGCTCGGCCTCGCTGGCAATCTTCTGCGAGATCCCGATATGTGGCTCCTGCGGCAGATAAACCAGCGTGCGCCCCGCGATACTCACCTGCGTGGACAGCCGGGCCCCCTTGGTGCCGATAGGATCCTTGACCACCTGCACCATCAGCGCCTGGCCTTCGAACACGATCTTCTCGATCGGCGTGTGCGGCGCGTTCGAATGCGTTTCACCGGCAATACGGGGATGCCAGATGTCCGCTACGTGCAGGAACGCCGCGCGCTCCAGCCCGATATCGATAAAGGCCGACTGCATGCCGGGCAGCACGCGCACGACCTTGCCGAGATACACATTGCCTACCCGCCCGCGCGATAACGTGCGCTCGATGTGAAGCTCTTGCACCGCACCTTGCTGAACGAGGGCAACGCGGGTTTCCTGCGGTGTGACGTTGATCAGGATTTCTTCGTTCATGGACTGTTTAGAAGTCGACGCGCGCCACGCGCAGGAGTGCTGCTGTTTCGAAAAGAGGCAGGCCCATGATACCCGAATAGGACCCCTCGATCCGTTCGATAAACGCCGCGGCACGCCCTTGAACGCCATACGCACCGGCCTTTCCGAGCGGTTCGCCGGTCGCCGCGTAACGCTGCAGTGCAGCACGCTCGACGGCGGCGAAGCGCACTACTGAACGCGATAGAACAGGGATGAGCGGAACGCCCTCGGCGTCGACCACGGCAAGCGCTGTCAGCACCTCGTGATCGCGTCCGGATAGCCGCTCGAGCATGTCGACAGCGTGGTCAGCGTTGTCGGGCTTGCCCATGATCGCGCCATCCAGGGTGACGGTCGTATCGGCCACCAGAATGGGTGCCGCACGATGTCCTCCCTTCAAGCGGCGAGCGTACGCCGCCCGGGCTTTTGCCGCGCAGACGCGCAGCACGTATGCGTCAGCCGCCTCGCCGGGCAACTCGGCTTCGAGTGCTTCGGCGTCTTCATCGGGACGCGGCAGCAGTAACTCGAAGCGCACGCCGAGTTGCTGCAACAGTTCTTGCCGGCGGGGACTTTGCGACGCGAGATAAACAAAAGGGAAGCTGGACAATGGCATGTTCGCAGGTCTTGAAGGTCACGCGCAGGCTGGCCCAGGCGTGGTCATTCAACGCCCCGATGCCACGCCTTACGCGCGATGGTAGGGATGATTCTGCGTGATGCTCCAAGCGCGATAGAGCTGTTCGGCAAGCAGCACGCGGACCATGCCGTGCGGCAGCGTGAGACTTGAAACACGCAGCAGGACTTCGGCGCGCGCCTTGACCTGTGGGTCTAGACCGTCGGCGCCGCCAATCACGAACGCCACGTCGCGGCCATCCTGCTGCCAGTCCGGCAATGCGCCGGCGAGTTGCATGGTGGTCCAGTCACGACCGCGTTCATCCAGCGCGACAAGCCGCGTATTCTTGGGCAGTGCCGCTTCGATTCGCACGCGTTCAGCGGCCATCACGCTCTCGGCGTTACGTCCCGATGAGCGCTGTTCAGGCTTGATCTCGCGCAACTCGATGCGCAGCTCGGGCGGCATGCGTTTCGCATACTCGTCGAAGCCGGTCGCGATCCAGTCGGGCATCTTGTGGCCGACCGCAAGGATATGAAGTTTCATGGCGGCAATGCAACGCGCGTGATCCGCACGACGTCCGCGCCGTGATGGCGCGACGAACGTGCACGGCCAGCGTCAGCGGCGGGTGGTCTTGCGAGCCGGCTTGGCGGCGGGCTCGTCGTCTTCGTCGTCGTCCGACACGCTCACCTGGGCGCCGCTGAAGCCCCCCGAGCTTTGCAGCTTGACGCGCACGGGTTTGTCGCCCCAGACCTCTTCGAGGTTGTAGTACTGGCGCAGCGCCGGTTGGAGGATATGGACGACCGCGTCGCCGCAATCGACCAGCACCCACTCGCCGACTTCCTCGCCTTCGGTGCTGATGACGTCGCCGCCCAGCCCCTTGACCTTGTCGCGCACGCTGTTGGCCAGCGCCTTGGTCTGACGATTCGACGTGCCGCTCGCGACGATGACACGGTCGAAGAGGGCGGTCAGGTGGGTGGTGTTGAACACCTTGATGTCCTGCGCCTTGACGTCTTCGAGACCGTCGATGATCGCGCGTTGAAGCTTTTGAATTTCCATATTTTTACCGATGGTTTTACCGATGATACAAGTGATGTTGAACAATATAGTCCCATACGGCGGACGGTACATGACTCTCGGCGTCTATCTCACCCGCCGCGTGTGCTCGCAGGCGTTCTCCCAACTGCTCGCGGATCTCGGTCGCCGACACTTCCAGCTCCAGCGCGGAATCAATCAGCAGATGGCCGTGCGGCGTGGATTGCAGCACCTCAGCCGGGGCGCTGCGCGCGGCAATTTCCGCGGCTACGGCGGGAGAAACCGTCGCGACGTCGAAACCCGCGCGCGTTTCCACGCAGACGTGCGCAAATTCGAACAGGCGTTTCCAGTCGCGCCATGAATCCAGGTGCACCAGCTGGTCGGCGCCGATCAAAAGCGCCAGCGACGCGTCCGCGCCTTCCCGTGCACGCCAGCGAGCCAGCGTCTCCACGGTGTAAGTCGGGCCGTCATGATCGATTTCATCGGTGGCGACGGTGACCTGCAGCCCTTCCGCATGCAGCGAATCCGCTGCTGCGCGGGTCATGGCAAGCCGGTGATGCGCGGCGGTTACGTCCTTTTTCTGCCACGGCTGGCCGGCCGGCAACAGCACGAGTTCGGTCAGGTCGAGCAACTCGGCGAAACGGCGCGCAAGGGCCAGATGCGCGTCGTGAATCGGGTCGAACGTGCCGCCCAGCAAACCGACACGTCGAGCACAAGGGAGGTTCGATTTCAGTGGACGGTCCTCTTCGGGGACAGATTGCAACAGGTACAGCGATCAGGACTTGTGGTCCACAGCTCTTTCATAGCGCTTTCGTGACTTTTTCGCAGCTTTTTTATAGCCACTCCCGTGCCACCAGGAAGTCGGAGTAGAGGTGCGCTTCCGGTGTGCCCGGCTCCGGTTTCCAGTCGTACCGCCAGGTCACGGCCGGTGGCATCGACATCAGGATGGACTCCGTGCGGCCGCCGCTTTGCAGCCCGAACAGCGTGCCCCGGTCGAAGACGAGGTTGAATTCCACATACCGACCGCGCCGGTACGTCTGGAATTCCCGCTGCGCTTCGCCGTAAGGCGTGTCCCGACGGCGTTCGATGATCGGCAGATACGCGGCCAGGAAGCTGTCGCCGACGCTGCGCATCATGGCGAAAGATTCGTCGAAACCGGGTTCCGAGAAGTCGTCGAAGAAAATTCCGCCGATCCCACGTGGTTCATTGCGATGCTTGAGATAAAAATACTCGTCGCACCATTTCTTGAAACGCGGATACAGGTCCGTGCCGAAAGGCGCCAGCGCGTCCCGGCAGACGCCGTGAAAATGCCGCGCGTCTTCCTCGTAGCCATAATAGGGCGTGAGGTCCATGCCGCCGCCAAACCAGAAAATCGGCGCCTCGCCCGCTTTGGTCGCGATCAGCAGGCGCACGTTCATGTGCACGGTGGGGCAGTGCGGATTGCGCGGATGCATGACAAGCGACACGCCCAAGGCTTCAAACCCGCGCCCGGCGAGCTGCGGACGCGCGGCGCTCGCGGAGGCGGGCAAAGCGTCGCCGGCTACATCCGAGAAACCGATGCCGCCGCGTTCGAAAAACTGCCCGCCTTCAAGAATCCGCGTGCTGCCGCCCCCGCGCAACCGTTCTTCCGGGCCGCGCTGCCAGGAATCGATGGAAAATTCAGCGCCGTCGAACGCGCCAAGCGTCTGCGCGATCTGCTTTTGCAAACCGGTCAGATAAGTGCGGACAGCTTGTACGTCGTAGGTTGGAGCGGTCATCTTGAACGGTTTTACGGCTTGCGGAAAAAGAGCACGGGGTGAGCGAACCTTGGTTCAGCTCAAATTGCCGGCTCCGTGTGCATTCCTTCTAAAACACACTGCCGGACGCGAAGGTCCGGCAGTGTGTTGCTCAATTTGCTGCGTTGTCGCGTTTCCGGCGACGGTTTTTGACCACGTTACCAGCGGCTCCGCTTCAGCTTTGCCGATCCGCGGCTTTGCGGTTCAGCGCGCGATAACCAATGTCCCGCCGATACTGCATGCCGTCGAACGCGATCTGATTGATCGTATCGTAGACGACGGACTGCGCGCCACGCACCGAGTCCGACAAACCCACCACGCACAGCACGCGTCCGCCCGATGTGCTGAGCTTGCCGTTTTCCAGCGTGGTGCCGGCATGGAACGTCACCGCTTCCGGCGTCTCCGGAGGAATGCCATTGATCCGGTCGCCCTTGCGCGGTGTGTCCGGGTAATTGTGTGCGGCCAGCACGACGCCGAGCGCCGTACGCCGGTCCCATTCGATCTCTGCTGTTGCCAGGGTTCCGGCAATCGCCAGTTCCACTACCTTCGAGAAATCGCCCTTGAGACGCGCCATGATCGGCTGCGTTTCCGGGTCCCCCATGCGGCAATTGAACTCGAGTGTTTTCGGGTTGCCGTGCGAGTCGATCATCAGGCCGGCATACAGGAAACCGGTGTAGCGGATGCCTTCCTGTTCCATGCCACGCACCGTCGGCAGGATGATTTCGCGCATCACGCGGGCGTGCAGTTGCGGCGTCACGATAGGCGCGGGTGAATAAGCACCCATGCCGCCAGTGTTCGGACCCTTGTCGCCGTCGAGCAGACGCTTGTGGTCCTGGCTCGACGCCAGCGCCAACACGTGCTTTCCGTCCACCATCACGATAAAGCTCGCTTCCTCGCCGTCCAGGAATTCTTCGATCACCACGCGCGCACCGGCGTCGCCCAGTTTGTTGTCGGCGAGCATGGAATCCACAGCCGCGTGCGCTTCTTCCAGCGTTGTTGCCACGACCACGCCCTTACCGGCGGCGAGCCCGTCCGCTTTGATGACGATGGGCGCGCCTTTCGTGTCGAGATACGCGTGGGCCGCGGCGATGTCTGTGAACGTTTCGTATTCGGCCGTTGGAATAGCGTGGCGTTTCATGAACGCCTTCGCGAAATCCTTCGAGCTTTCCAGCTGCGCGGCTTCCTTGGTCGGGCCGAAGATCTTCAGGCCGCGCGAGCGGAACAGATTGACGATACCGGCCGCGAGCGGACCTTCGGGGCCGACCACGGTCAGCGCAATCTGCTCTTTCTCGGCGAAATCGGCGAGTGCGGCAGGATCGGTGATGTCGACGTTGAGGAGACGTTCGTCCTGAGCCGTGCCGCCGTTACCCGGCGCGACATAAACCATCTGCACGCGCGGCGACTGCGCGAGTTTCCACGCGAGCGCATGTTCGCGACCGCCGGAACCGACGACGAGTAACTTCATTTAAATCCTCGAAGATCTTAAGAAATTCATGGCGGCAGGAGGGCGGGCCGGTTCGAATGGGCGTGAACCGATTCGAACCGTTTTAAACGGGTCCGCCGCGCCTGATCCGCGGATATCTGCTTTGCCGTGCGCCGGGTCTTTGCCGGACGTCTGCCGAATTCCCGCCGGGTGCGTTGTTGACACGGGGAAGTGGTTCGCGCCATCACGCGGCTGCGTCACGCAACTTCCCGGTTGTCAAACGCGGCTTCCCGGCCAGGTTCGGCCCACTTCAACGACTATATCGGGCCTGTATTTCAGGCCCGCATTTCAACTCACGTGCCCGTTTGCCTTTCACGTGACAAGTGAGTCCGCGGGTTTACGTTCACGCATGACCACCGCCGCATTCGTCTGCGCACTCGTCCGGGCTCCGTTGTCCAGACAATCGCCTGAAGCACACCCTTTGCACATGCACCAATCGAGCCAGAAACGGCTGCCAGCGGAGGCCGGTGTTGCTCCGCGCGCATCCCGTTGGTCACAGCGCTCAGGCAAGCCCGGGCGGCGCGGCGGACCGCTGGCCGCGTTACCCGGTGATCATTCCACGTCGATAGTCGCGTTGGTGTAAACCTCTTGCACGTCGTCCAGATTTTCCAGAGCGTCGAGCAATTTCTGCATTTTCGCCGCGTCCTCGCCCGTGAACTCGACCTCGGTCTGCGGTTTCATGATGACTTCGGCCACTTCGGCCTTGAAGCCTGCGGCTTGCAGCGCGTCTTTCACCTTCTGGAAGTCGTTGGCCGGGCAAACCACCTCAATACTGCCGTCGTCGTTCGTTACCACGTCGTCCGCGCCTGCTTCGAGCGCCGCTTCCATCAACTTGTCTTCGGACGTGCCGGGAGCGAACAGGAACTGGCCGACGTGATCGAACATGAACGCCACCGAGCCGTCCGTGCCCATGTTGCCGCCGAACTTCGAGAACGCGTGGCGGACTTCCGCGACGGTCCGGGTACGGTTGTCCGTCATGGTGTCCACGATGATCGCCGCTCCGCCGATACCGTAGCCTTCGTAGCGAATTTCTTCATACGTCGCGCCGTCGACACCACCCACGCCGCGCTGGATCGCGCGGTTGATGTTGTCTTTGGGCATGTTGGCGTCGTAGGCTTTCTCGACGGAGAGCCGCAGGCGCGGGTTCGTGTCCATTTCTCCGCCGCCCATGCGCGCGGCCACCTGAATTTCCTTGATAAGACGCGTCCAGACCTTGCCACGCTTGGCGTCGGTTGCCGCCTTCTTATGCTTGATGTTGGCCCATTTTGAATGACCCGCCATACCTTTCTCCATCGCGCACGAGCTTTTCTCGCACGCCTGTGTGTCAATAACGCCGCCAGATGCGGCGTTTTTCGCCGGCCGGCATTTTATGTTTGCGCTGCATGGTTGCAGGGCTTAAATGGCAAGGCGTGGCACGGCGCACGCCCTGTTTTTGCGGTTCAGCGGGGCTGCGCTGATTTCTGACAATTCGCGATTCCACAAACCCGCGGATCAACCAGGCAACTCAGCCGCCGACAACCTGCTGCCGGCCGAATGACGCCAGCCCAGGGAGCAACTCAGACGCCAGCCATTCATGCCAGCCAATCGTTTAACGCGCGAACCGCTTATTTGGCGGACCCGAATTTTATCATGGCGCGCCGGTTCGGCAGGCTTTGGCCTTGCTCTGACGGTGCGCGCGTCCTTTCATGTCCCTGTGCCGGTGCTTGGGTCCCGTGTCAGTTCTTCGTGCCGAACAGCCGGTCGCCCGCGTCGCCCAGGCCCGGCACGATATACGCGTGCTCGTTCAAATGCGAGTCGAGCGAGGCCACGTACAGTTTCACGTCCGGGTGGGCGTCGGAGAAAACCTTCACGCCTTCAGGCGCCGCGACCAGCGCCACGAAAATGATGTTCTCGCCGAGCACCTTGCGCCGCTTCATCACGTCCACCGCGTGGACCGCCGAATAGCCGGTCGCCACCATTGGATCGCACAGGATGAAGACGCGCTCTTCCAGGTCGGGTGGCAGGCGCACAAGATATTCGACCGGCCGGTGATCTTCCGCGCGATACACGCCGATATGGCCGACCCGCGCCGACGGAATCAGGTCCAGCAGCCCGTCCGACATGCCAATGCCGGCCCGCAGCACCGGCACGATAGCCAGCTTCTTGCCGGCGATCACGGGCGAGTCGACGGTGACCAGCGGGGTTTCGACGCGCTTGGTGGTCAGCGGCAGGTTGCGGGTGATCTCATAACCCATCAACAGCGTGATCTCGCGCAGCAACTCGCGGAATGTGCGCGTGGACGTGTCCTTGTCCCGCATGTGCGTCAGCTTGTGCTGGATCAGCGGGTGGCTGAGGATGAAGAGATTGGGAAAGCGGCTGTCCTGTTTCATGGAATTCGCGCGGTTGCCGCGGCATTAGGTGTGGATTCGAGTGAATGGGGTGATTCGTTCGCTTCTGAAGCCGCGCATCTTCCGCCAGCAAGGCGGTTTTGCATGGCTGCGCTCAAGCAATGACGCCAGTTTACCCAAATTAGGCGTGCCTAAAGCAGAGTTTGCGGGCGATACGCCGTCCGGTCTATTGCGCGGCCGACGTCTGATCCCTCATTCTTCTAGAATTGCATCACGCGGTCCGTACGAACGGACTGTGGACCAGGATTCGGCACGAGATTTCATTACCCCGGTTTTAATCGTTTCAACCGGTTTGAACGCGGACAACCAGAAAGGGACAGCAATGGACATGGGAATCAAGGGGCGCACAGCGCTCGTGTGCGCGGCCAGCAAGGGTTTGGGACGCGGTTGTGCCGAGGCGCTGGCGGCGGAGGGTGTCAATCTCGTGATCGTGGCGCGCACGCCAGGACCGCTTGAGGCCACGGCCGAGCATCTTCGTTCAAGCTTTGGGGTGAATGTGACGACGGTAGCGTGCGACATCACCACGGACGAAGGCCACGCCGCGGCGCTGGCCGCGTGCCCCGCGCCGGACATTCTCGTGAACAATGCCGGTGGGCCGCCACCGGGGGATTTCCGGCAATTCTCGCGTGACGACTGGATCAAGGCGCTTGATTCGAACATGCTGACGCCGATCGAACTGATCAGGAAGACGCTCGACGGCATGATTGAGCGTGGCTTCGGACGAATCGTGAATATCACGAGTTCCTCGGTGAAGGCGCCTATCGACGTACTGGGCCTCTCGAACGGCGCGCGTTCCGGGTTGACGGGTTTTATCGCGGGTTTGTCGCGCAAGGTCGCGGCCAGCGGGGTCACCATCAACAACCTGCTGCCGGGTTCCTTCGATACCGACCGTCTCGTCACTACGTTCCAGGCGGACGCGAAGGCGAACAACATTTCGGTGGAAGAGGCCAAGAAGCGCCGCATGAGCAAGCTGCCGGCGGGCCGGTTCGGCACGCCCGAGGAGTTCGGCAAGGCCTGTGCTTATCTGTGCAGCGTCCATGCGGGCTATATCACGGGGCAGAACCTGCTGATCGACGGCGGTGCTTATCCGGGCACGTATTGATCGTCGAATCCCATAAAACATCACAACCGGGAGGCATCCGATGACCCCACGCGTCGCGCTGATCGCGCACGACATGAAGAAAGATGACATCGTGGCCCTGGCCGGCGAATTCGCGGCCACGCTGGCGCAGTGCCGGTTGGTAGCGACCGGCACGACCGGTGCGCGGATTGCGGCAGCCCACGGACTGGAGGTCGAGCGCAAGCTCTCCGGACCGTTCGGCGGCGATCTGCAGATTGGCGCCGAACTGGCGGAGGGGCGGGTCGACGTGGTGGTTTTCCTGCGCGACCCCATGACGCCGCAACCGCACGAGCCGGATATCAACGCACTGGTGCGCGCGTGTGACGTCCACAACGTGGCGTGCGCGACGAATCTCGCGACGGCACGCATGATTCTTGATGATCTGAAACTGCGCCTGAGCCGGGTTTAGGCTGTGCTGCATAGCGACCGGCTGACGCCGGCAACAGGAGACAAAGGTGACAAAGGTGACAAAGGCAATTCGATTCGATAAAACCGGTGGCCCGGAAGTGATGAAATGGGTCGACGTCGAAGTAGGCGAGCCCGGCAAGGGCGAGATTCGGGTGAAGCATCATGCGGTCGGATTGAATTACATCGACGTGTACTTCCGTACCGGGCTATACCCCATGCCGCTACCCGGCGGTATTGGCATGGAAGCGGCAGGAGAAGTGACCGCGGTGGGTGAAGGCGTGACGAATTTCAAGGTAGGCGAACGGGTCGCCTACGCATCGCGGCCGCCGGGCGCCTACGCGGAGGAACGGGTGATGTCGGCGCAATATGTCGTGCACCTGCCCGATGCAATTGCGTACGAGGACGCGGCGTCAGTGATGTTGCAAGGTCTGACTGCGCAATATCTGCTGCGGCGGACGTATCGCGTGAAAGCCGGCGATACGATCCTGATCCACGCGGCGGCGGGCGGTGTAGGCATGCTCGCGTGCCAGTGGGCCAAGGCGCTCGGGGCGACGGTGATCGGCACTGTTGGATCGGACGAGAAGGCTGAACTCGCGAAGGCGCACGGCTGCGATCATCCAATCGTCTATACCCGCGAGGACTTCACGAAGCGGGTGCGCGAAATCACGAACGGCGCGGGCGTGCCGGTGGTCTACGATTCGATCGGCAAGGATACCTATACGGCATCGCTCGACTGTCTTGCACCGTTGGGCATGTTTGTGAGTTTCGGCAATACATCGGGGCCGTTGCCACCTATCGATTCGTCCGAGTTTGCCGGACGTGGTTCGCTTTATTTCACGCGGCCCACGTTGTTCAGCTATATCGCCAAACGCAGCGATCTTGAGGAGATGACGGGCGAACTGTTCAATGTGCTGAGCACGGGCCAGGTAAAAACGAGCGTGCGGCAGCGTTATCCGCTGGCACAAGCCGCAAGGGCGCACGAAGATCTGGAGGCGCGCCGGACCACGGGATCGACGATTCTCCTGCCTTGATGAGAGCGTGAGGCGGGGAACGCGGCGGGCGGCGGCGTTCTTTCATGCCGCGCCATCCCTCTCGGTCGGGGCGAATGAATGCGAATAAAACTAGTCCGCGGGTGACGCACCGGACTGGACGCCTTGCGACCTGCATGATTAAAACACCCGCGGCAAGACCACCGCAAAAAGCCTCGCTGCGAGGGTCTTTCTCCGCTCTATTTACACATTCTTTACGTCCGCCCCCCCGATCTTTGAGCCGCCTTTTATGCTGGCGCGCTTAATGTTCGGGCCATTGCTCAATACCTGGGGAAAACCCGGCAGTGAACCCAATATCGGACCCGGCGCCGGCAACACAAAACGTACCGGCTAGTCATACTGGGAAAGCTGCGTGTCAGTATGTTGATGTCGAAGCAAAGAAACCGGCCTTCGCCCAGGATGCGATGGCTCCAAGAAGCTAAAAAATGAACCGCCCAAACCCAGACGAGCTACTCGGAAAGTTGCAGAGAGAAGAAGAGAAGCGTCATCGCGGACGGCTGAAGATATTCTTTGGCGCGTCGGCGGGAGTGGGCAAGACCTACGCCATGCTGCTTGCAGCGCGCAGCAGGAAGCAGCAGGGCGACGATGTGGTTGCCGGCATAGTGGAAACGCACGGCAGAAGCGAAACGGCCGCGTTACTGGAAGACCTCGAACAACTGCCGTTGGCGAACACGATGTACCGGGGCCATGCGCTCCAGGAGTTCGATCTCGACGCAGCGCTTAAGCGTCACCCGCAGCTTCTGCTTGTTGATGAACTTGCTCATTCGAATGTCCCGGGCGCACGTCATCTGAAGCGCTGGCAGGACGTGCATGAGCTGCTGGACGCGGGTATTGACGTGTACACCACCGTCAATGTCCAGCACCTGGAAAGCCTGAACGATATCGTGGGCCAGATCACGCAGATCCGCGTATTCGAGACGGTTCCGGATCGCGTGCTGGATGAGGCCGATGAAGTCACGCTGGTCGATCTCCCGCCCGAGGAGTTGCTTGAACGGCTGCGCCACGGGAAGGTCTACATGCCGCAGCAGGCGGAGCATGCAGTCCGCAATTTCTTTCGCAAGGGCAACCTGATCGCGCTGCGCGAACTGGCGCTGCGGCGCACGGCGGATCGCGTCGATGCCCAGATGCGCGAATATCGCGCGGATCGTTCTATCGACAGGATCTGGCAGGCGCGCGACCGGCTGGTGGTGTGCATTGGGCCGGGGCCGGAAGCACCTACGCTCGCGCGTGCTGCCGCGAGGCTCGCGGCAAGCCTTCGCTCCGACTGGATCGCGGTGTATGTCGAAACCCCGAGACTGCAGAAACTCTCCGACGCCCGTCGCGAACGTACGCTCGCCGCGCTCAAGCTCGCCGCCGAACTGGGCGCGGAGACGGTGACGCTGGCCGGCGACGACGCCGTCGCCACGTTGATTGGCTATGCGCAGGCGCGCAACGCGTCGAAGCTGGTGGCGGGTGCAACGACGCATCGCGGCCTCGCGCGCTGGTTAAAGCGGTCGTTCGGCGAGCGTTTGGCGGAACACGCGGGCGACCTCGATCTCACGCTGATTCGAGCGCGGGAGAGCGATGGAAGCGAAGCCGCCGGCTCGGGTGACGGAAGCGGATCGTCGTCGCAAGAGGCGGGGGTTGCTCCCGACTGGCACGACGCGTTGAGCGCCGCGCGCGAGCGTCGCTCGGCACCACGGGGCTATGCGCAGGCTATCGCTATCTGCGCGGTCATCACGCTGCTCGCAAGCCAGATCCGCGATCATTTCGATCTCACGAACCTCGTGATGTTTTATCTGATCGGCGTGATTTACGCGGCGGCGCGCATCGGCCGTGGTCCGGGCGTGCTGTTGTCGTTCCTGAGCGTCGCGGCCTTCGACTTCTTTTTCGTGCCGCCGCGTATGTCGCTATCGGTCTCCGATACCCAATACCTGCTGACCTTCGCCGGCATGCTGCTGACGTCGCTGGTGATCAGTCACCTCACGTCGAGCTTGCGGCGCGAGGCGCGCGTGGCGTCGAAGCGCGAGCGCCGCACCGGCGCAATGTACGCGATGGCCGGCGAACTCGGCGCAGCGCTTGCAACCGAGCAGATCGTCGGTATCGGCATGCGGCACGTGAGCGAAGTGTTCCGCGCGAAGGTCGCGATGCTGCTGCCCGATTCCAGCGACAAAGTCCGCCAGAAACTCGACCCGTCGGATGCATCCGCAGCTGCGCTGCTGCTTGATGCCAGCGCGCTCGATCTGGATGTCGGCCAATGGGTCTACGACCAGCAGAAGCCGGCCGGACACGGCACGGACACGCTGCCTGCCGCGGCCGCGCTTTATCTGCCGCTCAAGGCGCCAATGCGCACCCGTGGCGTGCTCGCGGTCGTTACACGTAACGCCGGGGAGCTCGATGTCCCCGAACAAAAGCGCATGCTCGATGCATTCGCCGCGCAGATCGCGCTGGCGCTCGAACGGGTGCATTACGTCGAGATTGCGCGTGACGCGCTGGTGAGCATGGAATCCGAACGCCTGCGCAATTCGCTGCTGTCCGCCATCTCGCACGATTTGCGCACGCCGCTCACGACTATCGTCGGGTTTGCATCGGTGCTCGCAGAGGCGCGCGGTGACGCCCGCTCACCCGCCAATGCCGAATTGGTCGCGGCGATCCATGATGAATCGCTGCGCATGACCAGCATTGTCACGAACTTGCTGGACATGGCGCGCTTGCAGGCGGGTGGCCTGCGGCTGAACCGGCAATGGTCGCTGCTTGAAGAGACGGTCGGCGCAGCGCTGCGGGCGTGTCGGCGGGTCTTGACCGGCCGCCCGGTCGAGGTCCGTCTGCCCGCCGACCTGCCGTTCCTGCAACTCGATGCCGTGCTGATGGAACGGCTCTTCTCGAACCTGCTGGAGAACGCCGCGAAATACACGCCGGCGGCCTCGAAGCTCGTCATTGGCGCTGAGAGCGTGAAGGTGGACGGCAAACCGTTCGTGCGTGTTCATATCGACGATAACGGTCCGGGTTTGCCCGCCAACACGGAGGATCGCGTGTTCGAGAAATTTACGCGCGGCGAGAAGGAGTCGGCCAAGCCGGGCATTGGACTCGGGCTCTCGATTTGCCGCGCGATCGTGCAGGCGCACGGCGGTACAATCGGCGCGAATAACCGGCTGGACGAGAGCATTCCGGACCCTCGGGTCCTGGGCGCGCGCTTCTGGTTCACCTTGCCCGTGGATGCCGCGCCGCCCGTGCCCAGTTTCTCCGACGAAGCCGAACAAGACTTCGCCGATTTTTCTCCGTTGGACCCTAAAGCCCCATGAAGCCCCATGAGCGAACCTAATCTCACTGTTGTGCTGATCGAGGACGAGAAGCAGATTCGCCGTTTTGTGCGCGCGTCGCTCGAGGCTGAGGGCATTGCCGTGCATGAGGCGGAAACCGGCAAGCAGGGGCTGGTGGAAGCGGCGACGCGCAAGCCGGACCTGGTCATTGTCGATCTCGGTTTGCCCGATACCGACGGCCTCGACGTGATCCGCGAACTGCGAAGCTGGACCGAGTTGCCGGTGATCGTGCTGTCGGCGCGTACGCAGGAAGAGGAGAAGGTCGCAGCGCTCGATGCGGGCGCCGACGATTACCTGACCAAGCCGTTTGGCGTGTCGGAACTGATGGCACGGATCCGGGCGCATTTGCGGCGCCGCAACCAGGCGGCGTCGAGTGAATCGCCCTTGGTGAAATTCGGCGACGTAGTCATCGACCTGGGCCTGCGCCAGGTCACGCGTGCCGGTGCGCCCGTGCATCTGACGCCCATCGAATACCGGCTGCTTTCCACGCTGGTGCGCCATGCCGGCCGCGTGCTGACGCACCGCCAGTTGCTACGCGAGGTGTGGGGCCCATCGCATGTGGAGAGCCACCACTATCTGCGCATCTACATGGCGCACCTGCGGCAGAAACTTGAACGCGATGCCGCGCAGCCGGAACACATTGTCACCGAGACGGGCGTGGGTTATCGGCTGGTCGGGGCTGTCTGAAGCGCGTCAAGGACGTCGTCTATTGGCACCTCGCCGCCAACAAACCCGATCACTTCGTCGCGCACCTCGCGTTTAATGCAGTCCACCGCCATGCACGCAACGTCTTCGCGTGAAACGGGTGCTGCATCTGCGGTACGTTGGGCGCAGAGCGCGATCGTGCCGCGGCTGATGTCGTCGGAGAGTGGTCCTGGTCGCAAGATCACGTACGGGACGCCGCTTGCCTGGACATAGTCGTCGGCTTCGCGCTTCATTTTTGAGTAGTGCTTGAGGGCAAGCGGACTGGATTTTGGCCAGTACGCGGAGATCGCGCTGATCACCACCAGTTGCTTTGTCCGGCGGCGTTTCGCGTAGTCGGCGGTGCGCTGGACAGCGTCGCGATCGATAGCGCGTTCCTCGTTCACACCTTCGTTTTCCGCTGATCCGGCGGCGTAGATCACGTGCGTGACGTCGTCGAATGCATGGGAGAAATCGTGTGTCAGATCGCCGAGTACTATTTCGGCGCCGAGTGCGGCGAACTCACCACGGTGTGCGGATTTGCGCAGCAAGACTTTGAAGGGGAGGGATGCGGCGCGTAGTTGCCGTGCAATGTGGCGGCCGGTCCGGCCGTGCGCGCCGATAAGCAGGACTTTCATTGCTGGTTCGCTCCTTCTGTTTGTGGGCAGGAGCTAAAACGGTAAGCGATTTTTGGAATCCATGCACTCGGGAGGCGCCCGCCCCCGCGAGCAAACCTCGTTACTCAATTTACTCGATTTACTCAACTACGCGAGCCGGCCCTGCCTGACCCCTGCGCGCGCGCCGTTGCTCCGACCAGATCCGGATCCGGTCCATATAAAGATAAACCACCGGTGTTGTATAAAGCGTCAGCAACTGACTCACGATCAACCCGCCCACAATCGCGATCCCCAGCGGCGCACGCATTTCCGATCCCTCGCCCGTGCCGAACGCCAGCGGCAACGCACCCAGCAATGCCGCCGCCGTCGTCATCATGATCGGCCGGAAGCGCAGCAAGCACGCCTGCTCGATCGCCTCGCGCGACGTTGCCGCCCCATGCCGCTGCGCCTGGATCGCGAAGTCGACCATCATGATCGCGTTCTTCTTCACAATACCAATCAGCAAGATCACCCCGATCAACGCGATGATGCTGAACTCCGTCTTGAACAGCAGCAGCGCGAGCAACGCACCAATGCCCGCCGACGGCAATGTCGAGAGAATCGTGATCGGGTGGATATAACTCTCGTACAGAATCCCAAGCACGATGTACACCGCAGCCAGCGCGGCCAGGATCAGGATCGGCTGGTCCTTGGTGGAATCCTGGAATTGCTGCGCCGTGCCCGCAAAACTGCCGTGAATCGTGCTGGGCACGCCAATGGTCGCCATCGTCTCGTAGATGGCGGCGGTGGCGTCGGAGAGCGATTTGCCGGGCGGCAGGTTGAACGAGATCGTCGACGCTACGAACTGGCTCTGGTGATTCACGGACAACGGCGTGTTGCCCGGTTCGAATTTGGCAATGGCCGAGAGCGGGATCATGGTCTCCTGCGACGTCGATACAGCCGCACCCGACGACGAACTGGACTTGCCGCTTGCGGCAATGGCGTTGGTCGCGGCATTGCGGATGGACGCCAGCGCCAGCGCGCTGGTGGTGTCGGTGGACGAAGCGCTGCTGCTGGAACTCGTGGACTTTGATGTCGTCGTGGTCGCATTCGTCGATGCCGCCCCGCCCGCGGTGCCACCCGACGTGCTCACATAAATCTGCTTGAGCATCTCCGGGTCTTGCCAGTATTTCGGCGCGACTTCCATCACCACGTGGTATTGGCTCAACTCGTTGTAGATGGTGGACACCTGGCGCTGGCCGAATGCGTCGTAGAGCGTATTGTCGATCTGCGCCGGCTGGATGCCCAGGCGCGCGGACGTCGCCCGGTCGATTGTCACGAACGATTCCAGGCCGCCTTGCTGCTGGTCCGAATTGACGTCGGTGAGTTCGGGGCGGGTGAGCAGGGCGTCGGTGAGCTTCGGCCCCCATGTATAGAGATCGGTGGTGGAATCAGCCAGCAGCGTGAACTGATATTGCGCATTCGATTGCCGTCCGCCCGCGCGAATGTCCTGCACGGCTTGCAGGAAGGTCCGCACGCCCGCGACCTCGGAAAGCGGCGCGCGCAGGCGCTGGATCACCTCTTCAGCCGACACCTTGCGGTCCTTCTTGGCTTTCAGCGAAATGAACATGAAGCCCGAGTTGGTCTGCCGACCACCGGTAAAACCGGCGACGCTTTCGACAGCCGGATCGGCTTGGACAATCCGCATCATCTCGGAAAACTTGCCTTTCATCGCCTGGAAAGAGGTGCTCTGGTCGGCCTGAATGCCGCCCACAAGCCGCCCGGTATCCTGCTGCGGGAAAAATCCCTTCGGCACGATGATGTACAGGTACACGTTCAACCCGATAGTCGCGAGCAACACCAGCAACACGATCCTCGGATGCCCGAGCGCCACGCCGAGCGTGCGCGCGTACTCGTTCTGCATCCGCACAAACTGGCGTTCAAGCCAGCGCGAAAACCGGCCCGGCGGTTTCTGGTTGTGCGGTTCGTGCAGCAAACGCGCGCACATCATGGGCGTGACCGTCAGCGAGACGACCAGCGAAACGGCAATCGCCAACGACAATGTCAACGCGAATTCACGGAACAACCTGCCGACAATGCCGCCCATCAGCAGGATAGGAATAAATACGGCGACTAGCGAAATGCTCATCGACAGCACCGTGAAACCCACTTCCTGCGCGCCGAGTATGGCGGCTTTCATGCGCGGGACGCCGTTCTCGATGTGCCGCGAGATGTTTTCAAGCACGACGATGGCGTCGTCGACCACGAACCCCGTCGCAATGGTCAAGGCCATCAGCGAGAGGTTATCGAGCGAGAAGCCGAGCAGGTACATCGCGGCGAAGGTGCCGATGATCGAGATCGGCACGGCCACGCTTGGAATCAGCGTCGCGCGCCAGTTGCGCAGGAACAGGAACACGACCATCACGACCAGCGCCACCGCGACCATCAGCGTGAACTCGGTATCGTGCAGCGACGCACGGATCGTGGTCGAGCGATCGGAGGTCGGCGTGATCTCGACGTCGGCCGGGAGCGCGGCCTGGAGTTGCGGCACCATCGCCTTCACGCGGTCGATGGTGTCAATAATATTCGCGCCCGGCTGCCGGTAAAGAATCACGAGCACGGCGCGCTTGTTGTTGATCAGGCCCAGGTTGCGCAGGTCCTCGACGGAATCGACCACTTCACCGACATCGCGCAGATGCACCGGCGCGCCGTTCCGGTAAGCGACTACCAGGTCGCGATACTGATCGGCCTTGCTCGCCTGGTCATTCGTATAAAGCTGGAAGTGGGTGCCGTTGAACTCGATGGCGCCCTTCGGGCTGTTCGCATTCGCCGACGCCAGCGCCGCGCGGACGTCTTCCAGGCCAATGCCATAGTGGAACAGCGCGTTCGGTTCCAGCTCCACCCGTACGGCCGGATTTGCCGAGCCGCTCACGTCCACTTCGCCCACGCCGGGCACGGTGGAAAGCGTTTGCTGCAGCACGGTCGCGGCGGAATCGTAAAGCGAACCGGCTGTACGCGTGGGGGAGGAGAGCGCGAGAATCAGGATTGGCGCGTCGGCGGGGTTGACCTTGTGATACGTAGGATTGCTTTTCAGCGCCGTGGGAAGATCGGCACGCGATGCATTGATGGCGGCCTGCACGTCGCGCGCGGCGCCGTCAATATCGCGGTTCAAGCCAAACTGCAACGTGATCCGCGCCGACCCGACCGAACTTTGCGACGTCATTTCGGTGACGTCGGCAATCGAGCCGAGATGACGCTCCAGGGGACTGGCTACGCTGGTCGCGACAGTTTCCGGACTCGCGCCGGGCAAGCTCGCCTGGACCGAAATGGTCGGAAAGTCCACTTGCGGCAACGGCGCGACCGGCAGCTTGGTGAACGCGAACAGGCCGGCGAGCGCAATGCCGATAGCCAGCAGCGTGGTAGCGACCGGGCGCGCGATGAACGGTTGCGACAGGTTCATGCGCTTACTCCTGATCGCTCACCGGGCTCGCCGGGCCGGGCGGCGCGTTCCGGTAGAAACGCGAACGCACGCGGCGCGCGAGCGAATCGAAGCCGAGATAGATCACTGGCGTGGTGAACAGGGTCAGCGCTTGCGACACGATCAAACCACCCACAATCGCAATCCCGAGCGGGCGCCGCAGTTCAGACCCCGCGCCCCAGCCGAGCATCAGCGGCAACGCGCCGAGAAGCGCGGCCATGGTGGTCATGAGGATGGGACGGAAGCGCAGCAAACACGCCTGATAGATTGCATCGCGCGGACTTTTGCCTTGCTCGCGTTCGGCTTCGAGCGCGAAGTCGATCATCATGATCGCGTTCTTTTTCACAATGCCGATCAGCAACACGATCCCGATGATCCCGATGATGTCGAGATCGTGCCCGCTGATCATCAGCGAAAGCAGTGCGCCAACACCTGCCGAGGGCAGCGTGGACAGGATGGTGATCGGGTGAATGAAGCTCTCGTACAACACGCCCAGCACGATATACATGGTGACGACCGCGGCCAGGATCAGGAACAGTTCGTTCGACAACGACGCCTGGAAGGCCAGCGCGGCGCCCTGGAAACGGATCTGGAACGAGGCGGGCAAGCCGATGTCCTTCTGCGCCTGATCGATCGCTTTCACGGCTGCGCCAAGCGAAGCGCCCGGTGCGAGGTTGAACGAGACGGTGGTTGCCGGGAACTGGCCGAGGTGCGTGACCAGCAGCGGCGCTGCGCGCTCATGGAAAGTCGCGATGGCCGACAGCGGCACCTGTCCCGCGCTTGCTGTGGAGGACGGCAGGTAGATGCCGTTCAGCGTCTCGCTGTAGTGCGCCTGCGTCGGCTCGGACTCCAGGATCACGCGGTACTGATTCGACTGCGTGAAGATGGTCGAGATGATGCGCTGGCCGAATGCGTCGTAGAGGGCGTTATCCACAGTAGCCGGCGTGATGCCGAAGCGCGCAGCCGTCGACCGGTCGATCTCCACATACACCGACTGCCCGTTCTGCTGCAGGTCGGTCGCCACGTCCGCCAGTTCCGGCGATTGCTGCAACCGCGCCGTGAGTTTCGGCACCCATTGCGCGAACTCCGCCGAGTTCGGGTCGGTCAGCATGAACTGGTATTGGGTCGGGCTGACGGTGGAATCGATCGTCAGATCCTGCACCGGCTGCATGTAGAGCCGGATGCCGGGAATGTTCTCCACGTCTTTCTGCAACGCCCGGATCACGTCGCTCGAGGTATTGCTGCGGTCGTCGCGAGGTTTCAGGTTGATCAGCATCCGGCCGCTGTTCAGCGTGATATTGGTTCCGTCCACGCCAATGAACGAGGTCAGGCTTTCAACGTCCGGGTTCTTCAGGATCTGTGCGGCCAGCGCTTGCTGCTGTTCAGCCACTGCCTGGTAGGAGGCGGCTTGCGGCGCTTGCGTAATCGCCTGGATCACGCCGGTATCCTGGATCGGGAAGAAGCCTTTCGGGATCCAGATGTAGAGCAGGGCGGTCAGCACAAGCGTGAGCAGCGCGACCACCAGGGTCGAGCGCTGCCGGTCGAGCACCCAGGTCAACGCGACGCCATAACGCCCGATCACATAGTCGATGAACTGATGCGCGCGCGCTTCGAACTGGTGACTCTCCTTCGGCGGCGTGTGGCGCAGCAGCTTGGCGCACAGCATGGGCACGAGCGTGAGCGAGACGATCGCGGAAATCACGATGGTCACGGCCAGCGTGATCGCGAATTCGTGGAACAGGCGTCCGACTACGTCGCCCATGAACAGCAGCGGAATCAGCACGGCGATCAGCGAAACGGTCAGCGAAATGATGGTGAAGCCGATCTGCTTCGAGCCCTTCAACGCTGCTTCGAGCGGTGCCTCACCTTCTTCCACGTAACGGGCGATGTTCTCGATCATCACGATGGCGTCATCGACGACAAAACCGGTCGCTATGGTCAATGCCATGAGCGAAAGGTTGTCGAGCGAAAAGCCGCACAGATACATGACGGCGAGCGTACCGATCAGCGAAACCGGGACGGACAAGCTCGGAATCAGCGTGGCCCAGACGTTCGCGAGGAACAGGTAGATCACGAGCACGACCAGCACCACGGAGAGCGCCAGTTCGAACTGCACGTCACGCACCGACGCGCGAATGGTCGTGGTCCGGTCGGTGACGATCCGCACGTCGAGCGCGGCCGGCAGCGCGGACTGCAACTGCGGCAGGATCTTCTTGATGCCGTCGACCACTGCAATCACGTTTGCGCCCGGCTGGCGCTGCACGTTCAGGATGATGGCCGGCGTGTTGTCCACCCAGGCGCCGAGCTTGGTGTTTTCCGGTCCCGAAACGACCGTGGCAACGTCCGTCAGCATCACCGGCCGGCCGTTCTTGTAAGCGATGACCGCGCTCTGGTAAGCGCTGGCGTCGGTGAGCTGGTCGTTCGCGTTGATCGTGTAGGCCCGCGAAGGGCCGTCGAAATTGCCCTTCGGCGTATTGACGTTCAGGTTCGAGATCGTGGTGCGCAAGTCGTCGATGTTCAGGCCATACGACGCCAGCGCACGCGTGTTCGCCTGGATCCGGACAGCCGGCCGATTGCCGCCGCTGACCGACACCAGCCCCACGCCCCCGACCTGCGAGATCTTCTGCGCGAGACGGGTATCGGCGAGATCCTGGACCTGCGTGAGCGGCAGGGTCTTCGAACTGATCGCGAGCGTGATGATGGGCGCATCCGCAGGATTCACCTTCGCGTAGATCGGCGGTGCGGGCAAATCGGACGGCAGCAGGTTGCCCGCTGCGTTGATAGCCGCCTGGACTTCCTGTTCGGCGATGTCGAGCGGCAGGTCAAGACTGAATTGCAGCGTGATGACCGATGCGCCCGCCGAACTCTGCGACGACATCTGGTTCAGGCTCGCCATCTGCCCGAACTGCTTTTCAAGGGGGGCGGTGACCGAGGTGGTCATCACATCCGGCGACGCGCCCGGATAGAACGTCTGCACCTGGATGGTCGGATAGTCGACGGCGGGCAGCGCGGACAGCGGCAAGAAGCGCAGCGCGACGAGGCCGACCAGCATGATTGCCGCCATCAGCAGCGCCGTGCCGACCGGACGCAGGATAAAAGGACGCGATGGATTCATGCGGGTGCAGTGCGGTTATGGATCATGAGCGCATCACTGCGGCTGTTTGCGATGGTGGCCGCGTTGCGCGCCCGAAGCAGCCGATGCAGCCGCCGCGCCTGAAGAGCTGGAAGCGGCCTTGGGCTTTTCTGCCGGGATCGTGATCTTCGCGCCCTCCTTCAGGCGGTCGGAGCCGTCGATCACCACGCGTTCGCCCACTTCCAGACCTGTCTTGATGCTGGTGCGTTCACCATCGACCGGACCGATCTTCACATTGCGCACGGTGACCGTATTGTCCGGCTTCACCACATAGACAAACGCGCCCGACGAACCGTTGAGCACAGCGGGCGTGGGCACGATGACCGCGTCCTTGATCACATCGACCAGCAGTTTCGTGTTCACGAACTGGTTCGGAAACAGCATGCTTTCATTGTTGTCGAAGGTCGCGCGCAGCTTGACGGTGCCCGTGGTGGTGTCGATCTGGTTGTCGATGGTTTCCAGATAACCGCTCTCGAGCGACTTGGTGTTGGCCCGGTCATAAGCGGTCACCGACATCTTCGTGCCCGCATGCAGCGGCTTCAGGATGGCGGTGAGGTTGTCTTCGGAGGTGGTGAAGATGACGCTGATGGGCTGCAATTGTGTAATGACAACCACGCCGTTCGTGTCGCCGGTCGTCACGTAGTTGCCCGGATCGACCTGGCGCAGGCCGACACGGCCTGACACCGGCGCCGTGATGCGCGCATACGTCAGGTCGAGCTTGAAGGTATCCACGTTCGCCTGGTCCGACTTGACCGTTCCCTCGTACTGCTGGACGAGCGAGGCCTGCGTGTCCACTTGCTGGCTCGCGATCGAGTCTTGCGAGAGCAGCATCTGGTAGCGCTTCAGGTCGAGGCGCGCGGTTTGCAGCAGCGCCTGGTCTTTCGCGAGCGTGCCTTGTGCATTGCGCAAGGAGATCTCGTAGGGGCGCGGATCGATCTGAGCCAGGACGTCCCCCTTCTTGACCATCTGGCCCTCCTGGAACGCAACGTCCTGCAGCGTGCCGTTGAGCTGTGTCTTGACCGTCACCGACGCCAGCGGCGTCACTGTCCCGAGCGAGTTGATCACCACCGGCATTTCGCCCTGCGTCACCGTCGCGACATGCACGGGTTGCGGCGGAGCCGCCATGCCCGGACCGCCGCCACCACGCCGGCCCCCGCCTGCCTGCCGCGCTTGCTGCGAGTTGTCAGCACCGCCGCGATTCCACGGATGCCACGCGAACAAGCCCGCCACGATCAGGATCGCGACGACGATCCATACAAGCCGCCGCCGGCGGGACCGGGAGGCGGATACAGGGGGAGTCGAGGCTTGGGATACGGGCGAACGGGTGTCAGAGCGCGGCGGTGGTGCTGGGTGTTTTTTCTGTTCGTCCATCGTTTCAGTGGCTCGGTGAGTCGGTGGGCTTGGAAACTGTCTTGAGGTGCTGGCGGATTGGTGTGCAGGCGTTCGCGCTGACGCTTCTGAAGCGTGCCGGGAGCGCCTTTGGATTAACGTCCCGCACTGTACGCGAATCAGGCGGCGAACATGCCATTGGTGCACGGTGCGCTTACGCAGGGTTCACGTGAGTGAAAGTATCGAAAGCTGGGCCGCGCGCGAAGTGTGATGCTACGTCCCGCGCTTCGTTGCAGTCCAGCTATCTTTCTTTCGATTGATTACGAACGTTACGAGTCCCGCCGGGACGGAAGGCAAAACGAAATCAACGCGCGGGAGGGGCATGAACGCCGGCCGGGATCGTATCGCGTTGTACGTTTGCGAGTCAGGCGAAGCCACGGCAAGCCGTGCTCAAAGAGCCTGCGCCGCCGGGACGCGCGAAGCAGGAGACGCTTCGCGGCGACGAGTATGCGCGAGGTAATGAAACGACGGGCCCCGATAGGTAACGACGAGCACCGATGGGCGGTGAAATGTCCCGATGTCGCTGATGCGGGCGCACGGCGACCGGTGTTTTGCCGCCCATCGGGCGCGAGGCCGGGTGCGTTACTCGCTCAGGCGCGCGGACGGTGTTCCGCCGATCTCGTGCGTGATCTTCGCGACGCATTCAAGCAAGGCTGGAGCGACCTTGTTCAGGAGCGCGTCACGCGGCGCCTGATATTCGGCGCCACCGCAATTGACCGCGTAACGTTGCCCGGACGGCCCTACAAAGCCTGCTGCAACGGCGTTGAGCCCTTGATGCCACTCGCCGGTGGAGATCGCGAAGCCACGGCGCACCGCGTCTTCCAGACCCGGCTTCAGGCTACCGTCGATACTGGGCCAGTCGTCGCCCGAAGCGGTCCGCAGGCTGTCGAGCAGACCGGCCCGGTCGGGTTCACCGAGCGCCGCCAGATACGCGCGCCCGACCGCCGTGCGTCCCAGATCCATCCGCGAGCCCACTTCGAGTCGCGACACGAGCACGGCCGAGCGTGGCCGGATGGTATCGATGACGACCATGTCCAGCCTGTCGCGCACGGCCAGATGAACGCTTAGTGTGGTCCGGTCCGCCAGTTCGATGAGAAACGGCCGTGCCCGCGCCCGGATGTCGAAGTTGCGCAGGAAGCCGTTGCTCAACTCCAGGACCGAAGCCGTCAGGACGAAACGCTCACTGTCGGGTAATTGAAACAGCAAATTGGCGCTCACCAGAGTCGCCGTCAACCGCGAGATGGTCGGCTTGGGAATACCCGTCCATTCAGCTAGTTCACGATTGCTGACCGGAGCGTCGGCAGCGGCGATTCGCCGGAGCACATCGAGGCCTCGCGACAACGCGACGACTTCTTCCCCATCACGCCCTTTTTCCTTTTCCCGGCTTACAGGCCGGCTCTCAGTGGTATGCATTATTTTTCGGAACTTGGTTTCGTTGGAAAGGCCGGAGACGCCGTTCGTCGAAGCTGACTGAGCACGCGCGCCACCGCTCACCGGAATCGTATCAACCAGCAATCCAAAACGTGCATTTGCTGGACCCGTTTTTGTCATCAAACCAGCGTACCTTACGGTCAGATAGTCGCTCAATCCTCGAAATTTCGCTTGACTAGGTTTCGCATAACGTAAAAAATGGAACCCGATTTCGAAAGCACTCCGGAAGCGCCAGTTGCGCGCGTCGAATTGCGATCGATAACCAGCTCTCAGGTTCTAGCACGGCCCTCGGAATGGCTAGAACTTTTAAGGCGCTACGGCAACGTAGCGCCTTTTTTTTGCCTGTCAAAGGCGCGCCCGACCATGTTCAGGATGCCACCGTCCTGATTGCCCATCTGCGTTCACGTGTCGAGAAGCGTTGTTGCCCGGTACTGATCTTGCCCCGATGCAGGAGAGGATAGACGCTGCATGTGGCGCGTACGCGTCGCAAGTACTTACGCTACCTTATCTCACGGCTTTCCAATTCGTTCGCCGCGTATGTTTAGTATTTTTGGGTGAACTAAAGGATCCTGATGCTTTTGCCAATAAGCCGATGCCCTTCCGAAACGAAAGGGCATCGTGAGAGGCGCGGGTATGTGCAGGGTGGTTGACCCGGCGAAGGGCTCATGCCCCGATCAATACGCCTACCGGTGTGCGGCGAACATCTTGCCGGGTTTCAGCAAGCGCCGGCCGCGCAATGTCCAATAGATGCTCGCTATGCCCAATACCGCCGCGCTGCCGAATACCAGCACAGGCGAAATCTGCTGCGGCGAAGGATTGCTGGTGGCAACGACCATCGACGCGACCAGCGCCGCGCCCGCTTGCGCAAAGGCGCGTCTGGCACGGTTGCGATAGCCGGAAAAACGCACTGAACGCGACATTGGCGTGCGCGTGAACGGCTCGAAAAGGATCAGCCCGGCGACGAGGGCAACCAGCAGGTTCATCAGGATCATGGCAACACTTCACTATCGAATTCAGGGATGGCCGCACTATAAGAAGCGTTGTCGATGAAATGAATCAGAAGGGTCTTAAAGCGGGTCCGATTGTGAATGTCGTGGAGTGGCGCCGATGGCGTTGCTGCGAATTTGTCCGGAACGCGCCTGAAACCTGGCCGAACGGCCAGCATCGCTGTGCTGAAAGGAAGCAGGCTGGCGCGCACGGTTATCATGAGCACTGAATGAGCCGTTGAAGCGGTGAATGTGACGGATGTGAAAATCGGGCGACGGCAGATCGCTCGCCCAACAGGACAATGACGATGCAAAAGAACTGGATGAACCGGCTGGCCGGTGCTGTGGTTGCGCTCGGACTACTCGCCGCGTGCGAAAAGCACGACGCCGCGGCGGGGCAGGCCGCGGGCGCGTTGAACAATGTAGCCAGCCAGGCCGGTCAGAAATATGATCAGGCTGCGAACTATGTCGGCCAGCAAGTCGACTCGATCAAGCAGTCCGCGCAGCAGAACCTGCAGTCCGCGGGCACCTTGCCGGATATGTCGGCGAGCGGTGTGGCCGCAGCAGCACGAGCGAATCTGGCAGGCGCGGCGAGCGCGACAAACGCGGCCATTGTCAATGCAGCGAGCGACACCGGCGCGGGCCTGCAGTCCGCCGGCCGCAAGTTGCAGGATTGGTCCGCGAGCTCGGCGACAGGTCAAAGCGCGGCGAGCGGAGCGTTGGGAACGAGTTCGGGCAGTTCGTCCGCTACCTCGCCGGACCCTGGAAATGCGCGCACGGATATGGACAAATAGGTGGCCGCCGGCTCGAGCCATGGAGTATGCAACGGTCTTCAACGCCGTGATTGCGGTGTCCCCGGGCTAACATCTCGTTACCTGCGTGACCGTTTTGTCTAAAGATAATTTCGGCGCAGCGGCTAAACTGGCGGTCTTTTACCTTTTTTGCGTATTGCGCACCGCCATGAAACCAAGCCGCATCCGGGCGCTTGCTGTCGCGCTGGTATTGGCCGCGTTGGTCAGCTCGGCGCTCTCTGTTTTCTCCCCGAACGCTAACGCTGCCCCTCCGGCGCTCACGTTGCCGTCGTTCCAGGAACTCATCAACAAACCGGCGGCACCCAGCCCGGGCTCAGCGTCCGCGGCGGCTTCCGGTACAGCGGACGCTACGGCCAGCCCGGCCAGCGACGCGGATCTGACGCGCTCGCTCGACACGGTCATCTCCACTCTGGACAACGACCGGGAACGCACGGCGCTGGTCGCGCAGTTGAAAAAGCTTCGCGACGCCAAGCGTGACGTCCAGGCCGCCGCAGAACCGGCCGACTCAGCCGCCGCGTCCGGCGGCTCCGGCGCGGCGGTGCTGCCGGAGGTGGCTGCGGCGTCGTCGGCGAGTTCATCGTCGGCGGCGTCGGCGGTCGTTGCCGCCATCACGCCGAAAACCGGGCTGCTCGGGGCGATCGCGTCGGGGCTGTCGAGCCTGGAGGACGACTTCAGCCGTGGCCGCACGCCGCTTAATTATTGGGGCGGCCGCCTGAACGCCGCAGGCAATGAGCTTTTCACCATTGTCTCGGGCCAGAGCCGCGAGAGTTTTGGCCACACGCTGTCCAACTATTGCCTGATGCTGGCAGGCTGGGGCCTTTGCGCTTTCCTGCTGGTCTACTTCCAGCGGTACTTGCACACGCGTTACAACGTTCATTTCGGGCTCCGTGCCAATCCGACTACCAGCGAGCTTCTGATCTTCACGCTGCGGCGGGTCGGGCCCTACCTTTTCGCGTTTATCGCGGCGCTGACTTTTGTGCGGCTGATGCCCGTGTCGCTCGGCCGCACGCTCGCCATGGTCACGGCGTACGCAATCGTCGCGGGCGCCGTGTTTTCATCGATCTGCCTGATCATGTTCTCGCTGTTCGGCTCGGCGCATCGCCGGGTGGCGGTGCATCTGCTGATCCTGCATGCGCGTCGCCTGTTGTTCCTGATCGGTACGCTCGGCGCACTCGGCGACGCCGCGTCGAACTACGACGTGGCGCAACAGCTCGGCACGAATCTGTCAGGGCTCCTGTCGACGGTCGCGAACATGGGAGCGGCGATCCTGACCGGCTATTTCACGCTGGCGTTCCGGCGGCCCGTGTCCCATCTGATCCGCAGCCGTTCGTATGAACAGCGCAGCCAGCACAAGGCCGCGACCGAAACGTTCGAGGTGGTCGGCTCGCTCTGGCAGGTGCCAATGCTGCTGCTCGCATCGGCTTCGGTGATCGCGACGCTGGCGGGCATCGGGACCTCCGAGAACGTGCTGCAGATGGCGATCGCCACCGCCGGCTTGCTGGTGGTCGGACTGTTTCTCAGCGCAGTTGTGTTGCGCGTCACGCGACTGCCGCAGCGCAAGACGCGCCGGCAATCGGCGTATGTACGGCGGCTTTTCAAGTTCTTCGGCCGCATGATCGTGCTGATGATCTGGGTGGCCTTCATTGAACTCGCTTCGCGTTTCTGGGGGTTTTCGCTCACCCAACTGGCGGAGGAAAGCGTTGCTGCACGTGGCATCACGCATGCCGTGAGCGCAATCCTGCTGACTATTCTTATCGCCTGGCTGGTGTGGATCCTGATCGATACGGGGATTCAGGAGGCGCTGAATCCGAACACGCCGCGCGGTAAAGGGCGTGGTCCGAGCATGCGTGCGCGCACCATGCTGCCGCTGATCCGCAACGTCGTGTTTGTGGGCCTGCTGACTGTCGCCGCGATCATTACCGCCGCCAATCTCGGGCTGAACGTGACGCCGCTGCTCGCCGGCGCCGGCGTGATCGGGCTGGCGGTGGGCTTTGGTGCGCAGTCGCTGGTGGCCGATCTGATAACGGGACTTTTCATCATTATCGAGGACACCATTTCTGTCGGCGATTCGATCGAGGTCGACGGCGGCCATGCGGGCGTGGTGGAGACCCTGACCATCCGTACCGTGCGGCTGCGCGACGGGCAGGGCGCTATTCACGCCATTCCGTTTTCGCAGATCAAGGTGGTGAAGAACCTGTCGCGCGATTTTGCCTATGCGGTGTTCGAAGTCCGGATACCGTTTTCCGCGGACGTCGACCAGATCACGCAGATGATTCGTGAGGTCGGCGCGGAACTGATGGCCGATTTTCGGTACCGGCGCGAGATGCTTGGACCGATCGAAGTGTGGGGACTGGACCGTTTCGATCCCAACTGGATGGTCATGAAAGGGCAGATCAAGACGCTGCCGCTGAAGCAATGGAGCGTCGCGCGAGCATTTAACGTCAGGGTCAAGCGCAAGATGGACGAGATCGGCATGGACGTTCCGGTGCCGCAGATGCAACTGCGGGTATCGCGGGAATCCGGTGGTATGGACACGGTTCTGGACGATGTCGAGGAGCTGACAGAAGCGGCCCCGTTGTCGCCGGTGGAGCGCAGCGCGGCAGCCATGGCCCGCGATATTTCGCACAACTCCCAGCCCGCGCCGCCGCCGACCGATCAATCCGTGCAAGTGCCGCCGCAGATTCCGACGGCGTCCGAGCCAGGGAAAGCGTAGGGTAGTTCCGCGGCTGTTCCCGTCTGACCTGACGTCGACGCGCTAGGCGGCAACCATCACGAGGTCGTTGACGTGTGTCGAGATGCGCGCGCCGGGCACGCCATAGATGTGAAGCGAGACGGCGGTCTGTCCGGCCGCCGAGGCGTTGCCCAACTGGTGAATTGCCCCACGGCCGGCGCCGACAAATGACACCGCGCCGCGTGCGCGCTCGTGGCGGCGTGTTTCAACTGCCCGGTTCGCGTCCGCATCCCACGCGTAGAGTGTCTCGGACAGGGTTCCCTCGATCACCGTATAGGCGCACCACGTGTGATGACCATGCACCGGGCTTGCCTGACCGGCTTGCCAGACAAGTGCGGCAACGGCGTAGCGGCCAAGCGGATCGGCCGCGAGCAAATGCCGGCGATAACAATCCGGCCCGCCTTCACGCTGCGCGTCCGATAACAGGCCGGCTTCCCGGGACAAGTCATGGAGCGCCGAGCGCACGCCAAGCGCGAATCCCGCCGAGGACGGATCGAGGCGGCAGGCTTGATCGAGTGCTTCGGACAAGCGTGCGAGCGGTGATCGTGTATCAATGGCAGGAGTCGTGGCAAGAGTCATGGCGAGGCTCGTCAAGGAGGCGCAATCAAGGAGAAAGGAGCAGAAAGCCGTACCTCTTTTATACCGGTTTGCATGTGGAAAAAGTTTCCATATAATTTCGTCAAGGCACGGAAAAGTAGAATAATTTCCTATAAGGGGCGGGCTGTGGGCATGGACCTTATCGATCGCAAGTTGCTGGAGCTGCTGCAAGAGGACGTGACAATGCCTATTGCCGAACTGGCGACGCGCGTCAATCTCTCGCAGACGCCATGCTGGAAGCGCGTGCAGCGGCTGAAGGAAACCGGCGTGATTCGCGCGCAGGTCGCGCTGTGCGATCCGCGCAAACTGGGGGTGGGGACAACGGTTTTTGTCGCGGTGAAGACGAATCAGCACACGCAGACCTGGGCGGAGGACTTCACGCGCGCGGTGCGCGACATTCCCGAAGTCGTCGAGGTGTATCGGATGAGCGGGGAGACGGACTATCTGATGCGCGTGGTGGTGTCGGATATCGACGACTACGACCGTGTCTACAAGACGCTGATCCGCGCGGTACCGCTTTACGACGTGAGTTCGAGTTTCGCGATGGAACAGATCAAGTATTCCACCGCGCTGCCTGTGCGCGCGCCACTCGGGGTCACCGGCAACTGAGGTTGTGAGCTCGATGTGGAACGCATCCTGCGAGATGGACGCAAGGCTGGCGCAACCCTTCTGAAATCCATGTCGGGTAAGATCGTGCGCTTCGTCCAATCCCACTCAGAGCTTCGATTTCATGACCGATGACCGCCGCAAAAAGGCCCCGACGCGGAAGAACCCTACCTTCGGAATCAGTATTCTCATCGTGGTCGTGGTGCTGCTTGTGATCGGCACATTGTTCTTCAACGCGATCCGTGACAAGCGCGAGTACGAAAGAGAGAATCCGCAGGAGGCCGCGAGCGCCGCGGCACCCGCCGCGCCTGCGACGGGCGCTTCCCAGTAACGCTGTTGCGGCTTGCCGCTTATGCGTGGCGTTGCATCAGGCGGCGATGCTCCAGCCGTCACTCCGGCAGGTTGATCAGGCTCGCGTCCTTGCGAATCAACAGTGACGCCGTCAGCATTTGCTTGCACTGATGCGCGAGCAGCTTCAGATCCTGGACGGCATCGGCCGGAATATCCTGGGCGCGCTCCGCAGCAACCACCATTGAATCCAGTTCGCGCGTGAGCAGCTTTGACTGCTCAGCCTGATCTTCGGGAGCGGGCACGCCGTCCTGCGCCTGCGTTAGATTGTCGCGGATAACGCTCAGCGCGCGCTGCACGGGTTGCGCGGCATGCCCCGCAGCGGACTTCCCTACCGATTGCAACAACGGCCCCGCCGCCGTGATTTGCGACGCGAGCACGTGGCTGCGGATCAGCAGATCGTTGAGTTCAGGCACGAACCTTTGTTGCGCTTTCGGTTCGAGCATCATGCGCTGAAACGCCTGGCCGAGATTCGCAAACGCGATATGCACGTTCTTGCGCGCGAGGCGATAGCGGAAGTCGCTGTCGAGCGCCTCCGCTGCCACAGCTGCCGCGGCGGAGGCGCCAGAAATGGCGGTCACGGTCGCACTTTCGCCGGGGACGGCTTTCTTCTTCGATGCCCCGGCCGGAGGCTTTTCACCTGCTTCAGCGACGGCTGGTTCAAGCCGTACTGCCGTTGCGTCCGGGAGGGTTTGCGCTGCAGCACTGCTTCCATCCGATACCGCTGATACCGCAGATACCGCCGATTCAGCCAAAGCGGCCGCCGGGTTGCTCACGACCGGTGACCTGCCGGAATCGTCGCCACTTATCGCGCCGGGTGAGGAAGCATCCCCCGCTGTCGCGAGTTCCGCCTTACCGGCTTCCACCTGCGCAAGCGCAATCGTCGCTGCTTGCGCCGTTGCTGCGTTGGCATCCGCGAACAGATTGGCGTCCGCCGCGCTCCTGGCTTCCGCCTGAGCGCCGGGCTTGCCGGTCCACCACCAGCTTGCTTCAAGATAATTGCGCATGGCGCCGATCATGTCGCGCACCTGCTTGCCCATCAGCCGGTATTCCCAGTACGGAAACAGATGACTGGCGGCAATCGCGATGGCGCATCCAACGACGGTGTCGATCGCCCGTTCGCCGATCAGCCGCATGCCGCCCGGCGCAAGCAGATGCAGCATCAGCAGCACGTAGGCCGACGTGAACACCACGCTCGCCGTGTAGTTGAAGAGCAGCAGGCTGTAGCTCATGACCATGCAGGCGAACATGGCGACCAGCAATACGTGCGGGTCCTTTACCACCAGGATCAACCCGACGCACGCCGCGCAGCCGATAGCGGTGCCGATGATCCGCTGCACGTTTCGCTGTTTGGTGAGCGAGTACCCGGGCTTGAGAATGATGACGGTTGTCATCACGATCCAGTACGCGTTGGTGAGCGGCAGCAGCCGTCCGAGCCAGAACCCGACGCCCACTGCAATGGTGACGCGCAGCGCATGCCGGAAGCTCGGCGAGGCCATGGTCAGGTTCGAAAAAATCTGCATGAACGGCACGCGCCGGCTCGACACAAAACGCGACAAGGTCGGATCGACGCGAATCACCGTCTCGGTAATGCCCGGATCGTGCCGCGTCTGGCGACGCATCCTGTCGATCAGCCGTGTCGCACTCCAAAGCCTCCTGAACGCGGACGACACCGCCGAATAGGCCTCCGGGTTCTTCTGCGGGACCTCGTGCCGGCGCATCTGGTCGAGTTCGTATTCGATCGCGCGCAACTCGGCCTTCACGTTGATGCGTGCCCGTGCCGGCCGGTTTTGCAGCACGGCCAGGCCGATGTCCTCCAGATCAAGCGCGGACTTTCTCATCAGGTCGCGGTAGAAGATCAGGATGTCCTGTCCGCCAAAGGTGTTGCGCACGAGCGGGTAGTCGGTGTGCGCACCCACGAACATCTCGTGCAGGTCGACCACGTTGATGAAGAGGTTGAAGAGCATGACGCGGCGTGCATCGAGCTTGCCGCTTCTCAGTTTCGGCAAGTTGCGCAGCACGATGTCGCGCGCCGCGTCCTGGCGCTCGACCGCCGCGATCTGCTTTTCGATCAATTTTCGGTAACACTCGTCAAAATTGGCGTCGAGATCGTAAAAAGCCGAGCGCGCGAGCAGATACTCGGCGCAACTGAATACGCTTTCCGCCAACGCCTGGCGCTCGATCCGATAGACAAGCGAACGGCTGACGAACGTCGCCCAGTAGGTGTACCAAAGACCGCCGAGCAGGATCCACGAAGCGTTGACGAGCGCCTGCATGGGCGTGAAATGCTCTTCCAGCGTCACGATCATCATGAAGAGTGTGGCGAAGCTGATCTGCGGCCAACGGTTGCCGTACACCACCACCAGCGACAGCACGAAGGTGAGCGGTACGACGGTCAGCCACAGCGTCACCGCGTTCGCGCTCGCGATGCCGGTAGCAAGCGCCGACAAGAAGCCGATCACCGTACACGCCAGCATCTCGTTGTGCTTGTACTTCAACGGCCCCGGCATGTCGACGACGCTCGCACCCAGCGCGCCCGTCGCAATGGTGAAGCCGAGTTCACGATTGTGAAATACGGTCAACATCAGGATGGCCGGCAACGAGACGCCGAGCGCGATCCGCAAGCCACCGAAGAAGTACTGGCTATAAATGAATTTTCTGATTTCTAGCGAGTAACGCATCGACTTCCTAGTTTGCTGCCCGGGTCTTCGGGTGTCTCAGGTCCCGGCATGATCTCGAGTTCCCATATAGGGCCACCCGGACCTGACTTGATGTGGGTTCGAGTCTAACCCAACTCGACGGCATCCAAACCTAGGCCGTTTGGCCGAATTCCGGTCAAGAACGGCCTTTGCTATCCTGTCGTTTCACCTCGCGACACGTCCTTGGCCCTGGCCGTTCGAGTTGTTGCCCTTCATGCCCAATTAGCAGGATCCATGCTCGAACTTTTCTATTCGAATCGCCATGAAACGCTGTCGCAGGCGCTGCTCGACGACGTCGCCGCGTTCGCGCTGAATGGCGGCGATCCGTTCGCGCGTCAGACGATCATCGTGCCGAGCGCGGCGGTGCGGCGCCGGCTTGAGCTGGATATGGCCGCGCGCTTTGGCATCTGCGCAAACGTGGACCTGTGTTATCTCGCGCAGTGGTTGTGGGCCAGGATCGGGGGCGTCTTGCCCGTCCCCGAGCATTCGCCATTTGCGCCTGACCGGCTCGTGTGGCGCTGCTTCCGGTTGCTCGGTGCAATGACGCAGACCGCGCCGGAGAGCTCGTCGCGGCTGCGCGCCTACCTCGACGCCGCGGACGACTCCATGCGCTACGAACTCGCGCGGCGTATCGCGACGGTGTTCGATCACTATCTGACGTACCGGCCGGAATGGCTGCTGCACTGGCAGGCCGGCGGGTCGATCCTGGCCTCGGCCGGCGGGGCAGCCGATGCAAACGGCCCGCGTCTGCCGAATGCCACGGCCATCCAGCGCGAGGACGAACGCTGGCAGGCAGCGCTATGGCGTGCGCTGCTCGCCGACCTGGCGCAAGACGCCGGCGAGCACGATCCCACGCCGCCCGCCTACCGTTTCCTGAGCGAATCGCCGAAACTCGATCTCGACGCCGTCATGAAGGCCGAGTGGCCGGAGCGCGTGAGCGTGTTTGCGTTGCCGACCATGCCGTCATTGCATATTGCGTTGCTGCGCGAGCTGTCGCGATGGATCGACGTGCGGATCTACGCCATTGATCCGTGCCGCGAGTTCTGGTTCGACATCGTGAGCGAGGCGCGGGTGGAACAACTCGAACTGGCGGGGAAGCTGGACTTCCAGGAGGTGGGTCACCCGCTGCTCGCCGAATGGGGACGCCAGACGCAGGCGCAGTTGCACATGCTGCGCGAGCTGACGGAGAGCGCTGCGTCGCGGGAAGCCAGCCATTTCGAGGAGAACCCCGCGCCGACGTGGCTGGCCCATGTGCAGAACGCGATCCTCAATTTGAATGAGGTTGCCGAGCCCGGCGAAGCGCTCGAACCGGGTATCGAAATTCATGTGTGCCATAGCTTGTCGCGGCAACTCGAAGTGTTGCACGACCGTTTGCTCGGCTGGTTCGACGAGATCGACGGGCTGCAGCCGTCGGATGTGCTCGTGGCGTTTCCGGATCTTGCGGCGGCGGGCCCGCTGATCGATGGCGTGTTCGGCACCGCGCCCGCTGGCGTGGCCGGCGAGCGCCGGCGGATTCCGTACCGGATCACGGGTCTGCCGCCGTCGCAGGCAAACCCGGTTGCGCGCGTGCTGCTCGACTGGCTGGCGCTGCCCGAACGCAGCGTGGGCGCGCCTGAGTTGATCGAATGGCTGCGGGTCGACGCGGTCGCGGCGCGTTATGGCATAGACGCCGTCGCGCTGGAAACCGCGCAGACGTGGCTTGCGGCGGCCGGCGCACGGCGCGGGCTCACGCCGTCGGCCGTCACTGCCGCCGACGTGCCCGCGGCCCGTCACACTTTCTCCGACGCCCTCACGCGGCTGTTCCTCGGCTATGCGTTGCCCGACGGCGGTGCGCCTGTCGACGAATGGTTGCCGGTTGGCGGCGCGCAGGGGTCGGATGCGGAGTTGCTCGGCCGGCTGACACGGTTCATTGACGACATCGAAGCGTTTGGCGAGCGCATAGCCACGGCGCGTACGCCGCAGGCCTGGACGCAATTGCTGCTCGACGCGCTCACCCAGTTCTTCGATGCCGGTCTGCCGTTCGCGGACTCGATCGCCGACGTCCGTTCGACACTCGATGCACTGATGCTGTCAATGAGCGAAGGTGCTGTCGACACCGAAATTGCCGCCGACGTTCTGCGAACGGCGCTCACGGACGCTCTCGACGACGCCGCGCGTGGCGGCGTCCCATGGGGCGGCGTGACGTTTTCGTCGCTGACGAGCTTGCGCGGGTTGCCGTATCGCGTGGTCTGCCTGCTCGGCATGGACGACGGCATGTTGCCCAGTCTCACGCGCGCCGACGAATTCGACCTGATGGCGAGTTTCGGCAAGCTTGGCGACCGGCAACGCCGTGACGACGAGCGCAATCTGTTTCTCGACTTGCTGTTGTCGGCGCGGGACCGGTTGATGATCGCCTACACGGGCCGCAGCATCCGCGACAATGCCGCGCTGCCGCCCGCAGCGCTGATCGACGAATTGCTCGACTATCTGGCGGAAACGGTGGCGGGCGAGGGCGCATCGCCGAAAGAGCTCGAGCGCGCGCGCAGCCGCTTTGTGTTCGAACATCCGTTGCAGCCGTTCGCCCCGGAGTACTTCAGCGCGCCGTTGTTCACCTACGAGCCGGAGCGCGCGGAACTGGCGCGAACGCTGGCGCTCGGCAGGGTCGAACCGTCAGTGAAGTTCTTTAGCGAGCCGTTGCCGGCGGAAGACGTGGAGCCCGTTGCGTTCGACGACTTCGAGCGTTTCTGGCGTCATCCGGCGCGCGCTATCTTGCGCGATCGGCTTGGCATCTCGCTCTTCGACGCTGAAACCGAACTCGGCGATACGGAACCGTTCGAGCTCCAATATCCAGGGCGTGCCGCGCTTGCCGATCGCGTGCTGCCCGCGCTGCTCGAGCTCACCGCCGACAATGAATCCCACGGCCTCGATCGTGCGCGGCGTGTCGCGCGGGCGAGTCCCGAAATGCCGGGCGGTGCGACGGGCGGCGTGTGGCAATCGCGGGAAATCGGCGCATTGCATTCGCTTGCCAACCGGGTGCGGGTCGCGACATCGGAAGGCGCCGCGCGCTTGCCGTTCACGCTGGATATCAAGCCGATTTGGCCGGACGCCGAGTTGTTCGGCCGCCACGACGCCACTTTGCAAGCTGACGCTTTGCAACCCATGCAGCTTCACGGCACTTTGAATCTGCTCACCGACGAAGGCCAGATCATCTACCGATACGACGTGCCGCGCGCCCGCGACTACCTCTCTGCATGGCTTGCCCATCTTGCCTACTGCGCTGCGTTGCCTGACGGCCCGCGACGCACGGTGTGGCACGGCCGTGGCGCGCAATCGAGCGGCTTTGAACTGATGCCCGTCGACGATCCGCATGCGCACCTGGCGACCCTCGCCGCGTTATATCGCGCCGGGCGGCGGCTGCCGTTGAGGTTCTTTCCGAAGAGCGCGTGGACATGGGTCCGGGAGAGCGAGTCCAAGGCGCAGAGTGTGTGGATATCCGACCGGACGCGCGGAGAATCCGACGACCCCGCGTTGCGCATTGCGTTTCGCGGCGCTGAACTGAGACTCGACGAGACCTTCGTCACGTCGGCCAGGATCGTCTTCGACCCGCTGATCCAGCACATGCGGAGCGACGCATGATGCGTAACGAAGCAAGCACCCCAACAGCCGGCGAACTCGACGTCTTCGAATGTCCGCTCGACGGCGTGAACCAGATTGAAGCATCGGCGGGAACGGGCAAGACGTGGAACATCTGCGCGTTATACGTTCGCCTTCTGCTCGAAAAGAAGCTTGCCGCCGACGCTATCCTCGTGGTCACCTTCACGAAGGCAGCGACCGCTGAACTGCATGAGCGTATCCGTTCGCGACTCGTCCAGATTGCGCACGCAATGGAAACCGGCGACACCGCGGACGACGCGTTCCTCGAGCGTTTGTTCGAGACCACGCTTGAACGCATCGATCCCGATGAGGCGCTCAAGCGCATCAGGATCGCGCTGCATACGTTCGATCAGGCCGCCATCCATACGATTCATGCGTTTTGCCAGCGTGCGCTGCAAGAGGCGCCGTTCGCAGCCACCATGCCGTTCGCGTTCGAACTCGAAGCCGACGACAGCGCGTTGCGCTTCGAGATGGCGGCGGACTTCTGGCGTGAACGGGTTGAGCCGGCCGCCGCGAGGGATTCATCGTTCGCCGCGTGGCTCGTGAGCAAGGGCGCGGGACCGGCGTCGCTCGACGCACAGCTTTCGCGTCGGCTTAAAAAGCCGCTTGCCACGTTGCGTTGGGGTGAGTCGGAACTGGCGACGCGCGAGGACGCGCGAGCGCTGTTCGATACGGCGTGCGCGGTGTGGCATGTCGAACGCGACACCATCGTGCAGTTGCTGATCGACGCCGAAGCGAAGCTCAGCAAGACCACGCACAAGCGCACGCTGATCGATGCGGCAGTGGCGGCGTGGTCCGACTATTTCGCCGACAACGACTGCCACGCTGCGCCGCCGAAGGAAGCGCTGAAGCTCACGGCGAGTGCGTTGAAGAAAGGCACGAAGGTGAAGAACGAGCCGCCGTCGCACGTTTTCTTCGATCACGCCGAGACGCTTGCCGCCGCCGCGGCCGCAGCGGAAGCGACGCAGCGCGCGGCCTGGCTTGGCATTGTGCGTGAGTGGCTCGACTATGCGCCGCTGGAACTGGCGGCGCGCAAGCGGACGCGGCGCGTGGTGTCGTTCGATGACCTGCTGTCCAACCTGTACCAGGCGCTCGCGGCCAACCCGTGGCTCGCCGATGCGCTTCGGGCACGTTATCCGGCAGCGTTGATCGACGAGTTCCAGGACACGGACCCGCTGCAGTTCGCTATCTTCAACAGCATCTTCGCGCCGCAAGGACCGCTGTTTCTGGTCGGGGACCCGAAGCAGGCCATCTACAGCTTCCGTGCCGCCGACCTGCATACGTATTTGAAGGCGCGCGAGCAGGCATCGGCGAGATATACGCTTGCGGTCAACCAGCGCTCGACTGCACCGATCATCGACGCCTGCAATCGCATTTTCGGCGCAAACCCGGCGGCGTTTATCCTCGACGGATTGACGTATCAGCCGGTGCGCGCAGGTACCCGTGAACGCCAGCCGTTCAACGACAACACAGCGTCGGCCGCGTATTCCGATACCGCCGATTTCTGCGTGTGGATGTTGCCGCAAGGCGATTCCGCGCTATCGAAAACGAACGCCAACCGCCAGGCGGCCGAGGCCTGCGCGGCGGAGATCGTGCGTTTGCTGCGCGGCGCTCAAAACGGGGAAGTAACGATAGGCGACAAGCCCTTGTCGCCCGGCCAGATAGCTGTCCTTGTGCAGACGCATCGGCAGGGAAGTCTCGTCAAGCGCGTGCTGGCGAGCTGGGGCGTGGGCAGCGTGGAACTGGCGCAGGCGTCGGTGTTCGGTACGTTCGATGCCGAGCAGATCGAGCGTTTGCTCGCCGCTATTGATACTCCCGGCGACTTGCGCCGTCTGCGCGCGGCGCTTGCAACGGACTGGCTCGGGCTGGACGCCGCCGCGTTGTGGAACATGGAGCATAGCGAAGCCGTTGAAGGCTCCGCCGCAACCGACGCCATGAGCTGGGTCGAACGTTTCTCGCGTTACCGGATGCTGTGGCACGAGCGCGGTTTCGCGGTCATGTGGCGCACGCTCGCGCGTGAGTTGCTGATCGCGCAGCGTCTGGTCGTAGGTCCAGACGGCGAGCGCCGCCTGACCAACGTCAATCATCTGGCCGAGTTGATCCAGGCGCGCGGCGCTGTGCAACCGGGCATTGCGCCCACGCTGCGCTGGCTTGCCGCACAGCGCGCGGAGCAGGACGGTGGGGAAGATGCGCAGTTGCGGCTTGAGTCCGATCGCAACCTTGTGCAGATCGTCACGGTGCATAAATCGAAAGGCCTGGAATATGCCGTCGTGTTCTGTCCGTTCCTGAACGACGGCGCGTTGCGCGATCCGCCGTCCACAGGGCTGCCTGATGCCCGCGAATATCACGACGGCGGTGCGGCCATCCTGCACTACGGCTATACCGACGAAGAGGGTGAACGCGCATCCGCGCTTGCCACGCGCGAGCAGGCCGCCGAGCGCGCGCGGCTTGTGTATGTGGCGCTCACGCGTGCCGTGTACCGGTGTTATGTGGTTGGAGGGGTGTATCTGATCGGGAAATCGGCGAAGGAATCGCGGCGTAGCGTACTCAATTGGCTGGTCGCGGGCGCAGGCCATCCGTTTGGCGACTGGCTCACCGAGCCGCCCGAGGAAGACGATGTGGTCGGAAGTTGGCAAGCGCTTGCAACCGGCTCCATTTCCGTCGAACCCCTGCCCGTGATCGACGTGCGCGAACCGCTTGTGGTGAATCGCGACGCCGCCTTCGTGCCGCAGCCGCGAACCAGCCGTCGTGTATTGCGTGACAGTTGGCGGACCGCGAGCTTCAGCTCGATGATTGCAGCCGGTGCCCGCGAGGAATCGAACCAGGCGCAGCCCGCTGATGAACGTCCTGACCACGACGGACTTATCGATGCAATCATGGCCGCCGAAACGCCGGTGCCCGCAGCGCCGGTCCAGCTCGCCGCCGACGATATCCTCGCGTTTCCGCGCGGTCCGTCGGCGGGCGAGTGCCTGCACCGGATGTACGAACTCGCTGATTTCACCAACTCGGCCACATGGCCCGAAGCGATCGGGCGCGCGTTGCATGAACATCCCATTGCTGTTTCCACGTATGACGCGCCGGCTGCCGACCTGCCCGCAATGATGGCGCGTCTCCTGGCTGATACAGTTGCGACCGAACTCGTATCCGGCATGCGCCTCCACACCATCCCCACCAAGCGGCGCATGAATGAACTCGAGTTCCTGTTCCCTGCGGAATCGCTGGATTTCTCGGCCTTGCGGCGTGTGCTCGTCTCGCATGGCTTCCCCGATGTCGCACTGGAAGCCGGAACCTTGCGTGGCTTCGTCAAAGGGTTCATCGACATGATCGTCGAGCACGAAGGGCGCTTCTGGATCGTCGACTGGAAGTCGAATCATCTTGGGCTGACGCCGGCCGATTACGACGAGGGATCTCTGGGTGCGGCGATGGCCTCGCATGCTTACCATTTGCAGGCGTTGTTCTACGTCGTCGCGCTGCATCGTTACCTGCGTGTGCGGTTGCGCGATTACGCGTTCGAGCGGCATGTCGGCGGTTACCTGTATTTGTTCCTGCGCGGCGTACGGCCCGATTGGCGCGAGGGCGACCGGGCAGCAGGCGTGCATGTGGGCAAGCCATCGCTGGAACTAATCGAGGCGATCGACCGCCTGATGCAAGGAGTTGCCGCATGAACGCGCCCGACCTGACTTTCGTCCCCGACGACAACGTCGCGCTTGCCGATGGTTTCGCGCGCCGGATAGGCGCGTTATCGAAGCGCCTTCAGGGCGATGCCGGCAACGTACGCTGGGCCCAGCGCGCGGCATTCGCAATAAGCCGCGCGACTACGCAAGGGCATGTGTGCATTGCGCTTGATGCACTCGCGCAGCGGTATGGCGAAACGGTCGGCACGGTACATGCCGCGTTGCTGGCAAGCGGCGTGGTGTGTGACGGCCGGGAAGCGGCTGCGGACCTGCTGCCGCTCGTTATAGATTCGAGCCGGCGTATCTATCTCGCCCGGTATTTCGACTATGAACGGCGGCTCGCGCGGGCACTGGTCGAACGTGCCGAAGTGTCTGCCAGGCCTATCGATCCGGCCGAATTGAAAGCGCGCGTGGGGCGCTATTTTGCGGCATCAAAGAATGACGATGACAACATCGACTGGCAAAGCGTGGCCGCGCTTGTGGCGTTGTCGGGACGTCTCACCATCGTGAGCGGCGGTCCGGGAACGGGCAAGACAACAACAGTTGTCGGCGTGCTCGCGTGCCTGCTCGACGAAAACCCGGCTTTGCGAATCGCGCTCGCGGCCCCGACCGGCAAGGCGGCACAGCGCATGCAGGAGGCGCTGGCAGAACGCGCCAATGTGTTGCCGCCCGAGTTGGCCGCGCGTTTGCCGCATACGTCGTTCACGTTGCAGCGTCTGCTTGGCACGCAGGCGAACGGGCGCTTCCGGCATCATCGCGACAATCCGCTGCCGTTTGATGTGATCGTGATCGACGAGGCGTCGATGATCGACGTCGCGCTCGCCGCGCATCTTCTCGAAGCGGTCGCGCCCGGTGCGCGGCTCGTGATGCTCGGCGACAAGGATCAACTGGCCGCTGTGGAAGCAGGCGCTGTGTTCGCGGAATTGAGCGCGCAGCCGGTTTTCAGCGATGCCGGCGCGGCGCGGATAGCGGCAGCGTTGTCGATGCCGGCCGCGCGGTTCATCGCCGCGTTGCCGCACCACGATGATGATCAAACCGCGCTGCTTGAAACCGAACCCATGTGGATTGACGAGCCCGGTTATCTGATCCCGGACGACGGCACCGGCGCTTATGACGCTCATGACATATTGGCCGGCCTGCCCGAAGTCGACTGGCATCCGGCGGCGCCTGTCGCGCCCGGACAACCCGCGGTGAGTCCGTTGACCAATTGTGTCGTGTGGTTGCAGCACAATTACCGGTTCGGCCTGGATTCGGATATTGGGCGGTTATCGGTCGCCATCCGTCGCGGTTCCGTTGACGACGCGCTTGCTGCCTTGACGCCCGGCAGTCGCGACAATCCGGCAAAAGCGGCGCTACTCATCGACGATGCCGGACCCCATCTCTCGGAGCGCACCCTGGCGCACCTGAACGCCGGTTTTGAGCCGTACGCGCGAGCGCTTGCCGAAACGCTTGAAGCGGGAACCGGCGCCGCGCCGCTTTTCGATGCGCTCAACCGCTTTCGTATCCTCGCCGCCACGCGTCATGGGCCGCGTGGCGTGGATGAAATCAACGCGAGGGTCTCGGCGTGGGTCCGCGCGGTTGCGTCGGTCACGCTGGGCGCAGGCGCTCAATGGTTCGCGGGGCGACCGGTGATCGTGACGCGCAACGACTACGCGCTGGGCGTGTTCAACGGCGATATCGGCATTGCGCTGCCGGCGCCGGGCGGTGCCATGCAGGTCTGCTTCCGCATGGCGGACTCCACGTTGCGGATGCTCTCGCCCGCCGCATTGCCGCCGCACGATACGGCGTTTGCGCTGACTGTCCACAAATCGCAGGGCTCTGAATTCGACCACGCCGCGCTGGTTCTGCCCAGCGCGTTTGGCCGGATGTTGTCGCGGGAACTGGTTTATACGGCGATCACACGGGCGCGTAGCCGTGTCGATGTCATTGGCTCGGCGGACGTTTTTGCGCAGGCCGTCCGGACACCCACGCGGCGTGACTCCGGTCTGGCCGCGCGCATTGCGGAGGCTGCATTGTGAATCATACGATCGAGTATGTGATCCAGCCGAACGAGGTCGAGCTGAGCGCCGTGCGCGCGCAGGGAGCGGGCGGTCAGAACGTCAACAAGGTATCCAGCGCGATTCACCTGCGTTTCGACATCCAGGCGTCGTCGCTCCCGGAAACGATCAAGATGCGCCTGCTTGCGTTACGCGATAGTCGCATTACGCGCGACGGGGTGATCATCATCAAGTCGCAGGAACACCGCACGCAGGACATGAATCGGGCGGCGGCGCTCGCACGGCTCGACGAGATGATCCAGCGCGTCAGCGTGACGCGCCGCACACGCGTGGCGACGAAACCTACCCGGGCTTCGCAGTTGCGAAGGGTGGATGGGAAAGTGCGGCGAGGCGCGGTGAAGGCAAGGCGGGGACGGGTAGTCGGGGAGTGAGCCGCATTCAGCCTGCCTGGCACGGCGGTCCGCTGCTCGCCCGGTCAACGCTTGGGCGATGCACGTTGCACGACCAACCCCCATGCTGGCTCGCAACGCAATCAGCGCCGTCCATCGAAGGCCAAGCCCTGCCACCCGCATTCGCACGCGGCAGGAACCTTGACGTTCAAAACAAGCCTGCAAAAATCAAGACGTGCCGCGCGCTTTCCCGTCAATGCGGAATCATCCAGGTCAACACGTTCTGCTGCAGCCAGACCAGCACACCGAGCAGCACGGTCAACAGAATGGAGTGCTTGAACGTCTTCGCGAAAACCACGCCTTCCTTGCCTTTCAGTTCGGTGGTGGCGACGCCCGTCGAGATGTTCTGCGGCGAGATCATCTTCCCCATCACCCCGCCCGATGAATTCGTGGCGGCCATCAGGATTGGGTTGAGATTGAGCTGCCGTGCCGCGACCACTTGCAGATTACCGAACAGTGCATTACCCGACGTATCGCTGCCGGAGAGGAACACCGCGACCCAACCGAGGAACGCCGAGACCAGCGGGAAGAAAGCTCCCACCGACGCCACGCCCAGGCCGAGCGTGTAGTTCATCCCCGAGTAGTTCATCAGGTACGCGAGCCCGACGATAGTCGCAACCGTCAGGATGGCGATGCGTGTCTGGACCCAGGTATCCACGATCGACGCGCGAAATTCGCTCAGGGGCAGCCGCACGATCGCGGCGGTGATAATCGATGCCACCAGGATCGCGGTGCCGGTCGCGAGCGGCTGGAAGTCCCAGATCGCGCCGTACGGCTGGTTATAGAGCGTGATGAAGACCGCTTTGTCGAGCCCAGGCCACGGCACTTTCACATCGCCGATCAGGAAGATCTTTGCGACGGTCCAAACGATCACGACCACCGATACCACGATCCACGGCACCCAGCCGTGGCTGCCGGAAACCTTGCCGCGGGTCTGCGCGACCCGATCCACGTTGATGGCGAAACGCTCGTCCGGCGCCGGTTTCCAGACGCGCAGGAATGCGATCGTCAGGATCAGCGACACAAGCGAGGCAAGCACATCGGTGAGCGAATAGTTGATGTAGTTCGACGTGACGAATTGCGTGAGCGCGAACGTCCCGCCGGCGACCAGCAGCACCGGCCAGATCTTGAGCATGTTGCGAAAGCCCGCGTACACGCCGATCACGTAGAACGGCAGCAGCAGCGCGAAGAACGGCAATTGGCGTCCGACCATCATGGCGAGCAGGTCGGGGGAGAGATGGGTCACGGCGCCGAGCACGGTGACCGGCACGCCGAGCGCGCCGAACGCAACCGGCGCGGTGTTGAAGATCAGCGTGAAGGTGAGCGCTTCGAGCGTCGGAAAGCCGAGCAGGATCAGCAGCGAACTCGTGATGGCGATCGGTGTGCCAAAACCGGCGATCCCTTCCAGCAGCGCACCGAACGAGAATCCGATCACCACCAGCACGATGCGCCGGTCGTTGGGCAGGTTGTCGATCATCCATACCCGGAATGCTTCGAAGCGGCCCGAGCGCTGCGCGATGTTGTAGAGCAGGATCGCCGCGAAGACGATCCACATGACCGGCCAGACGGCGAACACGGCGCCTGCCGCAACGGAATCGGCTGCCAGGCCTATGGGGAAATGCCACACGGCAACGGCCACTACGATGCCGACAATCAAGCCGGCGAGTGATGCCTGCCACGCTGGCCGGCGCGCCCACCCAAGCAGCGCCAGCACGACTGCAATAGGCAGCACGGCGACGAGAAAGGACAGGCCGAGCGAGCCCCCGACAGGTGTCAGAATCTGATGAAACATGTTGTCTCCTGGTCTTGTTCTGATGAATATTTTGATGAACGCGTGGCGTTCTCCGGCCATGGCGACCGGTACCGCGACAGCTCCGTGAGTTTTATTCGGCGTGCAATAAGCGCGCCGCTGCTCGACACACCATGCAACTAAGCGTTTGCATAATGCGTCTTGTCTAAGGATAGGGCGGGGATGGCGCGCGTCAAGGAAGGATTAACCATAGCCTTGCAGGTTGTATCGAAGTCTTGGCGCGTGGCGGGGTCATGCGTATCGGGCGCGTCGGTCCCGGACGGGGCGCATGTAACCCGGCGCAAAACCGGACGCAGATCACGCTGTGAACGGCGACAAGCCAGGGCAGGACGTGGGCGAAGACCAACATGATAAGGATTCCTGTAACCGTAGCGTCCGGACTGGCGCAGCGAGCAAGGAATTCTGGCGAACGACGCGCACAAAAAAACAAACCGCGCTATGGCTAGCGCGGCTTATGTGGAAGCGTTACATCGAGCGGATAACAGCCGCCCAAGTGGAAAAGCAGAGGGCGAAGCGCTCAGTGACAACAACTCAGTGACGATAGTAATGCCCGCGTCCACCGCCGCCGTACCAGCCGAAGCCAACCGACAGCAAAGGGCCGTAACCGTACGCGGGATAACCGTAGCCACCGTAATAGGCCGGATAGGGCGCGTAGACCGGATAGCTTGGGTAGTAAGCGGGATAAGGCGCGTAGACAGCAGGCTGTGCAGCGACGTATTGCGGTGTTGTTGATGCATACGCGGACGGAGGGTTGCCGGTGCCTTGATAGTTTTGCGTATAGCCGGTACCGGATGCTCCGGCCGGTGCGACAGGGTTCTCCTGCTGCGTTTGTGCTGTGCTGACTACCGGAGTGCCCGGATAAGGCGGATACGCTGGGTAATAACCGTACGGCACGTAGTAACAAGCGCTCAAGCTCAAAGCGCCCACGAGGGCGGATAGTGCGAGCTTCGGGCTCATGGTGCGACTCCTCATTGCGTCGGAACGCGACCGTTCGAATGAACGGGACATCCGGAGCCTAGCGCATCGATCGAACGTGGGAAAGCATGGACGCAGATCCCAATGTTTCGGTCCGTTTCACAGGTGAGGTTTGGTGCACCGGAGCGCTTGAGTTCGGTTGCAGCCCGGTCGCCGTGTTAGCAAAGCGTGGCGACCGGGCCCAGTGCGTCAGATGCAAAATCATCCGACACGCTGAGGTATCACGCTACTTGCCAACCTGATTGCCGATCAGGCCGCCTGCGGCCGCGCCGCCCACTGTCGACAGCGCGTTGCCGCCAAGTGCCGCACCCGCCACGCCACCGACACCCGCGCCAATAGCCGTATCGCGTTGCCGCGTTGTCATTTGATCGCAGGCAGACAGGCCGCCGAGAAGCGCGGCAATGAGCGCAGCAGCGCCAATCTGTTTGATCTTGTCCATTTCAACTCTCCAAAAACGATGATTCACGAAGGTATGACGGGTTGCTGTCAAACCGGCGAGCTTCTCGTCGCGCATGGTTTGCGCTTGGCGGAGGAGCCTGACTGTCCACGTCCAACCCGGCGGCGAAAAGACAGGTTCTGCCGATTCTTACAATGTAGAAGCAGAAACGGTGCCCGATCGTCGTATTCCGCAGACAATTACTGAGTTGCACGTCCCTCAATGCGAAACGGCCCGTCGCACAGACATGCGGCGGGCCGTTTTATTTGTTACCGGAAGCGTTGCGCCTTCACAGGCGCCCGGCTTGATGCTTCTTACGTGCGCTGGTAAATCTCAGCGCCCTTTTTCACGAACTCGATCGCCTTCGTTTCCATGCCTTGTTTCAACGCTTCGATATCCGATACCCCTTGCTTCGCCGCATATTCGCGGACGTCCTGGGTGATCTTCATCGAACAGAAGTGCGGGCCGCACATCGAGCAGAAGCGTGCGACCTTGGCTGAGTCCTTCGGCAGGGTTTCGTCGTGGAATTCACGTGCCTTGTCCGGATCGAGGCCGAGATTGAACTGGTCATCCCAGCGGAATTCGAAGCGCGCCTTCGACAACGCGTTGTCCCGCACTTGCGCACCCGGATGGCCTTTTGCCAGATCGGCGGCGTGAGCCGCGAGCTTGTACGTGATGATGCCGGTCTTCACGTCGTCCTTGTTCGGCAACCCCAGGTGTTCCTTCGGCGTGACGTAGCAGAGCATGGCCGTGCCGAACCAGCCGATCATCGCGGCTCCAATACCCGACGTGATGTGGTCGTAACCCGGCGCGATGTCCGTGGTGAGCGGCCCAAGCGTGTAGAACGGCGCTTCGTCGCACCAGTCGAGTTGCAGGTCCATGTTCTCCTTGATGAGCTGCATCGGCACGTGGCCGGGACCTTCGATCATCACCTGCACGTCGTGTTTCCACGCAATCTGCGTCAGCTCGCCGAGCGTCTTCAGTTCGCCGAGCTGAGCTTCGTCGTTGGCGTCATAGATGGAACCCGGACGCAGGCCGTCGCCGAGCGAGAAGCTCACGTCGTAGGCCTTCATGATTTCGCAGATGTCTTCGAAGTGCTCGTACAGGAAGCTTTCCTTGTGATGAGCCAGACACCATTTCGCCATGATCGAGCCGCCGCGCGAGACAATGCCCGTCATGCGGTTGGCGGTCATCGGCACGTAGCGCAGCAGCACGCCGGCGTGGATCGTGAAGTAATCCACACCCTGTTCGGCCTGTTCGATCAGCGTGTCGCGGAAGATTTCCCAGGTCAGGTCCTCGGCCTTGCCGTTGACCTTTTCGAGCGCCTGATAGATCGGCACCGTGCCAATGGGCACCGGGCTATTGCGGATGATCCACTCGCGCGTTTCGTGAATGTGCTTGCCGGTCGAGAGATCCATGACCGTGTCGCCGCCCCAGCGGATGGCCCAGGTCATCTTGTCGACTTCTTCGCCGATCGACGATGTCACCGCCGAGTTGCCGATGTTCGCGTTGATCTTCACCAGGAAATTGCGGCCGATGATCATCGGTTCGCTTTCCGGGTGGTTGATGTTCGCCGGGATGATTGCGCGGCCGCGGGCGACTTCCTCGCGGACGAACTCGGGCGTGATCTCCTTGGGCGCGTTTGCACCGAAAGCCTGGGCGCCGAACGCCTGGCCGGGATGCTGGCGGCCCATCATCGCGGCGAGTTTTTCGCCGTTCGGGCCGCTCGTACGCAGCGATTCCAGATACTCGGCACGGCGCTGGTTCTCGCGGATCGCGATGTATTCCATTTCCGGCGTGATGATGCCCTGGCGCGCGTAGTGCATCTGCGAGACGTTCTTGCCCGGCACTGCGCGGCGCGGCGTGCGATGCAGTCCCTTGAAACGCAGGTCGGCGGTAGCCGGGTCGGCAGCGCGTTCGCGGCCGAAATTGCTCGAGAGGCCGCCGAGCGACTCCGTATCGCCGCGTTCTTCGATCCAGCCCTGGCGAACGGCCGGCAGACCCGAGCGGATATCGATCTTGGCTTCCGGGTCGGAATACGGGCCGGAGCAATCGTAGACATAGACCGGCGGATTTTTCTCGCTGCCGAAACTTTCGTTGGTGTCGGATTGCGTGATTTCGCGCATCGGCACACGGATGTCGGGGCGTGAGCCCGTCACGTAGATCTTGCGTGAGTTGGGCAGCGGCGCGACGGCGGCAGCGTCGACGACAGCGTCGTCGGACAGGAATTTCGGATTGGCGTTCATGCGGCTCTCCTTTGTCGACCGGTGTTGGCGCTTTGGCGTCTACTCCGGTCCCATGCAGATGTTTGCGGGGGACGGGTGTTTCCCAGCCGGCCTGCGAAAAGCGCCAGGCGTGCGAAATTGCACCAAATGGCACGAGATCGCACGAAGTCGGCTGAGTCAAACGCTAGCCACGGGAGACCGAAGAAAAAGCAGAGAAGGAGGCGGGCGGATCAGGCGGGGATGCGCGAGAAAGAAAAAAGACCCCAGCGCTGCGAAATCCGAACGCTTCCCTGCGCTGGCATTATCCAGATCAGGTTCAAAGGGTATTTCTCACCCGCGACACACGGACAATCCGGTGAAAGATTGCGATGTGCAGCGCAGGACCCCCGCGTTAGCAGCCGCCACAATACACCTCGCCGTAGTGTGTTGGCAACCATCTGTAACACTCACGCGTGCGGATGCATCGCTTACTGCATAATGACGACCACCGTGTTTTCCCGGATGTGGTCCGACATTTTTCACCCGATCGGTCCGGCAAACTCGCGGCGGCTCCTGCCGGCTTTTCAAGCCGGTATCGAGCTTCGGCACCTTGTTGCCCGACCCCTTTTTCTGCTTCCGACATGTTGTTCTGCCTTGCCCGTTTTGCCGCGACGCTCGAGCGGCATGCGCGCCGTTCATCGCTTCCCGCAGTTCCGGGTGAGGCGAAAGCGGTGGTTGTAAGCCTGTCCGTAAGCCTGTCCGTCTGGCCGGCTGACGTTGCAATCTTCTTCGTCACGGAGTAACGGATGTCTACACCGTTGCCGCCGCCGCGATCGCCGGATTCTGATTCGCCACCATTGCAGCTCGTGCCGTCGCAGCCGCAGCCCTCGGCTGATGTGCTGCCGTTTCCGCGCCCGCCGGCGGATGCGTCATCGGCATTGCCATTGCATTCGCCGGACACCCCGCCGGACGTTTCGCGGAATGTTTCGCCGGGCGTGACAAACCCGCAAGCGTCCGCCGATGCCTCCAAGCGCCGCCCGTTCAATCTTCCTCGCCATTTCCCGTTCGGGCTTCCCGCAACCCGCAGCGGCCGCGTGGCGCTTGCCCTCTGCGTGGTGTACCTCGTATGGGGTTCGACCTACATGGCGGTGCATCTGTCGCTGGAATCGTTTCCTCCGCTGATGTTGTCGGGATTGCGCAACTTCTTCGCCGGCATTGGTTTGTTCATCTTCGCTGCGCGCCGCGATCCGGTCTGGCCGACTTTCGCCGAAGTGCGTAACGCAGCGGCGGTCGGAACGCTGCTCGTGGGTTTATCGAGCGGGATGCTCGCATTTGGCATGCGCACGGTCGAGACCGGCACGGCCGCTGTCATGGTCGCGACCGTGCCGTTGTTCGCTACTGTCATTGCGGCTATAGCAGGACGCAAGGTCGCGAAGGGGGAGTGGATTGCGGTCGGGCTTGGGCTGATCGGGATTGCGCTGCTGAATCACGGTGATCCGTCGTCGGGGTCGACTGCCGGCAGTCTTGCAATCCTGTGCGGCGCGCTCTTCTGGGCGGCCGGCTCGTTTCTCGCCGGGCGTCTCAAGCTGCCGTCCGACTTGCTGGTATCGACTGCGCTGCAGATCAGCCTTGGCGGCGCGATGGCGACCGTTGTCGCGTGGGTGTCAGGCGAGCGTATTGTGAGCATGGCATTTACGCCGTTTTTGGCTTACCTCTACCTGATGCTCGTCGGGTCGATGGCGGCGTATGTTGCGTATGCCTACCTGATTCGCCACACGAGCCCGATTATCGCGAGTAGCTGCATGTATGTGAATCCTGTTGTGGCCGTGGTGATAGGCGCGCTGTTTCTCGGCGAGGTGATCACGAAGTGGACCGTGATGGCGACCCTTATCATCCTCGCGAGCGTGGCTTTGTCGTTCTGGTTCGATTACAAGCGGCGCGGACTGGTTTGACGCCGGCTTGACAGCGGGCGGTACAAAAACGGCGGACCTTTCCGGAAAATTCCAGAAAGGTCCGCCGTTTTTTGTGGCCGCGAAGACGGCTGTCAGCAAACTGGGACTGGTCACGAACCTCTCACTATCCGCCGCCAGCTTCCTTCGTTACTCCGCGCCGTGCTTGTCGGCCGAGTTCGTGATTGCGTTGCCGCCCTTCGAAAGGTCCTGGCCGGCGCCGGCCACCGTATTGCAAGCTGCAAGCGCGGCAGTTCCGACGATCAACAGCAAAGCGATAAGTCGAGTCATGAGCAATTCCCCTTGAGTTTGATGCGGGTACGCCAGCCGTTCGGCCATGAAAGCGTGCCCGATGTTCGAATCCTGGCCACCCGGCGTCCAACAGCAAAAGCGGCTGCAAGACACATCGCGGCCTTGGCTACGATCGATCACCGCTTCGAACCGCTTCGATCGACCACGCCAGTTTGAATAATCATAAAAAACTGCGCGTGCGCAAGCTGTAGGCGCGGATGTTTTTATCGTGTCGGCGCCGTCTGCAACTTCTGTCAGCGCCGTCCTACAAGCGCAGCGCGAGCGCCAGCAAAAAGCCAACAGGGCGGTGGGCCGTCAAGCGTCGAAGTTGCGTACGCGTGGCATGGTGACGCGGATATCGGTGCCATGCGGCTGGCGTCGTTCGATCTCGATACGACCGCCGCGCGCACTGACTCGCTGGCGCATGCCCAGCAGTCCATGCGTGTGCGTACGCTGCAGATCCTGTGGGCGGATGCCGACACCGTCATCGGCTATATGCATTGATACCCGCTCTTCATCCAGCGCCAGCGCAATCGACACGCTCGACGCGTGCGCGTATTTGGCCGCGTTCGTCAGCGATTCCTGTGCGACCCGGAACAACGCGATCTCGACCTCTTCGCCGAGCTTGATGTCGTCGTCGGGCAGCGCGAGTTCGAGCGTCCAGCCGGTGCGTTGCGCGGTTTCATCGGCGAGTGTGCGCAGCGCCGTGACCAGTCCGAAGTTGGCAAGCACGGTTGGCCGCATGTCTTCAATAATCCTCCGCTTCAGCGCAATCCCCTGATCGAGATTCGCGAGCGCACGGCCGAGTTTCCCGGCCATCGCGGGCTCGGTGCTCTTGAGCTTGTTGTTGACCCACGCCACGTCCATCTTGCTGGCCGTCAGGATCGAACCGAGTTCGTCGTGCAGTTCGCGGGCAAGCTCGGTCTTCTCGTTTTCACTCACCGACTGCAGATGCCACGCGAGCTCCTCCAGTTGCCGCGTGCGGTCGAACACGAGCTGGTCCAGCTCCTCTTGCTGCGTAATCAGCTTTTGTTGCACCCGGTCCTGCTTGTCCAGCTGGATGCCGAGATTGCGGAACAACAGCAGGAACAACACGATATTCAATCCGCACAATGCGCCCACGCATAACGTGGAAATACGCTGGTCGGCGCGGCTCGCGTCAAGCGCCGATTGCGCCCGGTGCTCTTCGTTCAGGCGCAGCAGGGTGAGCGTGCTGTCAAGGACAGGGGTAGTTGCATCGGCGTCCGAACCAGAGCCTGCTGCAAGTCCCGCGTTGATCCGTGCATCGAGGATAGCGCTGACCTGTTTGAAACTGGCGAGCGCGGTGTCGTCCGCCTTGCGGCGATAGTACGCATCCAGCGACGCGACCGTTTGTCTGATCCTCGCCGCCGCCGCATTGGAGTCGGCGGTGTAGGTGTTGTCCGGCGCGAGGCGAAACGCGCGTTCGTCGGCGGTCAATGACGCGATGTCCGCCGCCAGCGCGGTCAGCTGCGTGGTGGCGCCTTTCGCATCGAGCGCGGTCTCGTATTCCGCGGCAATCCGCATGCGGCCCGACTCGAGTATCACAAGGCCGCCGACCGTGATCACGATGGCCACGGTCATCGCGACGGCCCAACTCCAGCGACGCATCCAGCCGTTCAAACGCGCGCTGAAGCGGGTTGCGCGCCGCGTGACGCCCGCTACCGGATTCGCCGTGCCGCCTTCGTGCAAAGAGGAAGTCATAGGGAGTCGCCGGGTTTCTGTCCGGCCAGTGTAACTTTTCGCGTCGTCCGGGGTTGATTGAATTGCGCTCGATTCGCGACGGGTAAGAGGCGGATAAGACGTGAAGTAAGAAGCGCATTGAAAGCGTTTGTCGGCGCTCTCCTACACGAAAAACGGCGCGCATCCAGATGGCAGTTCATGACAGCCTCGCTAACATCCAGTTACTAGTCCAACCTTATTGGGGAACCGATCATGTTGAAGTGGGCATTGTTTTTCGCCATTGTCGCTGTCATTGCGGGCTTGCTCGGCTTCACCGGTGTGGCAGCGGGCGCGGCCAGTATCGCGAAATTCCTGTTCGTGCTTTTCCTGGTCCTGTGCGTTGTGTTCCTCGTGCTTGGTTTTATCGTGACGAAGAAAATAATCGATTAGCGCTGGCCGAATAGCCGGCAAGCACCTGGCGCGGGCAGGCACGCCGCATGCAGGCCATGACGAGAGTGACCGCGGGCGGCGGTGCCGCCCGATATTCCCGACGCACACATCATGAACCTGCCCAACCGTCGGACAAAAACCGATTCTTTTTCTGGAGCGCATCAATGTCGAAATCGTCTGCTGTAAAAGCTGCACCGGCACAATCGAAGGAAGCCGGCGGCAAGTCCGATCCCTTTGTGCTGGACATGGAAAAGATTCGCGCCAACGCGCGTCGGCACATGGACGACGGCCCGGTTACCTCGTCATATGGCGCGGACAAGGAAGTCGTGTTGAAGCTGCTGAACGATTCGCTCGCCACCGAGATCGTCTGCACGCTGCGTTATAAACGCCACTACTTCATGGCGAAGGGCATTCATTCGGAAGCGGTCGCTTCGGAATTCGCGCAGCACGCGACCGAAGAGCAGGAGCACGCGGACACCATCGCGGAACGTATCGTCCAGTTGGGCGGCGAGCCGAATTTCGCACCCGACAGCCTCGCGTCGCGCTCGCATTCCGAGTACAAGGAAGGCGCCAACCTGATCGACATGATTCGGGAGAACCTGATCGCGGAACGCATTGCGATCGATACATATAGTGAAATCATTCGCTATATCGGAGAGAAGGACGTCACCACGCGCCGGATTTTCGAAGAGATCCTGGCGGTCGAGGAAGAACACGCCGACGACATGGCCGACCTGCTCGACGGCCTTGACGGCTGATTGTGCGGTAACGTTGAAAAACCAGTGAAGTTTCAGGACGACGCGCGGCAGGATGATTCTCGCCGGGCGTTGTCAGGACAATGATTCACTCTAAAAATGGCCGCGGACAGCGCAGATGATTCGAGTGTTGATAGCGGACGATCACGCCATTGTGCGAAGCGGGTTCCGGCAATTCGTCGCGGACGAACCCGACATGGAAGTCGCCGCCGAAGCGTCCACCGGTGACGAAACCATCGCCCGCGTGCGCGAAAGCGCATTTGACGTCGTGCTGCTGGACATTGCGATGCCGGACAAGAACGGTATTGATACCTTGCGTGTGATCAAGCAGATCCGCCCGGAGCAGGGTGTGCTGATGCTGTCGGGTTATCCGGAAAGCCAGTACGCGATCAACCTGCTGCGTGCTGGCGCCAACGGGTATCTGAACAAGGACGCGGCGCCCGACGAGATCGTGCGGGCCATTCGGACGGTGGCGCGGGGCCACCGGTACCTGTCGGAATTTATCGCCGACGCACTCGCTGACAAGCTCGAAAAACCCGCGACCGGGCGGCCGCACGAAACATTGTCGGAGCGGGAGTTTCAGATTTTTTGCAAGCTTGCGGGCGGTCAGATTCCGACCGAGATAGCGGAGGAACTGCATTTGTCGGTGAAGACGATCAGCACGTATCGCGCTCGCGTTCTTGAAAAAATGCGGCTCGCGAACAATGCCGATCTCACGTATTACGCGATCAAGAACGGTTTGATCGAGTAGGAGGATGCCCGCCGTGGGCCAACAAACGATCGTCGATAAAACCGGTCTCGCGCACAAGCGGCCGCTGAGCGTGCTGTTGATCGAAGACTCGCCGTTGATCCGGCGCAGCCTGGTGGAAGCGATCGATGCGTCCGGCGAACTGCGGGTCACCGCATGGGCGGACACGCCGGAAACGGCGATCGGGCTGCTGGAAGCGCAGAGATTCGATGCAGTCATTGTCGACCTGCAACTGAAGCGCGGTTCCGGCGTCGAGGTGCTGGCGTACTTGCAGCGTACCGGCATGACCGATTCGGCGTTCGCCGCTGTCCTGACGAACCACGCGCTGCCGGCCTACCGCGAGCGTTGCCTGCAATACGGCGTGCGCCATTTCTTCGATAAATCCCTGGAATTCGACCGCGTTCTCGACGCGTTGCATCACTACGCGCGCGCCCGGGGCGCAGCGCCTTCGGCTTGAAGCAAGCGCCGGACTCAGGCCTTTTTGGAACGGCTTCGCGAATGGCTCAAGCCGGCAAGCCCGGTGGCTGCAAGTCCCGCGAGACATACGCCGACCCAACCGAACGCGTGCCAGGCCAGCGATGCAACGGCCGATCCCGCGGCGCCGCCAATGAAATAGACGACCATGTACACGGTATTCACGCGGCTGCGTGCTTCCGGCTTGAGCGCGTAGATTCTCGATTGATTCGATATCTGCGCGGCTTGCACGCCGATATCGAGCACGATCACGCCGATCACCAAGCCTGCGAGACTGTGTCCCGACAGCGCGAACACCACGAACGAGACAGCCACCAGCACGATGCACAGCGACACTACCGCCCGCGGTCCGCGCTTGTCCGCCGACTTGCCCGCAAGCGGCGCGGCCAGTGCACCCGCTGCACCGACAATACCGAACAGTCCGGCCGCCTGAGGGCCGAGATGGAACGGCTCGCCGGCGAGCAGGAGCGTGAGCACCGACCAGAAGATGCTGAACGCCGCGAACAACGCGCCGCCCGTCATCGATGCCTCGCGCAGTGCCGGCGACTCGACCACGAGATGCCACATTGACGCGAGCAGGCGGCCGTAGGGGAGTGTGGAGGTCGGCTTGCTGCGCGGCAGGCGCATTACCACGAGTACGGCGAGCGCGATGGTCGCGGCGACCGAGGCGCCATACACGGCTCGCCAGCCGAAGTACTCCGCACCGAAACCCGAGACCGTACGCGCGAGCAGGATGCCGATCAGCAAGCCGCTCATCACCGTTCCAACCGCGTGACCGCGTTGCGCCGGCGGCGCGAGTTCGGCGGCGAAGGGTACGGCTTGCTGCGCGATGGTCGCCACGACACCGAGCGCCAGGCTCGCGGCGATCAGCACGCCGAGCGTGGGCGCGGCTGTTGCCGCGACGAGCGCGATGCCGAGCGCGGCCAGTTGCAGAAGAATGATCAGGCGGCGGTCGAAGCGATCGCCGAGCGGCGCCAGCAATAACATGCCGAGCGCATAGCCGAGTTGCGTGACGGCGGGCACCGCGCCGATCATCCCCGCGCTTTCCGGGAACGACGCGCGAAATGCCGCGAGCAGCGGCTGATTCGTATAGATATTAGCGACCGATACGCCTGCGATCGTCGCCAGGACGAGCAGCGTCGCCCGCGAATAATGTGGGTGAGGCGGATGATGCGGGGCGTGGGAATTTGAATCGGTGGCGGCAGCGGACATGGGCGAGGGCTCGAGGATTCAACGCACGAAGCGAGCCGCTGATGATACTAAAGACGACCGGAGTCCGCTGACGGGGGCCATGTGAGGCCTGAGTCGATGCCTGAGTCACTGCTTGAGCCGCTGCATGAGCAAATCCGTGTGTTCATTGACGTGTCGAAATGAGAGCGTCAATGAATCTACGGAAATACGGTTACTCCGTGTCGCTGGTGTCCGGCTTCAGCGGGTACTTTGCGGCGAGATCCGCCGGGGTCAGCCACTGGAACGTCTTGAGACTACTGCCTTCGAACGTGCATTCGACGGCGGCTTGCACTTGCAATGTCGTGGTTTTGATCGGAGTCACGCCTGTTGGCGGAATCTTTTTGGTGTAGCTTCCTTCGACCACGACACGTGTGCCTTGATAGGCGACCCGGGGCGGGTCATAGCTCAGCCTGGGCTCGGAGGCGGGGTAGGTATCGACCATCCTGGCCTTGCACACCTGGCCGTTGCGATACGGGGTGGTGCAGCCTGCGGTGCAGGTAAGAACGGCAGCAGCGGCCACCGCATAAAGGGTTCGATGTTTCATGATGGCTCGCGCTAGGTAGGACGCGCAGTCTACTGCAGTCGGTTAAGCGAAGACAGGGGACTGGCGGCGGTTTCGGCATCGATAAAGCGGGCCAGCGTCGTGCGGTGCGGCTTCTCTCGTTTCCTTTCAACCGGTACAAATGAAATCCGGGGGCGCAACGACGTTGATACGTTTCTGTATGAATATACAGTGATCGTTGCGCTGATCTGCATGCGGCAGAAAAACACCCCTTTCGTTCAGCGGACGCTCAGTCAATCTGACGGTCACTCTGGCAATCAAGCTGACGCTGGTAGCGGGGACCGGACTTGAACCGGCAAGCCGTTAGGCGGCGGATTTTAAGTCCGCTATGTTTACCAATTTCATCACCCCGCCAAGCGGACGGCATTCTACCATCGGACGGCCGGCGGGCCAATCCAGACAGGCGCTAGCGTCCCGCGTCCGGGTCGCCAGGGATGCGCTGCATTGCAGCCAACCACCACCGCGTTTTTTCTCCCGCTCGCGCTAAATCGACAACGCCAGGTCGCTCACGCATAATTTGCTGCGAGCGGCCGGGGTGCGACCGTGTCAGGGCCACCCAGGCCGCAAGGCTATCGACCGCCGCGTCGCAACGAGCAAGCACGAGCAAGCACAAGAAAGGACGAAGATGGGCACGAACCGGATCGAAGCATTCAGCGACGGCGTGATCGCCATCATCATCACGATCATGGTGCTGGAACTCAAGGTGCCGCATGGCGCCGATCTGGTGTCACTCAGCGCGCTCGGCCCGGTGTTTTGTGCCTACGTGCTGAGCTTCGTGTATGTCGGCATCTACTGGAACAACCACCATCACCTCATGCACGCAGCCAAACGCGTCAACGGCAGCGTGCTGTGGGCGAACCTTCACGTCCTCTTCTGGCTGTCGCTGCTGCCGTTCACCACCAACTGGATGGGCGAGAATCACATGGCGTCATGGCCCACCGCGCTCTACGGCTTCGACCTGTTCATGACGGCGGTCGCTTGGTACATCCTTACGCGTGCGTTGATCGGCCTGCATGGAGCCAACTCAATGCTGGAGCGCGCAATCGGCGCGGATCGCAAGGGAAAGATTTCCGTGGTGCTGTATCTCGTCGCCATCGCCGCATCGTTCTGGGAGCCGTGGGTCGCCGCGGCCCTGTATGCGCTCGTGGCCGTTGTGTGGCTCGTGCCCGACCGGCGCGTGGAGAAAGTCCTGCTTACCGAAGAACAATGACCTGCGCCGCGGTGATTTTATCGGCGTGAACAGTGCTACGCTCGGGCCATGAAGTCCTGCGAGCGAAGCCCATGTCATCTGTCATCCGCATCGGCATCATCTCCGATACCCACAACCTCGTTCGCCCCGAGGCGCTCGATGCGTTACGCGGCTGCGAGCACATCATTCACGCCGGCGACATCTGCAATCCCGCTGTCCTGGACATACTCAACGAACTCGCACCCGTCACCGCGGTCCGCGGCAACAACGACTCGGGCGCGCGGATCGACGACCTGCCTGAAGCGCTGACGTTTCATATCGGCAATACAGCGATTCATCTCGTCCACGACATAGCCGATGTTCCGAAGCAACTTGCCGGTATTGACGTGGTCGTGACCGGCCATTCGCATAAGCCTTTGATCGAACGCCGCGGTGCGACTCTGTTCGTCAATCCGGGAAGCGCGGGGCCGCGTCGGTTCAAGCTGCCGGTGACGCTGGGCATCATGCTGATCGACAAGGGCGAGGTGCAGGTGGAGATCGTTCGGCTGGTGGAGTGAAAGCAGCGTCAGCGGTCGCGTGGCTGCGACCGAAAGGCAAAGAGACCGTTCCACGTCACGTGGAACGGTCTCTTTGCTTTGCTCTGTTTTCGCTGTTGACTGAACGAATCAGAGACTGTCGATCACCTTGGCCCGGCGCTACGCGCGTGCGGTCGCTTCCGGCATCCGGTCATCCATTTCGGCTGCTTGCCGCACACCGCGCATCACGGCATGCGCTTCCGAGCGCGAGCCCACGCACGGCGGCGAACCCTTCAGCGGTTTCCTGGCCGTCTCATGAAGCGCGAGCACCGAGACAATCCCGATTACCGACGCCCCCATCAGGTAGTACGCCGGCATCATCAGATTGCCCGTCGATGAAACCAGCCACGCCGTCACCAGCGGCGTCGTGCCGCCGAACAGCGAAACCGAGACGTTGAAGCCAATCGCAAGCGCGCCATAGCGGATCTTGGTGGGGAAGAGCGCGGGCAACGCGGACGGCATGGCGCCGGTGAAACATGAAAGCAACACGCCGAGAATCAGCATGCCGCCGAAGATTGGCAGCACGGTGCCCATGCGGATCAGCGTCAACGCGGGTATCGACAACAGCAGCAACCCGACGCATCCAAACAACATCACCGGCTTGCGTCCGACCTTGTCCGACAGATGGCCGGCCCCAAGCGTCATGGGCATCATCAGCACCATCACGATCAGGACGATGAAGAGCCCGTGCGTTTCGTTGAATTTCAGCGTGGCGCTAAGATAACTCGGCAGATAAGACAGCGCCATGTAATCGGTCACGTTGAAGATCAGCACCAGCCCGACGCATTGCAGCATCGGCCTCCACTGCTTGACCAGCATGTCGAGGAATTGTTCTTTTGGCGTGTTGTGCGCTTCGCTCTCACGCTTGTCGGCTTCGCGCTGGAATGCGGGTGTCTCTTCGAGCTTCAGCCGGATATACAAGCCGATCAACCCCATCGGTCCCGCGATCAGGAACGGAATGCGCCATCCCCAGGAGAGCAGCGATTGCTCGGACATCGTCGCGGTCAGCACCGCAACGCATCCTGCGCCCAGCACATAGCCCACGAGCGTACCGAACTCAAGAAAACTACCCATGAACCCGCGCTTCTTGTCAGTCGCGAATTCCGCGATGAACGTCGCCGCGCCGCCATACTCCCCGCCCGTTGAAAAGCCCTGGACGAGGCGCGCGACGAGCAGCAGGATCGGTGCAAAAATGCCGATGCTTCCATACGCCGGAATCAAGCCGATACAAAACGTGCCGATCGCCATCATGATCATGGTCATCGCGAGCACGCGCTTGCGGCCAATACGATCTCCCAGTGGTCCGAACACCATGCCGCCGAGCGGACGCACGAGAAATGCCGCGGCGAAGGTCCCGAACGTCGCGATCAGTTGCGCCCCCGGATTGGCCGACGGGAAGAACACCTTGCCGAGCGTCACCGCGATATAGCTGTAGACGCCGAAATCGAACCATTCCATTGCGTTGCCGATAGCCATGGCGCCGACTGCGCGCTTGAGCAGCGATTTATCGACGATGGTGATGTCGTCGAGCGACAGGTCTTTTTCGGGTTGCGGTTGTCGCCAGAGGCCGTCGTTCGGTGTTGCCATGAAGAAAAAGCTCCAGGTGTGTTGCCGAGCCGCCCGAGGGACGGTTCGGCGTGCGCATGAGCGCACGTTGCCGGGAAAGTGCGGTTTCGCGACGAGGCGAGTTTCAGTGCGTGCACCGAAAGCGGTGGCCCGCCCGTCGAACGCAGAGGAAATGCGCTAACGGTGCGATGGACAATGCGGAGGCCTCGCGCCGATGTCGCGAAATGGCACTTCGTGGGTAGCACGGGTACTGCGTGCACGGGTACTACGGGGATAGATGGCTGGACGCAGCTAAATTGGGCAACGGAGGCGCGAGAGGTGCATGAAAACGCGCTGCAGTCCGGTTGCGTGCTGTGTCACGGATTGAGAAGGCTTGAGAGCAACTTGTCCACGGGCAAATCCAGACCCGCGGAAGCCTCCACAACCACTCGCCGATATCTCGAATTAGCGCTTGAATGAATGCTTCACGCGCGTCATTGCTAAGAAATTGACTTTGAATTGCAGTTGGAAAGACGCAGATGTTAGCACGATGCAAGACGATGCGCAAACCGGGGCACGCAGGAGGGCGCTCTTGCCGGGTCGCAACGGTCATGCGAAAAGAAAAAGCCGGCCTCGAAAGGCCGGCTTTTCATCGCCGGAAAACGACTCGCGGGATCAGCTTTGCGTGGGCGGTACGTAGCCTTGGGCGGTGTCGGCACCTTCGCCAAAGAAGTACTTTTCCGTTTGCTTGAGCAGGTACTGGCGTGCGCGCGGATCAGCCATGTTCAGGCGGTTTTCGTTGATCAGCATGGTTTGCTGCTTGAGCCAGCCTTGCCACGCTTCTTTCGAGATCGTTTCATAGATCCGCTTGCCGAGTTCGCCCGGCAGGGGCGGAAAGTCGAGTCCTTCGGCTTCCTTGCCGAGTTTCGCGCATTGAACCATTCGGGCCATCTGTATTTCTCCTGTAGCGGGGTAGCTGGACGCCTCGCATCGGGCCGCGCATGAGTGCGCCTGCGACCGGACGAACACGTCTCGAAATAAGTTAGAGCTGCTTCATCAGTACAAGCGATTTACGTTGCCAGTTGTAGAGCCGGCGGCGGTCTTCAGGCAGATCGTCGACCGTCACCTTCACGAATCCGCGTTTGAGAAACCAGTGTTCGGTGCGCGTGGTCAGCACGAAGATATGCGTGAGGCCACGAGCGCGCGCCCGTTGTTCGACACGCTTGAGCAGGCGTTCGCCGTCGCCGGAACCTTGCGCTTCGGGCGAGACCGTCAGGCAGGCCATTTCGCCGATGCGTTCCTGCGTGTACGGATACAGCGCCACGCAGCCGAACAGCACGCCATCGTGCTCGATCACCGAGAAATGGTCGATATCGCGTTCTATCTGGTGACGGCCGCGCCGCACGAGCGTGCCGTCCATTTCCAGCGGCTCGATCAGCGTCAAAATCCCGCCGACGTCATCCGGCGTGGCTTCGCGCAGGCTTTCGAGATTCTCGTACGAGATCATCGTGCCCACGCCGTCATGCAGGAAGAGTTCGAGCAGGATGCTGCCGTCGAGCGCGTAAGGAATGATGTGCGCCCGCGCCACGCCACCGCGGCAGGCGCGAATGGTGTGCTTCAGGTAAAACGCCGCGTCGCCTTGCAGTTCGCCGCTTTCGTGCAGCCGGTAAGCGTCGTCCAGCGACATTTCACGCACCAGCTCGCCCTCTTCATCGAGGAGACCCGGGGTTTCGGTCAGGAAAATGATCTTGTCAGCGCGCAGTGCAATTGCCGCTGCCGACGCCACATCTTCCATCGACAAATTGAACGCCTCGCCCGTCGGCGAAAAACCGAGCGGCGAGAGCAGCACGAGTTTGCTGCTGGTGAGCGAGTGGCGAATGGAATCGCCGTCGATCTTGCGTACCACGCCGGTATGCTGGAAATCGACGCCATCCAGAATGCCGACCGGCCGCGCGGTCACAAAATTGCCCGATACCACGCTGATGTGCGCATGCGCCATCGGCGTGTTCGGCAGCCCCTGGCTGATCGCCGCTTCGATGTCGAGTCGCACTTCGCCTGCCGCCTCTTTCGCGGATTCGAGCGCGCGGGCGTCGGTGATACGTAAGCCGTGCGAAAACTCCGATTCCACGCCGTGCAGGTTCAACTGTTCTTCCACCTGGGGTCGCGAGCCGTGCACAAGCACAACGTGGATACCCATGGCATGGAGCAGTCCGACGTCCTGAACGAGGGCGTTCAGGCGTCCTTCCTGCACCAGTTCGCCGCCGAACGCGACCACGAAGGTCTTGTTTCGGAACGCGTGAATATAGGGTGCGACGGAACGCATCCATTCCACGAACTGGCCATGGTCATCAGGCGCTTCGGGCTCGGTCGTAACCGGCGGAGGCGCGGCGGGGAGGTCGGTTTGAGAATTCATGCCGGGATTATAATGCCGTGCTATGCCGAATGTTTCCAAACGTGCCGCCGATGCGGACAAGCTTGACCCCCAGGAGCAGTTGAAAAAGCTGCGTGAAGCGCTGCTGCGCGATGCCGCCGCACGCGAAAGCGATGGGGAAAATGAGGCCGATGACGACGCGGGGAGTGCCGTCAACCGCAAGAAGGAAGCGGCTGCGCGGCGCTTCGCGGGGGCATCGGGCGGTTCTGCTGCCGGTGCTTCCAAAGCGGCGGCGGGTGGTGCGGGCACGAGCTCGACTGCCCCGCAGACCGCGAAGAAAAATGTTCAGAAAAGCGTGGCGGGTTCGCCTGTGCTTTCCCGCGATCAGCCGAAAGGGTCTTCGAGCGCGGCTCCGTTTTCCCGGGAGCCCGCGCGGCGAAAAGACGAGCGCGGTGGTCTGGCCTTGTTATCGACTTTATTGTCTGAAAAGGACGTGGGTCCCAGCGTTTCATCGAATGCTGGTGATCGCCGTGACCAGGGCGCGAATGCACGTGTTTCGAACCAGGGTGATCTATCGGCGACGAAGCGGGCCGGCAGTAACCCTCCGGTAACCAATCCGCCCACGCCCCAGGTTCACCATGTTCATCCGGCCGCTGACGCTTTCGCGCAACAGCGGGTTGCACAGCAGCGTCCGGCACCGGCCAAAGAGGGGCGGCGTGAACCGGAATCTCGTATCAATGAGCGCGGCACTGCCGGGCAGCCGGCAACCGGTCATCGTGCGCAAGAACACCGGGGGCAGGACGGGAAAGTCGCGCGTGCTCAGAAACGGGTGCCGGACGTAAAACACACGGCTCACGATGCTCGCCCGCAAGGGCGTCCGGGCGGGGTGGAGAAACCTGCGGCTGGTCGCGAATCAGCGCGCAATGCCCAGCAACCTGAGCCGGTCACTGCCAATGCGCGCCCGCAACGTCACGAGCACAGCGCGAAAGCTGGTCACCTTCCTGCAGGGCCGCGTGACAACATGCAAGCGGCGGCGACCGGATCGGACCCGCAGTCGTCCCGGAACCGGCCGGCTGTCAACGTTGCGATTGTTTCGGAACGCGGCCCACGTCGTCGCGACGACGCGCAGCGGCCCGGAACGGTGTCCGAGCCGCTGCGGGACGCAGGGCCTTCGCTTAAGCCGCTCATGGCAGCGGGGTCCGAAGCATCGGTGGAACAACCTTCAGCGCGAAAATCCGAGCTAGCCAAGTTGAGCGCCGAGCAGGGCGCGCAGAGCAGTCCGCACGATGCCGAGTCTGGTGCTTCCGGCTCCCCGGATCGAGCGGCCCGGCCGCCTAAAGGAGAGCGTGCGGGAGAGCGCGCGTCCCAAAACGCTCAACAGCGCCCGAACGCGCAAACCGATGCTCCGAGCGCGCAGCGTCGCGACACCCCGCGCCCGCGCCGAGTGGTCGAGCCAAATCCCATTCCGCCGATCCATTTCCCGGAAACGCTGCCAGTCTCCGCTCGACGCGATGAAATCGCTGCCGCGATCCAGGCAAACCAGGTCGTGATCGTCAGCGGCGAAACGGGCTCCGGAAAAACAACGCAGTTGCCCAAGATCTGTCTGGCCCTCGGCCGGGGCCTTGGCGCGGGCGGTTCGGGGCTGATCGGCCATACGCAGCCGCGCCGCATCGCGGCATCGGCGACAGGACGGCGGATCGCTGAAGAACTCGGTACGCCGTTCGGGGAGGTGGTCGGCTACAAGGTGCGTTTTACCGACAACCTGTCGCCCGGCGCGTCAGTGAAGCTGATGACCGACGGGATTTTGCTGGCGGAAACGCAGACCGATCCGCTGCTCGCGGCCTACGACACGATCATCATCGATGAAGCGCATGAGCGCAGCCTGAACATCGACTTCCTGCTTGGCTATCTGCGCGAAATCCTGCCTCGACGTCCGGATTTGAAGGTGATCGTGACATCGGCGACGATCGATGCCGATCGGTTCGCCCGTCATTTCGGCAGCGACGAAAAACCTGCGCCGGTGATTGAGGTGAGTGGGCGGCTATATCCGGTCGAGGTGCGTTATCGCCCGGTCGAGGAAGACAGCCCGGCTGTAAAAGCCGCGCAGGGCACCACGCCCGGCACGCAGCAAAAAGATCGTCCGGAGCGTCCGAAAAGCCAACGTGAAAACGATCGCGATCTGATGGAAGCGATTGTTGACGCCGTCGATGAACTCTGCCGCGAAGGCCCCGGCGATGTCCTCGTGTTTCTCCCCGGCGAGCGCGAAATCCGCGACGCCGCCGAAGCGTTGCGCAAACACCATCCGCCGCACACGGAAATCCTGCCGCTGTTCGCACGTCTTTCCGCGGCCGAGCAGGAACGCGTGTTCAAGACGTCGAACGCACGGCGCATCGTGCTGTCGACGAACGTCGCGGAAACCTCCCTGACGGTCCCGGGGATCCGCTATGTCGTCGATACCGGCCTGGCGCGCGTGAAACGTTATTCGTATCGCAACAAAGTGGAGCAGTTGCAGATCGAACCGATCTCGCAAAGCTCGGCGAACCAGCGCGCGGGCCGTTGCGGGCGCGTGGCCGACGGTGTGTGCATTCGTCTCTACGAAGAAGACGATTACAACCTTCGCGTGCGCTTCACCGATCCGGAAATCCTGCGGTCATCGCTGGCCGCGGTGATCTTGCGCATGAAGTCGCTGCACCTGACGGCCATCGAAACATTTCCGTTTCTCGAACCGCCGCCGGGTCGTGCGATCGCCGACGGTTATCAACTGCTGAACGAACTCGGCGCAGTCGATGACGACAACGCGCTCACGCCCCTCGGCCGCGAACTGGCGCGTTTGCCGCTCGATCCGCGCGTTGGCCGGATGATTCTTGCCGCGCGCAATCATCAGTCGCTGCGTGAAGTGTTGATCATTGCCAGCGCGTTGTCCGTTCAGGACCCGCGCGACCGTCCGATCGAGGCGCAGGAACAAGCGGATCTGGCGCACAAGAAATTCGCCGATGAGCGTTCCGAGTTCCTGCAGTGGACGAAAATCTGGGCGTGGTTCGAGGATGCGATCGCGCACAAAAAGTCGAACAAGCAGCTCACCGATGCGTGCCGCGCGAACTTTTTGAATCACGTGCGTCTGCGTGAATGGCGCGATGTGCATTCGCAATTGCTGACCGTCGTGCGCGAACACGGCTGGCGTCTGAACGAATCCGAGGCGACGTTTGAGCAGATTCATCTCGCGTTGCTGACCGGTCTGCTCGGCAACGTGGGCCTCAAGGCCGATGACGAGCCGTACTACCTCGGCGCGCGCGGTATCAAGTTCTATCTGTGGCCGGGTTCGGCTCTGCTGAAGAAGGCGGGGCGCTGGGTCGTAGCGGGTGAACTCGTGGAAACGAGTCGGCTTTACGCACGCTGTATCGCGAAAATCGAGCCTGAATGGCTTGAGCAAGTTGGCGCGCATTTGCTGCGTAAATCGATTTCCGAACCGCATTGGGAAAAGAAAAGCGCGCAAGTCGCAGCGTTCGAACGCGCAACGCTGCATGGCCTGACTGTCTACGCTCGCCGGCGCGTGAGTTTTGGTAAACAAGACCCGGAGCGGGCGCGTGAGTTGTTTATTCGCGGCGCGCTGGTGGACGGCGAGTTCGAGACCAAACTGCCATTTTTTGCGCACAATCGCAAGCTGCTCGCGGATATCGAACAGCTGGAGCACAAGTCGCGCAGGCAGGATGTGCTCGTTGACGACGAATTGATCTTTGGTTTCTACGATTCGCTAGTGCCGAAGGGTATCTATTCGGGCGCGGCATTCGAACGCTGGTATCGCGATGAGGAAAAGAAGGAGGGCGCGTCGCGCCGGTTGTTCCTGTCACGCGATGACCTGATGCGTCACGAAGCCGCCGGCATCACGACTGATCTGTTCCCGAAACGGATGACGATGGCCGGCATCGAAATGACGCTCACCTATCATTTCGAGCCGGGTTCTCCTCGCGATGGCGTGACGCTGGCCGTCCCGCTATTCGGCCTGAATCAAGTCGATGCCCGTCGTTCGGAATGGTTGGTTCGCGGCATGCTGAAGGAGAAGATTCAGTTGTTGCTGAAGTCGTTGCCGCAGAAATTGCGGCGGCATCTTGTGCCGCTGCCCGAGTTTTCCGCGGGTGTGGTCGAGCGGCACAGCGGCAAGCCGTTCGGCGCGGGCGGTTTGCTCGAAGCGCTGATTGTCGACATTCGCGAGCAGACGCAGATCGCGATGAAACAATCGGACTTCAAGCTTGAAACGCTGCCGGCGCATCTGTTCATGAACTTCAAGGTCATCGACGAACACGGCAGGCAACTCGCGATGGGCCGTAACCTTGCCCAGTTGCGGACTGAACTGGGCGGTCAGGCACAGCAGCATTTCCAGAAGCTCGCTGCGGGCGCGACATTGGATATCGGCAATGACGCGGCGGCGCCAGTGACGCGAAACGCATCGGCATCCGACTCTTCGAGTACGGCGCTCTACGAAAACCTCACCACATGGGATTTCGGGAAGTTGCCCGAATTGCTTGAAATCCGGCGGCGCGGTCAGACGCTGTTCGGCTATCCGGCGTTGATCGATCGGGGAACGCATTGCGACGTTGAAGTATTCGATTCGCCGGAAGAAGCGGCACGGATTCATCGGGCCGGTTTGCGTCGGCTGTTTGCATTGCAGTTGCGTGAGCCGATCCGGTATCTCGAGCGCAATTTGAGTGGATTGCGGGAGATGTCGCTGCAATACATGGCGCTGGGTACGCAGGAGGAGTTGGGCAGCCAGATTATAGAAACGGCATTGGATCGCGCGTGTCTGCAAGATCCGCTTCCCGATAACGATACGGATTTCTACGCGCGTCGCGATCAGGGCAAGAGCCGGTTGACGCTGCTTGCACAAGAAATTGCACGGCTGGCCGGGCAGGTTCTGGCGGAATACGCGATGGTGTCAAAGAAATTGGCGCAGGCTAAATCGTTTGGCGCACCGTACGCGGATATGACCGCGCAACTGAACGGGCTGATTGGCAAGCGTTTTATTATCGATACGCCATACACGCAGTTGTCTCACTTCCCACGTTATCTGAACGCGATGGCGCTGCGAATCGACAAGTTGAAGGCGGATGCTGTGCGGGACGCGCGGTTGTCGGCGGAGAGTGCGCCGTTGCTGCAAAACTATCAGCGGGCGATTGCGCAACGCGGCGGGGTGGCGGATGCGCGATTGAGCGAATACAGGTGGTTGCTGGAGGAATTGCGCGTCTCGCTATTTGCGCAGGAACTGCGTACGCCGATGCCGATATCGGTCAAGCGCTTGTACAAAGTGTGGGAATCGATGCAACGATAAGGCACGTGAACAGCGGGCACGTAAAAAAGCGGGCACGCAAAAAAGCGGGCACGCAAAAAAGCGCGAGACCCGGCGGATAGCCGGGCTCGCGCTTTAAGCGTTTTTACGACGTTACTTTGTTGTTGCGCCCGGGCTTTCAACGACGTCGAGACTCAAAGGCGTTGCTGTCAGAACAGCGGCTTCAGAACTCGCCGGATCGCTAGCCTCGGTGCTGACAGGGGCGACCACATACTTCTGCCATTTGCCGTCGGCAAGCGTTTCCACGTTGTCGCCGCATTTCCGATAGAAATTGCGAGCTGCATCATGCGAGGTGAATACGGCCTTCAACTGGCAGACCATTTGCGGCGTGCCGGCGTCGTTCGTTACGTTCAGCACGTAGTCCCATTCACGAACGCCGAAGAACCCTTCCTGGAACTGGGGACGGCCGAGGAGAGACGCGACCTGATTCTTGGTCATGCCGGGCTTGAGCTTGCGCAACGCTTCCGTCAACGGATAGCTACCACCGATATTCGACGCCGATTCAGGAGCCGGAAATACCAACTGGTCTTGACCGCCGTTGCTGGTAAGCCGGCTACCGGTGCCGCACGCTGACAACAAAAGGGTTACTACAAGCGGAGCAGCGAAAGGAAGTGCACGCGATGGCTTGCGGAGGGTGAAGTTCATCTCTTGATCGGATTCCGTTGTTTTCATTAACTCGGTGTCGCGGGCTTTTGCAGATCGCCCGCGACACTACCTCTACCTGGCTGTGCTGGCTTACCAGTGCATGCCGGCGCCGACCGAGACGCCGAACTGACCGCGCGTGCTGGTCGTGCCGCTTACTTTGTAGGCCCAGATACCGTTATCGGAGAGTTGCGACACTCCGATAGCCACTGCCGATTGACCGCCGTAGGTGCCGCCGCCCAAGGCCACCATGCCGCGGCCAGGCAACACTGCTTGCGGCAAGCCTGCTACTGCAAGCGCCGCTGCCGTTCCGGCGTACGCATCGCGACGCGTACCTTCCGTCTTGGAGTCCGTGTAGTCGTTGGCCTGCTTCAGCGTGTTGCCGGCGCTTTGGTTCAACTGGTTCACGTTGACTGCGTCGGTGCCTTGGGTACCGGCTGCGACGTTCGTGATCTGACGTTCGCTGCCGGCAGCGCCAACCGATACCGTGTTCGCGCGATCGGCAACCGAATTCTGACGGAGCGCAACGGCATCGCTCGCAGACGCCTGGGCGCCGTTGCCCATGGCAACCGATCCCGTGCCGGTCACCACTGCGTTCTGGCCGAGCGCAACCGAGTTGTCGGCGGAGGCTTGGGCCCCGCTGCCCATGGCCACGGAGTCCGCGCCGGTTGCTGCTGCGTTCGCGCCTGCCGCTACCGAGTGGACGCCGGTTGCCGACGCGGCGTCCGTGCTGGGCGAGCCGTCTGCGCTGAACAGGGGATCACCGGCGTCGATCACAGCATTCTTGACTGCGCTAGCGACGGCGTCGTTCACCGCATTACCGACGGATGCATTGACCTGGCCAATCGCATCGTTCAATTGGCCGACATTGACGGCGTCATTCGCGTCGATTCCCGCTGCGACGTTATGGATAGCGGTGCCGCCATCGCCTTCGAGGGTGACGTTGCCGTGATCGACCGAGCCATCAGCGTTACGGTCATATTTGACCGCGCCATCCGCGCTCGCCGCCGCGGCCGTTGCCTGGTCGCCTACCGCTTTCAACTGCGCGACGTTGACTGCGTCGGTGTCTGCCGCGCCGGCTGCGACGCCGCTGATCGTGCGTCCGCCAACGTTCACTTCACCTGTCGATGTTTGCGGGTCCGACAAGCCATAAGCGGCATAGCCGGATTGCGCACCAACCGTGGTTGCCGATCCGGCGCCGAGTGCCACGCTGTTGGCATTGTTTGCGATTGCGTTGTTGCCGATCGCGATTGAATTTTCGAAAGCCGCGTTGGCGTTGGCGCCAACGGCAATGCTGCCCGAGCCGGCCGCGATTGCCGAATGTCCGACGGCGAGAGCATCGACTTCGTTCGCTTGCGCCGAAGCGCCGACAGCGGTTGCCCCGTCGGCCGTAGCGGCTGCATGCGCGCCCAGAGCGTTCGACAACGCGCCGTCCGCCTCGGATCCGTTCCCGAGTGCAATGGATTCAGCACCATTCGCGGCGGCGCCTGATCCGACGGCGACAGCGTTGGTTGTTGCGACCGACGCGTTGCCGACCGCGATCGCGTTTTCGTCGTTCGCATTCGCCGCGACGCCGACCGCTACGGCGTTTTCGCCATTCGCTTGCGCAAAGGCGCCAACGGCCGAGGCGTTATCGCTTGCTGCCTGGGCAAAGGCTCCGACGGCGGTAGCGCCGCCACCCGATGCGGCAGCGTTCGCGCCCACCGCGCTCGCGAGTAGATTGCCGGCGTTCGAACTGACGCCGATCGCCGTTGCCTGGTCGCCGTTTGCGACCGAATTTTCCCCGGCAGCGTACGCGTAGACACCCGACACCTTCGGGGCTGCCATGAGCCCCGCTTTCGGCGCTGCCCAATCGTCGCCAACCTGCGCGTGAGCCGGCGCTCCCGCCAACAAGCCGCCAATCATTGCCGCCTGCGCGATCCCGAGTTTCGCCGAAGAGGACCGCTTGGTCTTCGACCTCGACGTCTCGGAAGCCGCCACCCACGCGCCAGAGGATTCGTTCCAGACTGCTTTGAAAATTCTATTCATGAAAGAAGGATGTCTAACAATTTGACAAAATACATGTCAGGTTGATCGATGAAACGCTTCGCGCTTATGCCCGCATTGCTGCGGCGAACCATAAGACGTGACCGATCCTTGTAACGAGGACCTCCCGCTTCGCAAATTCTGGCCCGCTCGGGCGTTGGACAGTCTTCCTACATTGCTACGCTTCGGACTCAGAAGCTCGGGATGATGGCGTTTATCGAGTCAGCTAAATACACGACTTTTCCTAAAAATATTCGAGAGCCGCGATATAAAGTTCGGATTACAAAATAATTGAAAAATACGTAAAATATCGTCGCACTTTCGGTGCAAGACGGCCGGGGGCGGGCGATTGATCTGCCTGTTGATGGCTTCTCGTTCGGTCCGGGTTGATTTCCCTCGAACGTGAGCGCGGACGGCTGTCACGGCGTTCGTGGCGCCAGTGGTAAAAAAGTACCGAAAGCCCTTTTGCATCAAGCTTCGAATGACTCAAACGTTCTACAATGGCGGCTGTTTTCTGACCTGAGTTTTCATGCGCAATTTTCTCCGTACTCGTTTCGCGCGCGCGACCGCTGTATTGATCGCTGCTTTTTCCATTACCGTGCCGGTTCACGCCAATAACGTGATCGTGCTCAATTCCGGTGAGGCCACGCTGAGTTTTATCGACGAAACGACGCATCAGGTCGTGTCGACCATTCCCACAGGCAAGGAACCGCACCATTTGATGGCGACGCCGGACAACGCGTCGCTGATCGTCGCGAACTCGGTGTCGAACAATTTGATGTTCATCGACCCGAAGACGGGCAAGCCGCAGCGCTGGGTCGAAAATATCGAGGACCCGTATCAGATCGGTTTCTCGCCGGACAAGAAATGGTTCGTCTCCACCGGCTTGCGGCTCGACCGGCTGGATATCTACCGTTACGACGGTGCCAATATCTCGATCGCGAAACGCATTCCGCTGGCGGTCATGCCCAGCCATATCGCGTTCACGAACGACAGCAAGACAGCGTTTATCTCGCTGCAGGTGTCAGGCGAAGTCGCGGCGATCGATCTGGCAACGCAGACGGTGAAATGGAAGATGAAGGTCGGCCCCGTGCCGGCGGGCCTCTGGATGACGCCCAACGATAAATACCTGTTGGTCGGCATGACCGGCGCGGACTATGTCGCGGTGGTGGACTGGCGCGACCAGAAGATCATTAAAACGATCAAGACGGGCAATGGTGCGCATAATTTCCGCTCGCTGGCGGACAGCAAGCATGTGCTGGTGTCGAACCGGGTCGCAAGCACGATCAGCATCATCGACCAGGATTCGCTGACGAACGTGGGCGACATCACGGGTTTGCTGCCGGGGCCGGACGACATGGAGCTTTCCGCTGATAAACGTTATCTTTGGGTGACGTTCCGGTTCGCGAAACGTGTGGGTATCATCGACATGACCAACCGCAAACTCATCCAGACAATTGCTGTGGGCCGTTCTCCTCACGGGATTTACTTTTTCGATCGAGCTCCGGTGACCGGTCCGAACGGTGGTTGAGATTGTTGATTGAATCATCGGTTTAGTGGCAACGGGTAAAAGTAACGGAGCACCATGTTTCAATCCATCTTCTCCATGCTCGACAATGTCGTTTCGACCATGCAGACGCTCCTGTACGTCGACGTGATTCAGCCGTTTCTGTTCAAAGTGGGTTGGATGGACTACGACGAAGACACATTCGACGCCCTCTATTGGGTAATCGTGGGTGTGCTCGAAGTTCTCGTCATGTATGCCATCCTGCGGCCGCTCGAAGCGTTGCGGCCCGCGGAGAAGTGGCGGGACCGCAAAGGCGTGCGCGTGGACGCGCTTTACACGTGGATCGTCAAGCTAGGTTTCTTGAACCTGTTTTTTTTCTTCACTTTCCAGCCGCTTTTCGACAGCTTCCAGGGCTGGTTGCGGCTTCACGATATTTCCAATATTGAACTCGACAACCTGTGGCCGGGCGTCACTTCCCAGCCCATCGTCGCGTTCCTGATCTATCTGATCGTGCTTGATTTCGTTGGTTATTGGTATCACCGGATGGAGCACCGAATTGGCATCTGGTGGGAGCTGCACGCGGTGCACCACAGCCAGCAAAAGATGTCGTTATGGTCCGACGACAGGAATCATCTGCTCGACAACATAATGCAAGCCGGCGTTTTTGCCACGGTTGCACTGGTGATCGGTGTGCCGCCGTCGCAATTCGTCGTGCTCGTCGCTGTGACCAACCTGATGCAAAGCGTCCAGCACGCGAATATTCGCGTGCACTTCGGCTGGCTAGGTGAGCGCCTGCTTGTCAGTCCCGCGTTTCATAGGCGGCATCACGCGATTGGCTACGGTCACGAGGGCACTGCATACGGGTGCAACTTCGGCGTGCTGTTGCCGTGGTGGGACATGATGTTCAGGAGCGTGTCCTGGAATCGCGAGCTCGAGCCGACCGGCATCCGGGATCAACTGGCTGTCGGCGATGTCCCCGGGCGTGATTACGGTAACGGTTTCATCTCGCAGCACTGGCTCGCGTTCAAACGGATAGCGCAACGTATTGCGTCGCGTCGCGCGACCCGTGCTCCGGGGTCGGATTCCGCCGCAGTCTGAGCGGCTCCAGCGAGGCTTACGGCCTTGCCCTGCCGCATCAGGTGCTCGCGCGTGGGCTCTTCTGTTTCCCTGTCGCCGGCCCCGGCCGGCGACGTTGTTTTACGCTGCAGCGTTAGCCATCTGGACGAGCAGCGCGGCATGCGCTCTCTGGTTTATCCTGTCTTCTTTCCCTTTAAAACGATCCTTTGCATGAATGACTTGCTGCGTTCGTTCGTGCGTGCGCTCGCGAACGCCTTTCATCCGAGAATGCTGTGGCTGACCTTCATGCCTTTCGCCGTGGCGACAGTGGCGTGGGGCGCCATCCTATGGTTTTTCTGGCAAACGTTGACAGGCGCTGCGCGTAACTGGCTTGACGGCTGGGCGCTATCGTCGGCAATGTATCGGCTTTTCGACTCCATCGGATTCTCGTCGCTGCACGCCGTGATTGCGCCGTTTTTCATCGCAATCATGGCGATTCCGCTGATTGTCATAACAATTTTGTTGCTGATTGCGACGCTTTCCATGCCCGCCGTGATCAAGCTGCTGACGCGGCGCCAATACGCTGCCCTTGAAATGCGGCGCGGAGGTTCCTGGTATGGGAGCCTCGGACACTCAGTCATCACCACGGTCGTGTGCCTCGTGCTGCTGGTCTTTACGCTTCCGCTTTGGTTGATACCGCCATTTTTCGCGATTATTCCGCCCGTCTTGTGGGGCTGGCTGACTTACCGCGTGATGACTTATGACGCGCTTGCGTTGCATGCAACTGCGCAGGAGCGGCGGACTATCGTGCGGCGCGCGCGCTGGCCTCTGTTTGGGATTGGCGTGATCAGCGGCCTGCTCGGGTCCTTGCCGACCATGTTGTGGGCGTGGTCGGTCTGGCTGGTGCCTCTGTTTCCGGTCGTGGCGGCGGTGACCATCTGGATCTACGCATTCATTCTCGTTTTTTCGGCACTCTGGTTTGCGCACTACTGCTTGCATGCGCTTGAGCATCTGCGGATAGAAACCGCTGCGGCTGCGCTTGCGCCAAGCGGTCCCGGCACGCCGCCAGAATTTCGAATTTCCGGCTAATTTTCACGATCAGGGAGCATTCATGGGCTTTGGCATGATCATCATTGGCGATGAGATTTTGTCCGGTCGCAGGACCGACAAGCATCTGCCGAAAGTTATCGAACTGTTGTCGGCGCGCGGTTTGTCGCTCGACTGGGCGGATTATGTTGGCGATGAGCGTGAACGCATCACCGCTACGCTCAAGCGGGCCTTCGCATCGGGGGATGTCGTTTTCTCGACGGGCGGGATCGGCGCGACCCCTGACGATCACACGCGGCAGTGCGCCGCCGCTGCACTCGGCGTGCCGCTCGAACTGCATCCGGAAGCGGCCGAACTGATCCGCGCGCGAATCCGCGAAACGGCGGGCGACAAGCCGGTGGATCTCGATTTGCCGGAAAACCTGCATCGGCTGAACATGGGCACGTTTCCGAAGGGCGCGAGCATCATTCCGAACAGCTACAACCGCATCCCGGGGTTTTCGGCCGGCAACATCCATTTCGTGCCAGGTTTTCCCGTCATGGCATGGCCGATGATCGAATGGGTCCTGGACACGAAATACGCGGACCTGCATCACGCGAAGCCCTATGTGGAGCGGTCGGTGCTGGTCTTCGGCTTGCCTGAGTCGCGTATCACGCCGTTGATGGAGTCAATCGAGAGCGACTTCGCAGGGGTGCGTGTGTTCAGCCTGCCAAGCGTCGGCGACGCCACGCGCGGTGCAGTGCTTGGGCGCGCGCACATTGATCTGGGCGTCAAGGGCGAGCCGGAAGCAGCGAATGCAGCGTTTGCCCGGTTGCGGGAGGGCGTGGCCGCGCTCGGCGGCGAGATTGTGGAGATTGAACCGGGCGCAGCAGCTTAATAAAGTAAAGGTCGCGGCGAGCCTGGCGGAGCCAGCAGGTAGTTACAGCAGGTAGTTACTTTACGCGCCGATCCAGGGCAGGCCGCGAAAGCACCAGCCGGAAACGGTTTTGCGATGACCCTGTCCGTCCTTGTCGCCCTCAAAGCCTTCGAGCAGATCGAAGGCTTTGGTGAAACCCTCCTTCTGAGCCAGGACTGCTGCCAGTTTTGAACGCGCAGCGCTACGGCAGAGGAACAAAACGGGTGTGTCGGGTGTGGCCACGTCGCGCAACTGCTGCATAAACGCCGCGTTTGGAACAGAGCCGGGATACTGAATCCACTCAATGTGCGAGTACTGTGCTGTATCTATAGCCGGCCGGCCGACCCAGTCGAGTTCTGCCCGCGTGCGCACGTCGACCAGGCGAACGGAGGGGTCGAGTTGAAGGAGCTCGAAAGCCTCAGCGGGCAAAATGGCTCCCGCGTAGGGCAACTGGTTTTGATCGGCGCGTTGCGTGGCCTGGGTGTACAACTGCTCGAGCGTGCTCATGGACGAGGTCTCCAATCGGACATTTTAATCAGGCATTCTAGCTCGCTGCCAGCGCCGCAATCACCCGCGGTTTACTGATTTAGGGGCACGCATCGGACTGGTGCGAAGCGTTTGAATTGCCCCGAATCAGTGCTAACGTTATGAGTCTTAGTTTCGAATGCACCGAATATGTGCATGACTATGCGATTTTGATCGAGTAAGCCCCTTGAAGGGTAATGGTGCTTCCCCGAAAAAGCGCGCAGCTTCAATTGCTTAGCGCAACAATGGTGCACTTGGCATGGAAGCTGCTTTTGACTCTACCGATGGTTTCGAATCGGTTAGGCGGCGAATTGATGTTCGTCGACTTTTGTTAATCAGGAGATAGGTAATGAGCAAATCCGTGGCCGACGTCATGCAACTCGTCAAGGACGAGGACGTCAAGTTTGTCGACTTCCGTTTCACCGACACGCGCGGTAAAGAACAACACGTTTCGGTGCCGGTCTCGGCATTCGACGAAGACAAATTTGAAAGCGGCCACGCTTTCGACGGTTCGTCTATCGCCGGCTGGAAGGGCATCGAAGCGTCGGACA
>NZ_FCOK02000026.1 GCF_001544555.2 Caballeronia udeis | reverse complement strand
GGCTACACCTAAACCCTAAAAATAGCCGAAACCCAATGCTAGCGGAGGTTTCGGCTAATTGATGGGGAAAAGTACGGTCTAGTCTGCGCAAAGAAGAGCTCACATGAAAAAGCCCCGCAGCGCAGAACGCATGCGGGGCTTCGAAACCTCAAGCCAAACCCTCTGAACCTTACTTGCCACCCACGCTTTGCAGCGTCGTCCACTTGCCGTCGACGACCTTGTACAGCGTGATGCCGCCGTTCTTCAAATCGCCCTTCGAGTCATACGCGAGCTGCTTCGACGTCACGCCGGGCATGTCGGTCTTGGCGAGCAGCGGCAGGTACTTTGCCGGATCGGTCGAGTTTGCGGTCTTCATTGCCGAGAACATGGCCATTGCGCCGTCGTACGCGTACGGCGAGTACGTTTGCACGTCTTCGTTGAAGCGCGCCTTGTACTTCGCAACATAAGCCGCGCCACCCGGCATTTCATCAAGCGGCAAGCCGGCCAGCGATGCCACCGTACCGTCGGCTGAGTTGCCGGCGATCTTCAGGAACGTGTCGGTCTTGACCATTTCGCCCGCCATCAACGGCGCACGCAGGCCCAGCGTCTTCATCTGCTTGACCATCGGGCCAGCTTGCGAATCCGCACCGCCGTAGTACACGAGGTCCGGGTTCAACGACTTGATCTTGGTCAGGATGGCCTTGAAGTCAACGGCCTTGTCGTTGGCATACTCACGATCCACGATGGTCGCGCCCGATGCCTTCGCGGCCTTCTCGAACTGGTCGGCGAGACCCTGGCCATAGGCCGTGCGGTCATCGACAATCGCAATCTTCTTCATCTTCAGCGTCTTCACCGCGAACTCGCCGGCCACCGATCCTTGCTGCGTATCGGAAGTCATCATGCGAAACGCGGTCTTGTAACCTTGCGTCGTGTATTCCGGCGCGGTTGCCATTGCGATTTCGGGAATGCCGGCGTTCGCGTAGATGCGCGAAGCGGGGATCGTCGTGCCCGAGTTGAAGTGACCGAGCATGCCCTTGACGTTGTCGTCTACCAGCTTTTGTGCGACGGTCGTGCCGGTGCGCGGGTCAGCCTGGTCGTCGGCGGAATCGAGCACGATGCGAACCGGCTTGCCGCCGATCACGGGCTTGGTCGCGTTGAAATCTTCAACCGCGAGCACCACGCCGTTCTGGAAATCCTTGCCGTAGTGCGCTTGCGCGCCGGTCATCGGGCCGGCGAATCCTACCTTCACGTCTTCAGCGGTTTGAGCCTGAGCTGTTGCAGCAACCGACAGGCCGGCGACCAGCATTGCTGCTGCCAGCTTCTTCATCGTGTAATCCATAAACTCTCCTGATTCCCATGTAAGTGGCAGCGTGTGCCGGGATCGCCGTGCTTGCTGCCGTTTGTTTGAGCCGACCCGCCGTGCTGAATACAGCTCAGCCGATCGTCATCAAATTCGCATTGCCGCCCGCGGCCGCCGTGTTCACGCTCACCGAGCATTCCGTCAGCAACCGTTCGAGCGCGTAATCCTGCTCGCCATCGTGGGCGTCGTCGGCGAATGCCCCCGCCGGCACACCCTGCACCGAGACGATCGGTCCCGGGCGTTTCGCGACGTCCTTCACCAACGCCATCAATTCGTCGCTGTCACCTTCGAACAAGACCGCATCGAAGGCCGCATCCTGGCCCTTGCGCGTCGATGCATACGGCTTGATCGACGCCGGCAGCGCCGCCACGAGCTGTTCGCCCGCCGCGCCGGAAAACAGCGCCTTGTTGCCCGTGGCGAGCGCCGCGGCGAGTTGCGCGCGTGCACCGCTTGCCGTCGCTGCCACGCACAGCACCGTACCGCGTGCCCCAAGCGTGTAGGTGTTGCGCTCGCCAGTCGGACCGGGCAGCACGGCGGTCGCGCCAGCCATCACGTGTTGCAGATGGCCTTCGCAACGTGCCGCCGTTTGCGGATCGCGCTCGGCAATAGCCCAGTCGCGCAATGCGGTCAGCGCGGCCGGTGTTGCGTTCGCGGCCGTCTGGTCCACGATCAGCGCGCTTTCCAGCGATTTCGGCAAGCCCGTGGGGCGCTTGGCAAGGAGCCGCTGCAAGTACAGCGCGCCACCCGCTTTCGGTCCCGTGCCTGACAAACCTTCGCCGCCGAACGGCTGCACGCCGACCACCGCGCCAATCACGTTCCGGTTCACGTAGATGTTGCCCACGTGCGCGCGGCTGACCACGTGCGCGATGGTTTCATCAATGCGCGTATGGATGCCCAGCGTCAGCCCGTAACCCGTCGCTTTAATTTGGTCGAGCAGTTTATCAAGATGTGCCCGGCGATACCGCACTACGTGAAGTACCGGACCAAACACTTCGCGCTTCAACTCGTCGATGGAATCAAGTTCGATCAACGTCGGCGGGACAAACGTGCCTTGTGCGCAGCCTTCAGGCACCGGCAACTGCACGACATTGCGGCCCTTCTCGCGCATCGCTGCAATGTGCGCGTCGATGCTCTGCTTCGCTTCGGCATCGATCACAGGGCCGACATCGGTGGAAAGCCGGTCGGGGTTCCCCATCGAAAGCTGCTGCATGGCGCCGGTGAGCATGTTGAGCGTGCGATCCGCGACGTCGTCCTGCAGGCACAACACGCGCAGCGCCGAACAGCGTTGACCGGCGGAATCGAAGGAAGACTGCAATACGTCCGCGACCACTTGCTCGGCCAGCGCGGACGAATCGACGATCATCGAGTTCTGTCCGCCCGTCTCCGCGATCAGCGGAATCGGCCGGCCATCCGGATCGAGCCGTTCGGACAAGGTCTTGTTGATCAGGCGCGCGACTTCCGTCGATCCCGTGAACATCACGGCACGCGTACGCGGGTCGGCGACCAACGCCGCGCCCACGGTTTCACCATTGCCCGGCAGCAGTTGCACCGCGCCCGGCGGCACGCCGGCTTCGCGCAGGATGCGCACGGCTTGCGCGGCGATCAGCGGCGTCTGTTCAGCCGGCTTCGCGAGCACCGGATTACCGGCGGCGAGTGCTGCGGCCACTTGTCCCATGAAGATCGCGAGCGGGAAGTTCCACGGGCTGATGCACACCACGGGGCCCAGCGGGCGGTGCGTATCGTTGGAAAACTCGCTGCGGATCTGCGCCGAGTAATAACGCAGGAAGTCGATCGCTTCGCGAATCTCCGACACCGCATTCGCCAGCGATTTACCCGCTTCGCGCACGACCAGGCCCATCAGCGTATGCATCTGCGCTTCAAGCAGGTCGGCGGCGCGAGCGAGGCAATCGGCGCGTTCATCCACTGGCGTCGATTGCCAGATCGGCGCGGCGGCAACGGCGTTCGAAATAGCCAATGCGACTTGCTCCGGCGTCGCTTCGACCACCGTGCCTACGAGGTCGCGCAAGTCGGCCGGGTTGCGGACATCGCGTGCAACGCCCTCTACGGAATCAGCGGCTTCGAGCATGGGCGCCGCGCGCCACGGATGATTCGCGCTCGCCAGCAGCGCCGACGACAACGACGCCAGCCGATGCTCATTCGACAGATCGAAGCCCATCGAATTGAGGCGCTCGCTGCCGTACAACTGGCGCGGCAACGCGATCTTTGCATGAGGCAGACCAAGCGGCGTGAGCTTGGACGCTTCGTCGATAGGATCCTGCACCAGGTCGCTGACGGGAATCGTTCTATCGGCAATGCGATTCACAAACGACGTATTCGCGCCGTTCTCGAGCAGACGGCGCACGAGATACGCGAGCAGCGTTTCATGCGTGCCGACAGGCGCATACACGCGACACGGCCGGTTGAGCTTGTCGCGCCCGGTGACTTCTTCGTACAGCGGTTCGCCCATGCCGTGCAGGCACTGGAACTCGTACTGGCCGGGGTAATAATTCCCGCCGGCAAGATGGTAGATAGCCGACAGCGTGAATGCGTTGTGCGTCGCGAATTGCGGATAAACGGCATCGGGCGCGCCGAGCAGTTTCTTCGCGCAGGCCACGTAGGAAATGTCCGTGTAGATCTTGCGCGTATAGACCGGATAACCTTCGAGGCCATCGACTTGCGCGCGCTTGATTTCGGAATCCCAGTACGCGCCTTTGACCAGCCGAACCATGATCCGATGACGGCTGCGACGCGCCAGATCGATCAAATAATCGATAACAAACGGGCAGCGCTTTTGATAAGCCTGCACCACGAAACCGATGCCGTTCCAGCCGGCCAGTTCCGGATCGAAGCACAGCGCCTCGAGCAGATCGAGCGAAATTTCCAGCCGGTCGGCCTCTTCCGCATCGATGTTCAAGCCAATGTCGTAACGCCGCGCGAGCAACGCCAGCGCTTTCACGCGCGGCAGCAACTCGGTCATCGTGCGTTCCTGCTGCGAGCGCGAGTAACGCGGATGCAGCGCGGACAGCTTGATGGAAATTCCCGGGCCTTCGTAAATGCCGCGCGATCCGGCCGCCTTGCCGATCGCGTGAATGGCCTGCTCGTACGACGCGTAATAGCGAACCGCATCCTCTTCCGTCGTCGCGGCTTCGCCGAGCATGTCGTAGGAATAACGGAAACCGCGCGCTTCGAACTTGCGGCTGTTTGCGAGCGCTTCCGAAATCGTCTCGCCGGTAACGAATTGTTCGCCCATCAACCGCATGGCCATATCGACGCCCTTGCGGATCAGCGGCTCACCGCCGCGTCCGATCAGGCGCGTCAACGCCGACGACAACCCCGCTTCGCTATTCGTCGTCACCAGCTTGCCGGTAATCATCAGGCCCCACGTCGCCGCGTTCACGAACAGCGAGGGCGCCTGGCCCATATGCGAGCGCCAGTCGCCCTTGCTGATCTTGTCGCGGATCAGCGCGTCGCGCGTGGCGCGATCGGGAATGCGCAGCAAAGCTTCCGCAAGACACATCAACGCGACGCCTTCCTGGCTGGACAGCGAAAACTCATGAATCAGCCCTTCGACACCACCGCCCGTTTGCTTCTTGCGCAGCGCTTCGACAAGCTTCGTCGCCATTGCATTCGTTTCAGCGGCGACACTGGCCGGCAGCCGCGCCTGGCCGATCAGGAAGGGCAAGCATTCCGGTTCCGGACGCCGGTACGCGGCCGTGATCGCGGCGCGCAGCACGGATTGCGGCTGCACGTTCTGGGCGAAATCGAGGAAGGGATGCGGCGCACCGTCTTCCTCAGAGTCGGTGTGCCCGGAAGGATCCAGCGAATCGGCTGAACCCATTGCACCGGACAGTTCAGGTGGCAACTGTCCATGTTCGATGCGTTCGAGATACGCGAAGATGGCTTGCTTGATGAGCCAGTGCGGGGTCCGTTCGAGCCGCGTGGCGGCGTCTCTCAGGCGGGTGCGCAGCAGATCGTCGACTTTGACGCCCAGGGTGGTGCTCGCCATATATCCTTCCTTGCCGGAATCGGAACCGGCGATAGCTTGAAAAGTGGCCGAATCGTAACCCGCTCATAAAAAAGGTGCAACCACATTTCGAGACGGGTTGCACCTTTAGAAAGTCCTTTTGGAACAAGGGATTACGGGTAATTGAGTATGGCGGTTTGGGCTAGGCCTGCTCTAGGATTTCGCGTTTGATAATTTTTCTTGGGTCACCCCTAATTAATTGCTGCCTGGTGCCGATAAGAACTGGTACGGCCATACCAGCGATGAAACTTTGCGGGCCGTCTAAACATTCAGCCGCACGGTTTCGGGGAGAAGAGGATATGAGCACCTGGATGATTTTTTGCAGCGTTTGGGCGATATGCGCGCTATGCGTGGTGCTGTTCATCCGCGGCGCGCATCCGTACGTCGAGCGTCCCGACGGCGACAGCCGGGACAACGGGAATGACTTGACGGTAGGCGGCCTGACGGTTGCACGCGTGCACGGCACGGACCACGGCAATAGCTGAGAGCCTACGAGGGGACGCCGGGCGGCGCGCGGTTAAAAGCCGCCCATCGGCGTGCGAGCGAGCGCCCCTAAATATCGAGCGGATCGACCTCGACGTTCCATCGGATCACGCCTTTTACCTTGAGACTGCGTAACGCCGGCTGCCAGGCCCGCAACGCATTCTGCAACACGGCCCGCGACGCGCATTCCAGCAACAACTGCGCGCGATGCACGTTAAACACCTTCACGATAGTCAGCGGCACCGCGTCGTACACGGTCACGCGTTCAGCGCCGGCCAGCGTGGCGAACTCCGCTGCCGCCGCTCCCAGAAAGTCCAGCGCGGCCTCGAGCGTGCGCCCTTCGGCGCGAAGCATTGCCTGATAGACGAACGGCGGCAGATGCGCGTCGCGGCGCTCAGCCAGCGTGGAATTGGCAAAACCAACGTAATCGTGCCGGGCCAGCGCGTGATAAAGCGCGTGCCGCGCGTAGCGCGTCTGGATCATCACTTCACCCGGCAAGCCTGCGCGTCCGGCGCGGCCGCTCACCTGCATCAACTGGGCAAAAAGCCGCTCGCTTGCCCGGAAATCGTGGGAGAAAAGCGCGGTATCGGCGTTGAGCACGCCGACCAGCGTCACGCGCTGAAAGTCGTGGCCCTTCGCGATCATCTGCGTGCCAACGAGGATATCGACCTCGCCCGCGTGGACATCGGAGAAAAGCGCTTGTGCGCTGCCCTTGCGCCGCGTGCTGTCGGCATCAATACGTAACACCCGCGCTCCCGGCACCGCCGTCGCGAGCGTTTCTTCCACGCGCTGCGTGCCGCGGCCCATTGGCGCGATATCCACATTGCCGCAATCCGGGCAGGACTTGGGAATCCGCGATTCCCAGCCGCAATGGTGGCAACGCAGCGCGCGTTCAGGCTTGTGAAGCACGACATAGGCGCTGCATCGCGGGCAGCCTGCGACCCAGCCGCAGGCGTCGCACGAAAGGATGGGCGCGTAACCGCGCCGGTTGAGGAACACGAGGCTTTGCTCGCCGCGTTCCAGGCGCGTTTTCATCGCGGCAATGAACGGCCCCGACAAACCCTCCACCGACGCCCGTCCCCGCTGCCGCTCCTCCTCCAGATCGATCAGCCGGACACTCGGCAAAACCGCCGTTGCCACGGCGCGCCGCGTCAGCGTGAGCTTGGTGTATCGGCCCTGCTCGGCCTGCCACCAGCTTTCGAGCGATGGCGTCGCCGACCCCAGCACAACCGGAATCTCCAGCTTGTTCGCCCGATAAACCGCGAGATCGCGCGCCGAATAGCGCAAGCCTTCCTGCTGCTTGTAGGCGGGATCGTGTTCCTCATCGACGACAATCAGCGCCAGCTTCGGCAACGACGCCAGGATCGCCAGGCGCGTCCCGAGCACGAGCCGCGCGCGGCCTGTGTGCGCCGCGAGCCAGTTGCGCGCACGTTCGCCTTCGGCCAGCCCGCTATGCATTGTCACGATGGCCCCCTCCGGCAACGCGGCGAAACGCGTGCGGAATGCGGCTTCGAATTGCGGCGTGAGGTTGATTTCCGGGACCAGCACGAGCGCTTGCGCGTCGGGGCGCGACCCGAGCAGATCGGCCAGTGCGTGGAGATAGACCTCGGTTTTGCCGCTGCCGGTCACGCCGTGCAGCAAGAACGCGGCGAAGCCTTTCGCGCCGGTAATGGCATTGACGGCATCGGACTGCTCCGCGGTCAATCGCGGCAAAAGCACGTCGCTCGCGTGCAGCGCGGCCTTTTCGACCGCAGGCGCGAGCGCAATGTCCTGCTCCGGCCCATCACCGGTTTCCAGCGAGGTTTCCAGCAATACCCATCCGCGCATCTGCCATTCATCGAGCGTCGCACGTGCTTTCGGATGCAGCGCGCGCGCCTCTGCGGCTGGCAACGTGGGATTCGCGGCGAGGGCATCGGCGAGACGGCGCAGCGCGGTCGCGCGCACCGGAAGCGCGTCGGGCAGACTTGCGCGCCCTTCCGGCATCAGCCGATACCGCTCCTCCGGCGCGAGCAATTTCGCCCAGCGCGAGGCGTCGCGCAGAACCTGGGGCAACGCGGGCAGCGCCACTTCGCCCAGACCGCGCTGGTAATACTCGGCCGCGAACAGCGTCAGCGCGCGCCATTCATCGGCGAGTGGCGCGAGCGTGCTGCAAATGGCAGCCACATCGCGCAACTTGTCTGCGGGCACCTCGGTGTGATCGGTGACCTCGCAAATCAGGCCAACCGCGTCGCGACGTCCGAACGGAATCCGTACCAGCATGCCGGGCAGCGGCGTTGCGGCCAGATCGTATCGATAGTCGAAAAGCGTTGACAGAGGATGGTCCAGCGCGACCCGGACAAAGACGCTCAATTGACGCACCCGCCGCAAGCCGCGCTGGTGCAACTACTCAACCTGAGCATGGGGCCGTGCGTGGCGTAGTTAAAGTGAAACATCACAATCGACGCTAAGCTGCGGATTATTTTTGAGATTTCCAAGCTTTCCACAGGCCTGTGGATAACTTTGTTGAGAACTTTGATTGACAGGGACAAAAATTGGCGATCTCGCTTGTTGTGTGCGGTAGCCCACATTCCGGGTCGCTCTCAAATTTCTCTTATTAATCATGTATTTGAAGACACAAACCATGCCCTCATGATGGCGCTTAAGTCTGATTTGAAGATTGCGCGCCGCAACGTACAAAATGTGCATAAGTCAACTCTTGACATCGGCGGAACGGCCAATCTACGGGCATGTCGCGGCATTCTTGCCTTGCCGCCCAAACGTTAAACGTGAACTTTTCGTGACGCACAGCAGCAATCTTTTTTGATCAAATGTCAGTTCTTTGCGCGGATGGCACGGCTATGGCGATGGACTTCATCGACCAGTTCCGCGACGTTCTCCGGACGCGTGAACTGCGAAATACCGTGGCCGAGATTGAAGACATGGCCCGGGAAATTGCCGAAGCTGTCGAGCACGGCGCGCGCCTCGGTGCGAATCACGGCTGGCGACGCGAACAGTACCGATGGATCGATGTTGCCCTGGAGCGCGACCCGATTGCCCACTTTTTCGCGCGCCTGGCGCAGGTTCACGGTCCAGTCGAGCCCGACCGCGTCCACGCCGATTGCCGCGATCTGTTCCAGCCACAGACCACCGCCCTTCGTGAACGTGATGACCGGCACCTTGACGCCGTCGTGCTCGCGTTTCAATCCGGCGACCACCTTCGCGATGTAGTCGAGCGAGAAGCGTTGATACGCGCCGTCGGCCAGCGCACCGCCCCAGGTGTCGAAGATCATCACGGCTTGCGCGCCCGCTTCGATCTGCGCGTTCAGATAAGCGACGACCGCCTGCGCGTTGATATCGAGGATGCGATGCATCAGGTCCGGCCGCGTGTAGGCCATGGCCTTGACCGTGTGGTGATCGGGCGATCCGCCGCCTTCCACCATGTAGCAGGCGAGCGTCCAGGGGCTGCCCGAAAAACCGATCAGCGGCACTTTCTGGCGGCCTTGCGCGTCGGTAAGCGCGCGGCGGATCTGCGAGACGGCGTCGGTCACGTAGCGCAGCGTGTTGTCGATATCCGGCACGTGCAGCTTGGCGACGTCCTCTTCCGTGCGAACCGTGCGCTCGAATCTCGGGCCTTCGCCCTGGACGAAATTCAGGCCGAGGCCCATTGCGTCGGGAATGGTCAGGATGTCCGAGAACAGGATGGCGGCGTCGAGCGGGAAGCGCTCCAGCGGCTGAAGCGTGACTTCCGTTGCGTAATCGGGATTGGTCGCGAGGCCCAGGAAGCTACCGGCACGCGAACGCGTGGCGTTGTATTCGGGCAGATAGCGTCCTGCCTGACGCATTAGCCAGATCGGCGTGTAGTCGGTGGGCTGGCGCTGCAGCGCGCGCAGGAAAGTGTCGTTCAGGAGTGTGGAAGGCACGTGGCTTGGAGCGTAGGGCAAAGGGGCATTCTACCGGACGGGGGTTTGCGTTCGTACTCATGGCCCGGGGTTTTTGGGGTAGCGGCAGGTGCCGGCCTGATCCTCCTCAAACAGGGTGCGAACGACGGACCCCTTCGATATCATCGGCGACAGAAATAATCTTTCGAGGAGTGTCGATGAAAGTTCTTGCCCCTGGTTGCGTGTCGCTTCGCGGTATCTTTCGCACAGGTGCTTGCGCCCTGCTGCTCGGCTTCGCCATCGGCGCGCAGGCGCAAACCGTGCAGGCCGGCAGCATCACCGCGGCACCCAACGCGACGTCACCAGCCGGCACACCGGCAGCCGCGCCCGCTCCATCGAGACTCGACGACATCCTCGCCCGCGGCACGCTGCGCGTCTGCACCACGGGCGACTACAAGCCGTACTCGTTCCTGAGGCCGGACGGCCAGTTCGAAGGCATCGACATTGATGCCGCACAAAACCTCACGCAGTCGATGAACGTGAAAGCCGAGTTCATCAAGACGTCGTGGTCGAACCTGATGAACGATTTCGTCGCGAAGTGCGACATCGCGGTCGGCGGGGTTTCAACCTCGCTCGAACGACAGAAACGCGCATTCTTTACGCAGCCGTACATGGTCGACGGCAAGACGCCCATCGTCCGCTGCGCCGACGTCGATAAATACCAGACCGTCGCGCAAATCGATCAACCTGGCGTGCGCACCATCGTCAACCCGGGTGGCACGAACGAGAAGTTCGCGAAGCAGTTCTTCACGCATTCGCAACTGATCGAATACCCGGACAACGTGACGATCTTCAAGCAAATCCTCGACGGCCAAGCCGACGTGATGGTCACCGACGCCTCCGAAACGCTGCTCCAGCAAAAGCTGAATCCCGGCTTGTGCTCGGTCCATCCGGACAAGCCTTTCCAGTTCGGAGAAAAGGCGTACCTGCTGCCGCGCGGCGACGTGGTGTTCCAGCAATACGTCGATCAATGGCTGCACCTGTCGCGCTCGACAGGCGAGTTTCAGGCGATGCTCGATAAATGGCTGAAGTGAGGGCGGAGGCGGCCGGGGTCAGGCCGCTTTTTTCCGCACAACAGCTGACGCAAGCCGGGTTCAGCGTGCTCAAAGCTTCACGTAATCTCTACGTAAGCTGATGTCGCCCGGCATCGAAAAGTCAACGCGCTGCATGTAACAATTCACCGAAGCGCGCTGACGTTTTTTTCATCCAGGCCGCCGCCGCTTTCGAATGCGCCTGAATTCTGCCGAAGCCGTGAGTCATGTCGTGCGCGTCGATAACCTCGGTGCGCCCGCCATTTGCTTCCAGAAAACGCGCAAATTCGTGAGCATCGTCGTAGAGCGGATCGTAGGCTGCGGCGACGATCAACGCCCGCGCCGGCGTCCGATCGTAGGATTGCGCGAGCGGGAACGCGCGCACGTCGTCGTCGGCGGGCGGTTCGGCCGTGAGGAATTGGGCCCAGTAAAAGCGCATCTCTTCGGTGGACAAGCCCGGCCCTTCCGCGTTGGCGGTAAAGCTGCCGCCTTCGAAACGGCAACGCGCCACCGGATAGATCAACAACTGCGCCGTGACCAGACCGGCCACGCGGTCGTTCGCAGCACGCGCAACCACGGCCGCAAGATGACCGCCCGCGCTGTCGCCGGCCACGCCCAGCCGGTTGGTTGCGAAGCCCAGACGCGAACGATGCTCGGCAAGCCATAGCAGCGCGTCGAGCGCATCCTCAACAGGCACGGGGAACGGATGCTCCGGCGCCATCCGGTAATCCACGCTCACCACCGCGCAATGCGAGTCCGCGGCGAAGCGCGCGACCATCAGGTCGTGCGTCTCAAGATCCCCGACTACCCAGCCGCCGCCATGCAGATAGACCACGAGAGGTAACGGCTTCCTGGCCCCCGCCGGCCGATAAACCCGCGCCCGCAGGGTACGTCCGTCGAGCGGCAGGACCGTGTCTTCAACATCTACCCCAGCCGGACGCGGCGCGGCGAACTCACGCGCGACGTCCTGGAACTGCCTCCGGATGGCGATTGGTCCAGCATCAGCCGGCAGCTCGGGGAACGCTGCGGCAACCTTGGCGTAGTAAGCGAGAAGGTCTGCGTCGATGGTCATGCGGTTGTCTCCAGTGCGGTTCGCCGCCCGGTCGGGTCGACGGTTTTTGATTGTCCTTAAAATCGACATATCGCGCTCGGCAGCGCAAGCATTTCTAAAAACCGCCGAAATATCGGCTTGTAAATCACAATAATGGGCAAGTGTGGACGGAATAATCGTTGAGCCTTGTGCGTCAGGGGTTACAACCTGAAACACTTTGTTACGGTGATGCCCTGATTATTCGCCCACAATCTCTTCAACGGTCTCAACACGGATGTGATCGGGTGCAGCGTTGGTGAACTACAACGTCTAGTTGCACTCATCGGTCGGCCTGGTGCCGAATCCCGCCTACAGGGACATGTTTGTTGCGGTCGTTGGCCGATGAAAATTGTATCGGCCTTGTCCCACCCTTGGTCTCCTCGCGCTAACCCCGTAGCGTGTGGTTTTTAGCGGGCTCCAGGCCCGCTTTTTTTTCGTCTGTACAAACGTTTGCGTAAGGATTTAAATGGTCGCCGTGATTATTCCGGCGGCCATTTTCAGTTGTGGATCTCGGTAGATACCCGCAGTCACGCAGTTTTAGCCTCCGATAGCTTCAGTTCCTCGATCATCTTCGCTCGCATGATGAACTTCTGAACCTTGCCGGTGACCGTCATCGGCAACTCGTCGACAAAGCGGATATGCCGCGGAATCTTGTAGTGCGCGATCTGGCCCTGACAGAACTCGCGGATGTCTTCCACCGTTGCATGCTCACCTTGCCGAAGCACAATCCACGCGCACACTTCCTCGCCGTATTTACTGTCTGGAACACCAAATACCTGCACCGATTGAATCTTCGGATGCCGGAACAGGAATTCTTCGATTTCGCGGGGATAAATGTTCTCGCCACCGCGAATCAGCATGTCCTTTAAACGTCCGACAATATTGCAATATCCCTGAGGGTCGAGGGTCGCCAGATCGCCGGTATGCATCCAGCCATCGATAATCGCTTCACGCGTTTTTTCTTCGTCGCCCCAGTACCCTTTCATTACCGAATACCCGCGCGTGCAGAGTTCGCCCGTCTCGCCAACCGGCACGATTTCACCCAGCGGACCGACCAGCTTCACCTCCAGATGCGGCTGGATCTGACCGACGGTCGTGGTGCGTTTATCGAGCGGATCGGTGGTCGAGCTTTGAAACGACACTGGGCTCGTTTCGGTCATCCCGTACGCGATGGTGATTTCGCCCAGGTGCATCCGCGAGACCACCTTTTTCATCGTTTCGATAGGACACGGCGATCCCGCCATGATCCCGGTACGCAAACGGCTGAGGTCGTACTTGTCGAAGTTCGGCAGATCGAGTTCTGCGATAAACATCGTCGGCACACCGTGCAACGCGGTGCAGCGCTCTTCATCGACAGCGGCGAGCGTCGCGGCGGGATCGAAGGCTTCGCCCGGGAACACCATCGCCGCGCCCACCGACACGCACGCCAACACCGCCAGGACCATGCCGAAGCAGTGATACAGGGGCACGGGAATGCACAGCGAATCCTGTTCGGACAGCAGCATGGAGCGCGCGATGTAGCGGCCGTTGTTCACCACGTTGTGATGCGTGAGCGTGGCGCCCTTGGGGTTGCCGGTGGTGCCGCTCGTGAACTGGATGTTGATGGGATCGTCGGCGCTGAGCGTCGATTCCAGCACGTCGAGTTGCGCCGTGTCGAGCCGATCCCGGCCGCGCGACATGACATCGGGGAAACGCAGCATGCCCGGCGTCGAACCCTCGCCCATTCGGATCACGGCACGCAAGCCGGGGAAACGGGCGGCATCGAGTGAACCAGGTTCGGCGGTAGCCAGTTCCGGCGCGAGCGTTTGCAGCATCTCCAGATACTTCGATGTCTTGAATTGTTCCGCCGCGATCAACGCCTTGCAGCCGACCTTGTTCAACGCGTACTCAAGTTCCGCAAGCCGATACGCCGGGTTGATATTCACCAGGATCGCGCCAATCCGGGCAGTGGCGAATTGCGTGAGCAGCCATTCCGACCGATTCGGCGACCAGATGCCCACGCGGTCACCCGCTTCCACACCGAGCGCTGACAGGCCGGATGCGAGGACATCGACTTCGTCGGCAAATTCACGCCAGCTCCAGCGTATGTTTTGCTCGCGGAAGATCACCGCGGGACGGTCGGGGTATGTCGCGGCTGTAGCGCGCAGGAGACGGGAAACGGTGGCGTCGCTCAGCGGGATATCCGTCGAGCCGCGAACATAAGACAGGCCGTCGCGTGGTTCGATCTGCGGCCCGGCGTGCGTAGGTTGGGTAGGCATATCGAAGGTCTCCTCCGTGGAATGGCGCGCTATAAGATAAGACGAGGACGAAGCGCCATGAAAGCGATTCGGAAGGCCAATTGTGCATCGCGAGGGAGCGCCAGGGCATTGAGTCTTACCCGCAAAAACCTGCGGATCAACGCATGTTCGTTATGCAGTTTTGTGTGGAAGCGCGTGGATCCTGGGCGCATGTGCTGGCGTTCTGAGCGCACATAAAAAAAGCAGCCCGAAGGCTGCTTTTTCATCTCGCCAGACTCGCGAAAAGCTTTAGTGATTACCACGCAGTTTCCGCAGGCGCTGAATTGCCGCGATTTGAGCCGTCGCGTACGCCAGCTCCGCTTGCGCGGTTGCGTACTCGAGGTTCGAACCCGTGTTCTGCAACGCTTCTTCAGCGCGCTTCTTCGCGTCCTGCGCCTTGGCTTCGTCGAGATCCTGACCACGGATCGCGGTATCGGCAAGAACCGTCACCACGCCCGGCTGAATCTCGAGAATCCCGCCTGCAACGAACACAAACTCTTCGTCACCGTTCTCCGCTTCGATACGCACCGCACCCGGACGAATCCGCGTGATAAGCGGCGTGTGGCCCGGCAGAATGCCGAGTTCACCCGCTTCGCCTGGCAGTGCGACGAACTTCGCCCGGCCCGAGAAGATCTGCTCTTCCGCGCTGACGACGTCTACTTGAATTGTTGCCATATCGACTCCCTTCGACCAGTGTATTACGAGGCGCTCGCTTTGGATGAAGCGAGCGCCCTCTGCGTTACACCCGATCCTTACTGGATCTTCTTAGCCTTTTCGAAGGCTTCGTCGATCGTGCCGACCATGTAGAACGCCTGCTCCGGCAGATGATCACATTCACCTTCCACGATCATCTTGAAGCCGCGGATGGTTTCCTTCAGCGGCACGTACTTGCCCGGCGAGCCCGTGAAGACTTCCGCGACGTGGAACGGCTGCGACAGGAAACGCTGGATCTTACGAGCGCGCGCAACCGCGAGCTTGTCTTCCGGCGCGAGTTCGTCCATGCCCAGAATCGCGATAATGTCGCGCAATTCCTTGTAGCGCTGCAGCGTTTGCTGCACACCGCGCGTGATGGCGTAGTGCTCTTCACCAATCACGTTCGGGTCGATCTGACGCGAGGTCGAATCGAGCGGGTCTACTGCCGGATAAATACCCAGCGAAGCAATATCACGCGACAACACGACGGTTGCGTCCAGGTGACCAAACGTGGTCGCCGGTGACGGGTCGGTCAAGTCATCGGCAGGAACGTACACGGCTTGCACCGAGGTGATCGAGCCGGTTTTCGTCGACGTGATCCGTTCTTGCAGACGGCCCATTTCTTCAGCCAGCGTAGGCTGATAGCCCACTGCCGACGGCATACGTCCCAGCAGAGCCGACACTTCCGTACCAGCCAGCGTGAAACGGTAGATGTTGTCCACGAAGAACAGCACGTCCAGACCTTCGTCACGGAAATGCTCGGCCATCGTCAGGCCGGTCAGCGCCACGCGCAGACGGTTGCCCGGCGGCTCGTTCATCTGGCCGTACACCAGCGCAACCTTGTCCAGAACGTTCGAGTCCTTCATTTCATGATAGAAGTCGTTCCCTTCGCGGGTACGCTCGCCAACACCGGCGAACACGGAATAACCACCGTGCTCTTTAGCGATGTTGTTGATCAGTTCCATCATGTTCACGGTCTTGCCCACGCCGGCACCACCGAAGAGACCCACCTTACCGCCCTTCGCAAACGGGCAGATCAAGTCAATCACCTTGATACCGGTTTCGAGCAGTTCAGTAGACGGCGACAGTTCTTCGAACTTCGGCGCCTTCTGGTGAATGCCGCGCGTGATGTCCGAGTTGATCGGACCCGCTTCGTCAATCGGACGACCCAGCACGTCCATGATCCGGCCCAGCGTCGGCTTGCCGACCGGCACGCTGATCGGCTTGCCGGTGTTCTTCACCACCGTACCGCGACGCAATCCGTCCGATGCACCCAGACAAATGGTGCGGACCACGCCGTCGCCCAGCTGTTGCTGAACTTCGAGCGTCAGGTCCGAACCTTCCAAAACGAGCGCGTCGTAGATTTTCGGCATGTCGGAACGCGGGAATTCCACGTCGATAACCGCGCCGATGCACTGTACGATCTTGCCTTCTACCAAAGCAGTAGTACTCATCGCATTTCCTTTAGATACTTGATTCTTCACTCGCGCGACAAGCGCAGTTCGATTCGACGCTTGGGCGATCAACCGACCGCTGCCGCGCCACCGACGATTTCTGACAATTCCTTCGTAATCGCTGCTTGCCGGCTCTTGTTGTACACGAGCTGCAATTCACCGATCACGGTCTTCGCGTTATCCGACGCAGCCTTCATGGCGACCATGCGAGCCGATTGCTCCGATGCCATGTTTTCCGCCACTGCCTGATACACGAGCGCTTCGACATAACGCACGAGCAGTTCGTCGACGACGGTCTGCGCATCCGGCTCGTAGATGTAATCCCACGATGTCTTCGGCGTAACCGGCTCGCTGTTTTTATCGAGGCCGTCCTTGCGCGCGAAATCGCTCGCCGACAACGGCAGCAATTGCTCGATCACGGCTTCCTGCTTCATCGTGTTGACGAAGCGCGTGAACGCCAGATAGACCGCGCTGATCTTGCCTTCCGAATACAGGTCGAGCTGAACCTTGATCGCGCCGATCAGCTTTTCCAGATGCGGCGTGTCGCCCAGATGCGTGACTTGCGACACGGTCTTGGCCTTCAACCGGTTCAGGAAGCCCAGACCCTTGCTGCCGATCGCCGATGCTTCGATCGTCTTGCCCTGCTGCTCCAGCTCCTTGAACTTCAGGAGCGCAGCACGCAGGATGTTCGTGTTCATGCCGCCGCACAGACCTTTGTCGGTCGTGACGAGGATCATGCCGGCCGCTTTCGCGCCCTTGTTCTCAACCATGAACGGGTGGCGATACTCAGGCGTGGCAGCGCTCATATGAGCCGCGACGTCGCGGATCTTGTCGGCATACGGGCGAGCAGAGCGCATGCGCTCCTGCGCGCGGCGCATTTTCGACGCAGCCACCATTTCCATCGCCTTGGTGATCTTGCGCGTGTTTTGCACGCTCTTGATCTTGCCGCGGATTTCCTTCATTCCAGCCATTGCTTACTCCATGATCGAAGTGGCGCGGGATGCTTCGTTGGTTCTGAAAGCGGCCCGCGCCGCTTCAAAGTTCGACCAATACGAGGATCAGTAAGCGCCCGACTTCTTGAAGTCCTTCAGCGCGGCATGCAATGCGCCTTCGTCGTCCTTCGACAAGTCTTTGTTCTGTTCGATGCGATTGATCACGTCCGCGTGCTTCGTTTTCAAGTAGTCGCGAAGACCCTTTTCGAACGGCAGCACCTGAGCAACTTCGAGATCGTCGAGGTAACCGTTGTTCGCGGCGAACAGCGCGATCGCCAGTTCCCACACTTGCAGCGGCTGATACTGCGGCTGCTTCAGCAATTCCGTCACGCGGCGGCCGCGCTCCAGTTGCTTACGTGTAGCTTCGTCCAGGTCCGATGCGAACTGCGAGAACGCGGCCAATTCACGATACTGCGCCAAGTCGGTACGAATACCGCCGGACAGCTTCTTGATGACCTTGGTCTGCGCTGCACCGCCGACTCGCGACACGGACACGCCTGCGTTAATAGCAGGACGAATACCGGCGTTGAACAAGTCGGTTTCCAGGAAGATCTGGCCGTCCGTAATCGAGATCACGTTCGTCGGAACGAATGCGGTCACGTCGCCGGCTTGCGTTTCAATGACCGGGAGTGCCGTCAGCGAACCGCTCTTGCCCTTCACTTCGCCGTTCGTGAACTTCTCAACGTAGTCTTCCGACACGCGAGCAGCACGCTCCAGCAAACGCGAGTGCAGGTAGAACACGTCGCCCGGATACGCTTCACGGCCCGGCGGACGGCGCAGCAGCAGCGAAATCTGACGATACGCCCATGCTTGCTTGGTCAAATCGTCATACACGATCAGCGCGTCTTGACCGCGATCGCGGAAGTATTCGCCCATCGTGCAACCGGCGTACGGTGCGAGGTATTGCATCGCAGCGGATTCCGAAGCCGAAGCCGCGACCACGACGGTGTATTCCATCGCGCCGCTTTCTTCCAGCTTGCGCACCACGTTCATGATCGACGAGGCTTTCTGACCGATAGCAACGTAGATACAGAAGAGGTTCTTGCCTTTCTGGTTGATGATCGCGTCAATGGCCACGGCCGTCTTGCCGCACTGGCGGTCGCCAATGATCAGCTCGCGCTGGCCACGGCCAATCGGCACCATTGCGTCGATGGACTTCAGACCCGTTTGAACCGGCTCGGAAACCGACTTACGCCAGATCACGCCCGGTGCAATCTTTTCGACCGCGTCGGTCATCTTTGCGTTGACCGGACCCTTGCCGTCGATAGGCACGCCCAGTGAATCGACCACACGGCCGAGCAGTTCCGGACCCACCGGCACTTCAAGAATGCGGCCCGTCGTCTTGACGATGTCGCCTTCCGAAATGTGTTCGTATTCGCCCAAAATCACGGCGCCAACCGAATCGCGCTCGAGGTTCAGCGCGAGGCCGAAGGTGTTGCCCGGGAATTCGAGCATTTCGCCCTGCATCACGTCCGACAAACCGTGAATACGCACGATACCGTCGGTCACGGAAATCACAGTGCCTTGGTTGCGAACATCGGCGCTCGCTTCCAGGCCCTGGATCCGGCTCTTGATCAGCTCGCTGATCTCAGAGGGATTGAGTTGCATTAGTCACTCCTGATAGTCAATTCTTTACGTGCGCCGGCGCAAAAGCGCGTCAGGCGGACAGAGCCGTCTGCATGCTCGCGAGACGCGCGCGGACCGAGGTATCGAGTACTTCGTCGCCTACCGTCACGCGAACACCGCCAATCAGCGACTTATCGACTTCAACAGTAGGTTTCAGCTTGCAGTGGAACTTGCGTTCGAGATTCGCGACAAGGTCGGTCAACTGTGCGCCTTCCAGCGGGAATGCGCTGACAATCAGCGCATCGGCCGCACCTTCGCGGGAATTCTTCAGCTCGTCGAACTGCACGGCAATTTCCGGCATCAGCGTCAGCCGGTGGTTGTCCACCAGCATCCGCACCAAGTTCTTGGCCTCCGGCTGTTGCGCGAGCGGTGATTTCACCGCCGTCAACAACAGCTCGCTGACCTGATCGCGGCTCACTTTCGGGCTCGTCGCGATGGACAGCACTTCAGGCAGACGCGCAACCTGAGCCAGCTCCTCGACGAAGTCGGACCAGGCGGCGAGCTCACCCGCTTCGGCCACGCGGAATACGGCTTCTGCGTACGGTCGTGCGATGGTTGCAAGTTCGGCCATGATCAGAGCTCGGTTTTGAGTTGATTCAGCATCTCGGCATGAACCGATTGATCGACTTCGCGCTTCAGGATCTGCTCGGCGCCCTTCACGGCCAGCGCCGCGACTTCGCCGCGCAATGCTTCGCGCGCCTTGACGACTTGCTGGTCTGCGTCGGCCTTTGCTTGTGCAATGATGCGCGCAGCTTCAGCTTGAGCGTTAGCCTTGATTTCGTCGGCGACTGCGACTGCGCGCTTTTCAGCATCCGCAATACGCTGCTGGCCGTCGTTACGGGCTTGCGCGAGTTCCTGGTCGACGCGCTTATGTGCGGCTTCGAGTTCGGCCTTGCCCTTTTCGGCGGCTGACAAGCCGTCGGCGATCTTCTTCGAGCGCTCATCCAGGGCGTTGATCAACGGCGGCCACACGAACTTCATCGTGAACCACGCGAGGATCAGAAACACGACCATTTGCGCAAACAGGGTTGCGTTGAGATTCACGGTGTTTCCTTAAACGTTGCTAATCCGGAGAGTGAAACGGCAAGGCGCCTGATCGAAGCTTGCATCGATTAAGCGCCGTCGCACGTTCCGTCCTGCGCTCGTAGCTTGAAAGCTCGAGCGCACACTTCCGAGGAACCTCAGCCTGCGGCGAGCTTCGACAGCAGCGGGTTCGCGAACGCAAACAGCATTGCCACACCAACGCCAATCAGGAACGCCGCGTCGATCAGACCAGCCAAGAGGAACATCTTGGTTTGCAGCGGGTTCATCAGTTCCGGCTGGCGAGCGCACGCTTCAATGTACTTGCCACCCATCAGGCCGATACCGATACAGGCGCCGATTGCACCCAGGCCGATGATGATGCCGATACCGATGGCGGTCAGACCCTGGATGTTGGCGATGAAAGCGTTCATGACTACTCCTATGTGAAAAAGACTTTGGAACTAGATTTATAAAATTGAAACTCGATACGATTCTGCTGACTTTTGGTTCACCGCTGCGGCGTTCTGCAGCGTTTTACCGAACTACCGTGAGCCTTCCCTGATTCTTAGTGCGAGTCATGCGCCTGGCCGAGATACACCAGCGTCAGCATCATGAAAATAAACGCCTGCAGCAACACGATCAGAATGTGGAAGATCGCCCAAACCGTCCCTGCAACTACGTGGCCCAAAAAGCCGAGCACAGAGGCGTCCGCGCCGAAGTGCCACATGCTGCCGAGCAGCGCGATCAGCAGGAACAACAGTTCGCCTGCGTACATGTTGCCGAACAGCCGCATGCCGAGGGAAACCGTCTTGGCGACGAACTCGATGATGTTGAGTGCGAGGTTCGGGATCCACAGCAGCGGATGCGCGCCGAACGGAGCGGACAGCAGTTCGTGAATGAAACCGCCGGCGCCCTTGATCTTGAAGTTGTAGTAAATCATCAGCACGAACACGCCGATAGCAATGCCGAGCGTGCCGTTCAGGTCAGCCGTGGGGACCACGCGCATGTGCGGGAACGTCTCCGACAGACCGAGCCAGCCGATCACGCGCGTGGGCAAGTCAACGGGGATGAAGTCGAGTGAGTTCATGAGCGCGACCCACACGAACACGGTGAGTGCGAGCGGTGCGATGAAGCGGCGGCTGCCGTGGATCATCGACTTCGACTGGTCTTCAACCATCTCGACCAGCATCTCGATGGCGCACTGGAAACGTCCCGGCACGCCGGACGTTGCTTTGCGCGCTGCCAGACCAAGAATGATGATCGTGACGATGCCGCACAAGATCGACCAGAACAACGTGTCGAGATTCCAGACGTGGATGTCGAAAATCGACGTCTGTTGCGAGGTGGAAAGATTCTGCAAGTGGTGCGCGATGTACTCCGACGGATCCATCGCGCGCGTTCCTTCGCTAGCTGCCATAACGTTAAAGCCACCCAAATTGTCGAAAATCTTCCGCCGCCCGCGTGATCCTCGAGCCGCCACTTCGTTGGCGGTTCGCAGGGCACGGGCCCGCGTGCAGGACATGAAATCCGCACGTATTATTTTGCTCTGATACCGTTGGCACTTCACTTACCTGGCGCGTAAAGCCTGGTAGGCAGGCTGCTTAGCGCGCCTTATTTCCAGGCCATCGCGATCCAGTACGTCTTCAACGCGATGAGGTACGTCACCAGCAACGGCACCCACAGCACGCCTTTGAAACCGTACGCGATCGCTACGAACATGCCGATGGTCGCGCCCATCTTGATTGCTTCGCCGATCACCCAGCTTGCGATGGTTTCGGCACCGCTCTTCGCTTTCAAACGTGCTGCGAACAATGCGCTCGGCACCCAGCAAATCGCTCCCCCGAGGAACGCTGACAGCGCAGCAGCGCCCGGTGGACTGTAGAACAGCCACCATGCCAACGTCGCACACAGGGATAAAACCATTTGCGCCGCCACCACCTTGAACGGCGTGACACGCGATGGACGACTCACTCCGGGACCAAACAGCGTCTCCGCCTCTGCCCGCGTAAGCGGAACAGTCTTGTTATCTTGCGCTTCGGCGTCCCACGAATCCTCAAACGGATGATCCGATGCACGGCTCGACTGACCAGAAGAAGTGGAGTTGGGCGTTGAACCGGACGTCTTGTGTCCGATCAAATCAGCGGCAGGGCGTGAATCGCGCCCATCTTGCCCGCCTTCCGGCGCTCGATCCTGCTCTCGCACCGCCATCACACATCTCACTAAAGTCAGTTGCAACCTGCGCATCGACCGTCCGCATTTATCGTCCGCATTGCCGTGCATTTGTGGCTGGATTCAGCCACATACTTACGTTGCGCTTTCGGGGTCGCCAAGCTGATAAATCCGGGGGATTGTAAGCGATTGTTGTCACAGATTCAATAGCTTAGGGCCATCAAAAAACACGCGGCCAAGCCTTAAAAATACGTCTCTGAAAGGAGATTTCGCTTGTACCGACAACGAGTTTGATTGACGCCGGATGTGCAGTGGTTTCACGTCGTTTTTCAGCAGGACACGGATCGCATTGCGTGCATCGCACCATTTTCATGTGATCAAACGAGCCATGCTCCGGCAGCCGCTGCGACGATCCAGAACGGAATCGAGATGAGGTGAAACGGACCCCACATGCCACGTTCACCCGACAGTCGAACGGCAATCAGATTGGCAAGCGAACCAATCGCGATGCCAAATCCGCCTACGCTCACACCGAACGCCAGTGCTCGCCAATCTTTCGAAAACTCCGCGAGCATGATTGCCGCCGGAACGTTGCTGATTCCCTGGGACAACACGGCGCCGGCCGCATACGCCTTGAGTGGCGAATCGAGGCCAAGGCTTGCGATTGCGTGATTCACCCATGGCAACGCGGCCACGCTGCGCAGCACGATGAACATCAGCACGAAGATCAGCAACAGCAACCAGTCGATCTTCAACACGACCTGACGTCGCCACAACAGGAAGCCTAGTGCAACGGCGGCCAGGCCGATACCGGCATAGTGGGCGTCGGCGAGAATGACGAACGCGATGAACGCAACGCCCGCTACCGTGCAGAGCGGGATATCGACGGGATGCGTTTCGGTATCGCCGGAAAGATCGAGCGTCCGGTTGTGAAACATCACGGCGGCCAGCGCGTAAAGCATCACCATGAGCGCTGCACATAAGGGCAGCAGCGCCCACACGAACCCGCCGAATGACACGCCGCTCGTCTGCCAGAGGAACAGGTTCTGCGGGTTGCCGAGCGGCGTCAGGATTGACCCGGCATTCACCGCGATCGCGATGAAAATCACCAGCCGCTTGATGGGGAGCGGTGCGAGCTTGTGCAGCGATAGAGTCAAAGGCACGACGGCGAACAGCGCGACGTCGTTGGTGAGCAAAGTCGAGAGCACTGCAGCAAGGCCGATCAGCAGAAACGCGAGTCCGCGTTCACCATGAATCCGATGTACAACGCGGTGCGCCATCCACATCAGGAAACCCGACAGCTCCACCGCCTTGGTCAACATCAGCAAGCCGGCAAGCGTCAGCACGGTCTGCCAGTCGATCAACCCGGGTAGCGACGCCCACGGCTTCGGATGCAGGACTTGCAGCGCGATGAGCGCCACAATCAGAATCACCAGCACGGGTTCTTTGGTAACGAGAGCCCATGTTTTGGCCAAAAAATTCGCCTGGACGGACCTGGCGTCCGCGGGAGACTGCATCGGCCTACGCCTGCGCCGCAGATACGTTGTCCGTAGTTTCCGCTTTGCCGTTGCCGGTGCCCGTGCGCAGCCGTCCCAAAATGCCTTCGAGCGCATCGAGGTTGCCGAAATCGATTTGCAACTTGCCGCGCCCTCGCCCGCTCATCTTGATCTTCACATTCGCCGACAGCAGGTCGGACAATTCCTCTTCAAGCCGGCGCGTGTCGCGGCCGCCGTCGTTCGCCGCGCGCGCTTTCGTAGCGGGCGCTTCCCTGGTTGTCGATGAAACCAGCTTTTCAGTCTCGCGCACCGACATGCGCCGGTTGACCACCTGGTTGGCCAACTGGATCTGCGTGGCGGCATCGACGGCGAGCAGCGCACGGGCGTGGCCCATGTCGAGATCGCCAGCGAGCAACATGGTTTGAACCGGCATGGCCAGGTTAAGCAGGCGGAGCAAATTCGATACTGCGCTACGCGAACGCCCGACTGATTCTGCCGCTTGCTCGTGCGTGAAATCGAATTCATCGAGGAGACGCTGGATGCCCTGCGCCTCTTCCAGCGGATTCAGGTCCTCGCGCTGGATGTTTTCGATCAGCGCCATGGCCGCAGCGGCCTGATCCGGCACGTTCTTCACGAGCACCGGCACTTCGTCAAGACCTGCGAGTTTCGCAGCCCGGAACCGCCGCTCGCCGGCGATGATCTCGTACCGGTCGTCGCCAATCGAACGCACGAGGATCGGCTGCATCACGCCCTGCGCCCGGATGCTGGCGGCAAGTTCCTGCAACGCACCTTCGTCCATACGCGTACGCGGCTGGTACTTGCCGGCTTGCATGACGTCGAGGCGTAGAACGCTCGGCAACCCTTCGCTGCGCACGGCTTCGGTGATGTCAGAGCTACCACCCAACAGGGCTTCCAGCCCACGCCCAAGGCCCTTCTTCTTCATCGTTGCGTTCATCTTGCTTCCTCGTTCTGCCATCTTGACGCTGTGTCCGTTAAAGCGCGCGTACGCGCTCGATCATTTCCGTACCGAACTGGATATACGCCTGCGCGCCACGCGACGCCCGGTCAAACACGACACCCGGCAAACCGTAACTGGGCGCCTCGGCCAGACGGACATTGCGGGGAATGACGACGTCGAAGAGCTTGTCGCCGAAATGCTGTTTCAGTTGATCCGATACTTGTTGCTGCAACGTAATGCGTGGATCGAACATGACGCGCAACAATCCGATCACCTTCAGGTCGCGGTTGAGGTTCGCATGGACCTGCTTGATCGTGTTGACCAGGTCAGACAGGCCTTCGAGGGCGAAATACTCGCACTGCATCGGGATAACGACGCCATGGGCGGCGCACAAACCGTTCAGTGTAAGCAGCGACAAAGCCGGCGGGCAATCGATGAGGATGAAATCGTAGTCGCTTTCGACCTCGGTCAAAGCCTTGCGCAGCACGCGTTCGCGGTTTTCCACGCCGACCAGTTCCACCTCCGCCCCCGCGAGTTCGCGGTTAGCCGGCACAACGTCGTAGCCGACTGCGTCCGTACGGGTGCAGGCATCACGCACCGTCACGCTGTTGACCAGCACGTCGTACACGGTGTTCTCGACCGCCGCTTTGTCGATACCGCTTCCCATGGTGGCATTGCCCTGCGGGTCCAGGTCGATCAGCAAGACGCGCTGGTCGAGCGCCGCCAGGCTCGCCGCGAGGTTGACTGCTGTCGTCGTCTTTCCGACACCGCCCTTCTGGTTCGCGACGCAGAAGATCTTTGCCATCGTGATGTGTCCCTTTTTTTCTGACTGGATTTCAGGCGCGCGTGAGATGTCGACTGCAGTGTTCAATGTGGGGCCGCTCCGATTTCAATTTCGATCAGGTGGCGCTCGGCGTCGAGCATGGGGACGCGGAGGCGTTCGATAGAGCAGACTTTCGTGCCGGCGGGAAGCCGGGCGATCTCGGCATCCGGCCTGATTCCTTTCATCGCCCAGATGCGGCCGTTGCCGGCAACCAGATGACGCGCAAGTGTAACGAAGTCGGAGAGCTCTGCGAACGCACGCGACACGATTACATCGAAAAGACCTGGGACTTCCGCACCTGCATGCAGATTCTCGACACGCCCGGTTACAACCGACAGATTAGTCAATCCAAGTTGCAGTTTTGCCTGCGATTGGAAGGCCGTTTTCTTATGAACAATGTCGTTCAGCGTGACTTGCCACTCGGGCAGGACAATCGCCATGACGATCCCGGGCAAACCGCCACCGGAGCCAACATCGAGCGCTGACTGAGGCCCGGGACGGCGAGTGATAAACGGAATGATCGCGAGAGAATCAAGAATGTGCTGAATCAGCATCTGACGTGGGTCGCGAATCGCGGTCAGGTTGTAGACCGCGTTCCACTTACCCAGCAAGGCCACGTAGTCGAGCAACTTCTGACGCTGCGCGCTGGTGACGGCAATGCCTAGTTGCTCGATTCCTTCATTAAGCAGCGCTGGTAGTCCGGTATCCCCGGCGTCACGCTGCATCACGAGACGGAGCGAGCGCCGCCGCGCCCGGCTCTGCTATGTGACGCCCCGGCCTGACCTGTGGCGCTGTCGCGCCGGCCCATCGCCCGCTTGAGATGCACCATGAGCAAGGAGATGGTGGCTGGCGTGATGCCCGAGATACGCGACGCTTGGCCAATCGTCTCCGGACGGTGTTGCATCAGCTTTTGGCGAGCCTCGAAGGAAAGCCCGCGTACTTCCGCGTAATCAAATGCTTCCGGCAGGCGCGTGTTTTCGTGCGTGCCATTACGCTCGATCTCACCAGCCTGACGGTCAATGTAGCCTTGATACTTCACCGCAATCTCGATCTGCTCCTCGATTTGGCCGAGCAAGACCGGATCTTGAGCCAGCGGCGTTTCCGGGCCTGACGTGTGGTTCCGCAACGCACAAACGTCCGCGTACGTGATACTCGGTCGGCGCAGCAAATCCGCCAAACTGTATTCGTGGTCAATCGGCTTACCGAGCAGTGCGATGGCTTCTTCGGTCGGTAATGTTTTAGGGTTAACCCAGGTCGATTTCAGGCGCTGTGTTTCACGTGAAACAGCGTCGCGCTTTTCGTTAAACACGTTCCAGCGAGTGTCATCCACGATGCCCAGCGCCCTGCCCGCCTCGGTCAAACGCATATCGGCGTTATCTTCACGCAGCGACAGGCGATATTCCGCGCGACTAGTAAACATCCGATACGGCTCCGACACGCCTTGCGTGACCAGATCGTCGACCAGAACACCCAAATACGCCTCATCACGACGCGGGCACCACGCATCCTTGCCGGCAACTTGCAACGCCGCGTTCAGGCCCGCGAGTAAGCCCTGTGCAGCAGCTTCCTCGTAGCCGGTTGTGCCATTGATCTGTCCGGCGAAGAACAGGCCACCAATTGCTTTGGTTTCCAGCGATGCCTTGAGCGCCCGCGGATCGAAGTAATCGTATTCGATCGCGTAGCCTGGCCGCAGGATATGCGCGTGCTCCAGCCCCTTCATCGAGCGGACCAATTCGAGCTGGACATCGAACGGCAAACTCGTGGAAATACCGTTCGGGTAGAACTCGTTTGTCGTCAGGCCTTCGGGTTCCAGGAAGATTTGATGCGAATCCTTAGATGCAAACCGGTGAATCTTGTCTTCAATCGACGGGCAATAGCGTGGCCCGACACCCTCGATCACGCCTGTGTACATCGGCGAGCGATCCAGACCGGCACGAATGATGTCGTGCGTGCGCTCATTGGTATGCGTCACCCAGCACGGCACTTGCCGCGGATGCTGCTCAACGCGACCGAGGAACGAGAACACGGGCACTGGATCAAGATCGCCCGGTTGTTCTTCAAGCTTCGAATAGTCGATGGTCCGGCCATCGATACGCGGCGGCGTACCCGTTTTGAGCCGTCCTTGAGGGAGTTGAAGCTCCTTCAACCGCGCCGACAAAGACACAGCCGCCGGATCACCTGCCCTGCCGCCCGTGTAGTTATTCAAACCCACGTGAATTTTTCCGTCGAGGAAGGTGCCGGCTGTCAATACAACCGCTTTCGCGCGGAATTTCACGCCAACTTGGGTTACAGCGCCGACAACACGGTCGCCCTCGACGATTAAATCATCCACGGCCTGCTGAAACAGCCACAGATTGGGGTGATTTTCTAGCCGATGCCGAATCGCTTGCTTGTACAGAACCCGATCCGCCTGCGCCCGTGTGGCGCGGACTGCCGGCCCTTTTGATGAGTTCAGAATTCGAAACTGGATACCCGCTTCATCGGTTGCCGCTGCCATTGCGCCGCCAAGCGCGTCGATTTCCTTAACCAAATGCCCCTTCCCAATCCCGCCGATCGAGGGATTGCAGCTCATTTGACCGAGTGTTTCGATGTTATGGGTCAACAACAGCGTAGCCGCGCCCGTTCGGGCCGAGGCTAATGCGGCTTCAGTTCCAGCGTGACCGCCACCGACGACAATCACATCGAATTCAGTTGGATAAAGCATGGGTTCCCGCGCGATGTGGCGGACCTTCGAAAGAGATATCGAAGAATTATATCCGGTTAGCTTTTGCTGCGATTCAGGCTAAACGGCTAACGCGAAAAAATGATGTGTTTCACGTGAAACACAACATCGATATTCGTTGGGAATAAGGGGCTTTGAGCCGTGTTGCTCGCTGAGCGCGAAGTCGCTTAAATAACATTCCGGTTCCGAGCCAGACCGCGAGCGACACGCTCCAGATAAAAAAATGGCGTGTTTCACGTGAAACACGCCATCAAAACTCGCTGAAGTCGAAGGGTCCTATGCCACCCTCTTGGCCAACCCCAAATACGTTTCGATAACCCTCGGATCGTGCGCCAGCTCACTAGCTACACCTTCCATTGCAAATTCACCTGTCTCAAGCACATAGCCGTAGTCGGAGATCTGTAGCGCTGCGCGTGCATTCTGCTCGATCAGCAATGTAGCGACGCCCGTTTGCCGCAACGCGCTGATGATATGGAAGATTTCCTTCACGATTAACGGCGCCAACCCGAGGCTAGGCTCATCCAGCATCAGCAAATCGGGTTTGCCCATCAGTGCACGGCCGACCGCCAGCATCTGCCGCTCCCCGCCCGACAACGTTCCGGCCGCCTGCTTGCGGCGCTCCTTCAGGCGCGGGAACAACTCGAATACATGATCGAGTTGATCGAGGAAATTGCGCTCGCCAGCGCGCTTTCGCCGATATGCGCCCAAAACCAGGTTGTCTTCCACTGTCATGCTCGCGAACAACTCACGCTTCTCCGGTACAAGACACATTCCACGTGAAACACGCTTCTCGATTGCCAGCGTAGAAATATCTTCGCCCTGATAGAGCACTGTTCCCTTCGCGTAACCGGTTGAAGGCAACGCACCCATGATTGCGTTGAGTAACGTGGACTTGCCGGCGCCGTTCGGACCAATCACCGAGACAATCTGCCCAGCCCCAACGGTGAGCTTTCCCTCGTGGAGCGCCTCAACCTTGCCGTAACGGACGGACAAACCAGCGACTTGAAGAATTGCATCGGCCATCAGTCCACCCCACCCAGGTAAGCTTCCAACACCGCAGGATCCTTCTGGACATCCTCGGGCAATCCCTCTGCAATCCGGGTTCCAAACTCCATCACCACCAGCCGGTCAGTCAGATTCATCACGAAATCCATGTCATGTTCCACCAGCAGGATGCTCATGCCCTCGCCCTTCAGGCGCCGCAGCAGTTCCGCCAACTGCTGTTTCTCCTGATAGCGCAAACCTGCAGCAGGTTCGTCCAGTAATAGCAAAGTCGGATCGCAGCACAGAGCGCGAGCGATCTCCAGGATCCGCTGTTGTCCTAACGCCAGACTCCCGGCTTCGTCGTAGAGATGCTTTTCCAGACCGACGCGCTTGATCTGTTTCGCCGCTTCCGCCATCAAACGCCCTTCTTCTGCTGCGTTCAGCCGCGCGACGCTGCGCCAGACGCCAGTCTTGCCACGAAGGTGCGCACCAATTGCCACGTTCTCCAGCACCGTCATTCCCGATAGCAAGCGCACGTGCTGAAACGTCCGCCCAATACCGCGCTTGACGATTTCACGTGAAGACAGTGCATCAATACGTTCGCCGTGGAAGGTGATCGAACCGCTCGTGGCTTGCAGCACACCCGTGACCAGATTGAACGTCGTCGACTTTCCCGCGCCGTTCGGTCCAATCAAGCCGATGATCTCGCCCGCCTTCACCTGGAAACTGACATCGTTTACCGCTACCAGACCGCCGAACTGCTTACGGGCTTTATCCACGACCAGCAAGGGTTCACCAAGAGTTGGCTTCGGGCGTTGCGGCAGCGCTTCCGCGTGCTCAGGGGCACGGGCGCGCGGCCCACTGGGGAAAAGCCGCGCAACGAATGGCCAGACCCCTTGCCGTGCGTATTGAAGCAGCAAGACCATCAATACGCCGAACACGATGATCTCGAAATTGCCATTCGACCCAAGCAGCTTGGGCAGCAAGGTCTGCAGGTAGTCCTGCAGAACGGTGAGGATTGTCGCGCCCAATACCGCACCCCAGACGTGGGACACGCCCCCGACCACCGCCATGAACAGGAACTCGATGCCATGATTCAGACCGAATGGCGTCGGATTCACTGCGCGCTGCAGATGCGCATACAGGAAGCCCGAGATCGCAGCCAGAACCGCCGCATAGACGAAAATCACCACACGCATCCACGCCGTATTCACGCCCATGGCTTCGGCCATCGTGCCGCCGCCGCGCAGCGCCCGAATCGCCCGCCCCGGCCGACTATTAAGCAGATTCTGAACAGATATTACCGACAGCAGCACGACCACCCAGATCAGGTAGTAGATCGACCGCCCGGATTCGAGATGCCATCCGAACAGGTTGAGCACCGGAATGCCGTTGATACCGTCGTATTTGCCGAGAAATTCGAGATTCCCGAACAGGAAAAACAGCGACAGTCCCCACGCGATCGTCCCGAGCGGCAGGAAATGGCCGGAGAGCCGCATGGTCACCATGCCCAGCAGAAGCGCGATCAACGCCGTCAGCACCACGCCCACTATCAACGCCAGCCACGGCGACACGCCGAACTGCGTCGTCAGGTAGGCCGTTGAATAAGCGCCCACGCCCACGAACGCCGCTTGCCCGAAGCTCGTCATCCCGCCAATGCCCGTCAGCAGCACGAGCCCGATAGCGACAATGGAATACAAACCGATGTAGTTCAGCAGCGTGATCCAGTATTCGGGCGTATGGATCGGATGCGGCAGCACCGGCAGCGCGAATACGACCAGCAGGAATACCCAGAAAAACTTGTTTCGCATGACGAATTTCATCGCGTCACTCCTCGTCTTCGTCCGAATGCGGGCTTGCCAGACTCCGCCACAGCAGCACCGGAATGATCAGCGTGAAGACGATCACCTCTTTGTACGCGCTCGCCCAGAACGACGAATACGATTCCAGCAGCCCGACCAGGAGCGAACCCGCAGCCGCGAGCGGATAACTCACCAATCCGCCCACGATCGCGCCCACAAACCCCTTCAAGCCGATCAGGAAGCCCGAGTCGTAGTAGATGGTCGTGATTGGGGCCACCAGGACGCCGCAAAGCGCGCCTAAGCCGGCCGCGAGCGTGAAGGCAAGCCGTCCAGCCTGCGTCGTGCCGATGCCCACCAGGCGCGCGCCAAGCCGGTTCACCGAGGTCGCGCGCAGCGCCTTCCCCGAAATCGTGCGGTCGAAGTACAGATACAGCGCGACGATCAGCACCGCGGCCGTCCCGACCACCCAGAGACTCTGCCCGGAGATGGACACGCTGCCGAGATTGAACGTGGCGTCGGAGAACGCGGTCGTGCGCGACCCTTCCGCGCCGAACATGACGAGGCCAAGGCCAACCATCGCGAAATGCACGGCGACCGCCACGATCAGCAGCAGCAGCGTGCTGGCTTCGGCGATCGGCTCGTAGGCCAACCGGTAGACAAACGGACCCATCGGAATCACGATCAGCAGCGCGAGCGCGACCTGCACGATCATGGGCAGCGGCTGCATCAGCACGCTTTGCGTCAGCGCATAGACCGCCACCGGGAACAGCAGATATTTGCCAGCCAGAACGGCAAGCGTGCGCCCTATGTGCCGGTGTCGCGACGGATGCCGCACGATGCCCGCGACCTCCGCGACGAAGCACCCCACGCCCATCGCAATCAGCAGCCAGCAGGTTGCCGGCAGCTTCTGCGTTTGCAGCGCGGCCAGCGTCAGCGCACCGTACGCGACAAACTCGCCCTGCGGGATGAAGATGACACGCGTCACCGAAAACACGAGGACCAGCGCGAGCGCGAGCAATGCATAGATCGCGCCCGTGGTGATGCCGTCTTGCGCGAGAATCGCCGCAATCGATAAGTCCATACTTCCTCTTTAGGAGCATCCTGCAACTGGGGCTGCCGGGCCAGCCCATCGAAACATGGCCCGACGCTGCGAGAAAAATGCAGCCTCAGGCCATGGTTGAAACTCCGGAACGCTGAACGTTGGAACGCTAACGCGCCAAATTGCCGGCGGGCAAGCGGTCCATGTCACAGCTAGTCGTTCTGCAACTTCCACTTGCCGTCGACAATCTGCACCATCACGCGAGCGCGCTTGTCGAGGCCGTTGTGATCGGTCGGCGTGGTGTTCATCACGCCATGCGCGAGTGGCAGGTCCTTCACGTTTTCCAGCGCGGTGCGCAGCGCTGCACGGAACGCTTCGGTGCCCGGCTGAGCCGTCTTGAGCGCTTCGGGAATGGCTTGCTCGAGCATGTGACCCGCGTCCCATGCGTGGCCGCCAAACGTGGAGACCGACCCTGCTCCGTACGCCTTCTCATACGCTGCCTTATAAGCCTGCGACGACTTCTTCACCGGATTGCTGTCCGGTAATTGATCAGTCACCAGGATCGGCCCCGCCGGCAGCAGTTCGCCATCGCAATCCTTGCCGCACACGCGCAGGAAGTCGTTGTTCGCCACACCATGCGTCTGATAGACCTTGCCCTTGTAACCGCGCTCCTTCAGCGCCTTGGCGGGCAACGCGGACGGTGTGCCCGCACCGGCGATCAACACCGCGTCCGGATTCGCGCTCATGGTCTTCAGCACCTGGCCGGTAACCGAGGTATCCGTGCGATTAAAGCGCTCGTTCGTGACGATCTTCAGGTTGTGCGCGGCCGCCGCAGTGTTGAACACGCTATACCAGCCATCGCCGTACGCATCCGCAAAGCCGATAAAGCCAACCGTCTTCACGCCGTGCTTCTCCATATACTCGGCAATCGCGTCGGCCATCAGGCTGTCGTTCTGCGGCGTCTTGAACGCCCATGAGCGTTTGGCGTCCATCGGCGAGATGATCGCGGCGGATGCGGCCAGCGAGATCATCGGCGTCTTGCCCTGGCTGGCGGGGTCGAGCATTGCAAGCGAGTTCGGCGTGACGGTCGAGCCCATGATGGCGTCGACATGATCTTCATCGATCAGCTTGCGTGTGTTCTGCACTGCGCGACTGGTGTCCGAACCGTCGTCGAGCACGATGTACTCCACAGTCTTCCCGCCGATCTCCTTCGGCAACAACGCGATCGTATTTTTCTCGGGAATCCCAAGCGATGCCGCCGGCCCCGTTGCCGATAACGTCACGCCAATCTTCACCTGCGCGAACGCCGCGCCGGCACTAAAGGCGAGCGCCACGCCAAGCGCCGCGCTCGTCAGTCTTCCCTGCCACTTCCACGCGTTAGTCTTTTTCATTGCATCGTCTCCAGACGCTATGCCATCGCGCACGCCTTGTACGCTACTGCGAGTTGTTATGAATCTTTGTCGTGCGGTCCTTGATTAAATGCCGCTCAATCTATTTTCGGTCGTTGCCCATGCCTAGGCTCGTTTTCCCTCAGCGCTAGCCATCACATCAGGCCAACACTGCCGAGCACATGAAAACCCGAAAAAAAGGCGCGTTCGAAGCAACGCGCCTTTGGTCGGTTCATATCGTCGTGTGGGCCGCCGTCAGTCTTTGGCGAGCTTCCACTGCCCGCCGACAATCTCCACCATCACGCGCGCACGCTGATCGAGTCCCGAGTGATCGTTCGCGCTCATGTTGAAGATCCCGTGCGAGCCGGATAAATCCTTCGTGCTTTCGATAGCCGCGCGCAGCGCTTCACGAAATGCCTGTGTGCCCGGCTGTCCCTTCTTCAACGCAATCGGAATGGCCCGTTGCAGCAACAAACCGGCGTCCCACGCGTGACCGCCGAATGTGGACACCGAACCCGCGCCGTAGGCACTTTCATAAGCCTGCTTATAGGTCAGCGCCGCTTTCTTCACCGGGTTCGAATCAGGCAATTGCGCCGCGACCAGCAACGGCCCGGCTGGCAGGAACGTGCCTTCGCAATCCTTGCCGCACACACGCAGGAAGTCGTTGTTCGCCACGCCGTGCGTCTGATAAATCTTGCCCTTGTAGCCCCGCTCTTTCAGCGTCTTTTGCGGCAACGCGGCCGGCGTGCCCGCACCCGCGATCAGCACGGCATCCGGATTCTGCGACATCATCTTGAGGACCTGCCCGGTCACCGATGCATCGTTGCGCGCAAACCGTTCGTTCGCGACCACCTTGATCTTCGCGAGATCGGCGGCCTTGGTGAATTCCTTGAACCAGCTTTCGCCGTAGGCGTCGCTGAAACCAATGAACGCCACCGACTTCACACCATGATTCGACATATGCTGCGCAATGGCGGTCGCCATCAGGATGTCGTTCTGCGGCGTCTTGAATACCCACGCGCGTTTGGCATCCATCGGTTCGACGATCGTGGCCGCCGCGGCCATCGAGATCATGGGCGTGGAGGTCTCGGACGCCACGTCAATCATTGCGAGCGAATTCGGGACTACCGTGGAACCAATCAGGGCGTCGACGTGATCTTCACTGGTCAGCTTTCGGGCGTTCTTGACGGCTTGCGTGGAATCGGTCGCATCGTCCAGAACGATGTATTCCATCTTCTGCCCGGCGATCTCTTTCGGCAGCAGCGCAATCGTGTTCTTTTCCGGAATTCCCAGCGATGCAGCCGGGCCCGTGGCGGACAACGTCACACCAATTTTTACGTCTGCGAAAGCCTGCGTACTTATCACTGCGGAAACGCTCGCGACGAATGCCGCCGTCGAGATCCAGCGTAAAGCCAACTTCATTGATATGCCCCGTAAATGTGTTTTGTTCACCGGCACGATTTTACGATTTCTATATACCGACCACACGGTCGGTGAATCGCGAGTGTAGCGGACGAGAACCGCGTGGGGCAAGCGTTTTGAAGGAATTTGAATGTGCGAGTGCGCGCTAATGCACGCATTGAAAAATGCCGGGAAAACCCGTATGAAAATGATTAACTTAATGAGAATCGCCGATGTTCGAGGACCGCGTCTGGCCCTTTAATTTCGGCAAAATAAATTGATCTGGACGTGAGAATTCGCGAATGCGTGTGAATGCGGAGTACAAATAAAAAGCGCTGTTGGAATCATCCAACAGCGCTTTCGGTCGGGCACTTGATGCCTCGTTGTCTCCTCGTTCTCCACCTCAAAATTCGGGTGCAACAGAACTGAAACGGATATTAGATTGTGCAACCAATACCGACAACCTAGCATTTACCCTAGTGGTGCACGTTAGCACCTTTATTGGGCGCCGGTTTCTCCGTGCCATCTTAAATACCGCGGTTAACTGCGGAAAATCATGGTTCGTGGCTGCATATGATTCGGATCGCCAACTAAATTGTGTGGGTCCCGGTTTCGTGGTTCTAGCCGCGCAACGGCTTCACCCGTGCGACGATTTCCCCCACAATCCCGCGCCTGAACAGCAGCACGCACGCAATAAAGATCAGTCCCGTCACGATCGTCACCGACTCCCCCAGCGAGTTGAACCAATCAATACCGGTGAGCGAAGACAGTGCAGTGCCAATATCGCCGAGACGATTTTCCAGCGCCACAATGATGAACGCACCGAGCAGGGGCCCAAACATGGTGCTCATGCCACCCACCAGGGTCATCAGCACGACCAGACCGGACATGGTCCAGTACGCGTCGCCAAGCGTTTCGAATCCCAGCACCAGCGTTTGAAGCGCACCCGCCAGTCCCGCCAGTCCCGCCGACAACACGAACGCCAGCAACTTGAAACGCGACGTGTCGTAACCCAGCGAAATGGCGCGCGGCTCGTTCTCCTTGATCGCGATCAGCACTTGCCCGAAGGGCGAATGCACGACACGCACAATAAATCCAAACGCCAGCACCATGACCAGCAGCACGACGTAGTAGAGCGTCAGGTCGGAACTGAGGCTGATTGCGCCGAACAGCTTGCCGCGCGGCACACCTTGCATACCATCTTCGCCATGCGTGAACGGCGCCTGCAGGAATACGAAATAGACCATCTGGGCGAGCGCCAGCGTGACCATCGCGAAGTAGATGCCCTGGCGTCGAATCGCGAACAAGCCCACAACCAGGCCAAGCAGCGTCGCCACGGCCGTGCCCGCGATCACGCCGAGTTCCGGCGTAAAACCGAGCGTCTGGATGGCGTAACCGGCGGAATAGCCCGCGCTGGCGAGGAACATCGCGTGGCCGAAAGAAAGCAGACCCGTGTAGCCGATCAACAAATTGAAGGCTGCCGCCAGCAGCGCGAAACACAGCACTTTCATCATGAAGACCGGGTACACGCCGAGGAACGGCGCCGCGATCAGGCCGGCAAGCAACACGCCGTAAAGCACTTTCCTAACCATCATTTTTCCTTGCCGAAAAGTCCCGCCGGGCGCACGAGCAGCACCAGCGCCATGATCACGAAAACGACGGTCGCAGAGGCTTCCGGATAAAACACGCGCGTCAGGCCTTCAATCACGCCAAGCCCGAGACCGGTCAGGATCGATCCCATGATCGACCCCATTCCGCCGATAACGACCACCGCGAACACGGTGATGATCATCGACTGTCCCATCAGCGGCGACACCTGGATCACGGGCGCGGCAAGCACGCCGGCGAACGCCGCGAGCGCCACGCCGAAACCGTAGGTGAGCGTGACCATCAACGGTACGTTGATACCGAACGCCTCGACCATCTTCGGGTTCTCGGTGCCTGCGCGAAGATAGGCGCCCAGCCGCGTTTTTTCGATCACGAACCACGTCGCGAAACACACGACCAGCGACGCCAGCACCACCCACGCGCGATAGTTCGGCAGGTACATGAAGCCGAGATTCGTCGCGCCGGACAGCAGTTCGGGCACATCGTAGGGCTGGCCGGATGAACCGTAGATAGACCGGAATACGCCTTCAATCACCAGCGTCAGGCCGAACGTGAGCAGCAAGCCGTACAGATGATCGAGCTTATAGAGCCAGCGCAACATCGTCCGTTCGATCACGATGCCGAACACGCCCACCATCAGCGGCGCGAGCACGAGCATCGCCCAGTACGGCACATTGAAATACGAAAAACCCATCCATGTGAGCATCGCGCCCAGCATGAACAACGCGCCGTGGGCGAAGTTGATCACGTTGAGCAGGCCGAAAATCACCGCGAGGCCAAGGCTCAGGATGGCGTAGAACGATCCGTTCACCAGCCCGAGTAGCAACTGGCTCATCATCGCCGCGAGCGGAATGCCGAAAATTTCCATTGAATCTGCCGTCAGAGTAGTTTCGACGCATGCCGCCCTGACTCAAGATGAGCAGGCCGTCATGCGTCGATCGATCATGCGGATCACGAGCGGCGCATAAGCTTCAGCGCCCTACGCGTCACACCTGAATCCGCAGTGCCGCTAAAACCCGGCCGCTTACTTCCACAACGCGCAGCGCGTTTCCGCCTTGGTGTCAAAAGCCTGGTCGCCCGGGATGGTCGCCGTGATCTTGTAGTAGTCCCAAGGTTCCTTCGATTCCGCCGGCGTCTTCACTTGCATCAGGTACATGTCGTGGATCATGCTTCCGTCCGCGCGGATGTAGCCGTTCTGCGTGTAGAAGTCGTTGATCTTGATCTTGTGCAACTGGTCCATCACCTTGTCGCTATCCGTCGTGCCGGCCGCTTGCACCGCCTTCAGGTACGTGGTGACCGCAGAGTAATCGGCTGCGTGAAGACTCGTCGGCATCTTCTTCATCTTGGCGAAGTAGCGCTGTGCCCAGGCACGTGTCGTTGCGTCCTTGTTCCAGTACCAGCTGTCGGTTGCGACCAGGCCTTGCGCAGTTTCGAGGCCAAGACTGTGGATATCCGACAAGAAGATCAGCAGCGCGGCGACCTTCATCGTCTTGGTGATACCGAATTCCTTTGCGGCCTTGATCGAGTTGATCGTGTCGCCGCCAGCATTCGCCAGACCCAGCACCTGCGCCTTCGATGCTTGCGCCTGCAACAGGAAAGACGAGAAGTCAGAGGCCGACAACGGATGGCGCACCGCGCCGAGCACCTGGCCGCCGTTCGCCTTCACCACGTCCGATGTATTCTTTTCCAGCGCCTTGCCGAACGCATAGTCGGCCGTCAGGAAGAACCACGTCTTGCCGCCCTGCTTCGTCACCGCCGAGCCTGTGCCCTTGGCGAGCGCCATGGTGTCGTACGCATAGTGAACCGTGTATGGCGTGCACTGCTCGTTGGTCAGGTTGTCCGCGCCCGCGCCAATGTTGATGTACGGGATATGCTTTTCGCCGGCGACCTGATTCGTTGAAAGCGCCGTTGCCGAATTCGTTCCGCCGATAATCACGTTCACACCGTCGCGGTCAATCCATTCACGCGCCCGCGATGCCGCAATGTCCGCTTTGTTCTGGTGATCCGCGTAGACGAGTTCGATCGGCTTGCCGTTCACCTTGCCGCCGAAATCCGCGATTGCCATGCGGATAGCTTCGAGGCCACCCGGCCCATCGATGTCCGCATACAGGCCGGACAGGTCCGTGATATAGCCGATCTTCACCGTGTCGCCGGGGGCGGCCTGGACGTTGCCTGCGATCAGCGAGGCTGTGGCCGCGGCAATCGCCAAGCAGAGTCCCGACAGGCGCGCGAGGGTCTTCTTCTTCATTACAGTCTCCGTTGAGTTGTTGTTCTTGCGGTGGGCCGCATGCTGATGTGTTGAACTTGCTTTGAACGCACGTTCAACGTCCTAAACCCCGAGCAGCTCGTGCAGTACCGGCATTTTCGTGTCGAGTTCACCGGAGTTGAAATGCTCGACGATCTTCCCGTGCTCCATGACATAGAAGCGATCGGCGAGCGGTGCGGCAAAACGGAAATTCTGTTCGACCATCACGATCGTGTAACCGCGCGCCTTCAGCATCAGGATCATTCGCGCGAGCGTCTGGACGATGACAGGCGCAAGTCCTTCCGATATTTCATCGAGGAGCAGCAGATTCGCGCCGGTCCGCAGGATGCGCGCGACGGCCAGCATCTGCTGTTCGCCGCCCGACAGACGCGTACCCTGACTGCTGCGCCGTTCCTTGAGATTGGGGAACATCGAATAGATTTCATCGATCGACATGGCGTCTTTCGCGTTACCCACGAGCGGCGGCAGGAGCAGGTTCTCCTCGCACGAGAGGCTTGAAAAGATGCCGCGTTCTTCGGGGCAATATCCCACGCCGTAGTGCGCGATCTTATGCGTCGACATGCCGACGGTTTCGTGTCCGCCAATACGAATTGATCCCGTGCGACGGCCGGTGAGGCCCATGATGGCACGCAGCGTTGTTGTGCGGCCTGCGCCGTTGCGCCCGAGCAGCGTGACCACTTCGCCTCTGTGCACGGTCAGGTCCACGCCATGCAGGATGTGCGATTCACCGTACCAGGCTTGCGCACCGAGCAGCTCGAGCGCCGGCTCCCGAGTCGATGCTTCACGCAATTGTTCCGCGCGGCGTTCCGCAACGATCGTGCTCATGCATGCGCTCCGGCGAGGGTCGCGTCGGCGCTGCCCATGTAGGCTTCCATCACCAGTGCGTTCTTCGATACCTCTGCATAACTGCCTTCGGCCAGCACTTCACCGCGTTGCAGGACGGTGATGGTGTCGGAGATGCCTGCGATCACGTTCATGTTGTGTTCGACCATCAGGATCGTGCGTCCCGCCGATACTTTCTTGATCAGCGCCGTCACGCGGTCAACGTCTTCGTGACCCATGCCTTGCGTGGGTTCATCGAGAAGCATGAGTTCGGGTTCCATCGAAAGCGTGGTTGCTATTTCGAGCGCGCGCTTGCGGCCGTAGGAAAGTTCGACGGTGGTGGTATCGGCGAAATCGGTAAGGCCGACCTGGGTGAGCAGGTCCATGGCGCGGTCATTGAGTTCGTCCAGGACACGTTCGCTTTTCCAGAATTTGAACGATGTCCCAAGCGAGCGTTGCAAGCCGATGCGTACGTTCTGCATCACTGTCAGATGTGGGAATACAGCAGAAATCTGGAATGAGCGGATGACACCGCGACGGGCGATTTGCGCGGGGCGTTCGCCGGTGATGTCGATGCCGTTGAAGACGATTTGTCCTGCGGTGGGTTCCAGGAACTTGGTGAGCAGGTTGAAGCAGGTTGTTTTGCCCGCGCCGTTAGGGCCGATCAATGCGTGGATGGAGCCGCGACGCACGCGCAGGTTCACGCCGTTGACGGCGGTGAAGCCCTTGAACTCTTTTGTCAGGCCGCGGGTTTCCAGAATCGTATCGCCGAGAATCATGTCCCCTTCCGTGCTTTGTTTGAGCCTTTGTTTCAGCTTCAGCTCGGCGCGCTTTTGGCGCATGCCCGTGGTTTTGCTGGCGGTGTTTGTGTTGGGTGATTGCGATGTTGCTGTTGCAGTTTTGTTGCACCGCTGTTGCACTTCTTGCGTGCTGCACAATGGTGATGCAGACCTGCGGCGCCACAAGCGCGAACGCGTTATTGTCGCGCCAATGATGCAGCGCAATCATCGGGATTTGCACTTAGTTTTAAGCTTGGTTTTCGTTCGAACCGGTGGACGTCGAATTTCGGTCGCACCGGTGAACGGATTTAGGGTCGGGTTTATGCGGGGTCGATCATGTTGCGGTTGGCGGCTGGAGCAGGAAATTAACCAGAGAGTCCACTCACCGGCGCAAGCGAAAACAAAAACGGCCGGTCGGCGCGAATCATCTCGCTTGCCCGTTCAGCAATCATCAACGTTGGGGAATTCGTATTGCCGGAGGTGATAGTCGGCATCACCGAAGCATCGACCACCCGCAAGCCGCTCACACCAATCACACGCAAACGCCCATCAACAACCGCAGCCGGATCATTATCCGTCCCCATCCTGCATGTCCCCACCGGATGAAAAATAGTCGTCCCGACCTTGCCCGCAGCAACAGCAAGCTCTGCGTCCGTCTGGAACGCCGGCCCCGGCAAGATCTCCTCCGGCGAATACTTCGCCAACGCCGGCGCACTTACAATCCGCCGCGTCAAACGCAAAGCATTGACCGCCACCTCACGATCACGTTCGGTCGACAAATAATTCGGTGCGATCAAAGGCGCATCCCGCGCATCCGGTGACGCAATATGTACGCTCCCGCGCGACGTCGGCCGCAACGGACATACCGAAGCCGTGAACGCATTGAACGAGTGCAACGGCTCCCCGAACCGGTCAAGCGACAACGGCTGCACGTGATACTCCACGTCGGGCCGCATAATGGTCGAGTCATCCGGATCGGACTTCGCGAACGCTCCCAATTGCGAGGGCGCCATGGACATCGGCCCGCCTCGCATCAACATGTACTGCAAGCCAATCCACGCCTTACCCCACCAATGCGCCGACAGCGTGTTCAACGTCTGTACGCCGTGAACTTTGTAAGCCATCCTAAGCTGTAGATGATCCTGCAAATTCTCGCCAACACCCCGCAAGTTCTGCACCACGTCAATACCCAGCCTCTGCAGCCGCGCCCCATTGCCAATGCCGGACAACTCCAGCAATTGCGGCGAGTTCACCGCGCCCGCACTCAGGATCACCTCGCACCGCGACTTGGCCAGGTAGTCCGTATCGCCACCCCGATACTCCACACCCACGCAACGCTTGCCTTCCATCACCAGCCGCTGCGTATGAGCACCCGTGATGATCGTGAGGTTGGGCCGCTTCATCGCGGGCCGCAAGAATGCCTTCGATGCATTCCATCGAATCCCGCTGCGCTGGTTCACATCGAAATAACCAACGCCGGTGTTGTCGCCACGATTGAAGTCGTCGGTAGCGGGAAGACCGCTCTCCTGAGCCGCCTGCGCGAACGTTTCCAGCACCTTCCACTTCAGCCGCTGTTTCTCCACCCGCCATTCGCCCCCGGTGCCATGCCATTCATTCGGACCGCCGTGATGGTCCTCGCTGCGCTTGAACACCGGCAGCACCGAATCCCATGACCAGTCGCGGTCCCCGGTAATGCGCGCCCAATCGTCGTAGTCCTCGCGCTGGCCACGCATGTAGATCATGCCGTTTATCGATGAGCAACCGCCCAGCACGCGACCCCGCGGATAAGATAACGAACGCCCATCGAGTCCCGGTTCGGGCTGCGTTTTATATAGCCAGTCCGTGCGTGGATTGCCAATGCAATAGAGGTATCCGACCGGCACGTGAATCCAGTGGTAGTTATCCCTGCCGCCTGCTTCCAGCAGCAGCACACTCACATCGGCGTCTTCGGTCAGCCGGTTCGCAAGCACGCACCCCGCCGTTCCGGCACCAACAATGATGTAATCGAATTCACCCTCAAGCTTGCGCGCGTCCTGTTTCATCTGTGTCTCCTGCCAACCCCTTCACCTTCACCGCCGGCCGATTGGAAGCGCCGAAAACCGCCGCTCGCGCGATCCGCTCTAATGCCATATTCGACATAAGCTACTGCGGACGCAGTGCAGCAATCCAATCAGATATCTTCAACAGCTTTATAAGCTGGGCTAATATCAGGCATGGATCTGACTCTACTCCGCGCTTTTGTCACTGTCGCCCGCGAAGGCAATCTCACGCGCGCGGCGGTGCTGTTGCATGTGTCGCAGCCCGCCGTCAGCCTCCAGATCAAGAACTTGCAGGAGACGCTCGGCGTGGCGCTGTTTTCGCGGACGTCGCACGGCTTGATCCTCACGCGTGACGGTGAAACCCTCCTGCCGCACGCCGAGCGCGCACTGACGGCCGCGAGCGAGGTCCGGCGCGTGGCCGCCGCGCTTCGCCACGAGGTCAGCGGACGCCTGACCATCGGGACGATCCTCGATCCCGAATTCCTCCGGCTCGGCGGCTTCCTGCGAGCACTCGTGGAGACGTATCCGCGCATTGAAACCGCGCTGCGGCACGGCATGTCGGGCTGGGTGCTCGAGCGCATCAAGGCGCGCGATCTCGATGTGGGGTTTTATATCGGCGATCCGGCAATCGACGAACCCCGCGATCCGGACCGATTTCACGTTGTGCAGTTGAAGCCATATCTGTACCGCGTGCTGGCGCCGGCGGGCTGGAAGGAGCGCGTGAACCGGCCCGACCGCCCGGATGGCGGAGAGAATGGCTGGGTGGCGCTTGCCCGGCTGCCCTGGATCTGGACGCCGCCGGAGTCGGCGCACAACCGCTTGCTCACCCGGATCTTCGACGCCCACGGGGTCCAGCCGGTCAAAGTGGCGGAAGTGGACCAGGAGCCGTCCATGCTCGATCTGGTCAAGTCGGGCGTGGGCCTGACGCTCGTGCGCGATTCCATTGCGCTCGCCGAAGCGCACGCGCATGCGCTGACCATCGTGGAAGGCGTCACCGTGCCTACGCAGCTTTCGTTCATCGTGCTGGCGGAGCGCCGCGAAGAGCCTGGCATCGCGGCGGCGTTACGTCTGATTGAAGACCAATGGGCGACCTAGTCGAAGAAGGGCTGCGACCTGACGAAACCGGGGAATCTCCCGGTCATCAAATTTTGTTAGTCTGAGGGTCGCGCATCTGGCGCCCACGTGAACAGGACACCCCAACATGGCACGCAATATCGAAATCAAGGCTCGCGCACATCAGTTCGACCAGCTTCTGGCACGCGCAGCAGCGCTTGCCAGCGAACCGCCGATGATCTACCGCCAGCAAGATTTTTTCTACGATGTGCCGAACGGCCGCCTGAAACTACGTCAATTCGATGACAACACGCCGGCCGAACTGATTTTCTATCAACGCGATGACCGCGACGGCCCGAAGGTCTCGTACTACTCGCGCAGCCCGGTCACCAACCCCGAAGCCATGCACGCGCTGCTCGCCCAGGCGCTGAATACGCGCGGCATAGTGAACAAGGAGCGGCACGTGTATATCGTCGGGCGCACGCGGATTCATCTGGACCGCGTGGACGGACTGGGCGATTTCATCGAACTGGAAGTGCTGCTGGCACCGGATGACGACGAAGCCGGCGGCGAAAAGGAAGCGGAGGAATTGTTCGCGAAGCTCGGCGTGGCGGCAAGCGATCTCGTGCCGGTTGCGTATGTCGACTTGCTGAGCGAGCCGGCTTAACCCCGCTGGCTTAACCCCGCGAAGCCGGTGAATCCGGCGGATTGGCCGCGAGATGTCCCAGCGGCAGCGGTCCGTTGCGCTTGAATGTGGTCAGCACGATATTGGAGCGCACACTGTCTACGCCGGGAACGCGCATCAGCTTTTTCATGACAAACGTAGACAGCGCGTTCAAATCCGGCGCGACAATGCGCAACAAGTAATCGGCGTCGCCAACCGTCGCATGGCATTCGAGCACTTCGGGCAGCGCTTCGATCTGCTGCTGGAACTGGTCTATAACGGTATCGCCGTGATGCTTCAGCTTGAGGCTCGTAAAAGCGGTCACGCCGAGCCCGAGCTTTTCGGGACGCAGCACCACGCGATACCCATCGATCACACCGGTTGCCTCCAGGCGTTGCAAGCGGCGCCCGATTTGCGACGGCGACAGCGGCACTTCCTCGCCGAGTTGTTGATGTGTCGCGCGGCCGAAACGCTGAAGAACGTCGAGCAGCGCGAGATCGAAGTGATCGAGGTCGACCATGTGGATATCCTGCGTGAAGTGCCGAAAGACGCAAGCTTACCGCGTGGCTCCCCGGCCGCATGCGCCGTTCAACCGCGCGGCGCCCCATCGCTTAAGCCAAGGAGGTCCCCATGATCAAGAAATTCGCACCTGACGAACTCCCCGAACTTCTCGGCCAGCTGACGCAATGGCAACTCAGCGCCGATGAAAGCGCAATTCAGCGAAGTTTCAAGTTCGCCGATTTCAACGAGGCGTTCGGTTTCATGACGCGCGTGGCAATAAAAGCGCAGGAAATGGATCACCATCCAGACTGGTCGAATGCGTACAACAAAGTGGACATCGCGCTCTCCACCCACGCGGCGAAGGGCCTCACGGAGCGCGATATAAAGCTCGCGACATTCATCGACTCCATCACGCCGGCGGCCTGAAATCCGTTTACCAACCTGACTACCGCGACAAAGGCGTAACAGCCGTATTACAAACTATGACATTCAAAAACCGCAATAAGCTCCCCGCATGTGGCCTGGACTCGCTTGTTCGAAAGCAAAAATGATAGTGTTTGAAAGCTTATGGCAACAAAATCTTTCAACGAGAAAGCAAATATCTAAAGCAGGCGTAAGCTTTCACCATGCTTCGGGCGCTCTGACGGCTCCAGTCCATTGGCGGCACAGACCGACACTGTACAATCAGCAGCGCATACGGTTTGGACTGTCCGTTCATCCCTTCAGCGACCGGTTTCGTCGCCACAGGGGCCGAGCGGACGTGCTGGAAACCAATCACGGGGTGGCGTCCGGGATCGGGGAATTTCGGCGTGTCCGGCCACAGGAGAATCGCTGCACAGCGAGGCGCGGTGCAGCGTTTGGCGTAAAAGGATTGCTGATATGACTCGGACGGCGCCGCGGTAAAGAAAGGTAGGCAATTCCGGCTGGCGACCGCGCCGCACAATCGAGCCCAACCCATCGTATAAGAGCGACTTCCATGCGAATCCTTCTAATCGAAGACGACCGCCCCATCGCGCGCGGCATCCAAAGTAGCCTTGAACAAGCCGGCTTCACCGTCGATATGGTCCACGACGGCATTTTCGCGGAGCAGGCGCTCACGCAAAATCGCCATGAGCTGGTGATTCTCGATCTCGGCCTGCCGGGTATCGACGGCATGACGCTGTTGTCGCGTTTCCGTCAGGGCAATCGCCATACGCCCGTGATTATCCTGACCGCACGCGACGAGCTGCATGACCGCGTCCAGGGCCTGAACAGCGGCGCGGACGACTACATGCTCAAGCCGTTCGAACCCGCCGAACTCGAAGCGCGCATTCGTGCCGTGATGCGCCGCAGCGGCCCGCATGGCGATGTACCGCGTCCGGAAGTGTCGCTGGGCGGCTTGCGCCTGTCGGGCGTCGATCGCCGCATTTTCAACGACGAAAAGCCGCTCGAATTGTCGCCGCGTGAATTCGCCGTGCTCGAAATGCTGCTGCTGCGCCACGGCCGTGTGGTCAGCAAAGCCCAGTTGCAGGATCACCTGACGCACTTCGGCGGCGATCTGGGCGACACCGCGATCGAAGTCTATGTGCATCGGGTTCGCAAGAAACTGGAAAACTGCCGCGTGGAAATCGTGACGGTGCGAGGTTTCGGCTACTTGCTGCAGGAAATCCGGCAGGCCGCGTAAGCGGTTTGCCGACGGCATAACAAGCCTGACGAGCGATTACCCAGCACCTTGCGATTCCCTCCCCGGCGCACGCCCGACGAACGTTTCGACCGCGCCGACTGGCTGCATCTGGCACGCTCGACAACCATGTCTGCCAGCGTGCCGCCCAGCCTGCGGCGCTCGCTGCTGCGCCGCCTTGCCGCGCCGCTGTCCCTGCTTGCGCTGATGAGCGGACTGATGGCGTATTGGCTGGCGTGGCAATACACGCAGCACGTCGTCGACCGCTCGCTGGCGGATCTCGCCACGGCTATCTCCAAGCAAATCCAGCTGGCGGGCGTCGACGCGCCGGTGACGGTGCCGCCGCTCGCCCGCGCCATGTTCTCGGACCCCGTCGAGCAACTGATCTACCGGATCAGCGACGGCGATAGCGAGATCGCCGGCGAACCCGATCTGCCGCTGACCGGTACGAACGTGCGCCGGATTCACTACGCCTACATCTTCGAGACGTACTACCAAGGCGTGAGCGTGCGTGCGGCGCAGGTGCGCGTCGACCAGACGCACGGCAATCCTATCGTCGTGGAGGTCGCGCAGCGCGTAGGCTCGCGGTACCGGATAGCGGTCGAGTTCATGGTCGCCATCATGATGCCGCTGCTGCTCTTGCTGCTGGCGGGCTGGGTAATCGTGTGGCGCGTGGTGAACCAGCAGCTCAACCCGTTGACCGATCTTGCCGATACCCTCAACCGGCAGACCCACATGTCGCTGGAGCCGGTCGACGAATCGTTTGTCCCCGTCGAAATTCGTCCGCTGACCAGCGCAATGAACGCGCTGCTCGAGCGCCTGAAAACGGCGCTGGACGGCCAGCGCAAATTTATCGCCGACGCCGCCCACCAGCTTCGCACGCCACTCACCGCCGTGAAACTGCATGCCGAGCAGGCAGCGACCGCCAGGGACCCCGCGAAGGTGCTGGACGCCGTCAGGGAGCTGCGGGCATCGGCGGATCGTGCAGTGCGATTGTCGAATCAATTGCTCTCGCTCGCGCGCGCCGAGCCGGGTGAACAGGCCGCACGTTTCACTGACTTCGATTACGCCGCGCTCGCGTTTGAAACCGGCGCGGAATGGGTGCCGCGTGCACTGGCCGCGCATGTCGACCTGGGCTTCCAGCGTCTGGACGACCCCGACAACGAACATCCGATGATAGTCCGCGGCAATCTCGTGCTGGTGCGCGAGGTGATCGCCAATCTCATCGATAACGCGTTGAAGTACGTACCCACGTCGCGGGCCGAAGGTGCACGCGTGACCGTCACGGTGACGCAAACCTTCGATGAAAAAGGCTGCAAGATGGCCGAAATCGTAGTGGAAGACAATGGTCCGGGCGTGCCGCTGGAACAGCAACCGGATCTGTTCAAGCGCTTCTTTCGCGGCGACGGCCACGGCGTGGAAGGCGGGGCCGGGCTGGGCCTTGCGATCGTCCACGACATCATGGTCCTGCACAGCGGCAGCGTGCATTACGAGGACGCTCCAGCGCCCGAAGGCGGCGCGCGTTTCATCGTGCAAATGCCTTTGAAAACGGCATAGAAAATAGAAAAACGCCACGGAGGAAACCTGCCGTGGCGTTTTTTTTACCCGGTACGAAAGCCCTACTTTTTCTTCTTCAACGCCAGCATGGTGCCGCGGCACTTTTTGGCGCCGCAGCGGCATTCGTATTCCTTCTTCAGCTTCTTCGTGACGCGACCGTCGATGACGAGACCGTAGTCGTAGTACAGCTCTTCATCTTCCTTGATCGCGCGCAGCGCGTGGATGAACACGCGCCCTTCCTTCTCTTCCGCTTCGCAATTCGGCGCGCACGAATGGTTGATGTAGCGTGCGCTGTTGCCGTCGACCTTGCCGTCGATCACTTTGCCATTTTCGAGCGCGAAATAGAACGTATGGTTCGGCTCGTCCGGGTTGTGCGGATGACGGCGCAACGCCTCTTTCCACGAAATGCGTTCGCCCTTGTACTCGATAATCCGTTCGCCCTTGGCGAGCGGCATCGCGGCGAACACGCCCTTGCCGTGTATGCCCGAACGGCGGACAGCGACCCTCCGTGAACTCATCGAATGAATCCTTTAAAACGAATCGGTTTGGCTTGGCAGACGCTTCAACTTCGCCCCATCCCGGTTTCACGCGAACGGTGACAAACCGAAACGTGCATTAAAAAAACGCGGCGGCCTGAATGCGAGGCGCCGCCGCGTTGCTGTCTTTCTCATCGCATGGTGTGCATCATCTGCTTCATGTACTGCAATTTACTGTCATTCGATGCCCATGCGGAACCGAGACTACGGTGAGACCACACAGGCGAACAACGGCATCGTACACGTTAGGCGCGCACGAGTTCAACCGCTCCATAAATTCATACCGCCTGTTTCAGCGTTGGCCGAACGAGATATCGCCGAACAACGCTTTTTGGTCGCGCGGCTGCGAGCGCCAGTATTGCGGCGGCGCCTCCACGGTCGCACCCAGTTGGGCGGCCGCGTGCCACGGCCAGCGCGGATTGTAGAGCAGCGCGCGTGCCAGCGCGACCAGATCCGCCTCGCCCGACTCAATGATCTCTTCGGCATGCTGCGGGTCGGTGATCAGGCCCACGCCCATGGTGTTCACGCCCGTTGCTTCCTTGATGGCTTTTGCGAACGGCAGTTGATAACCCGGCGACAGCGGAATTTTCTGCAACGGCGATACGCCACCCGACGACACATCGATCCAGTCCACCTTGTGTTTTTGCAGCTCCTTCACGAACACGATGGTCTGCTCGAGATCCCAGCCGCCCTCCACCCAGTCCGATGCCGACACGCGCAGGCCAACAGGTTTGTCGGCGGGAAAAGCGGCGCGCACGGCGTCGAAGACTTCGAGCGGAAAACGCATGCGGTTTTCGAGCAAACCGCCGTATTCATCGGTGCGCTGGTTGGCAAGCGGTGAGAGAAACTGATGCAGCAGATAACCGTGGGCTGCGTGCACTTCAAGCGCATCCAGCCCCAGGCGCGCCGCGCGTTTCGCCGTCGCCACGAAGGCTTCGCGTATGCGGATCAGACCGGCTGCATCGAGTGCGAGCGGCGGTGTTTCACCTTCTTTATGCGCAATCGCCGATGGCGCGGAAGGCATCCAGCCGCCTTCCGACACGGGGATCAACTGACCGCCTTCCCAAGGCACCGCGCTCGACGCTTTACGCCCCGCGTGGCTGATCTGCATCGTAATGGCGATGTGCGAATGCTTTCGAATTGCCGCGATGACCGGTTTGAGCGCGGCTTCGGTCACGTCGTCCCAGAGGCCGAGGTCGCCGGGCGTGATGCGGCCATCGGGCTCGACCGAGGTTGCTTCGAGGCAGAGCATGCCGGCACCCGAGAGCGCGAGGTTTCCGAGGTGGATCATGTGCCATGCAGTGGCCTCGCCACGTTCGGCTGAGTACTGACACATCGGAGACACCACGATGCGGTTCGGAAGCGTCACGCCTCGCAGCGTGAAGGGCGAAAACAGAGCGCTCATGGGGGAGTTTCCGGAGGAAGGAAAAAAGGCGTTTCAGAATAGCACTTCGGTTTTTTCCCTGCTGAGCGCGGACCGGGCCCCTTGACCCGTCACGCTGCCGCCCTCGCCGTCTACTTCGCCTCGTCCCCAGGCGTATTCAATCTCATGGCCCAGGACTCGACCTTGCCGGTATCGAGCCGCTTTGCCGCCGTGCTTCGCCACGATGGCGTCAGCGCCGCGAGCCCGGCCATTTGTTCAAGCGCTGCCTGGTCATCGCGATCAACGTAAAACACTCTCAGCAAGCGTTCGATACTCCATTCGGGATGCGGCCGCGCGAGCCGTTCAATGACGTCGCCCGCCCCTGTTTCACCGGGTTCCAGCACGCGGTAGTACCAGCCCGTACGACGCGTGTCCTGCACGCGTCGCGACATGTCATCGCGGGAAAAATGGAGGTTGAGTTTCCAGCACGGTTGGCGCGGTTGCGATACCTGCACGATCACGGTGCCAAGGCGAAACACATCGCCCACGCATACATCCGCTTCATTCAAACCGTGCGTCGAAATGTTTTCACCGAATGCGCCGGGGGTATCGAAGCGACTCAAACCAGCAGACGATACCGGCCATTCACCTTGCCAGGTGGCGTAGTGGTCGCGGCTGTAGTGATGCAGCGCTTTCTCAGGGCCGCCATGATGCTTGCGCTCGAACTGGTGGTCGCCCTCCAGCCCGGTTTCACCTACGCGAACGCGGGCCGGCACCGGCACTTTGTGAATCGCGCTGTATTTGCCGTGGGTGCCGAGCGGTGCGACTTCTCCGGTAAGCACGGCGTCAATCACAGGATTCATGGCGCGTTACCTTCAGTACGTTCTGCAGAACTCTATTTGACAGGCTCGAACCGGTCCAGCCATTCGCCAAACATCTTGCCCGCAGCGTGTTCGAGCGCGGGGCCATATTTGGCGGTGTCAGCCCGTAAGGCCGGCACGGTCGTCCCGCTTTCCGCGACTTCGCCCGGATACGCCACCAGCCAGCTTTCAAACCGGTCGACCAGGACTTCAGGATGGCATTGCAGGCCCAGGACGTGATCGCCCCAGCTGAAAGCCTGATTTTCACACAGGTCCGTGGATGCCAGCCGCGTGGCGCCATCGGGAAGATCGAAGGTATCGCCATGCCAATGGAGCACCGGTGTCGGCTCGCCATCCGCTTCGAAATGCCGCAAGGCGGAGGCCTTGCCCGCTTCGGTCAGCGTCAGCGCTTTCCAGCCGAGTTCCTTCTGTGCCGCGGGATACACCCTCGCACCCAGCGCGCGGGCAATCAACTGCGCGCCCAGGCAAATCCCGATAGTTGGCAAGCCCGCCGCAATGCGCTTTTCAAGCATGGCGAGCAACGGGTTCAGGTGGGGAAACAGCGGGTCGTCATAAGCGCCGATCGGGCCGCCGAGCACGACCATCAATGAAATATCGAGCGGATTGGGAGCGTCGATGCGGGCGCGGCCCACGTCGAGATAACGCACCAGCTGGCCACGATCGCCCAGCACCCGTTCCAGGCTGCCGAGATCTTCGAAATAGACGTGGCGTATCGCCAGGACTTCACGTTTCATCGGCGGTTATCCAGAAGAGCCGGCAAGCTGAGATCAGCGCGCGGCATCAGGCGGCGCACACAAAGGAAAGGCACGGTCGAGCAGCCAGCGCGCCGCCAACGGGCGCGCGGCTCGAATAGTCTAACCGACACCGCGTGCTTCGCGCTCAACGCGCGAAGCACGGACGGCGAAAGCGGCGATTCACACAGTGACGCTTACGCGACCTGCGCGAAAATCTTCCAGTTCTTCTTCTGCTTGGAAAGATCGCCTTCTTCGTATACCGAACAATCGAGACGCAGGTCGGTATCGGCCATGTCCATGTTCAGCAACGTGCAGTGATGCGGCGTCTTCTTCGGGTTCTTGCTCGCTTCCAGGTGCGCGCAGCTCAGGCACATGCGATGCGGCGGAATCTGCTGCACCGCTTCGAGCTGTCGAATGGTCTTCAGCAGGCTGCGGTACAACTGCGACTGCTCATCGGCTTTCAACGTGCCGACTGCCTTCGACAAGAACTCCGGCCATACCAGCGCCTTCTTGGCCGCCGTTTTTCCGCGTGCCGTCAGACGCACGGCCAGCGCGCGCCCGTCGTCCAGCGCGCGGCGCTTTTCGACCAGACCCTTGCCTTCCAGCGTGCTGACGGCATCGCTGGTGGTAGCGGCAGTCAACGCCGTTTCCCGTGCGATCTCGCCAAGCCGCATTGGACCGCGCCGCTGCATCAGCAACACGAGAATTTCACCCTGGGTCGGCGTCAAGCCCGCACCCTCAGCCCATTCCCATGCCTGGCTACGCATCGCCGTGCTCAACCGCAGCAAGCCGTGGGTCACCCGCCCTGTGGCCTGCTCTCCGTATACGCCTTCGCTCATAGTCGTTCGCTTCGTCTTTCTTGATGCTTATCTGATGGTTCGGCAACGGCTTGAAACCGGCAAACGTCAGACCCCGCCCGTTTTACCCAAGCCGCTGCAGGCTTAATCACCGACGTATCCGGCCGGCGAATCCTTTCGTATCAACTACCGTCTCAAAATTCGGGCGATCAAACCGATGCAGCTAGTTCGTCGTCCGGATCAGGACTTCTATGTTTCTCCGTGGCGCCTGTTCTAGACCTTCCAGCGCTTGATTTGTTTCACCGGCTTTGCATCTCCCTACCGGCAAAACCGACATTCTAAGCGACTGGAACCAAACGTACACCTTAGTTATTCACAAAACAGTGTGGATAAGGCCGTAGATAACCACATTATTGGCTGTGCGCCGATTCTTGATAACCCCCGGGCGTACAAAACCGCCACCTTCTTATCCCACGTTGCCCCTCCCGATGCAAGGCTTCGTCCCAGGGTTATGCGCACTCCAAACTGTTGAGTTTGTGGAGATTTTATCGGTTGTCCACAGAATTGCGCGATGCTTGTTAACTACTATTACGTATGTATACGAACTCTTGACAGTAAACCTTGGAGGCGGGTTATCGGCAACAGCCTGAAAGAAAATGACAAAAAAACCCGCCGGTAAGCGGGTTTCTTTTTTTTCCGCAGGCGGTCAAACCGCTGGCGCCAAGGCAGATCCGTCACTCACGCCACTGCAGGCACTGCTGGCGCACGGCTTCATTCAGCGAACGCTCGCGATCGAAAACACCTCGTAGCCAGGTCGCGTCGTTCATGTTGCTGCGCGCGATATCGCCGACCTGGCGCAGCGCTTCGTTCGACCCTAGCGCGTCGGCATGAGGCGCGATCACGTCAAGCGTCGCCAGGATGTCTTCTGCAATCGTGCGGCGCTCACCCGTTTGAGGATCGATGCAACTGCCTTCCAGGCCGAAGCGGCAAGCTTCGAAACGGTTGAACGTATAGACGAGGTAGTCGTCCTCTTTCAACGTCAGGGGTTTGTCGAGCAGCAGGTAACGTGCAAGCGTCTGGATGTAGCAGGCAATGGCCGCTGCGCGATCGACCGACAGCGGCGTGTCCATCACCCGTACTTCGATCGTGCCGAAACCCGGCTTCGGCCGGATGTCCCAGTAGAAGTCTTTCATGCTGTTCACCACGCCGGTGCTGACCATCTTCGAGAAATATTCCTCGAAGCTGTCCCACGTGAGGGTGAACGGCGCCCGGCCGGACAGCGGAAATGCAAAGACAGAATTGAGGCGGGCGGAATGAAAGCCGGTGTCCACGCCCTGCACGTACGGCGACGACGCCGACAGCGCGATGAAGTGCGGAATGAAACGCGACATGGAATGCAGCAGGAACAACGCGCTGTCCGGGTCCGGGCAGCCAATGTGCACGTGCTGGCCGAACACCGTGAACTGCTTGGCAAGGTAACCGTAGAGTTCGGAAAGGTACTGAAAGCGCGGTGTATCGAAGATCTGGCGGTCGCTCCACTGCTGGAAGGCGTGCGTGCCACCGCCACACAGCCCGACATTGAGGTGGTCAGCAGCTGACACCAGGGTGTCGCGGATGGCACGGAGGTCCGTTACGGCCTGTTCGTGCGTCGTACAGATGCCGGTGGACAGCTCGATCATGCTTTCGGTGATCTCCGGCGTGATGTTGCCAGGGATCTTTTCGTCCTTGACGAGCCGCATGAGATCGGAGGCGGCCTTGGTCAGGTCGTAGTCGTGCGTATTGACGACCTGGATCTCGAGTTCGACGCCGAAGGTGAACGGCTCCGAGTTGATGAAAGGTTCGAGTGACATGGTGCCTCTTGATTGACAAAGCCTGGGTCGCGTGCCGGCACCTTGCCGGCACGGCACGACGCCTATAGATATGACGCGCCGGGTAGTGCGCTCAAGCGCTCAGTGACAGGTTCGATGAAACGCCCGGCAACCCGCTAAAAACGATAAAAAAAAACAGGATGCGACGCTACTCGCGCCGTTCACCGATCGCCGACAAACTGCGATACACGAGGAACGGCGTGACAATCTGCAGCACGACGATCGAGCACATCACGATTGCACGCAGCGTCGGGTCGTAATCGGGGTACAGCACGTACATATCGTCAACGAGCAAGTAGGCAAGCGCCGACATTGGCGTCAACGCCACCCCGAGAGCCGCACCCTGTTTCCAGTTGAGGCCGCTCGGTTTGGCGAAGATCATCACGCCGGCCAGTTTGCCGACGAAACGCGCCACGATCAGCGCCAGCGCGGCCACGCCGCCCAGCGCGATATCGTGCCATTCGAACGACGTCAATGTCAGCGCGAACAAAATCACCGTCAGCAACCAGCCCGCCGTGCCGAAATGCGTTGGCCATAGCTGCGGCCGCTCGTTCGAATTCTTCACAATGATGCCGGCCGCCAGCAAGGCAAGAATGGTCGACAGCTTGAACACATGCGCAATTGCGATGGCGAGCAGCACGAGCCCGAACAACGCGACGAACGAATGCTCGTCGTTGGTATTCAGCCGCCGGTACAGCAGATTGCAGGCCAGCGCGAGGGCCAGCGCCAGGACGAGCGAACCGAGCAGCAGATAAAGCGGCTGAACGATAGTCGCGAGCGTGTTGCCGTAGATCTCCTGATGCAGCACGCCGGCCGCGAGTTTTTCCACGATCACCGCGTACATGCTGTTGAGCGCGGTCAGCGTGAGCAGGCGCTGCGTGACCTGGCCTTCGGCACGCAATTCGGTACGCAGTTGAATGACCATGGCCGGCGACGTTGCCATCGCGATCGCGGCAATCACGATCGACGGCATGGTCTGCACTTTGCACAGCGTCAACGCGATCAGCACGAAGCCGAACGTAAGCGTGCTTTCAGCAATGCTCGACAAGATCAGATAAGGATTGCGGCGAATCCAGCGCAAGTCGAGCCGGCTGCCGAGCTCGAACAGGAGCAGGCCCAGCGCGACGTCGAGCAAGGGCCGCGAGATCCCCGCCGAACTGACATCGATAACACCAAAACCCGCATTGCCCGCGATCAGGCCAATGACGGCATAGCCGGTGATACGCGGCAGACGCCAGGCACGCCAGAGCAGTTCACCGCAGAGACCCGCAGCGACCAGCGCAAGGCCGGCCCAAAAAATGGCGTCAGGTACGAGCGGCCAGACCGGTAAGAATGAAAAGGCCGACTTCATCGTGAGGACTTCTCCTTCGCAGCTAGTGCGGACAGTCAGTGAATAGGCAGGTAGTGCGCGGCAACGGTGCGGGTTGCCGGAAAGGTTCGTTGCCTGATGATTGTTCAGGTTCCGTCAAGCCCCGTTGGGACCGGTTGGCCAATTGACAGCCGTTCGCTGCCTGGCCGGTTGGTCCGCTGCCGTCACGGCAAGGGATACAGCGTTTTTTTCAATTCACGCGCTCGCTTGGAGCCCGGTTTGAAGCGATAAGCCGGCAAAGCGGCTATACGAAAGAACGGCGATTGTGCCATAGCTCCCGGCGACCCTTCTTCAATCCCATGACCGCTTAAACCGAGCGGTAACAATGGCTTCCATCGAGTTGGGGTACGGAAAAATCTACCTTTTAGAGCACTGCATCTCGTCGTCGTTTTGTCTGAAATAACGCGGGTTTTCACTTTGAACGCTGCCGATGACGCCGGTTTTAAGGTTTACAAGTTTTGTTTATATATACGTAGTAGTAGTTAACAAGGCCGCACGATTTCTGTGGATAACTCTGTTTTCATCAACGTTTACAGAAGCTTGAAGGACGCATAAGCAGATAGTGAACGTGTGGGCGCCGGAGGGTGAACCCGGAACAACTTCGGCCGGATTCACGGCGCAATCGAGTTGTCCCGTTTACGCCCACAGCGAGTACACAGGTCATTCGCGCCAAATTCGACGGGTTATCCACAGGCTGCGGTGGATAGTTTTCCAGCCAGGGTTTTCAGGTGAATTCACCTTGTCTCAACGCGCGCAGAAGGAAGCGTGCGGGGTCGATGGCTTCGGCCAGTTCACGCTCGACAGGCCACGGTTCCCCTTCGATTTGCGCCGCGATCAGTTCGGCGGCGAGCGTCGACCACACCAGCCCGCGCGAACCGAAAGCGAACGCGCCGTACAAGCCGGGCGCCCGCGGCAAATCGAGCGGCCATGCGCCGGAAAGACGGGCGGCATTGGCGCGTGCGGCGGCTTCGTCGGCGAGGGCGCCGATCATCGGCATGCGGTCGCTCGTCACCGACCGGAAAGCCACGCGGCCTTCCAGTGTTTCTGATCGAGGTTCAAATCCGGTCAGGGCGGGCAGCATCATCGCGACACGTTCGATGTTTTCGGTATGACCGGCGAGCTGGATCTTCGTTTCGATGTCGTCAATATCGTAAGTCGCGCCCGTCAGCGTCCGATGAGCGCCGAGCGGTACGGCGTAGCCATCGCCGACGATCGGCACGCGCAGGCCATCCAGGGGACTCGCGTCCAGTAGCGTGAGCTGGCCGCGTACGCCGCGCGTTGGAAGTCCGTGAAGCCCGGCGATGCGTTGCGCATCGCCGGCGTTGGCCAGGATCACGACGGGGGCTTGGGCGAGGGCGCGGCCGGTGGAGTCGAAGGCGGTCCATGCGCCGTTTTCCCGTTCGATACGCGCGACTTCGGTGCCGAAGCGGGCCGTCAGTAAATCGCCCGCAGCTGCGCATTGCGCCGCACATATCGCAGCGGGGGAAATCCAGCCGCCGTGAGGGAAAAACCATCCAGCGCGCGCGACGGGCTGACCGGCCAGGCGGGAGGCTTCGTGTTCATCGACGGCTACGACATAGGACGGCGGCAGGCCGAATCGCTCGATTGCCGATGCGATTGCGCGCGCATCGTCGGTGGAATCCGCGATTTGCAGCAAGCCCTGGTCGCTGCGTCCCAGATCGTGGCCGGCGCGTTCGAGTTCTGACCATCGGTGCAGCGCGTAGAGAAATCCTGCGCGTGTCAGGCGGGCAGCAATGCTGTCATCACGCCAGACGATCGGGTGGAAGACGCCCGCGGGGTTACCGGACGCATCGCGGGCGAGATCGTCGTGGCGTTCGATCAGGCTGACTCGCCATCCCCGCGACGCAAGGCGCTCCGTGATCGCACAGCCGGCAAGGCCAGCCCCTATGACGATTGCATGGCGCAGCGTTTGAACTTGGGAGTCCTCTATTGCCAACGCAAGCGGCGGTTCATGGCGCCGTACACGCCAGCTTGGAGCGAAGCGGGCGCTCACATAAGAGGCATCCGGGGTTTCATCGCAGATAAAACCTGCATCTTCCAGGGCGCGGGGAAGCTCGGGATGCGCTTCTGCACACAACGTCGCCTGGTCCCCGGCGACACGCGCCAGTGCCTTGGCGACATAGGCGAGCTTTGCATGGACACGCGATAGCCGCAGATAAAACGCATCGGCGCGCAGCCAGATCTTCTGCAGCATGCTCTCCAGCTCGCCGATAGCCAGCGTCAGCACCACGCGCCCGTTTTCAAACTCGAGCCGGTGCTGCCCGGCAACTCGCATCGGCCACGCATTGATCAGTAATTGGGAAAGCGTGGGCTGCTCAGTGAGTACATCGGGGAGGTCCATCGTCTCCAGCCGGCCGACCGCGACAAAGTGCAGGCGCTCGCAGCGCTCTGGATCAGCACGCCACGCGGCCCATGTTTCGATAAACAATCGCCCAGCGTCGAGCTCCACCTGCAAAACAGTGAAGTTTCGCCGTCGGGCCCAACGCGCGTGACTGCCAAGCACGTTTGCGGAAAAAATGGAATGGGTCATACGAAAGGTTTGAAAGCAAACTGATGATATGACCTTCGCCGTGCATTTCCGATGCTGCGCCGCGTTCCCCTAAAGCTAATAGGGGCAAGGCTTAGCGCGTGATGCGCCGGATTGTCCGCCAACCGTTGGCAAAAACCAACGGAGGGTGAAACGGACAGTACGAAAGGATTGCTTGCATGAAAAGGGCGTCGACAAGGGATTCTACTTGCGTCGAATCACGCGTAAATCTTCGAAACCCTTATCCCGCTTGGGTTTGCGCTGCGTTATGATAACAACCGCCGAGTAAGGAGGAGGCCCGGTGACCGGGGTGTGAGGGTTTGCCGGAATAGTGGGCCAGGGGGCTGGACCCGCGCCAGTACTCGACTGCAAGGCCCGCGCACGTATAATCGGCGCGTTCGCGCTGTTCGTGTCAACCTAAACTGATAAAGGAACCTTAATGAATAAACAGGAACTGATCGACGCCGTGGCCGCTCAGACCGGCGCCAGCAAGGCTCAAACCGGCGAAACGCTGGACACGTTGCTCGAAGTGGTCAAGAAGGCCGTCTCGAAGGGTGACGCCGTGCAGTTGATTGGCTTCGGAAGCTTTGGTTCGGGCAAGCGCGCAGCGCGCACCGGCCGTAACCCGAAGACCGGCGAATCCATTAAGATTCCGGCCGCCAAGACCGTCAAGTTCACGGCTGGCAAGGCATTTAAGGACGCAGTGAACAAGCGGTAAGTTGTAGCCGATTGTCAGTATATAACCCGCCTCTGGCGGGTTTTTTTTCGATCGCGAGAGTTGTTCACCGGGCGGCGGAGACAAGCTAGTGCTCGTGCCCTTGCCCGTGGGCGCCGCAATCGCAATCATCGCCGTGGTCGTGGTCGTGATGATCGTGGTCATGGTCGTGCTCATCTTCGTCCATCTCCCACGACGGAAACGGATCGGCTAGCAATCCGTTCGACGCTTGCGACCATTCCTCGTCGGTGACGAGACAAGCGTCGAAAGCCGCGCGCCAATGCGGTTCGTCCAGGCCGGTTCCGATCATCGCCAGTTCCTGCCGCCGGTCGCCGATAGTCATATCGTCCGCATCCCCGAACCAGTCCGCGGCAATCTCGGCTTCCAGTTCGGCATCGCCGGTCGGCCATTCGCTGCGTTCCTGCGCCGCCCACCACATTCCCGCGGGACCATGCCGCAGCGCGCCTCCCGCTTGCGATAGCGAGCCGCCAATATCGGTTCGCGTTGCGAGCCAGAAAAAGCCCTTGCAACGCAATACACCCGGCCATTCCTGATGCACCAGCGCCCATAGCCGCTCGGGATGAAACGGCCGGCGCGCTCGATAAACAAATCCGCCGACATCCACGCCGTCGGCCACCGGCGCCGAATCCGGATCGGCGTTCAGCATCGTCAGCCAGCCGGGCGCGCTCGAGGTTGCATCGAAGTCGAAGCGGTCCGTGTTCACCAACTCGCTCGCGGCCACCGCGCCTTGACGGGCGTCGATCAGCTCGGCGCGCGGATTGAGCGCGTGCAGGATGCGCCGGAGTTTGGCGAGCGCGGCGGTATCGACGAGATCCGTCTTGTTGATCACGATCACATCGCAGAATTCGATCTGCGCGATCAGCACTTCGACGACCGTGCGATCGTCGTGGTCGTCGTCCGCCAACCCGCGCTCGCTCAGCGCATCCGTCGACGCGTAATCGCGCGAAAAGCTGTCCGCATCGACGACGGTCACGATCGTGTCGAGGTGCGCGATGTCGTTATCGAAAACCAGGTTTTCGGCGATAACCTGCGGATCCTCGGTACCGGACGCTTCCACCACGATCGCGTCGAAGCGGGCTTCAGCGGCGGCCCGGTTGATTTCACCCGAAAGGTCGTCGATCCGGCCGCGAACAACCGCGATGGACGTGCCGGCATGATCATGATGTGCGAGCAAATGGTCGAGCAGCGTGGTCTTGCCTACGCCTGGCAAACCGGCAAGCACGGTAACGGGCAGGGGCTGATTCATCGCGTTTGGCATCGAAAGAGGGCGCGTGGTCGCGCGAGCGGCCGCTGAAAGCGGTGGCGCTTTCAAGAAGACCCGCCTGGAATAGCGGCGAGCTGGAACGCGGAATTGTGCATCAAACGCAGCTGGAACGCCGCGCCATGCGATGAAAAACAGCAGATGCCGAACGAAACGAGGTGAAGTGAAGTGAAGCGAACCTGACTCAGCGCGATGCTGTCAGCAACTTCCACTTGCCCAGGATATTGATGATCTGTCTTGAGTACTGATCCCGCAGCGACGGTGTTTCGGAGTGGTACGCACCGACCGCCTGCCACGTGTTGCCATACTTGTTCATCTTCTGACGCAGATGCCAAGCGGCGATATACACCGACTTGCACGGCTGCATCAGCGTGGTGGTCGAGATGCCGTACTGTGCGAGCTGCGTCAGGTGGACGGAATTGATCTGCATCAGGCCATAGTCGATCGAACCGTTCGCGTTCTTGTTCATTGCGTCCGGCTGGTTGTGCGACTCTTGCCACGCGATCGCTCGCAGGATCAGCGGATTGACCTTTTGATACTTGGCGGCTTCGTCGAAACAGTCGGCGTGCGCGGGCGCGGCTGCCAGCAAGGCGCCGAAGCCGATCGCAAAGAGTCGCAAAAACATTTTCATCATGTTGGGTACCACCTGATCGACAGCATGCCCGGCATCCGCGGACTGCTGCGGTGACGACGTCGCTTCATCGGCAAAACCGGGTAACACCCGGTAAAACTAGGTAAGACTCGGTAAACACGGGAAAACCCACCCGCATTTTGCGCATCCAGCACACCGAAGCACTCGTATCATACCGGCAGACTATGGGGTTTTAAATCTGACCATCCGACATAGCCAAGGCATGTGACGCCAATTAATTCGAAAGGCGTTCGAAAGCAAAGGCAACTGGCGGCGTCCGTCTTTATAGGCGCATGTGTATTTGAATGACTCACCTGCACAGGCGAAGCGAACAAATATGACAGTTTCAACCTTTTGTATATAGCGAAAGGGCCGAGTAAGGGTCAAGACGCCAATGGTTTTATCAGAAGATTTTTTCGAGATTTCTGGCGCTTTATTATTTGAGGATCGACGGCCAAAGATTAGTAGTTTTGTGACAAACCTGACATGAAAAGCTGCTATGGTTCACGTTTTTGGGATATGGCATTGCCCGGGCATCGGCCCTGGAAACGTCTGTTTTAAGCCTTCGTGATGTTAAAAGCGTCGAAAGACACGCAACACGACCGGTTTGCAGCGACGTGATCAGCAGGTCTTGACATCACACTCCATGAGAAGAAAACGTATGGCATTGCGTCGCGCCGCGACGGCTTTGCTGGTGGCTGGTCTTGTCACCACGCAAATAGCGCACGCACAGGTGACACTGAATTTTGTCAATGCGGACATCGATCAGGTTGCGAAAGCGATCGGCGCCGCTACTGGGAAGACGATCATCGTCGACCCGCGGGTCAAAGGACAGTTGAATCTTGTATCGGAAAATCCGGTGCCAGAGGATCAGGCTTTGAAAACGCTGCAGTCGGCATTGAGAATGCAGGGCTTCGCACTCGTGCAAGATCACGGAGTGCTCAAAGTCGTGCCGGAAGCCGACGCCAAGCTGCAGGGCGTGCCGACCTATGTCGGCAATGCGCCCACCGCGAGAGGCGATCAGGTCATCACGCAGGTGTTCGAGCTGCACAACGAATCGGCCAACAACGTGTTGCCGGTCCTGCGTCCGCTGATCTCGCCGAACAACACGATCGCCGCGTACCCGGCCAACAACACGCTGGTCGTCACGGACTATGCCGACAACGTACGGCGCATCGCGAGCATCATCGCGGGCATCGACACAGCGGCGGGCCGGCAGGTCGAAGTGGTGCCGTTGAAGAACGCGAATGCGCTCGACGTGGCCGAACAGCTCAACAAGCTGCTCGATCCTGGCTCAATAGGCAGCACCGACGCCACGCTGAAAGTCACCGTCACCGCCGATCCGCGCACGAACTCGCTGCTACTGCGCGCCTCCAGCAGCGCACGGCTCGCAGCCGCCAAGCAGCTTGCGCGCAGCCTCGACGCGGCCACCGCGCAGCCGGGCAACATGCATGTGGTCACCTTGCGCAATGCCGACGCCACGCGCCTCGCCAAGACCCTGCGCGCGATGATGGGCAAGGGCGGCGGCGACAGTTCGTCTTCCTCATCGTCGTCGGGATCGGGATCGGGATCGGGTTCGTCGAGTGGTTCGGGTTCGTTTGGCGCGGGCGGTTCCAGTTCGTACACGGGTACGAGCGGCTTGCCGCCGCTGCCGGGCGGGCTCGGCAGCAGCAGTTCGTCGTCAGGCAGCAATCCGATGGCGGGCGGCGGCCAGAGCAAGGACTCCGGCTTCGGTAACAACAACGACAGCAGCGGGTCGAGCGATCAACCCGGCAACGGCATGATCCAGGCCGACACGGCCACCAACTCGCTGATCATTACCGCGTCGGACCCCGTGTACCGCAACTTGCGTGCGGTGATCGACCAGCTCGACGCACGCCGTGCGCAGGTTTATATCGAAGCGCTGATCGTGGAGCTCTCCGCTACAACCGGCGCGAATCTCGGCATTCAGTGGCAGGGTGCGCTGCTGTCGCAAAGCGGCAACAACGGCATTTATGGCAGCACGAACCTTGGCTCCGGGACGTCGAGCATTGTCGACCTGACCGCTGCCGGGTCGGTGATCGCTAACAATCCCGCAGCCCTTGCGGGGCAGACGAACATTCTCGCGCAGGGCCTGAACATCGGCTTGTTGCACAAGTTCGGCAATTTCTTTGGCCTGGGCGGTTTGCTGCAGGCGTTGTCGACATCGTCGGATGCGAACATCCTGTCGACGCCTAACCTCATCACGCTGGACAACGAGGAAGCGAAGATCGTGGTCGGTCAGAACGTGCCGGTGGTGACCGGTTCGTACGCCACGCCAACCGCCAATACGGGTACGTCGGTCTCCGCGTTCAATACGTTCGACCGGCGCGACGTGGGCGTGACGCTGCATGTGAAACCGCAGATCACGACGGGCGGCGTCCTGAAGCTCCAGCTTTATCAGGAAGACTCCAGCGTCGACACCACCACGACCAACAATCCTGGCGGCGTGACGATCAACACGCGCTCGATCCAGTCGACCATCCTGGCGGACGACGGTGAAATCGTCGTGCTCGGCGGCTTGATGCAGGACCAGTATTCGACGAGCAACAGCAAAGTGCCGCTGCTCGGCGATATCCCCTGGATCGGCCAGTTGTTCCGCAGTGAAGCGAAGACGCGGACGAAGACCAACCTGATGGTGTTCCTGCGCCCGGTGATCGTGCGCGATCAGGCGACCGCCTCGCAGATCTCCAACGATCGCTACGATTACCTGCGCCAGCAGCAGTACAACTCGATCTCCGATAACCGCGTCGAGAAGGACAAGGACGTGCCGGTTCTGCCGCCGGCGCCGATCGGCCCGAGCCAGGGCGGTGTGCCGGCGCAGAATCTGTTCGACTGGAACAACATGACACGCTCGCCGTCGGAGGGTGGCAGCGCGACGTTGCCGCAAGCGGCGCCGCCGAAGGTGCAGGAGCAAGGGCAGTATCAAGGCCAGCAGCAATATCAGACGGCGCAGCCGCCGGGCCAATATCAAGGCCAGCCGGCGAACGTGAACAATTACGCTGTGCCGAATAACTCGGCGCCGGCCGTACCGCTTAACAACGGCGATACGGGAGCGAAGCCGTGAGCACGCTGAGCGCGTCCGTAGCCAACGTTGCCACGAGCACGCCGTCGCCGCTCGCGGCACGGCTGATCCCGTACGCGTTCGCGCGGACCGGACAGATCCTGGTGGCGCACCAGCACGCGGACAGCATCGAAGTGTGGATCAGCGATAAAACCAGCGACGCCGCGCTCGCCGAGGTCGCTCGCAACTTTGGCGCGCTTTCCATTGTGCGTTTGCCGGTGGCCGAACTCTCGGCCGCCATCAATTCGGCCTACTCGCGTAACGACGGCAGCGCGGCGCAGGTCGTGGGCGAAGTGGAAGGCGAAGTCGATCTGTCGCGGCTGATGCAGGACATTCCCGAAATAGAGGATTTGCTCGAATCGGAAGACGATGCGCCGATCATCCGTATGATCAACGCGCTGCTGACGCAGGCGGCGCGCGAGCAGGCGTCGGATATTCATATCGAACCGTTCGAGACGTCTTCGGTGGTGCGCTTTCGTGTCGATGGCACCTTGCGCGACGTCGTGCGCCCGAAGAAGGCACTGCATGGCGCGCTGATCTCGCGTATCAAGATCATGGCGCAACTGGATATTGCAGAAAAGCGACTGCCGCAGGATGGCCGCATTACGCTGCGCGTAGGCGGCCGGCCGGTGGACGTGCGCGTGTCCACGCTGCCGACCGGTCATGGGGAGCGCGCGGTGCTGCGTCTGCTGGAAAAAGATGCGCAGCGGCTGAACCTCGAAACGCTCGGCATGGCGCGCGACACGCTGGTTCACTTCGACAAGCTGATCGGCCGTCCGCACGGAATCGTGCTGGTGACCGGTCCGACGGGCTCCGGTAAAACGACCACGCTTTATGCGGCGATGTCGCGGCTCGAAACCGCCACCACCAACATCATGACGGTGGAAGATCCGATCGAATATGACCTGGGCGGGATCGGCCAGACGCAGGTGAACGAGCGTATTGGCATGACCTTCGCGCGCGCGTTGCGATCCATTTTGCGGCAGGACCCGGACATCATCATGATCGGGGAAATCCGCGATCTGGAAACGGCGCAGATCGCGGTGCAGGCATCGCTGACCGGTCACCTCGTGCTGGCCACGCTGCACACGAACGACGCCGCATCCGCCGTCACGCGTCTCACCGACATGGGCGTCGAACCGTATCTGCTGGCGTCGTCGTTACTCGGCGTGCTGGCGCAGCGGCTGGTGCGCCAGCTGTGTCCGGTATGCAAGGAAGAGCGCTCCGAAGACGGCCATATTCATTGGCACGCAGTCGGCTGCGACAAGTGCGGCAACTCGGGTTATGCGGGACGTCGCGGCGTGTACGAACTGCTGCTGCTCGACGATCCGCTTCGCGCGCTGATTCACAGGAATGCATCGGATGCCGAAATTTTGACGGCCGGCCGGCAGCAGGGAATGCGCACGCTGCGCGAGGATGCAAACCGGTGGCTCGCGACCGGCGCAACATCGCTGGAAGAAGTGCTGCGCGTGACGGGCGGAGATTAAACATCCATGCCGGCGTTTCGTTTCGAGGCAATCGACCAGGCGGGCAAGTCGCAGACAGGCGTACTCGATGCCGACAGCGCCCGTGCCGCCCGCAGTCAACTGAGGACGCAGGGGCTGACGCCGCTGGTGGTCGAGGCGGCGGCTACTCGCACGCGGGGTGAGCGCAAGCAGCGGTTATCGATGGGAAAACGCTTGTCGCAACGCGAGCAGGCCATTCTCACGCGGCAAATCGCCAGCCTGCTGACAGCGGGTCTGCCGCTCGGCGAAACGCTTTCGGTGCTGACGGAGCAATCGGAGCGCGATTACGTTCGCGAGTTGATGGCCGCCATCCGAGGCGAAGTGCTCGGCGGCCATTCGTTCGCGAATGCATTGGCCGAACATCCACGCGACTTCCCTGAGATTTATCGCGCGCTGGTGGCGGCCGGGGAACATACCGGCAAGCTTGGACTGGTGCTGTCGCGACTCGCGGATTACATCGAACAACGCAATGCGCTGAAGCAGAAGATCGTACTCGCGTTCACCTATCCCGCGATCGTCACGCTGATCGCATTCGGCATTGTCACGTTCCTGCTGAGTTACGTGGTGCCGCAAGTGGTGAACGTATTCGCCAGCACGAAGCAGGCGCTGCCGTTCCTCACCATCGCGATGATGGCGCTCTCCGGCTTCGTGCGGAACTGGTGGTGGGCCGGGCTGATCGGTGTGGCGCTGCTGAGCTGGTTTATCAAGAGTCTGCTCGCGCGGCCCGGGCCGCGCATGGCGTTCGACCGGTGGCTGCTCACCGCGCCGCTCCTCGGCAAACTCGTGCGCGGCTATAACACCGTGCGTTTCGCCAGCACGCTTGCGATTCTTACGGCTGCCGGCGTGCCTATCCTGCGTGCGCTGCAAGCCGCAGGCGAGACCCTGAGCAACCGCGCGATGAGCGCGAACGTCGATGACGCCATTATCCGCGTGCGCGAAGGTACGTCGCTGTCCCGCGCGCTTGGTAACACGCGGACGTTTCCGCCCGTGCTGGTGCATCTGATCCGCTCGGGTGAAGCCACCGGCGACGTCACTACCATGCTCGACCGCGCGTCCGAAGGCGAAGCGCGCGAACTCGAACGCCGCACGATGTTTCTCACGAGCCTGCTGGAACCGCTGCTGATCCTCGCGATGGGCGGCGTCGTGCTGGTGATCGTGCTGGCGGTGATGCTGCCGATCATCGAATTGAATAATCTGGTGCAGTGAAGAAGCCCATCCCATGAATGCATTTCAGACCCGCCTGCTATCGCTCATCGCGTTCGCCATTTTCTGCGCGACGCTGACGTGGTGGGTCATCACCCTGACGACGCACCAGAGCGCGCCGTTGCCCGCGGCGGCGGCCGGGCGCGCGCCCTCGGTGGAACAGGCTGCCACGTTGTTCGGCGGGCAACTGCAGCATCAGGAAAACCAGGACGTACACCTGTTCGGGATCCTCGCGTTGCAACACGGCGCGGCGGCGATCGTGAGTTACGGCGGTGAGCCGGCAAAGGCTATCTCGCTGGGCGGCCCGCTGACGCCGGGCGTGACGATCAAGGAAGTGCGGGCGCGCTCGATCATCATCGATAGAAACGGTAAACGCTCTGAAATATTCCTGCCGCCGAACGCGGCCGGTCCGACCATTTATGTGCGCTAGAACCGCTCAGGATCAAGCAGACCAAACAGGCGACGCTTACGAAGTGAAATGCGCCCAGGCGGACCTATAGAATGCTTGCCTGCCCGCAACCACCGTTGATTGTTCCGACGAATGATCCGGCGAGAGCGGCGGACGGGCATCGAACATCATGTCGGGCCTGAGCGCTGTAACGACATCAATTGGAAAGGAAGATCAAATCATGCAAATGTGGATGAAGCGCCACTACGAACTACAGACGGCGCAAGGTAGCCAGCAAACGCGTCGCCAGCGCGGTTTCACGCTGATCGAAATCATGGTCGTGATCGCGATTCTCGGCATTCTTGCCGCGTTGATCGTGCCCAAGATCATGAGTCGTCCGGACGAGGCGCGTCGCGTCGCGGCGAAGGCGGATATTGGCTCGATCATGCAGTCGCTGAATCTTTATCGACTGGATAACGGCCGCTATCCGACCCAGGAGCAGGGGCTGCGCGCACTGGTCGAAAAGCCGACCACCGAACCGGTCCCGAACAACTGGAAGGGCGGCGGTTATATGGATCGCGTTCCAGTCGACCCTTGGGGTAAGGAATATCAATACCTGAACCCGGGCGTGCACGGCGAAGTGGACGTATTCAGCTACGGCGCCGACGGCAAACCGGGCGGCGAGGGCAACGACGCGGACATCGGCTCGTGGCAATAGGCCTTTTAGCCTCTCCTTGCGTCCTTAACAGAAGCCAATCGACGTGAACATGCAGCACAAGCAGGACTGTTCAGCACCCGAGGCGCCGCGCTGCGCGAAGGTGCGGCCGCAGGCCGGCTTTACGCTGCTGGAAATGCTGGTGGTGCTGGTGATCGCGGGATTGCTGGTGTCGCTGGCTTCGGTGAAGCTCACGCGCAATCCGCGCACGGATCTCAACGAGGAAGCGCAGCGTCTCGCGCTCCTGTTCGAATCCGCCGGCGACGAAGCGCAGGTGCGGGCAAGGCCTATTGCGTGGCTGCCGGTAGACGGCGGTTTTCGCTTCGATATCCGTACGGAAGACGGCTGGCGTCCATTACGCGACGACCTGCTGCGCCCGCGCCGCTGGGACGGCGGCGTGACCGGCGTGACGATCCAGTACGCTGGTTCCGATCAGACGGCGGGGCGGGTGGTGTTCGGCACAGAAGCCATTGATACCCCGATGGAAGTGACGCTCGCGTCGGCGGTCGGCAGCGTGACGATTGTCGGCACCGGCAACGGCCGTTATCAGGTGCGCTGATGCCAACGCTCACGCCCGGCCCTCGTCACGGCCTCACACCCAAGCTCAAACGCACGCGCGGTTTCACCATGATCGAAGTGCTCGTCGCGCTGGCAATCATCGCAGTGGCGCTGGCGGCGTCGCTCCGGGCAGTGGGCGCGCTTGCGACCGGCGAGGCGGATTTGCATCGGCGCCTGCTGGCCGGCTGGAGCGCCGACAACGAACTCGCGCGATTGCGGCTCACGCATACGTGGCCGGATATTGGCACGCATACGTTCGATTGCTCGCAGGGCAATCTCAAGCTGACTTGCACCGACCGTGTGTCGGCCACGCCGAATCCGATTTTCCGGCGGGTGGAAGTTATCGTGGAGTCGCCCGGGCTGGCAGGCAATCTCGCGCAAATGGTCATGGTGGTGGCAAATGAAACCAGCCGTTCGCTCTAGGCGGGACGTTCGCGGCGCGCGTGGCACTCGCGGCTTTACGCTGATCGAGATGCTGGTCGCGATCGCGATCCTCGCTGTGATTGCGGTGCTGTCGTGGCGTGGCCTCGACCAGATCATGCGCGGCCGCACGACCATTACGAACGCGATGGAAGATGAACGCGTGGTCGCGCAGTTGTTCGACCAGATGCGCATCGACGCCCGCCAGGCCGCTACTGACGACGAAGCCGGCCAGGCCGCGGTGGCTATCGGCGGGAACGGGCTGCAGATCGTGCGCGGTGTCTACACGGCCGGCGTGGCGCCGCGCTTGCAGGTCGTGCGCTACCGGCTGGTCGACGGCGGGCGCGTGGTGCGCTTTGCGTCGCCGCCGCTCGGGAATGTGGGTGAAGTGCGCAGGGCGTTATCGGCGTCGGACAACTCGGACGGCTGGACAGCGATTCCGCTGATGGGCGGCGTCTCGACTTTCGCCACGCGCGCCTACGTGCCCAAGGTCGGCTGGACGATGAGCATGGGTGACGTGACTGCGCAAATCACGCAGAACGACAACAACCTGAAGGTGCCACAACTCGGCAATGCGCCGTTGCCGCGCGCCGTGACGGGTATTCAGATCGCGGTTGGCGCGCACAATCTGGCGCTGCCGATCACGCGCGTGTTTCTGATCGGAGAATGACCATGCGTTCTTCATCAGTTCACGCGAAACGGCACAGGGCATCCAGGCATTCGCATCAGCGCGGCGTCGCAATCATCAGCGCGCTGCTGGTTGTGGCGTTGTCGGCGATCATCGTGTCGGGCTTGTTGTGGCGCCAGCAAGTGCAGGTCCGCCGTATCGAGAACCAGCGGCTGCTCGCGCAGGCGCAATGGATCTCGCGCAGCGCGCTCGACTGGACCCGCCTGATCCTGCGTTCCGAAGCCGATTCCGCGCCGACCGTCACGTATCTCGGCGGCGTGTGGGGTGTGCCGATCGCCAAAACGCGGCTGTCGGACTTTCTCGGACAGATTGGCGACGTGCGGGCGCAGCAGGGTGCATCCACTTACTTGTCCGGGTCGATTGAAGATGCGCAGGCCAAGTTCAACCTGCGCAACCTGGTTTCCACGCCTACGCCCGGCTTGCTGGTCATCAACGTGCAGGAGATCGCGTCATTCCAGCGGCTGCTGACGCTGCTCGGGCTCGATGCGTCGCTGGCGAAAACCGTCGCGCTGCAGATTCGCGCCGGGCTGGCGCAATCGGCAACGCGGTTCCAGGCGCAATCGACAACCGCCGCCGCGGCCTCGCCCGCCTCCACGATTGCCGCGATCGCGCAGGGCGGCGGAACGGGCGGCGGCAATTTCACCGACGACCCCGGTCTCGCCGATGCGGACAGCAACGCGCCCGTTGCGCCGCTGCAGATGATCAACGTGGAGTCTCTGCTGGATGTCCCCGGTTTTTCACCGGAAGCGGTGGAGAAATTGCGGCCGTTCGTGACCGTGCTGCCGACCACGACGTCGGTGAATATGAATACCGCTTCGGCCGAGGTGATTGCGGCGACGGTGCCGGGCATGTCGCTTTCGCAGGCGCAGGCGTTTGTCGCGCGCCGCGAGACCGTGTTTTTCCACGATGTCGGCAACGTGACACTTGCACTGACCGGCGCAGGCGTGAAAGCCGATGCTGTCGATACGAGCCAGATGGACGTGACCACGAAGTATTTCTTGATCCACGGCCGCGTGCAGCACGAGCGGGCGGAAGTCGACCGGACGACCTTGCTGTATCGCGATCCGGCGACGCATACCACGCGTATTGTCTATGTTCGCGACCAGCTTTGATGCGTTTGGACGGGTTTCACTGAAACAACGTCGCAGTACAGTAAATAACTTTCGATTCAGAAAACAAGAGAGCGGCCTTTGAGCACATTGATCGTCCTACTGCCGCCGCGCGATCCGGCGGTGCGCTCCGAAGAGTGGCATTTGCCGGAGCTGCCGTTTCTGCTGCTCGACAAGCGCAACGTCACGCAGCGGTCCGGTCGTGCCGCGCTGTCGCTGCTGCCGCGTGCGAGCGCCACGGTACTGATAGTCGCTGCGCGCGACCTGTTGCTGACCGCCGCGCAAATGCCGCCGCTGAAAGGGCCGCGCTTGCGCCAGGCGTTGCCCAACGTGGTCGAGGATCAGTTGATCCAGGACCCGCAGACCTGCCATATCGCCGTCGATCCGGTCGCGCTCGCGAGCGGCCGGCGGGTGCTCGCAGTGATCGATCGTGGCTGGTTCCGCTTTGTGCTCGAGGCGTTTGCCAACGCGGGGCATCGGAACGTGAAGGCCGTGCCGGCCATGCGCTGTCTGCCGCTGCATGAAAGCGCCGCCGATACCCCGAATCCGTTTGTCGCGGGCGTCCTGGGCGAGGTGCTGGCGACCGCCCCGGTTTTGCTCGGCGGCGATACGCTCAGACCGCCCGAAACTCTCATGTCGCGTGTCGAGATTGCGATTGCGCGCGGCGAGCACGCGGCGCTGGGCGAAGGCCTGGCCATTCCCGCCGATGCCGTGACCTCCACGCTCGGCGCGCTCGCGGGCGCCCAGCCGATGACGCTGTACACCCTGCGCGACGTTCCCGGCGCCGAGCCGCGCCTGGCTTCGACACGGCCGGCGATTCCCGGCGCGCAGCCGCTGACGTTCGAAACCCTCGCTCGCAACGCGCTGACCAACCACTTCGACCTGTGCCAGTTCGAGTTCGCGGCGCAGCCGTGGCGGCTCGATCGCGCGACCATGCGGCGGTTGAGGGTGCCGGTGGCGCTGCTGGCAGGAGCGCTGGTGGTATCGATGATCGGCATCAACATCCAGTGGATGCAGCTCGCCCGGCAGCGCGACGCGATCAACGCGCAGATGACCGAAACGCTCCTCAACACGTTCCCGAAAACCACGGTCGTGCTCGATGCGCCCGACCAGATGTCGCGTCAGCTCGATCGCTTGCGGCTGGTGTCGGGACAACTGTCGCCGTCTGATTTCCTCTCTCTCGCTGACGCCCTCGCCCGTGCGCTCGGCCCCATTCCCGTGAACGGCATCGCGGGGCTGGATTACCGCGACAGACACCTGGAAGTGACCTTCAAGCCGGAAACCAGAGTCGATCCTGGCTTGCAGAGACGCTTGGCGGCGAACGGGCTGGCCGGCGGTGTCGACAGCAATACCGGCAAGTGGACCATCAGGAGCGCCCAATGAAACAAGCCATCATCGACACTTGGGGCGAGTTCTGGAACGCGCGTACCCAGCGTGAAAAAACCATCCTGATGTGGGGCGCCGTGGTGGCGGCCATCGCTCTGGTCTATCTGGTGCTGTGGGCGCCCGCGTATGAAGGCCGTGCGCGGCTGCGCAGCACGCTGCCCGCCATGCAGCTCCAGCTCGCGCAGATGACCGCGCAAGCCAACGAGGCACGCTCGCTCGCAGGCGGCGGGCAGGGTGTCACGCCGACCGGCGGTGCGCTGCGCGACGCGCTGGCGAAGTCTCTCGCCGATAACAACATGCCCCCCGCGCAAGTCCAGGTGGTCGGCTCGGGTGTGCAGATCCAGTTGAAGAACGCGTCGTTCCCGGAATGGACGGTCTGGCTCGACAGCGTCCGGAAGCAGTTCAAGGTGCAGGTCAGCGAGGCACACATCACGGCGCTGAAACCCGATGGCCAGGTGGATCTCACGGCATCGCTGCAACCGGCCCAGGTGCAATGAACTACAGCATGCGGCGGCTTCTCGCGGCGTGGCCGTGGTTCGTGGTGGCGGGGGTATCGGTGGTCGTGATGCTGGCCGTCATGCTGCCGGCGGCCTGGATCGTGCCGAAATTCGCAAAGTCGACGGACGGGCATATGAATCTCGTCGACCCGGCCGGTTCGCTGTGGAAGGGATCGGCCACGCTGATGCTTGCAACCGGCGGCGGCGCGGGCGGTGTCGACGGCGCGACGCTGCTGCCGGGGCGCATCGAATGGACGACTGCCTTCTGGCCCTTGTTCACTGGCCGCGTGCGGATGGAAATGCGCCAGACGGACGCCATGCCGGATTCGGTTTTCGTCGATGCCGGTCTTTCCGGTTCGACGATCTCACCGGGGGCGATTACCGTGCCGGCGAGCCTGCTCTCGGGTTTGGGCGCACCGTTCAACACGCTCAACATGGAAGGCAATGTGCGGCTGACCTGGACCGAATGGCGGATGCTTGGGCACAACACGTACGGGCAGGCGACCGTGACGCTGGACGACATGGCGTCCAGCGTGTCGCGCGTGAAGCCGCTGGGGTCGTATCGCGTGGTGTTTCAGGCGGAAGGCGAGGCGGCGACGATCAATCTGACGACGACATCAAATGGGCCGTTGCTGCTGAGCGGACAAGGGACGGTGTCGAAGACATCGAGCGCGTTCAACGGCTCGGCGACCGCCACGCCGGACGCACGCGAAAACCTGGCGGGATTGTTGAACCTGCTCGGGCGGCACACCGGACCGGATACCGTCGAGCTGACCTTCGCTCGATAAGGGTTCGCCGCCGCTTCCAGAGCGGCGTTAGGCTACGGCAGGCACGCAAGGACCCCGAGGCATTCTCGCTCCGGCGCGTCTTACTCTTTGGCCGTGCCCTCGTTGACCGCCGCAACGGTCGATGAACTCTGCGCGGGATTCAACGGGGCGCTCGACCCTTTCACCGCAACGCCGCTTGCCGGAACCGGCGCGGCGGCGTCGGGCGCGGCTGTACTACCGGTTTCCTGATCCATTTGAGCTGTGTCCCAGCCGCCGCCGAGCGCCTTGATCAATCCCACCGACGACACCATCCGCTCCCCGGCAATATTCGCCAGCTTCTGCTCGGCGAGGAACGCCGTGGTCTGCGCAGTGAGGACGTTGATGAACCCGACCGTGCCCGACTTGTACTGATTGGTCACGATAGCCAGCGCCTGCTGCGCCGACGCCACCGCCTGCTCCTGAACTCCGATCTCGTTGGCGAGAATTCTCTGCGACGCCAGGTTGTCCTCCACGTCCTGGAACGCGGTCAGCACCGTTTGCCGATATGTCGCCACGGCCGAGTCATACGACGCGCGCGCCGCTTCGGTCTGCGCGGCTCGCAAGCCGCCGTCGAAAATGGTGGCTGCGATATCCGGCCCGAGCGTCCAGAAGCGCGACGGTGCGGTCAGTAATTGCGAGAACACGGAGCTTTGGAAGCCGCCCGTTGCTGACAATGTCAGCGTGGGGAAAAACGCCGCGATTGCCACGCCGATCTGCTCATTCGCCTGCGCTGCCTTGCGCTCGGCGGATGCAATGTCGGGCCGCCGTTCGAGGATGGCTGAAGGCAGTTGCAGCGGCACCTCAGGCGGCGTGGCGTCGAGCGGCGATGACGCGATAGAGAACGTGGACGCGGGCTCGCCAACCAGCACGGCGATAGCGTGTTCGAACTGCGCGCGGGCGACGCCGTTATCAATAGCCGACGCTTGCGCCGATTGCAATTGCGTCTGCGCCTGGATCACGTCCGAGCGGGCGGCCGTGCCCTGCGCGTACTGGTTCTGCGTGAGTTGCAGCGTGCGCTGATAGGCGGCGACGGTGTCATCGAGGAGCTTTTGCTGCGCGTCCAGCGAACGCAACTGGAAGTAGGTTTGTGCGAGCGTGCCTTGCGCCGAGAGCCGCGCGTTGGCGAGGTCGGCCGCTGCGCTTTGCTCGCCGGCGCGCTGCGCGCCCACCGTCCGGCTGACGGTGCCCCACAAATCGGGTTCCCACGATGCATCGAGGGAAAGATCGTAACTATTGCCAATCGCCCCGCCGCTTGAGCCGGAACTGGTCGAGCGGCCGGGGGAACGCGCCCGCGAACCCGTCGCCGATAACCCCAGCGTAGGGAAATACGCCGAGCGTGCTTCTGAAACCAGCGCCCGGGCTTGCCGGTAAGCGGCCGCGAATTGAGCAATAGTCTGATTCGACGCGTTCAGCCGCGTTTCGAGGTCATTCAACTGCGGGTCGTTATAAATCGCCCACCAGTTTCCACGATCCACCCGGTCCGACGGCTGCGCAATTTTCCAGCCTTCCGGCGCCTCTTTATACGATGCGGGAATGGCGGTGTCAGGGCGTTTGTAGTTCGGACCGACGGCACAACCGGCCAGTGCCAGAACGAGCACGATAGCGGACTTGCGAGGAAAAACGGGGATTCGGGTGAACGGCATCTGCTCTGGATTCCTGTCGGAAGTTGCGTGCGCTCCGACGCGACGCGAAGCGCTTTGTGCAACCGGTCCGAGATGGTAACTGAACGCGCCTGAAGGGCGGGCGTCGGGCAGCCGTTAGGGTAACGGCTTGAAAGGAAGCTGAGTGTTACTCGCCGTGCGGATTCGGTTACGGGTCGTTACGCGACGCTCAGGCGTGGCGAAAGTTGCCGAAGTTGCATAAGCGCGACCCGTCATGAACGGCGTCGCGGGTCTCAGGCGTCGCAGTGTTTCGGACGGCAGAGCAGCGGGGTTTTGGCGGGGGCGGGCTTGGAGGGTTTGCGGGGACGCCGGTTTTCGAACCACGCGGCACCCAGCACGACAAACGATCCGCCCGGCAGCAAGAACACGATCACGTAGAGCGCCAGCTTCCATGAGCTCAGGTTTGGCGGCAGGACGTGCAGCAAGGCGGCAACGAGCGAGTGGCCGAAGCGTCGGCCGAGAAGGAGGGTGGTTTGGGCAGCGCGGTTCATCGGGTAAATCCATTTGCGCACCGAATGTTTCGATGCTTTCAGTCGGTCAGAACATGGTCTCGGGTGGCGCCTTGGCGCGTAACTCGTTGCTTAGAATAATATTGACTATGCAATTGATTTTCAAGATGCATTCCTTAGCAAATTTTTGCAGTGTTGTTTTTAGGTCGCGAGAGTGGCGCTTGCGCAGTACGAGTACCGGCTGGCTGGCGAATGGGGCGTGTTGTTTCGGTCCCGCGTCTCTCATCGCGGACGTTTTGCGCGCTGCGATCGAGAGTCCTTTGATGGACGGCACGCGGCTTCTGAGCATGGCGTGAATTCCTGTGGATGGAACCGATAGACGCTGCCGCTTAAGCCTCGCAGCCTGTCGGCACGGGCTTTCCGGAGAATGCACAGGGCAAGGTTGCTTTGAATGAGATGTGCGGAGGGTATTGGACGGAGCGCGTTCGATCAGACACCGGCGAATGATGCCGGTGGGGGAAACGGTGGGAGCGTGCGGGATTCGCAGGGCGAATTTCCCTTAGGCGTTTCGGCGGCATGCCGCATGCCGGTGCGTCGCATCAGGCGCCCCAAACGCGCGAAGTCGAGGGCCATTACCTCGCCAGATTAAAACAATGCCTATGCAAGGGTTTTGGCTATCGAGGCGATAGCAAGCATCCTGTCGATGCACTAAATAGTATGTAGCCGCCACATTTTCACCGATTACCGCCTCCTGCGCGTTTGCCTGATCGCATAAGCAAAAGCCGCGTCTCCTGAGGAAGACGCGGCCTTCTGCAGCAGATAATCGATGAAAACCTACTGCGGCGTCAGGTTCTGGCCGGATTGTCCTGGCTGATTCTCAAGCGTCGGCGGCATTGGCTGTACGGGCAGGTTTTGCGGCATTGGCCGGGATGGCGGGACAGGAGAAACCGGCGGCAACGCATTGCCGGACGCCGTCGCGCCTCCCGGCGTGCCCATCTGCGATGGCCTGCCGCGCACGAACTGCTTGAAGTCCGCGCCGGCCTTCCACGGGTTCGGCTCGCAACCGAACATGTTGTCGCAATGGGCGGCGAAGCCGATCGTCGCTGTTCCTTCGTTGCTCGGGGTCTTGGTGATCTGGTACGCGAGGTCGCGTTTGCCGCCGGAGGGGCCTTCGGTCTGGATGATCGAATCCGTAACGGTTTGCAGCTTGTATCCGGAGTGGTTGATTACCCAAACCTGGGCGCGCGCCCACCACGCGTCACATTCGGCCTTGTTCGTACAGGTGAGCGGCGCCGTGGCCTGCTCCATGGTCTCGCCGGCAATCTGGCCGCTTGTCGAGCAACCCGCCAGCAGGGTGATTGCCGCCACCAGTGCACTCATCGCCGCTGTCTTGGTCAGGCTTGCGCTTCCCAACAGGTGTTTTCTCATTCTTCTTACTCCCCTTGATGTGTGTCCAGGCTGGCCGATCGTGTACGGCCATCCGCCAATCGGTCTGGTTCAGCTGATGCGTCGCTAATTTCAGACCCGGCATGCGCGCGCGCGTTTCCACGCGTTGCGCACTGTTGCAAAACAAGTAAGGGTTGCCGCTACTGAACCTGTGCGGCGAGGAAAAAGCTGCTGGATTGCGCTAGGCGCCGGCTTTGGAGCCGGCACCTAGTCGTTCAAACGCTGATGCGGTTCAACGTGTAAGCACGATAAGCGCCGACGAAGGCATCGAACGAGCCGACCTCTTCGCGCTCGATTCTTGCCTGATCGGCCAGTGACTTTTCAGCAAGCGCCGCCATTTCGCGCTCAGCTTGTGCGCTGAGCGGACGGCCGCGGAAGTAATCGGCGTGTTTTGCGCTGAGTTCAAGCGCAAATTCGTTGAAGCTTTGATGCCGCTCGCGCATGGTTGCAAGCACGCGGGCGGATGGAGTCAGCGAGACATCGGCCAGCCTTGCGCGCTGGGCCTTCAGGGCGACCATGTATTCGTCGACACCATGCAGCGCGTCGAGCGCCTGCGCGACCGGTTCAATGGCGTCGAGCAACGAATCCGCCCAGCCTTGCATGGGGACTTCGCGGCCGTCGCGCGCCAGCGTCAGGCCGGGCTTGCGCCCTTCCTTCGTGATGCGCGCGAAGTTTTCGTTGGCTTCCTCGTTGGCGGCGCGCGGTAAAAGCGGGCTGTCTTCGATTGCGCAATACATCAGGTACGCGTCCATGAAGCGCGTGGTTTCCAGCGAAATACCGGTCGGCTCGAACGGGTCGATATCGAGGCAGCGCACTTCAATGTATTGCACGCCACGCGACGACAACGCATGCAACGGCCGCTCGCCGGGTTGCGTGACGCGCTTTGGCCGGATGGTCGAGTAGAACTCGTTCTCGATCTGCAGCACGTTCGTGTTGATCTGCACCCATTCGCCGTCGCGCTGCGTGCCCATGGCTTCGTACGGCGCATACGGCTCGCTGACCGCTCTCGCGAGCGTGTCGAGATAACCGTCCAGCGTGTCGTAGCTCGGCAGCAGCGCGGATTGCGCCGGGTTGTTCGTGTAGCCCAGGTCGCTCATTCGCAGGCTGGTGGCGTACGGCAGATAGCGCGTGGTGGCGTCGAAGGTCTCGAGCGTATTCGGGCGATCGCGCAGGAACTGCTGGTTGAGCGCCGGCGATGCGCCGAACAAATACATCAGCAGCCAGCTTGTGCGGCGAAAATTCCGGATCAGCGCGAAGTATCGTTCGGACTGGAAATCGACGAGCGGTACGGCGCTGCGGTTATCGAGCGCGGCCCACGTGCGCCACACGTCTTCGTGCAGCGAATAGTTGTAGTGAATCCCGGCAATGCACTGCATGGTGCGGCCGTATCGAAGCGACAAACCGCGCCGGTAAACATGCTTCAACATGCCGATATTCGATGTGCCATACCAGCCGATCGGGATGTCCTGATCCGCGGGAAGCACGCCGGGCATGGAGTCGTTCCAGAGCAATTCGCTGCCGAGATGCGCGTAGGCGAAGCGATGCAAGTCGTCGAGCTGCTCGAGCGTGCGCGCCGCGTCGTGCTCGGCTGGCGTGATCAGTTCGATCAGCGCCTCGGAGTAGTCGGTGGTGATGAGCGGATGCGTGAGCGCCGAGCCGAACGTGCGCGGATGCGGCGTGGTGGCAAGCGTCCCGTCGCGCGTCACCCGCAGGCTTTCCTTCTCGATGCCGCGCAGCCCCTGACGCAACGCAGCGCCTTGCGGGCCGCTGGTGAGCGCGGATAAGCGGCGCAGGAGAGCGCTGTTGGACGGAGATGAGAAATTCGTATTTGCCATTGCTGCGACGGTTGCGTGTCAGGCGCCGAACGGAATGCGCCGAACCAGATTTTTGGGTAGCGGGCACTTTAACATCTCAGTGTAAGACGTGCTTGAACCCTTGCCGGATAAGGGTTTGCGCGAATTCGAGCAGTTTGGACCGCGGGTTGCAGCGACGGTTTTTCGACGAATGATGCGGGACCTTCGATTCGGCTGTGTAAGCGACGGCGGATTTCAGGATGCGCTTTGGACGCACTTGGCGGCGACGCGGAGTCTCACCCGCCTTTTGCCGATCCCGCCCGATCCGCGATTTCGTTCCACACGTGCAGAGCAGCATACGCGCGATAGGGCCGCCACGCCTCAGCGCGGGCGCGCAGGGCAGGCGCTTTTGCCATCAAGGGATCGCGGGCGACCAGCGCCTGCATCAGGATCAGGTCGGTGCCGGGCCACGCGTCGGCATCGCGTAGTGCGCGCATTGCGACATATTCCACCGTCCATGGGCCGATGCCCGGCATGGCCAGCAACGCGGCCCGCAGTTCGGCGCGGTCCGCATGCGGATCGTCCAGCGGCAGCGAGCCCGCTGCGACTTCGCGTGCGAACCCCTGCAATGCGGCCACGCGTTTGCCCGGCATGCCGATTTTCTCCAGATCGACCTCGGCCAGCGCGGCGGGTGTCGGGAAACGCCAGGCGGTGCCGGGGTGCGGGTGATCGGTCAGGGGTGTACCGGCGCGCTCGACCAGCCTTCCCACAATGGTCGATGCCGCTTTCACGCTGACCTGCTGGCCGACTATTGCGCGCACGACCAGCTCGAAGCCCGACCACGCGCCGGGTACGCGCAACCCCGGCACGGCTCGCGTCAGCGGTTCGAACCACGGATCCCGGCCGAGATGGGCGGCGATGGCCGGTGCATCGGCCTGAAGGTCGAACATGCGCGTCAGATGTTCGCCAATTGCTTTCGCGTGACGGCTCGCCGCGCCCTCCAGCGTCGCGACGAGACAAGGTTTGCTGGCGTGCCGTGTCACGCTGAGCGTGCCCGGATCGCCGAGCCACTCGATTGCACGGCGATACGAACCGTCTTCCACCGCTTCGACGCCAAGCGTCGCGCGCCCCGCGAAAAATCGCAGCACGCGGGGCCAATCGTAAGGTTCGACGTAGGGCAGCTGGATGCGGGCAGGTTTATTTTGTGGCAATTTGGGCGCGTTCGAAAACAGGGCGGATCGGGCGATCAGGATGCTAACGGGCATCGTATCGTTTAGAGTAATTCAGATGCCACAAGCCCGGAAACCCGGCGAGCGTGCCATCAACCCCGATCCTCCGCGCCAACGGTTTCAAGCGGCGCTGCCACCCGATGCTCTTTTTCCGTCGATAACAACGCGATCTTGCGCGCAGTGCCCCATCGATACCCCGCCAGCGCGCCATCCTTATGCACCACGCGATGGCAAGGAATGGCAAGAGCCACCGGGTTCGACGCGCACGCATTCGCCACCGCCCGCACCGCCCGCGGCGACCCGAGCGTCTCCGCGATGTCGGAATAACTGCGCGTCTGGCCGTACGGAATCCTCTGTAACGCATCCCATACGCGCTGCTGGAAAGCAGTTGAGCTGATGTCGAGCGGCAGGTCGAAGTGCTCGCGCGTGCCGCGCAGATAGGCGTCAATCTGCGCGATAAACGGCGCAAGCCGCGCCTGATCCTCGATCCGTTCAGCGTCCGACAACTCCTGCGCCAAATCGGCTTCGAGCGCGGCCGGGTTATCGCCGAAAGCGATCTTGCAGATGCCCTTGGCCGTTGCCGCGACCAGCACGATCCCGAGCGCCGTCTGGGCCGTGGCGAAATGCACGACCAACCCGGCTCCCTTGCGTCGATAAGTCGACGGCGTCATCCCCAACTCGGCCGGCGCGGCGTCATACATCCGCGATGTCGAGCCGAAGCCTGCGTCGTGCATGGCGCGCGTCACGTCGTCGCCACGCTGGAGCGCACCGCGTAGCGCATCCGCGCGGCGGGCGGCCTGGTATTGCCGCGGCGACACGCCGACTACACGTGAAAACAGCCGCTGCAAATGAAATGCGCTGACATGCACGGCGCGGCTCAATTCGGCAAGCGTGACGCGTTGTTGCGGGTCGGCGTCGAGCACCTTGCACGCCCGCTCCACAATGGCCAGCTCGCGCGACAGACTGCCCGGCTGACACCGCTTGCACGCCCGGTAACCCGCGGCTTCGGCTTGCTGCGGGGTATCGAAGAATTCGACGTTTTCACGCCGTGGCTGCCGCGACGCACACGATGGGCGGCAGAACACGCCGGTCGTACGAACGGCATAGAAGAACTCGCCGTCGGCGCTTGAATCGCGGGTCGACAAGGCGTTCCAACGGGTTTCATCGTCGGAAAAAGTGGCGATACTGTGTTCGGTTTTCATCACAATCCTCGGTTTGCGAAGGGTACGTGACTACTTTAGAGGCGGACGTCTATAGGTACTCGCCGGATCTTGCTCTGTCATTTCGGCCTTGAGTGACGGGGGTGTGAACACATGGACAAATGACGCACAGATGCGACACATCACCACCATAGGGGTTTTTACTACGATAAGTGTTGCATCGCTCCTATCGGCTGTGTAATATCGGAACTGTCTCCTCCATGTCTCCTCCTGATATGGATTCAGTCCGCTCCGCAACGAGCGGACTTTTTTTCGTCTATACATTTCGCAGCCTTTAGCACCGTGCTGTTTCGCAACACTCGCTAAACTTCAAGCTGCTTTATTGATTGACCTAGGCTGATTCAGACTAATTCACCGGCCGTCATACGCTAAGAAGGGAGACATGCAATGCAGATACCCATCCGCGAGATTGATCACGTGGTGATTCGCTGTGCGAACCTCGATGCCATGGTTGGTTTCTACCAGACCGTGCTGGGCTGTCCGGTAGAGAAGGAACAGCGTGAGCTTGGGTTGGTGCAGATGCGCGCGGGTCGCTCGCTGATCGATCTGCTGGCGGTGGGCGCGAAGATCGACCGGCCGGAAAGCGGTACTCCGGGCGCGGGCAACAACATGGATCATTTGTGCCTGCGCGTGGAACCGTTCGATTCCGCCGCGTTGCGTGCGCATCTGCTTGAGAACGGCGTGCGTCTGGGGGAAGAAGCCCGTCGATACGGCGCTGAAGGCTTCGGCCCGTCGCTGTACTTCTTCGACCTGGAAGGAAATCTTGTCGAACTGAAGGGTCCGCCGGAAGCCTGACCGGCGCCCGGCCAGGTCATTCAGTCAGCGCGGTTTTCCCTTGAAAACCGTCCAGTCGATAGCAACCGGATCGACGGTAGCGCTGCCCAGCGACGCCTCGCCGTCCTGCACGGTGCATTGAAGCCGCATGGTGCGTTCGGCCAACGCACCGAGCGCCGCCGCCACGCCGTCCGTGAGCGACCAGACGGTGACGTTTTGCATCCGTTCGACTTTCGCCTTGACGCCTTGCCACCAGATTTCGGAGGTGCGGCCGCCATACGCGATCACGATGACCCGATCCGCGCGTCCGCTCGCCTTCGCGATGCGCCGTTCTTCCGGCTGGCCAACTTCAATCCACGTTTCGATTTGTCCGGTCAGATCCTTTTGCCAGAGGTCGGGTTCATCTGTATCTGACAAGCCTTTTGTGAATTCGAGGCGTTCGCTTGCGAATAGCGCGAACGCGGCGACACGCACCATCATCCGGTCGTCTGTTTCCGACGGATGGCGGGCGATGGTCAGCGCGTGGTCGCCATAGTAGTGCCGATCCATGTCGGCGATTTGCAGTTCAGCTTTGTAGATTGTGGATTTAAGGGCCATGCAACACCGGAAAGCCTGTTTGAGAGGCCGGAAAAAGGGGAATTCGGAACGGATGTTTCGGGCGGAACCGCTGCGTGCGGACGCGTTCCGAATCACATTCGACGACGTTCGACGCGTGATGATACCGAACGCGTTCGCTCGTTGCGGGGAATAGCTGATGGAGGGGAGGGCTGCGGGGAAAACGGGTGCGGCTTGGGACCTGATTTCTCACGCTGCCGATGCGGCGTAAGAGTGTCCCGCGAGGACGTGCAGTCCATCCAGCGGGCGCGAATAAATTCACTCCGCGAGATAATCACGCGCTTAAGCGAACGGCGGCTTTTACGCCGCCGTTATCCTTTTAAACCGTGATCAGTATGTGATTAATTCACTGCTTGATAAATCGGTCTGCGGTCCACAAGCCTTGGGTGTCGCTGTTTGAAGCATTCACAAATTCGACATCATGGCCGACAACCTGCACTACACGGAAATGAGCGTCTTCCGGAGTCGGGATGCATTGGAATCCCGAGAAGAATTCCTGCATTTTCTGCTGCTCGCCGGCCTGGGCATGCTGATCGGCGGAATCGAATTTGTCCTTCGATAAACAACCGAAGGCATTAGGCATGAAACTGAACGTTTGTTGCGGATGGATCGCCTTGTCCTGGGCGTGGGCCGTGGCGATCGCGCTACATAAGCCGATCATCGCAAAACCAGCAATGGCACGCTTTTTCATCTATAGCCTCCATGCAACTCTTTAGCGGGGATTTAGCTATGTATTCAGTGGCTAGTTATTAATCTGCAGCGTTTATCCTAGACGAGAATTTTCAAGAGGCAAGCACAACTTGTGTGCGTTCGCAACAAGACAGATTGTCGCAGGAAGGCCTTTTGGATTTAAGCGGCTTTAAGCGCGCGGCGCTGTCATCAAAAACGCCGAATGATGCGGCGCAAATAAAAGAACCATAAAAAAATGCCCGGTTCGCTGGAACCGGGCATTAACCTCACGAATGAGGGAGGAGACACTGCAAATTACCGGCGTCGTTGCTGGTCAAAGCCCGTTAATACTAAGCAGAATCTGTGCCGAAGACGGTAATCGAGTACGGAAACGTGATTTTGCAGATGAAATCGTTTCTAGTCAGGTACTTGATGCGTGGCGGCGTTCTCTGGGTAACGGCAGCGCGCTTCGGGTCGTTTCGAGGCTTCCAGCTTTTTTTACACAGTCTCTTGTCAGACGCGGATCTTCATGGATTAATCGACGCTTTCCACAGGAGCTCCCATGACTCTCGCTCAATGGCTGCCGTTCGCAATCGCCTCCGCCATCCTTGTCGCCATTCCCGGGCCGACCGTGCTGCTGGTCGTGTCCTATGCGCTCGGCCACGGCCGCAAATATGCGCTTGCCACGACGGCCGGCGTCGCGTTGGGCGACCTCACGTCGATGACCGCTTCCATGCTCGGGCTCGGCGTGTTGCTCGCGGCATCGGCGGAACTGTTCATGGTCTTGAAATGGGTGGGCGCGGCGTATCTCGTTTATCTGGGCATCAAGTTATGGCGCGCACCGGTGACAGACGCCGATGCGCTCAGCGTGCCCGAAGAATTGCGCACGGGGCGGATCGTCGCTCACGCTTACGCCGTGACCACGCTTAATCCGAAGAGCATCATTTTCTTCATCGCATTTCTGCCGCAATTCATCGATCCGCATGTCGCGAGCATTTCGCAGATTGCGATCATGGAGGCGACGTTTGTGGGCTTGGCGGCGGCGAATGCGTTTGCCTATGCAATGCTCGCTTCGGTCGCGCGGCAGGCGATTCGGCGGCCCGGCGTGCAGCGGACGGTGAATCGAACCGGCGGTGCGATGTTGATCGGGGCGGGGGTGTTTGCGGCGGCTTGGAAGAAGGCGGTTTGAGGGGCGGGTGGACGAGCCCGGCGGAAAGGCTCAACAGGCTTGCGGAACAAGGCAAGGCGGACCATGCGTCGGAAATGTATACCTTAAAAGGTGAGTGCCACCCGTTTGTGCAGCGTCCTCGAGATAATTGGATTATTGAGAAGGCTGTCTGATTGATGCCAAAATTATCATCGACGCGAGTCTGCCTGGACTAGAGGTCGCTGTGATTGGCCTCTGGATCTGGATTCCAACCAAGGACAACGCCGTGTTCGGGGGAGTCCAGCATCGGCGTCGGTTCGCAACCCAAGTTGGTATTTCGGACGGGTTGGGACCAGACCACATAACCCCTGTGTGGACGCATCGCGGTCCCCCTCCGCTTTGGGTTTGCCCATCGTGGCAGGATACCGGCGTTAGTCCCGGCAGCATCTGCCACTCCAAACTCCGGAAGGCGACAACGTCTATACTGTGCCGGATCCTTACCGATAATTGCTAATTGTTAGTGAACGGGGGCGGCTCATGCATGAGAAAAATCTGCACGACACTTGGGTTGATGCCGGCCCAATTTGCGGCGCTCCTGATGGTGAATATTCCAAGCCGTTCTCCTACCTGATGTACTACGAAGACGAGTTCAAGTCGCTTCGGGATGCGCCGCTGACCATTGTGGAAATTGGGGTTTTTAGGGGCCAATTCCTCGAAACGCTCGGTCGCTACTTTCCAAATGCATCTATTCTTGGCATTGATTCCCAGCCGGAGCGAGCTACATTCCAAGGGAAAAACATCGCTTTGGCTTACGGAGAGCAAGGAGATAGGGAGGGCCTTGACGCAGTCTTTAGAACTCACGTTCCTCAGCGTGCCGACATCATCATCGACGATGCCAGCCACGTTGGGGAGCTGACCAAGAGTTGCTATGACGTCGCGATCCAGTGGCTCAAGCCTGGCGGCCGTTACTACATCGAAGACTGGGGAACTGGTTATTGGCAAGATTGGCCGGATGGGGCATCAATTCAGGCGCCTATGTTCGAAGGGAAAACTCCCTCGGGTTTCGCAAGCCGTCTGATATCGCACAGCGCCGGCATGATCGGTGTCATCAAAGAACTGGTCGACCACGTTGGTGCGGCTGAGTCCCTGGATACTCCCACTATCGCATCAATGTCCGTCATTCCTGGGGTCGTAAGGTTGCTCAAAGCTGGCTAAAGGCACCCCAACCGAGTCCAATTCATTACGGCACGGTTTGGAACGAGGGAGTCGCTATCGAGCCCGTTGAGGTATCGGCATCGAACTGAGCGTCGAATTGGCCGGTGGGAATCTTGTTTCGTTCGTGCTCAGCGCGAATCTTCACCGCCGTCACGCGTCATCCGACCTGTTCTCGCCCGCTCCCGATTGCGACAAGCACGCGCTGACCAGCTCCGACGGTCGCGTCCATCTGTCACACTAGGCGCTGTAGCGCGGCCATCGGCACAGTGGCCATGTATCAAAGAGGAAACACTGCACCGGCGCTATGAAACTAGGCGGGATCGGAATGTGCAGAACCATCCAGGGTATGGATTCGGCCTTCCGGGCGCCGAGATGCAATGATGCCGACGGAAGACGGCTTTTGAGCCGAGAACACTATCGAAGCCGGTCCCACGATTCCGCTGTCGGGCGCATAGAGATTTTCGAATGTCACCTTGAAGCCGATGCGTTCCAGTTCGTCGAGCATCTGTAATCCGAAAATCGTCCACACCAGCACGCCTTGATCTGGTCTGACCGGATCTCCATGGAAATATTTCTCTCCGTAATACACGATCTTGCCGTCGACAATCGCTGCCCGCACGTCATCGCGAGGATAGTGCGGTGCGAACGGAACTGTGAAAATATGCCGTCCGCCTGGTTTGAGCACACGGAACACCTCTCGGTGGGCGTCGTATGGCCGCGGCATATGCTCGAACACGTCGCTTGAAAGGACTGCATCAAACTGGTTGTCTGTGAAGGTGAGCGCCTGCAGATCCTGATGCAATACGCCATTGACCTCGGAACCCCGCTCTACGTCATCCCCGAAATATTCGGAGCACGTGTATTGACTGGTTGCATGGAGCTGGTGGTGGAGAGCGCCGTTCGACTCCGCGTTGTAGATCGAGAATCCGGAGGGGAAGTGAAATGGCCCACTTTGATGACAATCAAATGACTGCCTGATAGTGAGTGCCATTTGCCGCTGCCGGTTGTACGACCCGCAACTACTGCAGATCCCTGATTCGCGCAGATTCTCTGTGAATCCGGCGAATATCGAGTCGTTTCCACAGACGGGGCAGATACCGGATAGTCCCGTTTCCGGGAGATTCTCAAACCCCATCCTCGGCTGCGTTGCGGCGAATCTGTCAGGCATCTCTCGTCCCTTTTGATTGTGGGTCGACAAAAGAATACCGGAACTTACAAGCCGTTTCAGCTTCCGCAATAATTTTCTCTGGGGCACCGGGAGACGGCGTGTAGTCGCGCCCGATGCTGCCGGACTGCGTCGGGCTGCATAAGGTGACCGACACCAACGTCCCGGCTATCTGGAACGGGGCACACATGCTGATGCCAAATTGCAGGTACCAGATGCACAAAAGCCGCCAAGAGGCGGCCGATGGCACAGCGTACTTGCTGAATGGTATTGGCGCCTAACAGGCGCTTCCTGAGAGAGGGTTCACATCGCCCCGGCCACATCGCTCGTAGACAACCTTTGATGGCCAGCCTTTTTTTTCAACGCCAAGCATGGTTTTTCGACAAAAAACCATGAGGTTGCCCCTACGACCCAAGAGGCCGCGAGCGTGGCGGCGACCAGCCAATAGCCGCCCATCTGCGGCCTGAGGTGCGTAATCGTCTGCGCGACCGGCCATCCATATAGATAGATGCCGTATGAATAGTCCTGGATGAATCTCGGCAGCCGCAATTTCTTGGTGAAACCCAGCCAGAACACACCGTAGACGATCACTAAGCCAGCGGCAAAGTCGAATGTCGATGATCCGAATGAGAACACCGCGCAGAGGACCAGCATGACCGCAATGCCCGCGTTCAGAGGCACCGAGTTTCGATTGACGTATAGCAAAACGCCAGCAGCGAAAAATGCTCCGAGCCGGTGGTAGGACGGATCGGTGCCTACCATGGGTAGGAAATCAGGCAAAAAAAGTGCCATCAGGCACATTGCCGAGACGGTCGCGTTTGCACTCCACCGGGTTGCGCTCAGCCCGATAGAACCGATAAGGGCGACAAACAGGTAAAACCGCGACTCAATTGGAAGTGTCCAGAGCGGACCGTTGACAATGTTCGGGACTGCATTGCTCAGGAACACGCCGGGAAGATCGGCGATTGCTCTGTAGAGGCTAGCGTTGCTGAAGAAATATTCGCGAGTTCGGTCGGACGAAAAATAGTCATGCATCGATATTGTCGTCATTGACGGGCCGACGACAAAGACCATCAGCAGCACACATACGACGAGGCCCGGGAAAATTCTCAGAGCGCGCGCCTTCGCAAACGTGACGAGATTGCAGCTGCGATCATAGCTGGCGAAAACGAGAAACCCACTGAGCACAAAAAACATCTGGACGCCAAGGTCACCGGAATACCGATAATTCAACCATCTCGAAACAAAATCGAAGCACTCCGGGCACGGTGCACCCATGCCAAGGGTGTGACCATAGACCACGAGCGATGCAGCAAGAAGGCGCAGGATGAGGAAATTGTTATCGCTATCATGCGGCGATGCTAGAAAAGCAGATCCCAAGGTTCGCATGTTCCAGCCCGGTAGTTTGGACGGAATTCTACCTTACCAATCCTTACTCGGTCTGAGCCCGCTATTTCCCGTGATTCCACTTCAATCGGCACTACGCGACGGGAACCCGGGAGTACGATTGGTCGCCGGGGATCTTCCACACGCCAGCGTCAAGATCGAATTCGGACTGCATCGCTCCCATCAGCTCGGCCTTGTGCACCACGGTGAGAGCACAAGCAGATGAAGAGCGAGCTTCATTGGCCGCCGGATGTCCGATTCATAGACCGCGTGAAGCACCATGCCGATCTCGTCCGGCGTAAATACGCGAGTGCAGCGGTCTTGAGTTGCAACCACGCGAACAACCACGGCGTGAGCTGGGTTGTCAGTGGACGCTGGCGCGCCACCGCGTATTCGAATAGCCGCTTGATAACGGTTCGCGTCTACAGCGCCATTGTCGGGACGCCGCGGGCTTTCCTGGCGTGCGCAATACACAACACGCCCTTTGCAACGATTTTGGCATACTCGCTGACTTCCTCGCGAGCATCCTGCAATCCTATTGCCGGATAGTCTCCATCGGCTGACGCTCGCCGTGCAGCGATACCGGTACCGTCACACTTTCGGTCCCGATGCCATGATCTCCAACACCAAGCTGCCATCGGAAACACGATAACGCGCCGCCTTTGGTTTCAGGGCCTTGATGCGGGTGTCATTCAGCGGTGCGGCGGTTCTTGGCATCTTCGGTACACATGAATGGGGACACAGCGGCTGGTGTGCACCTTCATTTGCTGGATGCCAATAGACGCGATTGGATAACTGTCAGGCGCCCTCTTCCTCGTGTCACAGGGAATTCCGTTATTCGTCAGACATCGCGAGACGTCCTTGGGCAACGCACTACTTCCCAATACAAAACCGGCTGAAAATCACGCCTAGCAGGTCATCGGAACTAAACTCCCCGGTGATCGAATTGAGTTGATCCTGCGCAAGCCGCAACTCTTCTGCGAACAAATCGAGCGCTTGTGAATTCTGGTCCGCGTGATCCGCCGCAATTGCCAGATGTTCCCGCGCCGCGCGCAGCGCAATCAAATGCCGCTCGCGCGCCAGATAGATACTTTCCGCGCCCGCCTGCCAGCCGGCAATCTTGAGCAATTCGCTACGCAATAACGCAATACCATCGCCGGTTTTCGCAGACAAACGTACTTCGCGCACGCCATCACCGGCCATGCTCGCCGATGCCCCAACACCTGCCAGATCCACCTTGTTCAGCACACGCACGACCGGCACGCCCACGGGAAAACGCGCCGAAATTGCTGCATCGTCGGCGCTCAACGCCTCGCGTGCGTCCAGCAGATGCAGCACGACATCCGCGCGGCCGATTTCCCCCCAAGTCCGCTCAATGCCAATCCGCTCCACCTCATCCTGCGTTTCGCGCAGACCGGCGGTATCGACGACATGCAGGGGGATGCCTTCAATCTGAATAGTCTGCGTGACCTTGTCGCGCGTCGTGCCCGCAATCGGCGTCACGATGGCGAGTTCCGCGCCCGCCAATGCGTTCAGCAACGACGATTTGCCCACGTTCGGCTGCCCCGCGAGCACGACCGACAGCCCCTCGCGCAGCAGCGCCCCCTGACGAGCGTCGGCGAGCACTTTGTCGAGCAAGGCACGGATGCGCGCGAGCTTGCCACGGGCATCGGCGGCTTCCAGGAAATCGATCTCTTCCTCGGGGAAATCGAGTGTCGCTTCGACCAGCATGCGCAACGTGATCACGTCTTCCACAAGCGCATGGATTTCGCGCGAGAAAGCGCCGTCGAGCGAGCGGCCCGCCGAGCGCGCGGCGGCTTCCGTGCTCGCCTCGATCAAATCGGCGACAGCCTCGGCTTGGGCCAGATCGAGCTTGTCGTTAAGGAAGGCGCGGCGTGTGAACTCACCGGGTTCGGCCAGGCGCACGCCGAATTCACGACCGGTATCCACAGCACGCTGTAACAGCAGTTGCAGCACGATCGGCCCACCGTGTCCCTGCAACTCGAGCACGTGTTCGCCAGTGTAGGAATGGGGGGCGGGGAAATACAGCGCAATGCCGCGATCGATCGCCTCACCGCGTGCATCAATAAACGGCACATAGCTCGCGTGTCGCGCGTCGAGCAACTGGCCGCACAGCGCAAGCATTGCGTGCTTCGCCGCCGCTTCGCCCGCCCGCCCGAACGACAGCCGGATCACGCCGATACCCCCACGCCCCGGCGCGGTGGCGATCGCGACAATCGGATCGGTGTCGTTATTGGACATGGTTTTTTCCAGCGAAATGCGGGTGAACGAGTGGCGGCATTGTAGCGCGGCGCTTTCGTTTCGCTGCGCCGCACGAATTGCTAGGAGAATTCTTAATTTATCTTATGTGGGATATGATGAAGCATCGGAATGGATGTCGGTGCGCATCGTTTCATTGGGTGCAAATGTTCTCGCTATTGGGTCACCCGGATCAATCAGTCATCGCGGCATTCTCGAGTTATTTTTCCTGAACGCGCTAAAAATGGGGAAGGTGCGCCATATCTAACGCGAGCGGTTGACTCCGCCATAGCGTTTGCCTCGCACAATCGCGACCATGCCAACACCCAAAGAGAAAACCGATTTTTCGGATCGGCTCAAATTTTCGATGACACGCGCGCCCGAGAAAATGCGTGGCGCAACCGATCTCGCTTTGCATTTCAATTTGCGTTATCACGGCGAACCCGTTTCGCCGCAAACCACGCATAAGTGGCTGACCGCGCGTTCAATTCCCACTGCCGACAAACTGGCGACGCTCGCCGAGTGGTTCAAGGTCGAACAGCACTGGCTTCATTACGGACCACCGCCAAGCGGGAATCCGCAAAACGTACCGAAGCCGATCACGCACGACGAGAAGTATCCGGCTTCCGAAGAGACGCTCGAACTGGCTTCGAAGATCGAGGCGCTTTCGTCGCATCACCGGTATTTGCTTGAAGAACTCATCGACCAATTTTATGGGACGGGTGGGAAGCGCTAAGACGCTTATACAAACGAGATTCGCGGAAGCAGAAACAAAAACGCCCGGCAAGCCGGGCGTTTTCAATCCAACCGAAGATCAAAGGCTTAAGCCTTGGCGACCTTCTTCTGCCCCATCATGCGCGTGATGTAATACTGCTGCGCGATGGAAAGCACGTTGTTCACGACGTAATACAGCACCAGTCCCGACGGGAAGAAGAAGAACATGACCGAGAACGCCAGCGGCATGAACATCATCATCTTCGCCTGAACCGGGTCCGGCGGCGTGGGATTCAACCGCGTTTGCAGGAACATGGACACGGCCATCAGCACCGGCAGGATGTAGAACGGATCGGCCTGCGACAAATCGTGAATCCACAAGACCCACGGCGCACCGCGCATTTCCACCGACGACAGCAACACCCAATACAGCGAGATAAACACCGGAATCTGGACGACGACCGGCAGACAGCCGCCGAACGGATTCACCTTCTCGGTTTTATAGAGCGCCATCAGCTCCGAATTCATCTTCTGCGGATCGCCCTTATACCGTTCACGCAGTTGCGTCATGCGCGGCGTAATGGCCTTCATGCGCGCCATCGACTTATAGCTTGCCGCCGACAACGGGAAGAACACGGCCTTGATCAACAGCGTGAGCAGGATGATCGACCAGCCCCAGTTGCCCACATAGCTATGGATCTTCTCGAGCAGCCAGAACAGCGGCTTGGCGATAATCGTCACCATGCCGTAGTCCTTCACGAGCTCGAGGCCTGGCGCGACGCCTTCCAGCATCCGCTCTTCTTCCGGACCGGCAAAAAGCCGTGCCTGGACGTCTACGGTCTGCCCCGGTGCGATGGTCTGCAACGGCTGCTGCACGCCTACGCGATACAGCGTGGGATCGATCTTCTGCACGTAGATATCGCGCTTCACGCCCTGCTGCGGAATCCACGCCGACGCAAAGTAATGCTGCACCATCGCAATCCAGCCGTTATCCGCAGAAGTCGCGAAATCTTCCTTGCCCTTGGCGATATCGCTGAACGTCATCTTCTGGAAATGATGCTGCTCGGTATAGACAGCCGGCCCGATGAACGTATGCGAGAAGCGCGGCGTTTCCACCGGCGAGTCGTCGCGCACCAGTTCCATGTACAGGCGCGGCGTAACCGGGGCAGTGCCGACGTTCTGCACCTTCGTGTCCACACCGATCACATAGCTGCCGCGCGTGAACGAGTAGGTCTTGATGACCTTCACGCCACCCTTCACCGGCGACTCGAACGAGATCGACAACGTCTTGCCGTCACCCATCGTGGTCTGGCTGCCCGGGACGAGCGTGAAGACGTCGTTGTGGTTCGGGAAATCACCGCCGAGCAGGCCCGTGCGCGCGAGATACGTGTGCGTCGCGGTGTGGTCGAAGAGGGTGATGTACAGATCCGGCTGCTTGCCGTCACCTTCCTTCACGAGCGACAGCTTCGACAGCGTGCCGCCGCGAGTATCGATCTGGCCGGAGTAGACGTCCGTGGAGAAATTCACGAGCTGGTCTGCGGCGCTCGACGCGGGTGCGTTCGAACCAGGCGCGACCGGAGCGCCGGGTACGCCTGGCGTGGCCGGCAAATCGGAGGCTTGCGTGCCCGGCGTCGTGGTTCCCGGTGCAGCGCTGCCGACCGTCTTGGTCGGGACGGCGCTCGGGAAGAACATCGACGGGCGCCCATGGTCACGTTGCCAGTTGTCGAACAGCATGACAGCCGACATGAAAAAGATGACCCATAGGACGGTACGTTTGATATCCATGCGTTGTCTCAGTGTCGATCGAAAAGCGCGTTATTGGCGCCGTGGGGGTTTGAACTCACTGAATTTGCCGGATCCGGAGATGGATCTGGCGAATTCGATGAGCTCGGGGCAGAGTCGTCGACTGGGTCGGCCGCTGGCGCGCCATCCTGCTGAACGCAGCCGGCGGCGGACGGAGGCACGGGGACCAGATCGATGCCGCCAGCCGAAAACGGATGGCAGCGGCACAGACGTTTTGCTGCGAGGAATGAGCCACGCGCGGCGCCATGATACTGGATTGCTTCGCGCGCGTAGTCAGAACACGATGGGTAAAAGCGGCACCGGTTGCCGAGCATGGGGCTCACCGCAACCTTGTAGAAGCGTAATAAGGCGATCAACGCCGTTTCTGCAATTCGTGCCGTCTGCATAGAATTCGCGCTCGGGTCGACGCCGGACCAAGCCGGTGTGCGCCTGAAGCGGCTCATGAGCCCGCAGGCGCGGGTGGGTCGTTGACGACAGTCGATGAACCCTGCTCGCCCAAGCGCCGCGCGGCTTCGCGCACTGCACGGTCAAGCAGGCCGTCGATCTCTTCGCGAAACAACGTACGCAGCGGCGGCGATTTCGCGCTCGGCATGGCCTTGCGGTCTATTTTCGCATGCAGCCGCAGCAGGATGTCCCAGCCGCCAAGCTCCGCACGCCGAAGCCGGAATGCCTCGCGTGCCAAGCGCTTGATCAGGTTGCGTGTCACCGCGCGCGGCGCAAACTTCTTGCCGATAACCAAGCCCAGCCGCGCCTCGTTGCCTGTCGGCTTGCCGTACAGAACAAAGTGCGGCGACCGGCGCCAGGGGCGCAAACGAAAAACGGATGAGTATTCATCCGTTTTCAGCAGCCTTGCGGCCTTGGGGAACGCGGCACTCGCTCGCAACTGACTGGTTTCCTGTCCGGAGCTTGTCGTGCTGCACACCTGGCCGTCGCACGCGTCTGGGCGAGTGCCGGGGCGCGCCGTCAAAAGCGACCTTAAACAGCCAGGCGCTTGCGGCCCTTGGCGCGACGTGCGTTGATCACCTTGCGGCCACCGGCCGTCTTCATACGGACGCGAAAGCCGTGAGTACGCTTGCGGCGGGTAACGGAAGGTTGGTAAGTGCGTTTCATGTTGGTCTCACTTGGGTAAAAACGGACCGCCGGCCAGACGTAAGCGACGCAAAAAGGCGACACACCGGCCGGTGGTACAGGAATTCGGGTTTTGCGGAACCCGCTATTTAAACCGTTTTCCTATTGACCGTCAATAGGTTACGAGGCATGGCGAGCGGTTTTCGAAGAAGTCCACAGGCCCGGCGATTTGATACGCGTCGTGGTCCGTCCCTGTGGATAACTCGCGCCGAGGTTGCATTTGGCGTTAGAATCTCCGCTCAATCCGACGTAACCGCACGTTGTCCCGGTCCGCTGCATCACCCGCAAAAGCAGGGTGAGCAAGGCTTCGGGGCACGCTTGCCCGCGCGCACCGGGCCTTGTCGCCGCGTGGCGGCGAGGGCGGCGGCAGGACTCGCGGTAAACCCTAACGACTGCATTCGATGAACGATTTTTGGCAACACTGTTCCGCATTGCTGGAGCGCGAACTTACGCCGCAGCAGTACGTCACATGGATCAAACCGCTGGCCCTGGTCGACTTCGATGCCGATGCGAGCACGCTGCGCATCGCCGCGCCCAACCGGTTCAAGCTCGACTGGGTGAAAAGCCAGTTTTCCGGCCGTATCGCCGATCTGGCCCGGGATTTCTGGCACGCGCCCGTCGATATCCAGTTTGTTCTGGACCCCAAAGCCACGGCCCGCAAGGCGATGGGCGGCGCGCCTGCATCGTCCGCTGCATCCGCGCCTGCCGCCGCACCCGTTTCCCCGTCCATGCAGCGCGCGGCGGCCGAACCTGCTGAAAGAAACAATGGGGGCCACGCGAACGCGAGCGCCCATATCAATGCGCTCGCGGCGGAAGCCGCGCAGCACGCGCAATCCCTGCAACATAACGACCAGGCCGATAACGGCGATCTCGACCTGCCGAGCCTCGACGCCAACGAAGCCGCCGTCGCGCGCCGGACCTGGCGGCCGGGCGGTACGGCGTCGTCGAACGGGGAGAGCGATTCCGCCTACGAGCGTTCGAAGCTCAACCCCGTTCTCACTTTCGACAACTTCGTGACCGGCAAGGCGAATCAGCTCGCCCGCGCAGCCGCGATCCAGGTCGCCGATAACCCCGGCATCTCGTACAACCCGCTGTTCCTGTACGGCGGCGTGGGCCTGGGCAAGACCCACCTGATTCACGCAATCGGTAATCAGTTGCTGCAGGACAAGGCTGGCGCCCGCATTCGCTACATCCATGCGGAGCAATACGTGTCGGACGTGGTGAAGGCCTACCAGCGCAAGGCTTTCGACGACTTCAAGCGTTATTACCATTCGCTCGACCTGCTGCTGATCGACGATATCCAGTTCTTCTCGGGTAAATCGCGGACGCAGGAAGAGTTTTTCTACGCGTTCGAGGCGCTGGTGGCGAACAAGGCGCAGGTGATCATCACGAGCGATACGTATCCGAAGGAGATTTCGGGTATTGACGACCGGCTGATTTCGCGCTTCGACTCCGGCCTGACGGTCGCGATCGAGCCGCCCGAGCTTGAAATGCGCGTGGCGATCCTGATGCGCAAGGCGCAGTCGGAAGGCGTGAGTTTGTCGGAGGATGTGGCATTTTTTGTCGCCAAGCATTTGCGCTCGAACGTGCGTGAACTGGAAGGCGCGCTGCGCAAGATCCTGGCTTTCTCCCGGTTCCATGGGCGCGAGATTTCGATCGAGTTGACCAAGGAAGCGCTGAAGGACCTGCTGACGGTGCAGAACCGGCAGATATCGGTGGAAAACATCCAGAAGACTGCGGCGGACTTCTACAACATCAAGGTCGCGGACATGTATTCCAAGAAGCGGCCGGCGAACATCGCGCGGCCGCGTCAGATCGCCATGTACCTCGCGAAAGAGCTCACGCAGAAGAGTCTGCCGGAGATCGGCGAACTGTTTGGCGGGCGTGACCACACCACGGTGCTGCACGCTGTGCGGAAAATCTCGGCGGAGCGGGGCACGGACGCCCAGTTGAATCACGAACTGCACGTGCTCGAGCAAACGCTGAAAGGCTGAGCGTTTTGCCAGCCGGCGCGGCGCGAATTCCGTGTCGTGCGAAGACGCTGAAAGTGTGGAAAAACGGCCGCAAAACCTCGCCGCCGGCAGTGATTGATGCAAAAAACAGCGCCAGGTCAAAGTGTCGTCGTGCGAGCGGCGAAAACGCTTCAAGCGGCAGGCGATGAACGTGCGCGCGGCCATTTGTTGCTTGCGCTGAAAAGCGCCACAAAAAGCGCCGAAAAGCGGGCCTGTTTATTGACGAAATTGCCCCCATTTTCAGGGGGCGGTCAGGTTTTGAGGCACAATACGGGTTTGACCGTCCAGCGGCCTTGGGCGGCGTTTTGGCGTAAGCCTGGCACGTGCGATCGGCTTGTCGCCGCGAGCGCGTGACACGAGACCGTCCGAAGGTCATCAATGCGGTGGCAAACGCTTCTCAAAAAGCGGTGGCAGAAGCGGTGGCAAACGCGGCGGACGGCCGTCACATCAACGAAGGAACTCTATGCAACTGGTCAAGACCGAACGAGATAATCTCCTAAGGCCGCTGCAAACCGTGAGCGGAATCGTCGAACGCCGTCATACTTTGCCGATTCTCGCCAATTTGCTGATCACCAAGACTGGCGCCGACGTGTCGTTCCTCTCGACCGATCTCGAACTTCAGATCACCACGCGTGCCGACTTCGGCACCGGCAGCGATCAGGTCGCCACCACCGTCGCCGCGCGCAAGCTGCTCGACATCCTGCGCGCCATGCCGCCGGGTGAAGTGTCGCTCGATCTCACCGACAAGAAGCTGACCGTGCGCTCCGGCAAAAGCCGCTTCGCGCTCCAGACGCTTGCTGCCGATGAGTTCCCGACCGTCAACCAGGCTACAGAGTTCGGCGCGAGCCTCTCGGTTCCGCAAAAGACCTTCCGGCAATTGCTCGGCATGGTCCACTTCGCGATGGCGCAGCAGGACATCCGCTACTACCTGAACGGCATGCTGCTGGTTGTCGACGGCGACCAGTTGATGGCAGTCGCAACGGACGGCCACCGGCTCGCGTTCTCGTCGATGAAAATCGAGGGATCGTTCGCGCGCCAGGAAGTGATCATCCCGCGCAAGACCATCCTTGAATTGCAGCGCTTGCTTGAAGATATTGACGACTCGCTGGTGATCGACATTGCGGCGAGCCAGGTCAAGTTCACGTTCGGTCAGGTCGAACTCGTCTCGAAGCTGGTGGAAGGCAAGTTCCCCGACTTCCAGCGCGTGATTCCGAAGTCGCACAAGAACACGTTCCTGATCGGCCGCGAAGAATTGCAGCGTTCGCTGCAGCGTGCCGCCATCCTGACGTCGGACAAGTTCAAGGGCGTGCGTTGCCTGATCGAGCCGGGCCAGTTGAAGATCATGTCGACCAACGCCGACCAGGAAGAAGCACAGGAAGAACTGGAAATCGCCTATCAGGGCGACAGCGTGGACATTGGTTTCAACGTCACGTATCTGCTCGACGTGCTCGCGAACCTGAAGATCGACATGCTGCAAGTGAGCCTCGGCGACGCTAGCTCAAGCGCCTTGATCACGATTCCCGAGAACGACGAATTCAAATATGTGGTGATGCCAATGCGCATCTGACGCGGCCAAAACTAAAAACATTCCAAGGGGCGCATTGCCCCTTTGGCATTTTTAAGGTGTTTCGAAAAGTCCCGCGCAGCAACCCCGTAGTGACCCAGTAGCGACCCAGTAGTGACGCAGAACCGGAAAAAAACCCATGACTGAAAACCCAATTTCGCAACCCGACAACGCTTATGGCGCATCCTCCATCCAGATCCTCGAAGGTCTGGAGGCGGTCCGCAAGAGGCCGGGTATGTATATCGGCGATACGTCGGATGGCACGGGTCTGCACCACCTCGTTTTCGAAGTGCTGGACAACTCGATCGACGAAGCGCTCGCCGGCCATTGCAACGACATCCACGTCACCATTCACGCCGACAACTCCATCTCCGTGACCGACAACGGCCGCGGCGTCCCGACGGGCCTGAAGCTTGACGACAAGCACGATCCGAAGCGCAGCGCCGCCGAGATCGTGATGACCGAACTCCACGCGGGCGGCAAGTTCGACCAGAACAGCTACAAGGTGTCGGGCGGCCTGCACGGCGTGGGCGTGTCTTGCGTGAACGGCCTGTCCGAATGGCTGCGCCTCACGGTGCGCCGCGACGGCAAGAAGCACTTCATGGAGTTTCGCCAGGGTGTGGTGCAGAACCGCGAACTCGTCACCGAAAACGGCATTACGTACTCGCCCATGCCCATTGTGGGCGACACGGAAAATCGCGGCACCGAAGTGCATTTCATGCCGGACATCACTATTTTCGGCAACGTCGAATTCCACTACGACATCCTCGCCAAGCGCATGCGCGAATTGTCGTTCCTGAATAACGGCGTGCGGATTCGGCTGACGGACCAGCGCACCGGCAAGGAAGACGATTTCGCGTTTATCGGCGGCGTGAAGGGTTTTGTCGATTACATCAACAAGACCAAGCAGGTCCTGCATCCGACCGTGTTTCATGCGATTGGCGAGAAGGACAATGTCACGGTCGAAGTGGCCATGCAGTGGAACGACAGCTACAACGAAAGCGTGCTGTGCTTCACGAACAACATCCCGCAGCGCGACGGCGGCACGCACTTGACCGGCCTGCGCGCGGCCATGACGCGGGTGCTGAACAAGTACATCACCGATCACGAGATTGCGAAGAAAGCGAAGATCGAGACGAGCGGCGACGACATGCGCGAGGGGTTGTCGTGCGTGCTGTCCGTGAAGGTGCCGGAGCCGAAATTCAGCTCGCAGACGAAGGACAAGCTGGTGTCGTCGGAAGTGCGCGCGCCGGTGGAAGAAGTGGTCGCGAAGGCGCTGGAGGAGTTCCTGCAGGAAACGCCGAACGACGCGAAGATCATCACGAACAAGATTATTGATGCAGCGCGGGCCCGCGACGCCGCACGAAAGGCGCGTGAAATGACGCGCCGTAAAGGCGTGCTCGACGGCGTTGGTTTGCCGGGCAAGCTGGCCGATTGCCAGGAGAAGGATCCGGCGAAGTCGGAGATCTATATTGTCGAGGGTGACTCGGCAGGCGGATCGGCGAAGCAAGGGCGTGACCGGAAGTTCCAGGCCATCCTGCCGCTGCGCGGCAAGGTGCTGAACGTGGAGCGTGCGCGCTTCGACAAGCTGATTTCGTCGGAGCAGATCGTGACGCTGGTCACGGCGCTCGGGACCGGGCTCGGCAAGGACGATTACAACCTCGAGAAGCTGCGTTATCACCGCATCATCATCATGACCGACGCGGACGTGGACGGTGCGCACATCCGTACGCTGCTGTTGACGTTCTTTTATCGGCAGATGCCGGAGATTGTGGAGCGCGGGTTTATCTATATCGCGCAACCGCCGCTTTTCAAGATCAAGGTGGGTAAGGACGAGCGGTATCTGAAGGACCAGTACGAGCTGAACCAGCATATGTTGAAGCTGGCATTGCAGGGTTCGGAGCTGACGCCGGCTGAAGGCGCTACACCGATCAGCGGCGACGCGCTTGGCGAGCTTGCCCGTGCATATCTACTTGCGCAGGCGGTGGTGGATCGCGTCAGCCGGTTTTACGACGTGACCGCGCTGGAAGCGGTGATGGACGGCATTGTGCTGGACTTGTCGACGGAGGAAGCGGCGGCAGCTTCGGCAGCGGCTTTGCAGGCGGCTTTGCGTGCCGATCCTTTGAAGCCGGAGGTGACCGTCGAGCCGGCTTATGACCCGGTGCGCGAGATCCGGTCGTTGCATATCAATCGCCGGCATCACGGCAACGTGAAGGTTTCGGTTATCGATGAAGACTTCCAGTTGACCGCGGACTACAAGCAATTGCAGACGACCGCGAATACGTTCAAGGGTTTGATCGGGCCGGGCGCGTTGATCAAGCGCGGCGAGCGGTCTATGGCGGTGACCGACTTCAAGAGCGCGATGAAGTGGTTGATCGCGGACGCGGAGCGTAACGTGAGCAAGCAGCGGTACAAGGGTTTGGGCGAGATGAATCCTTCGCAGTTGTGGGAAACGACGATGGACCCGACCGTGCGCCGGTTGTTGCGGGTTCAGATCGAAGACGCGATTGCGGCCGATGGAATCTTTACTACGCTGATGGGCGATGACGTTGAACCGCGACGCGCGTTTATTGAATCGAACGCGTTGATAGCGGGGAATATTGACGTTTGAGATTGTGACTATCTTGAGATAGTCGGCAGCACGATCAACAGCTTGCTTGGAAAAAGCCAGTCACATCTTTGAATGCGACTGGCTTTTTGTTTTTGGGTGATGGCATGGGTACGATCCAGACCGAAGCCCTCCAGGTGAGGACGAGGCGCTTTCACAATGATTCAAGAGGAGGAGTTCCTAATCCCCGGGTGTCTTCGGACTCGGCATCAAGCACCGCTTTCGTTGCCCTCTCGATCGCCTCGAACACAGCCTCAGGCACCATCCCGGCGAATTGTTTGCGGCGGTTTTTCGAGACTACACCGCCGTTATCCAGACACATCATCACAAGCGTCGAGAGCGTACTGCCGCGCACGTCGAAGCGTTCATTCACGGCGCGAAGCACCGTGTCGTAATGGCGAAGAAACTGCGTCTCGCGCCGCAATTCGACTTCAAGGGCCTCGTCCGCCATTCGCAGGACGAATTCAACCGCTGGCGTGGCGTCCCAGTACCTGTACATCGACGGACTGCCAAGAAACTCGAACTCAAAGTTTGCGTCGTCGATCCAGAGGACCCGCCAATGCTCGCGCAGCGGCTTCGAAAAATCCTGGAGTGCTTCCAGGTACTGCAGTTCATGGCGCTTCATCGCGATTGACACGGGGAGCAACAGTCCGTGTTGAAGCTTCCCGGAAGAACACAGCGCCTGATGGATGAGAAAGCGTGAAAGCCTGCCGTTGCCATCCATGAAAGGGTGAAGAAACACGAAGCCAAACGAAGAAATGCTTGCCGCAACGATTGGGTCAATCTGGGTCGGGGCGGCGTTCGCAAACGCCAGCCATGCGTCCATCAACTCAGGCAGCATGTCGGGAGGAGGGGGGACATACGTCACCCCTGCCGCACCTCGAAGGCCGTTTTGCAGATGATTTTGCTGGCTCCGGTATCCCGCGGCCTGGTCGAGCGGATTGGTAACGCAGATGTTCTGCAACTCGACCAGATAGTCCTCGTTCAACGGATGACCCTCATGTGCCTGCCGCAAAAGTGCCACGAAGCGGCGTGCCTTGTCTTCGGTGGGGGACTCTTTCTCAATGGCGAACGAATCCTGCGTTTCGTGAAGATAGGCCCAGTTGATCGCCCGATCCATCATCTCAGCCGGCAGTGACGCCATGAATTCCTGGGCGCGGCCCAGAATGTCGGAATCGAGCAGGCTGACGACCGCTGGTGTTCTCTCGACCGTTGCGCAATAGCGCAAAGATCCGAGGCCGTTGAAATCGACGCGCCAACGCGCATTGCGGACCGAGGGGCCGGTTATGTAACGCTTCGGGTCGAAGAGTCCGACCGCTGCGCCGCCAACCGCGGGAGCGTCGGGTAGCTGGTCGCCGGTGAACGATTCCCAGAGAAAGCACGCTTTTCGGATGAAAATACCGTTTGGTGCCCGCTTTAGTGCCGCGATCAGAATGTCGCCGCTGATTGCCGGCAATGCTTGCGCGAGAATGCCAAGGTTGGTGCCTTCGTGTTTCAGCGCGAACAGGACATGCTCAAGGTAGGCGTCGTCGCGCGGCGCAATATGCTGCGGCACCGCCAGGCATCCGTTGATCTCTGTCAAACGGGTAACGGGCTTCACAAGCGCGGGCCGTCGCGGTGCTTGTGCGCCCGCGTTCAGCTTGTGGTGTAAGTATTGATAGCCAACAGCCGTCATCCCGGCTCCACAAAAAATTTGCAAAACGCAGGAGTGCGTGCAGATTTTCTTATCCAACTACAGATTTTCTTACGATTTGGCTTTTTATGCCATTTTTTCTTACGCGAATGAATCAAAGATCATAAAACCCAGTGGCGCGGCAGATTTTCTTATCCGCGCGCACATTTTCTTACGATTCGGCCTTTCTCCTCAGATTTTCTTACGGCGAGCCGAAACTTGCGGGTCCGCTGTTGCAGTACCCATCGGCTTCTTGTGGATCAACCGAAGCCAAGTCATTTGCGAGTCCGCGTGATTGCCCGCTCCCTTCGTTTTCACCCCGCAAAATTGTGAAAAACGATCTCCAGCGTCGGCAATGGGCACCGCGCCGTTTAAAGTCCACGGTTACCTCGGAGCGGTTCGGCGCTGTGGCACAAGCGCGCGTACGAACAATGCCCGTTCGCTAAATAACCGATAAAACGCCATGGCTCGACCCAATTTTCAACAAGCGAAACAATCCGGCGGCATGCGCCAGCCCCCGCAGCCGTCCAAGCGCGGTTCGCGGGAATCGCGAAACAGTTTCAGGCGGCGTACGCGGCCGGGGATTATCAAAGCGGTGCGAAATTTGCTGAAGAAGCGCTTCGAATCACACCGGACAACATGGTGATCTTGTCGGACTACGCGTTGTGCCTCATGCGTAACAAAGCCTACGACCAGGCGTACAAGGTCTACATGGGCATCCACAACGCGCCGGCGAGCAAGCGCAAGCTGGCGTCGGTGACGTGGCTCGACGGTTTGGTGGAAGTCTGCGGCTGGCTGGGCAAGACCGAAGAAATGCGCGAATACGGACTGCGTTCATTACGCGCCTCCGATGCCAAATACGGCGCCAACCCGAGCGTCCCGATTCCCGATCACGCGCCGCCCGCATTCAACCCGGCAAACCCTGCTGAGAACGTGATTGCTTATTCGCTGTTCGGATCGAATCCGCGCTACTGCGAGCCCGCCGTCATGAACGCTGAAATGACGCGTGATGTTTTCAAGGGTTGGACATGCCGTGTATATCTGGACGCTACCGTCCCGGATCACGTTCAGCGAAGGCTCAAGGAAGCCGGCGCCGAAGTCGTCTTCATGGACAGCGATTCGGGCGTTCATCCGCTGATGTGGCGTTTCCTGGTTGTCGACGATTCCAGCGTCAAGCGCTTCCTTCTCCGCGATGCCGACGCGCTCCTTTCCGAGCGCGAATACGCGGCAGTACAGGAGTGGGTCGAAAGCCCGTACTACTTTCACATCATCCGCGATTACTTCACGCACACCGAATTGATTCTCGCCGGCTTATGGGGCGGGTGCGCAGGTGTCTTGCATAACGCGATTGAATCGATGCAGCAATTCGCTGCGAAGAATGCGGATAGCGGCCGCTTTATCGACCAGCACTATCTGCGTGAAAATGTGTGGCCAACGTTGCGTAACAGCGTCCTGTCTCACGACGATCTGTTCGGTTTCCACGATGCCAAACCGTTCCCGCCGCATGCGCCGAACCGATGGAATACGGATAACTTCCATGTCGGCAGCAATACAAGCTATCAAGCGATAGGCGGCCAAAGTGCGCTGCCGGAAGGTACTGCGCAACGGTTGATTTTCAGCGCGCCAGACGGCAACCCGTTATTCGATTACCGGGCCACCGTGCAGAAAGGCGAATGGCGCCTGGACATGCCGTTCTTTGTGGTCGAGAAGATTGCGCTACAGAAAATCGTGGTGCGTCGGGACGAATAACCGTCCGTCACGCGCCCACCACTTCCACCGTCGAAAAGCCGATCCCCACGCTTTTCGCTACTCTGATCTGCAATGGAATGCGCTCCTTGAGCGCCTCCACGTGGCTGATCACGCCAATCATCTTGCCGCTCGCGTTCAACGAATCAAGCGCGTTGAGCGCAATCTCCAACGTTTCACCGTCCAGCGTGCCGAACCCTTCATCGAGGAACAGGGAGTCGATCGAAGTCTTGAAACTCACCAGATCCGACAAAGCCAGCGCCAACGCAAGACTGACCAGGAAGCTTTCGCCGCCCGACAACGTGCGTGTATCGCGCGCGACATCGCCTTGCCACATATCGAGCACTTCCATCTCGAGATCGCCCGCGAGCTTGCGATTCAATTGATAGCGCCCATGCAACTGCGTGAGTTGCCGGTTCGCGAGATAGATCAGGTGATCGAGCGTCAGGCCCTGGGCAAACTTTCGATACTTAGCGCCATCGGCGGAACCGATCAGACTGTTCAAGCGTTGCCACAAGTCGTAGCGCGCGCGTTGAGCATCAATCTGTTGATACAGCGCCTGCTTTTCCACGCGCAAGCGATCGTCGTTCTTGAGTGTCGCTCGAAGCTCGCCTTGGGTCTCGCTGAGGGTCTTCGATGTTGTCAGCATGTCGTCGAGCGTATGTTGCAGGGCGTTAGCGTCCAGCTCGGTCTTCGGCTCTTTCAGCAATTCCGCGCGACGGTTTTCCGCGGTCGTGCGCAGCGTATGAACCGTTGTGCGCAGTTCATCGAGTTCGCGTTTTACCGTTTGCAAGCGGTCCCGTTCTTCGTAGGAGAGAAGCGCTTCTTTAAACGCCGGCTCGTTCGCGAAGCCACTCTTGGCTAACGCTTCGGTCCACGTCGCCGATGTTTTCTCTGCGCGGTCCTTCTCTTCGTTCAAGCGCGTAGTCAACGTTCGCTCGGTGCCTTCGAGCAGGCTGGCTTTATCGCGTGCGGTTTCGTAGCGCTGTATTGCCGATAAAAACGCAGCATCCGAATCGGCGGTCGTGGCAACAGCTTCGGCTTCCAACTCCGCATAATCCTTCTCGCAATCGACCCATCGTGTGGACCATTTTGCGGTTTCAGCTAATGCGGCATCGCGCGAGTGCCGTACGCGATCGGCTTGCTGCGTCAACGCGCGAATTTGCTCCGATGCCTTCTGCCATGCCCTCCATTCTGCTTCGCGTTCGATGAGCCATTGCTGCCAACGTATCCAGGTATCAGGCCGCGCGTAGCCAACAGACGTCACTGATTCATCAAGCGTTTGCTCTCGCTTGAGCAACGCGGATTGCAAGGCGCCGGATTGATCGGTGGCTTCTTTTAGGGATTTTTCCGCCGCGCTTTGTCTCTCTTCTAACAGCTTCAGCGCGTGTTGGCATTCAAGCGCCGTCCGCTCCGCGGCATGCCTGGCAGTTTCGTGCTGCTTGATCACCGCAATCTGTTGATCGACCGCTGCAAGAGTTTCCTGTGCCAGCTTCAACGTTGCGGCGTGCGCTTGCACGAGCGCATCGAGTCCGTCACGGTCAACAGTTCCGAGTGCAAGCTCGACGCACAGCTTTCGCCAGCTCTCCGCGTGGCGCGCTTCGTCTTCAAGCCATGTGCTGATACGCGTCCCAAGCGCCTTGATCTCCGCAGTCAACGCCGCGACAGCGACATCGGTCGCCAAAGCTTCCTTGTTCGCACTCTGCAATGAAAGCTGTTTGTCCTTCAACGCCTGCTCGGTCGACGAAACATCGAGCGCGGCATACGCGGTGATGGACGGATGCTCCGTCGATCCACACAGCGGGCACGCTTCGCCGGGCTGCAACGCAGCGCGATGCCCGGCAAGATCGAGAATGCGCTGCTCCTGATGCAGCAATTTGCGCTTGTCTTCCACTTGCTCGGTAAGCGTCGCCACGTCTTTCGCAAGACGATCGCGTTGCTCGTTCAGCGACGCGAGCGACGCGTTTTTCTGAGCCAACCCATCACGGTCCATAGCGGCTTGCGGTGTTCCGCGCGCGACCGCGTCGCGAATATCAAGCAACTTGCCGAATAAATGATGCTGCTCGCCAAGACGCTGGCAGCGCGTCTTCAGCGCAGCCTCATCCTCGCTGCCCAGCGTGCTCGAAAGCTTTTCACGCTGTTCGCTTTCCGTCTTGCGTGCGAGTTCCGCTGCTGCCGCAGCGTCACGTACCGCAATCTGTTTGGCAGTGATCTCGCGTGTCTGCTTGTCGATCTCGCCGCTCAATTGTTTCTGCTTGGCAGCATTCACCTCAATGTCACCTAGCATCTGCCGGCGCGCGGCAAATTGCTGTTGCCACAGCACGATCTGCTCGCCGAGCTTGCTTCGATGCGGATGTTCATCGAGTGTGGATTGAACCGTTTTGGTTTCCAGTAACACGCCATTCAGCGAGTCTTCCCGGATTTCGACGATTCGTCGGCTGGTCGATGATGCGGAACGCAGACCACGCGCTGCATCGAGCGAAGCGGCGCGCTTTTCGTCTTTCGACATCGCCAGTTGACGCGACGTTTCCGCAAGTCTGTCACGCGCAGAAAGCATCGCCGTATGATCGGCGCGCAGCTTTTCGGCAGGCTCACTTGCGGCGAGACGATCGAGCGAAGCCTTGGCTTCGGCGATCTTCACGTCCGCCTGCCGCTGGTTAGCCAGCGCCTGTTCAAGCTGCGTTTCCGCTTCCGATAACGCAACGCGCCAAGCCCGCATTGCGCGTGTTGCCTCGATCTGTTTGCCGAGCGCGGTTTCCTGCGCGGCAAGGCCGATGCATCGCTGCTGCAACTCAGTACGTTGCTCTTCAGTCAGCAACTGGACGCCATCGGCGCGCACGAGAAGCGTATCCAGCGCAAGCTTTTCATTGCGCGTCCGCTCGAACACGTTCTGCGAAATCGTGCCGTAGATATCGGTGCCGGTGAGCTCTTCCAGCAATTCGGCGCGTTCGTTCGCCTTCGCTTCAAGGAACGCGGCGAAGCCACCTTGCGCGAGCATCATCGACTTCGTGAAGCGGCCGAAATCCAGCCCGGTGATGCTTTCTACAAGCCGAAGCTTGTCCGCGATCCGCTCGGTCACGATCGAGCCATCGAGACGCGCGAGTTCCACCTTGGGCGCTTGCAGATTCCCATCGGCTTTATCGCGTGCGCGACGCTGGCTCCAGAACGCCCGATATCCCTCGCCCTTCACCTCGAACTCCACTTCCGCGAGACATTCGAACGTGTGCCGCGTCATCAGCTCGTTGGTCCCCTGCGAGACGGTGTCCATCCTCGGAGTGCGGTGATAGAGCGCGAGGCAGATCGCATCGAGCAACGTGGTTTTGCCCGCCCCGGTCGGGCCGGTGATCGCGAACAAGCCGTTATCGCGAAACGGCGGCTGGCTGAAGTCGATCTTCCACTCGCCCTTCAGCGAATTCAGATTCCTCAAACGCAATGACAGGATCTTCATGCTGCATCCGCCTCGCCAATCTCCGCTACCACCTCGCGATACATCGATAAAAGCTGCAACCGCGTTTCCTCGTCGATGATTTCCGTTTGCAGGCGGCGCGCGAATACGTCATCGGGCGTGAGTTCGTTCAAGGTTTCCTTCGCTTGGGATTGCAGCGTGTTCGAAGCAGAAGAACGCTCGCGGCGAATGCGCAGTACTTCCACCGGCAGGTCTTCGGTGATCTTCTGGATACGTGCCTGGAGATCGCTGAGGTAGTCATCGACGGAGACCACGATTTCGAGCCACACTTTCTCGCCCTCAACGGCTTGGGACGCAGCCGCCGAGACCGCGGACTCGAGCTCTTTCAACGATCCTTTCACCGATAACAACGGCTGAAAGCACGGCACGTCGAGCACGGTCACGCACTCAAGGCCGTTCGTCGAAACATCTACAAGCAGCATCTCTTTCTGTTGCCGCGCTTCATCGAAGCTCAGTGGAATCGGCGATCCGCTGTAGCGAATGTGCTCGAACCCGCCTACTTTCTGCGGCCGATGAATGTGCCCAAGTGCGATGTAATCGGCTGCCGGAAACGCGCTCGTCGGAAAGGCTTCCAGCGCGCCCACATAAATCTCCCGTACCGATTCACTCGCGCTCGCGCCCACCGTCGTCAAATGCCCGGTCGCGATAATCGGCAAATGCGCGCCAAGCTCAACGCGCTTTTGCTCGGCCAGCGAGAACAGCGCCTGATAATGCGCGTGAATCGCATCCTGCAGCGACTCCTGTTTGTCACGCGCGCTCTGTCCCGCAATGCTCTGCAACACATCGCGCGGACGGATAAACGGGATGGCGCAGACGATCGCGCCGGGTTTTCCGTCACGCGTGGTGAGCACACGAACCTGCTCGTTCGGATCGTCCTGCACGGAGGGAATGACGACGGTATTCAACGCCGTCAGCAGGTTGCGCGACTCCTCCAGCACGGCAACGGAATCGTGGTTTCCCGCCAGCAGCGTCAAGCCGACGCCTGCGTCGCGTAGCGCAAGGATCAGGGTGTAATACAGTTCGCGGGCGTAGCTGGGCGGTGCGCCGGTGTCGAAGATATCGCCGGCTATCAGCACCGAATCCACCGCGTGCAGCCGGGTCTGCTCGACCAGCCACGCAATCAGCTTTTGATGTTCGGCCTGGCGTGAATGCCCAAGAAAGTACTGGCCGAGGTGCCAGTCCGAGGTGTGCAGGATTCGCATCGGAGAGTAGGGTTGAAGGCGTTGCCGCGCATCGTTTTAGTGGCTGCCAGTTTAGCCGATCGACCCGCCCCAGGCGGTGGCCCGGGCGGGCAAGGCCCCGGAAAATGCCGCAAAACGAGGCAATTGCGCCGTGTACGCGTACACTTCGGCTTCTAATTGCGCGGAAACAGCGTGCGTCGGCCTCGCCGGTGCCCTTTTCACGCCGCAACCCCATCAATTACCCTCAAATCAATCATGTTTATCTGCCGAAACCAGCCGTGCGGCGCCGAATGGCAACTCGCCGACGTGCTTATCAAGAACGAAGGCCAGGGCCTGATGTTCCGCTGCCCCATGTGCGGCGCGCGCAACAAGGTGCTGCGCCACGACGCGCCCGACGGCACCATCACCTACGAGCAGGACAATTCGGTCCCGCCGAAACCTGCTGTGAAGTAATCCAATGACCACGCCTACCTCTTTCAGCGCCCTGCCGCTTTCGCCGGCCATGCTGGCGAACCTGGAACAACTCGGTTATCTGACGATGACCCCGATCCAGGCCGCCAGCCTGCCGATCGCGCTTGCGGGCCACGATCTCATCGCGCAGGCGAAGACGGGCAGCGGCAAGACGGCCGCGTTCGCGTTGCCGCTGCTCGCGAAAATCGATCCGCGGCTTTTCTCCGTTCAGGCGCTGGTGTTGTGCCCGACACGCGAACTCGCCGATCAGGTCACGCAGGAAATCCGCCGCATCGCGCGCGCGGAGGACAACATCAAGATCCTGACGCTATGCGGCGGCTCGCCCATGCGTCCGCAGATCGCGAGCCTTGAACATGGCTGCCACATTGCGGTGGGAACACCGGGCCGGATCATGGATCACCTCGAACGCGGTACGTTGCCGTTGACCGCGCTGAAGACGCTGGTCCTCGATGAAGCCGACCGCATGCTCGACATGGGTTTCTTCGACGACATCGTCGCCGTCGTCAAGCAATGTCCGAAGGATCGCCAGACGCTGCTGTTTTCCGCGACGTATCCGGAAGGCATCGTCAAGTTGAGCCAGCAATTCCTGCGCAAGCCGCAGGAAGTCAAGCTCACCGAGCAGCACACGAATTCGAAGATCAAGCAGCGCTTCTACGAAGTCCACGACAACGAGCGCCTGCACGCGGTAGGCCAGTTGCTCGACCACTATCAGCCGGTCAGCACGCTCGCTTTTTGCAATACGAAACAGCAATGCCGCGATCTGCTCGATGTATTGGTCGCGCAGGGTTTCAACGCGCTAGCGCTGCATGGCGAACTTGAACAACGCGAACGCGATCAGGTGCTCGTGCAGTTCGCCAACCGTAGTTGCTCGGTGCTGGTCGCGACCGACGTTGCAGCACGCGGGCTCGATATCGCGCAACTGGAAGCCGTGATCAACGTCGACGTCACGCCCGATCCCGAGATCCACGTGCACCGCATCGGCCGTACGGGCCGCGCGGATCAGGAAGGCTGGGCGCTGAGCCTCGCGAGCATGGACGAAATGGGGCGCGTGGGCACGATTGAACAGGCGCAGAAGAAGGAAGTGGAGTGGCACAAGCTGAGCGAGCTGACGCCGGCGAAGCCGGGTCATCTCCAGCCGCCCATGGCGACGCTGCAAATCCTCGGCGGGCGCAAGGAAAAGATTCGCCCGGGCGATGTCCTCGGTGCGCTTACCGGCGACGCGGGTTTCGAAGGCTCGCAGATCGGCAAGATCAACGTGACGGACATGGTCACGTACGTGGCGGTTGCACGGGATATTGCCGATCAGGCAGTGAAGAAGCTGTCGGCGGGCAAGGTGAAGGGCAAGAAGGTGAAGGTGCGGCGGATTTAAGCGAAATTCATAACCTCAACCGGTGAAACAAGGGATAGGAGGAGTCCGATAGCTGGAGGGGAAGGCAGCGCTTAGCATCGAGAGGTTATCCACTTTGCTGAATACGCCTGCCATGAATCCACTGACCGAACCGCTCGCCGCCGCTTTAGATCTCCATCAGGCAGGCCATATGGCCGACGCGGAACGCGGTTATCGGGCGATTCTCGCGGAACACCCCGATCACGTCGATGCATTGCATTACCTCGGTGTGATGCTGCATCAGCGTGGTGACAATGAGCGCGCCGCGCAATTGCTCGACCGCGCGCTTAGCCTCGCACCAGACGACACAGCATGCTGGAGCAACCGGGGACTGGTGGCAGCGGCGCTCGGTGATCTTCGGTACTCCGTGCAGTGCTACGAACAGGCGCTCGCCCTCGATCCCGCTTTCGCCAATGCACGCAACAATCTTGGCACAGCGCTGCAAAAGCTTGGCCGCTTCGACGAAGCCATTCAACAGCACGAGACCCTGCTCGCTCGAGATCCCGATTTCATGGACGCCCGTTTGAACCTCGGCGCGACGTTCGCCTCCGCGAAGCGTTACGACGAGGCGCTGGCCACGTACCGTGACGCGCTTCTCCGCAACCCCGGCAGCTTCGAAGCCCATTTCGGCGAAGGCAACGCGCTGCGCGAACTGAAGCGTTTCGACGAAGCGGTCGCCAGCTTGCATCGGGCGCTGGCGCTGAAGCCCGATCACTTCGAGGCGAACGTGAATCTCGGCACCACGCTGGGTCTTTTCGGGAAGTTCGTGGAGGCGGAGGCGCAGTATCGCCGGGCGCTGACCCTGCGCGACGATCCGCAGATTCACGTGTGCGTGGGCGCGGCTATCGGCTCGCAAGGCGGCCGTTTCGAGGAGGTGGAGCCGCACTACCGGCACGCACTGACATTCGCCCCTGACCACGCCGACGCGCAGCACAATCTCGCGTTGCTGCAGTTACGGCGCGGCAATTTCAAGGAAGGCTGGGCGCTTCACGAAGTGCGCTGGCGCTCGAGCAAATACACGCCGGTGAACATTCCCGGTCTGCCGGAATGGCGCGGGGAATCGCAAGGCAAGACGCTGCTGGTTGTCGGCGAACAAGGTCACGGCGACATGATGCAATTCGCGCGTTACGTGCCGGTGCTTGCACAGATGGGCGCGACCGTCGATATGTGGGTGCCCGAGAACATCGTGGAGCTGATCCAGAGCGTGCGCGGCGTGCGCCGGGCGCTTAGGCCGAACTTTGACTCGATCACAAACATAAGCCATTGATTTCACGCTGTTATGCGTGCGAGCGCAGGATAGCTACTGGG
>NZ_FCOK02000025.1 GCF_001544555.2 Caballeronia udeis | reverse complement strand
CTGCAAGCGGATGCCTATAGCGGGTATTCCGCGCTATATCGCGCTGGCCAGATTATCGAAGCCGCTTGCTGGGCCCACGCTCGGCGTAAGTACTATGACTTGTTCGAGTTAGACCGCTCTCCGATCGCCGAGGAGGCGCTGCTCCGGATCAGAGCCCTGTACGCAATTGAGAGGGATATCCGCGGACAAATGCCCGCCGTGCGTCAATCGGTTCGCCTGACGCGTGCGATACCGCTTCTCATAAGCCTGAAGGTCTGGCTGGAACGAACGCTCTTGCAGGTATCGGTGAAGTCCGGCATAGCCAAGGCGATCAAGTACTCGTTGACACATTGGCAGGCGCTGACACGTTACTGCGAAGATGGGCGCATCGAAGTGGACAACAACACCGCAGAACGCTCAATTCGCCCTCTAGTTCTTGGACGCCGGAATTATCTGTTCGCAGGGTCCGACGGCGGCGGTGAGAGCGCTGCGATAATCTACAGCCTGATCGGAACGGCACGCCTAAACGATGTGGAGCCATTTGCGTATTTGCGTGCTGTCTTCGAACGGATCGCCGATCATCCCATCAACCGCGTCGACGAACTGCTGCCGTGGCGCCTGATGCCCGTTGAACAGGCCACACAGCTCGCAGCTTAACGGACCATCACGATGGCTCAAGCACGCAAATCAAGCAGTCGCAAACCCACGTTGCGAATGGTCAGCTCTCCAGAGTTCGTCTATCAGTTGCGGGTTGAACTACTGGGTCTCAGACCGGCGATTTGGCGGCAGATTCTCGTTCGCGGATCCGTTGAGCTTTCCAGGCTTCACGTCATCTTGCTCATGACCATGGGGTGGGACGGTGGCCACGTGCATGAGTACGTCATTGGAGACAAAAACTATGGGGAGGTCGATCCGCTCTTCCGACCCGATGTCCCCGACGATCCACCTGTGTTAGACGAAGCCAAGGCAACCCTCGCGGTGGTACTTGGTGACCGGAAATTGTTCACCTATATCTACGACTTTGGCGACAATTGGCAACATCGCGTCAAAGTCGAAAAAATCTTGCCACCTGATCCCGACTTACGCTCGCCGATCTGCTTGGCTGGCCGCAACGCCTGTCCGCCCGAAGACGTCGGTGGTGGACCCGGGTATATCGAATTCTTAGAAGCTATAGCCGACCCGTCTCATGAAGACCATGAGCAACTGCTCGAATGGTGTGGCGGCAGTTTCGATCCCGATGCTTTTGACCTCGCTGCCGTCAACGAACGACTAGCGGAATTTGAGTTCTGAACGGTCAGCGCGGCCTCTGCATGACGCTTACCCTGAAGGCGTCTATATAAGTCTTTATCCGGGCGTCGAAATCGACCGCTCGCCAGACGAGTTCGGCCGCATCCTTCGCGCGACAAGCGACAACGATGTTCCTGGCGTGTTCCAACCCGATTACGCGACTGAATCGAAGGCGTGGTGCCCGTCAACGGTTCGCGTACGAATCCGGAACTACGACCCCGCCAAGCTGCAGGCGTTCTGGGAGAGCTTCCGCCGGGATACCACGTACAACCTGACGCATCGGAATTGCTCAAGCACTGTGTCAAATGCGCTCGAGGCAGCAATTGAGGGCGCAGTCGGCCGGTTGCGCGGAAGCCGTGCCGGCTGGGGCAGTCTTTTGCGTGTGCTTGTCACGCCGGAATTGTGGGTCGCGGCCCAGATCAGGAAGCGCGCCGTTACGATGGCGTGGACACCCGGTCTGACGCTCGACTACGCGCGCGCACTGAGCATGCTGGCGGATCCACGACCTTTTGCGTGGTGGAAAGCGGCCCGGATCGCGGTCGGTAGACTGTTTCGCCAGCGCAAGACATGGCGCAAGCAGGATGCGGATGCGGCCCGCTGATGGCCGGTAGCAATTCCTGATCGACAATATGGACGTCTATACGCATGTTCGGATTATTGTGGGGGTGGTAATCAGTCTGGGACTGACCCATCTCCTGCGTGGTTCTGCTTATCTCATCCAACACCCGAAGAAGGAACAGATCTACTGGGTTCATCTTGGCTGGGTCGCGTTCATGTTCCTGTACGTGCTGCATTTCTGGTGGTGGGAGTTCTGGCTGCGCGAACTCAAGGACTGGAACTTCGCGGTCTATCTTTTTACGATTTTATATGCAGTGCTGATTTATCTGATGTGCTCGATTTTGTATCCTGAATCAATTGCCGACTACACCGGTTACGAGGACTATTTCTATTCACGGCGCCGCTGGTTTTTCGGGCTTCTCATCATGATTTTCACACTGGACCTGGAAGACACGTTCCTGAAGGGGCGCCAATACTACTTACACCTCGGTCCCGAATATCCGATCCGGGCCGCTGTCTTCATCGTGGGATGCGCGGTGGCGATCAGGACCAGAAACAGGCGTTACCACGAGGTTTTTGTCGTAGCGAGCGTGGTCTATCAATTGACTTACATTTTCAGGCTCTACGGCCACGAGTTTCTATAACGGACTCGCAATCGCCGCGTTGTTTGCGTAAGGGCGGTGAGCGTTTGGCTGAGTCAGGTGTTTTGCAGTGGCGATGTTAGCCATGCTTGATGAACTAGCCCGTGGACCAGATTGGTCCATCGGCGGGCGGATTTCAGTGGATCTTACTGGATGAGTGCCGAGGGGAAACCCTGTATCGACAACAGCTTATGGAACTCGACGGAGTTCCATGGAAGCTAAAACTGGAGCGGGCGATGGGAAACTGCTCCATCTCATAAAAAACCGCTTTTAAATCAATTCACTACCTAGTCATCCTGCACAAAAAACAAGCAGAAAAGTGTGGGTAAGAAGCGTGGGTATTCAACCCACGGCGAATTATAGCGGGAGCGTTGCCGTCGGTCGATCACACATCGGGCTTCTTCGCCTTTTGATGGTGGTCTACGTAGTTCCGGACAAACGAGAGGACGAATTCCCTATCGCGAGCGGAGAGCCCCTTCAACTGCTCACCGAAGGAAGGGCCTTCGGTGTTTGGAACGTCCACACCGTCCGAGAAAAGCGCCCAAGCGGGAACCTGTAGTGCGCTGCAAATCTTCTCAAGCTGCGCAAATGAGGGTGCGACTGTACCCCGCTCGTAACGCGAAACGGTCTCCACTTCAACGCTAAGCGTTTGCGCGAGCTGACTTTGTGTAACACCGAGTTCCTGTCGGCGCTTCTTCACGTTCCTGCCCAGGGTCGCTGACAGCGACCCTTTGAGGACTTCAGTTTTATTCATTGCCTTGACCATAGTGCCTCCATGGTCAGTGCAGAGCCTTTAATCAGACAGGGCGTATTACGTCTATATTGACTATATACGTCTATTGATGGGAAGATCGCTGCCGTCGTTGGTCGACTTGAACCAGAACTCAACGTCATGGGACTGAAAATGAAAAAACTGGCAATTTCCGCCGTGTTTTGCGCGACGATTTCGGGGGCGGCTTCGGCAGCTGATACGGGGTTCTACATGGGGGCGTCTGTGGGGCGTAGTCAGATTCATTCTGATGACTCGCAGATCACGCTCGGCCCGGATCTGCCGTACACGAAGGACTCCGGCGACCTCGGGTACAAGCTGTTCGCTGGCTATCAGGTGTTCCAGCACTTCGGTGTCGAGGCCGAAGCCCTAAATCTTGGCAAGCAGTCGATCAAGTTCCAGACGATTGACCGGACCAACGACATGACCATGCTCGGCTTCAATTTGTCGCTGGTCGGAAGCTACGATTTCGGCAACCTCCAGGTGTTTGCAAAGGCCGGCGCATCCATGCTGGCGAACCGCTCGCATGAATACGGCGCGGATTTTGTACGCATGGAAGGCACGCCTGACGCTGATAACACCGACTGGTCCGTGCGCCCATCATTCGGTCTGGGTGCCGCGTACAACTTCAACAAGCACTTCGCTATCCGGACCGAGTGGCAACACTTCAAAGCAGCGGCCGGCGAACACACCGTGGACATGACCTCCAACCTGTTCACGGTCGGCGCGCAATATAAGTTTTGACCATGCTAGCGGGACCACCTGTCCCGCCCGATATCTTTTGGGAAATCTTCATGAAGCAATACACCGGGCAACTGAAAACGTTGGGGGCTGGTTCGTCGTCGGTCGGGCGGGGGGACCGTTACACGTATATTGAAATCGGGGATCACCGTATCAAGAATGTCCGTGTCAGCGATGCATTGGGCGGAATCCTGCAAGAAGCCCTGCACAACAGCACGCCAATTTCGATTTGGATTGTGTCGTACTTTGGCAAGAAGATTATCGCTGGCGTGTCACGGGCAGACGGCACCGTCTTCCGGGCGAAAATGACGGGGATTCTCATGGGTTCGGTAGTCGCTGTTATTGCCTGCGGCTTCCTCTATGCCGGGTTCGCTGAGCATTCACCTTTCCATGCGGTGCTTGGCTTCGCCATCGGGTCTTGGGTTCTGTACTTCGCCAATGTGAACCGGCAGTTGTTCAGCATTCCCGCCAACGACGCGCTGTAGATCGGCTCTATCGTGCCGAACGGCTTATCCACGGTTTTCGAAGTGGCCAATGTATGGGCCATGAGCGAGGAAACGGTGGGTAAGCCGTTCTGATATATCCTCCCCAGTCATAACTGCGCTCACCTCGGACGCAGCATTGCCCACCGTTACGGTTGGCCTCATTCGTAGCACAGGCTTCTTGGACAGCCGAATGAATAATGCGGTGATTGCGCTCTCTGATCGGCTGCGTCCGGCCAATATCAGAAGTTTAAGAACGACAGCGCATATCCATCCTAGAGCTATCCACTACGTAGGAGCGGTGCTCTGCATAGCTGAGCTTTGGGAGAATTGGCGGGCGTCGCGATTTTCTACCCAGACACTAGATCCGGTGGTAGTCTTTCGTCTGAAGTACTATTTCTAGTGCTTAGCCTCTGGCGGGCATATGCCAGATTCCGAGAGGCCCTATGAGCAATAACCTCTACGTGGAACGGCGCCCCGATGGCTCCTATGCGGTGACAAAGCCGGGAGCCCAACGTGCCAGCGCCGTCGAACCCACGCAACAGCAGGCGATAGAGCGTGCCCGCCAAATCAACCCCGATGCGGCAATACACGTCGAGCGTGTGCGCAATACTTCCGGCGGTAACCCTGATAAATGGCGCAAGCCATAAGTCTTTGTAGATCTCAATGCGTTGACCGCCACTATCGAAGTGCCGGTACGTGTCCGATCTGCACGGGCGCATTTGATGGCACGGTGAATAATGCCTGAGATGCAAGGGGAACACGTTTGGCGAAAGTTGGCCGCAACGACCCGTGTCCCTGTGGCAGCGGGATGAAATACAAGAAGTGTCATGGCGCCCTTGGGGACACGGAGCGTCTTGCCAAAGTCACGGCCGCGATACCGACCTTGAACGCGCGTCATATGGCGCGCGAACATCAACGTAAACAGCAACAAGGGCTCGGCCGACCAATCATTGCGGCGACACTGGATAGCGGCCACCAGGTGGTCGCAGTCAAGAATCGCATCTTGTACTCCTGTAAGTGGAAAACGTTCCATGACTTCCTCATCGACTATCTGAAAGACGCGATAGGCACGGAGTGGGGTAATGCCGAGCTTAAGAAACCCTTGGACCAGCGGCATCCCATCCTTATCTGGTATCAGAAGCTCTGCGAGCAGCAGAGAATATCTATTACGGAGCCTGGACAGGTTGTAAGTGCGAAGATGACAGGAGCAGCTTCTGCTTACATGAATCTCGCTTACGACTTGTACGCGCTTGAACACAACGCCGAACTTCGAGCTAAGCTGATAGCTCGACTGCACAACAACGAGCACTTCGCCGGTGCTCGCTATGAATTGCAGGTTGCTGCCATGCTGGTTCGCGCTGGATTCACGCTCGAATTTGAAGATGAGGACGATCGCAACACATCGCACTGTGAATTCACGGCAACCAACACGCGCACAGGAAAGAAGTTTTCGGTTGAAGCGAAAAGAGCGCAGAGCGGCCGGATCACTCGGCAACTTGTGCGCGCGCTTAACAAGGCGGCGAACCAAACCCGTATCGTCTTCATCGACCTGAACGCTCCAGACGAGGGCGTCGACGACCAGCCTCCAGCATTCGTCAAGCGTGCGTTCGATCTTTTGAGGAGGTTCGAAGTACTTGATCCTCAAGCGCAGCGTCTTCCGTCTGCCTACGTCGTTCTCACTAATTCACCTTGGGAACACCACCTCGATGAGACACGGGGACGCAGCGTCGTCTTGGCAGACGGCTTCCATATCGACGAGTTCAAGCTCGATCATGAGTTTTCGACGTTGCGCGCGGCCGTAGACGGTCGACAAGCGCATATCGAGATGCACAATTTACTTAAGTCAATACGAGCCCACTCGGAAATCCCTTCAACTTTCGATGGTGCGAATCCTGAACTCGCATTCGCAGGCACCAAGGATCAGCTGTTGATAGGTAATAGATACATCATTCCAGATGCAGATGGCAACCACGTCCCGGGCACACTCGTTTCAGCGGTTGTCGTGGAAAATGAGAAGGTCGCAATGTGCATTGCTCATACCGACAACGGCAAATCGATCACATTCCGAGCGACACTTTCGGATGCCGAACTCGCCGCTTGGAACAAGCATCCGGAGACCTTTTTCGGCGACGTTTCTTTAAACCACAAGGCGGATACGCCGGTCGACTTCTATGACTTCGTTCTGGCTAGCTACTCCCAGACATCGAAAGAGAAATTGTTGGAATTCTTGGTCGGCTCACCTGACATTCAAGAACTAGAGAAGTTAAGTCAGCCGGAGCTGGCCCGCGTCTACTGCGAGCGCATCGCTGTGAACGTCTTCGCGAAGACAGGCCCCAAACCCGTACCCCTACTGCATACAAAGTGGCGACCTAAATCGCCACGTTGACGCCACTCGTCTAACTTACGCCGACTGTCCGCTGTGCAGCAAGGTGACCATGGCCGTTGATGGGCCGCCTAGGTCGAACCCGGACTATTGATCATTGTGATCATGCCGCCACCATGGCCAACATGCTTATACCTGTTTCTTACTACCCACCTTGTTCAACTGCCGAATCTTGGTTTGAGCAAGCTGGATTTCGAGTCGCCGCTTTTGTGCCATGAGTCGAATCAACCGAAGCTCCGCGCGGCTACGCTCTTCAGGGGTCTTCGCGTGGTTGACGTCTGCTGTCGCGCCGTTGACATCGGATTGAATGTCCCCAAGCGCGCCTTCTATTTCATGAATGAGTTCCATGTCCGCATGTGTTCGGTCCTCATCTGCCTGATATGTAGCACGCTCGCGTATGCCTTGCATGCTCTTCAATACATTGGCCTTCGAGCGAACCGCTGTAGGTATCGGACAGCTGGCGCGAATTAGACCAGCCACCTGCATGGCTTCCCTGACGATCTGTTTTATCGTAGCAATTTCTGGTTTCATATCGGTCTCCTTGTGTGATGTTGTTATTGGTTTGTATTTCGTGCGGCGAACTGGTCGCGGACCGCTGGGCCGTAGCCTTCTCGGCGATAGATACGCCTGCACGTTGAACTGGCGGCGAGCCTCAACAAGCTCGTCCAGGGTCGCTCGGGCTTGTTGATATTCGGAGGGCGACAGGTAGCGGTCCTGCTTCGCCTTCCGAGCCTGCCGGAGCAATTGTCCGTAGTCGGCGTCAGCACGATAGAACGGGCCACGGAAGCGTTTGGCCCTCGCGTCGCCGGGGAATTTCACTGCAATGTAGTCCTGCCCCTGTCGGGTGATTTCGACGCCAAATTCGTCGCTGAGAACGCGGCATAGCTGATCGCGGTTCGCTACCTCACCGGAGCGGATTATTCGCGTCAGATGCTTGTGCAGAAACAGCTTGTTATCGCGGTCTCGCTGGCCGACTTCCGTCCGGCGCTCGAACCCGCCCACGGCGAGCTTCAACGGATCGGGCACGACCTGCGCATAGCCCAGGTCATGGTTCATAACCTGCGTGAAGGCCTCGTATAGTCGAATGTTCTGCGCGCCGGGTGGGTGGATGTTCATGCGCTTGCCTCTGCCCGAAGCCAGTTCGATCATGGGCACAACGAAATGCACCTCGGTATTGCCCTTGTCCTCGTGCAACACAAACAGGCTGTTGAACTGGTCGCCTGAGAGGCCTGGGCAGAACGTTTCCTTGAATGTTCGAATGACGCGATGTAATTGCTCGCGTGTGAGTCGTTCCGTGTCGCGAAACGCAATCGCACCAGACACATACCTGTGCTTGCGTTGAATGCTGTTGATTACGGCTATGGTGGTGTCCGGGCTGCCCGACAGAACAACCGGCATGAAGGCGCGCTGCTCGCCAGTGTGATCACGTTCGCCCAGCAGGTAGTTGACCGGAGATTCCCCTTTGGAAATCCCCGCATTGAAGATCCGGACAATCATGCATGGTCCGTTTTCTTCGCGGACTTCGCCTCCTGCCATACCTGTTCGGCCAGTTCCTGAATCTGCAGCAGGACGACCAGCGTTTCTTCGTCCGGTTCACGACCACCGCGCAGCTTCGCCGATATCTCCTCAACGTGGGTGCCGATACGGTTGATTTCCTGCAACCATTTCAACTGGTCGTGGTAAGCATTGCTTGGGATCGTGCCACTGCCCGCGCTCAAGGCCGCTTCTCGCGCATATTGGGCGAGAGAGTTGCACCCGTTGGCGAGCGCCATCGCACGCAATTGCGCATGCTCAATGGCGGTGACACGGAACTCAACGCGCTTGTCTCTGACGTGCTGGTTTCCGTCGCAACCGGATTGCCCGGCCTGCTTCTTGAATTGTGAGGCGTCGGCCTCGATAATGCTACGTGCTCCATTGTCCATATCGGCTCCTTGTTGTTATGGTTGTTGGGCCGCTCGTGCGCTGCTGCGTCCTGTCGTGCTGGTGTTGCAGTTCAGGGGACTGGGGGAACCCCAGAATATCGTTTATCACGTAATACCGTGATAAAGGTTGACCTTGCTTGCTTCGTTCGGCTTCCTCTACCTATACGAAATTTTTAGTAGAAAGCAAGTGTCACCCGACGAACGGCAAGCCGGGTTCATCAAGACAAACCCAAGTCGACACGAAAAAATCGAAGCATCAACTTAGGTAGGATTGCAAATCTATTTCTTCCGTTCGTTCAGAATTTCCTTTCCCGGCGGTAGTACGTCTATAGCATGGTCGAAGGTCATGTAGCTTTTGGGGAATGGTGGACGCGGTTGTGACGCCTGATCGCTTGGTGTGGCGCCGGTGCTTGATTGTTGTGACTGCGCCGTCGGCGTTGGCACGGGAGCTGGGTTAGTTTGATTGCCCTGCTTTTTTTCATCGTTCATCAGATTTTCCTCAGTAACACGGATTGGCTCAACTATCCTAACCGATTGCGGTTCGGATTTTGCTTGAAGAAAGACATATACGAAACGCGGCAGTGATACGGAAAGTACAAGCAGCGACGCGACAGCAAGACGTTGTGCGAACAAAAGCTTGCGTGACCGATTCTGGTTCTGTTTGAAGTTGTGTTCGATTGACCCAGCATATTCCTGAATCAGGTTCAATTGTGCCTCCTCCAGTGCCTTGTCGGGCTCAGGGTGTTGCTGCAGGTATGGGATGAGATGGGCGGGTCGCGGGACGTTCGAGTATTGAAAACCTCGAACGAGTGCATACGCCACATATCCGGCCGACACCACCAGAAGCAACACCGCAACAAGTGTCGGCAGAGAAAAAAATAGTAGATTCTCTCGCTGAAAAAGATTGCCCTTGAACTTGCTTACCAAATAAACGGCGATGCCAGCGAATGGGGTGATTGCAACGCTGAGAATGAAGCTGATGCGATCCTTGACCTTGTCCGTAGCCTTCAACTCGGTTTCGTAAGCGGAAACTGAGTGCTCTAGCAACCATTTGATAGTATCTGGATTCATTGTCTCGGTTGGTCGTTTCGGGGTTACCTGGTTACCTACCGCTCAAGCGGTAGGCTCATCATCTGCCTGAAACCGAATATCATTTCCGCCGTTCGAGTCTTTCAACAGATCCAGGCCGCGCGCCATCGCTTCCCGCTGACCATCCCGGATAATTTCGAGGTAGACCTTGACGTGACGGGCAATGCCCCACGGATCGAACAGGTCATACACCGCCTTGTGAAGCAATCCCGTCATCACGAAGTCCATCATGGGATAGGCGATGCCTGAGAGGATGCTGAGCCGGAACAGCGCCACAAGTACAGTGAAGCGCTCCATGGTGATCGTCACCAATCCCTCGTTGACGGCAAAAGCGAGCGGGTTGCGGTTTACCTCGAAATTCCACTTCGGAAAATACTCAAAAAAAACATGGCGAGGGAGAATCGGATCCGTGACCGAAAACATTAGCTGCTCGAAGGGCACGCCTGAGAGCTGCGCGCGCCACAGTATGTCGTCGTACCAGTTGATGACCGAGCGCATAGCGTCAGTCGGCCCGGCCAAAGCCACCCACAGGGGAGCGACACCGGTATCGCATTTCGGCCCGGTTATGAAAGTATCTTTCGTGGTCGGCAGGACAAGCTCGACCCGATCCAGTGTGTCCACCGTCGGCGTCACGTCTCCGTCGACATAGCGGTGGAACTGGATTTCCGGCCAATCCTCCGAATCAGGTACGTATTCCATCCGCAACTCTTCGAAGCGAAGCGCAACGGCGTTTTTTGTTGGCTCGCATTCGGCTTCCGTGGCGACGCCGTGGAACCACGCCAGTACGCGGATGTTCTCGATTAGGTCTCGCTGCCATATTTTTTCGATCTTGTCAAAGCGCGCCAACCATCCGGCGCGCTTTCAGGAAAACCACGCTGTCTTCGTAAGCTGTCTCCTGTTGCAAGGCATTTCGCCGACAACATCACTTCAAGGAGAAGCTTATGAACGAACACGATGACAATACTGTGCTGGATTTTAAGGGTTTTACCGATGGTGAGTATGGAATCCATGAGGCCGCCGCGCTGTTTCCTGGCATGCGCTTGCGCGAATATCGCGAGCTGAAACGCGACATTCACGCGAACGGGCAGCGGGTGCCGATCAGTGTGTTTCGCAATCAGGTGGTTGACGGCCGTCACCGGTTGCGGGCGTGCCGTGAACTCGGCATCGATCCTCTGTTTGAGTCGGTGAATGAAATCAAGGGTTCGGTGGGTGCCTATGTCGTGAGCATGAACCTGCATCGCCGTCACCTGACCGACAGCCAGCGGGGCATGATTGCAGCCAGCCTTGCGAGCCTGAAGTTGGGCGCCAACCAGCATACCGCTCACGCGGTATCCCAGGCTCAGGCCGCAAAGGCGTTGAACGTGTCGGTCGACACGCTCCAGCGGGCAAAGAAGGTGCGGGATTCGGGTCATCGGGGGCTGATCGACGCCGTCGAGACCGGGGACGTCGATGTCAGCAACGCCGCAGCGCTGATTACGCTCAGTCGCGAAGAGTTGGACAAGCTTGTCGAAAGCCGGTCGGGAGTGCGGGCGAAGGAAATGAGCGAAAAGGCTCGCGAGCTGAAAAAGCAGGCCCGTGAAGCAGCGCGCGAGACGCGTCTGCATTCCTGTGGCGCCCTCCGGGCGAAGAGCCAGCCGCTTGATCCGTCGATCGGGCCGTTCAACCTGATCTATGCTGATCCGCCTTGGGACTACATCGATGAGGCCGTGCTCGGGTATCCGACGATGAGCGTCGAACAGATTTGCGAGATGCCGGTCAAGGACGTGGCGAACACCGATGCTGTTCTGTTCCTGTGGGTGCCCGCCTCGCTGATTAGGCAAGGCCTGAAGGTGATCGAGGCGTGGGGGTTCCGGTACATCACGCAGGCCATCTGGGCGAAAGACGGGTCGGGCCAAGGCCAGTATTTCCGTGTGAATCACGAAGTGCTGCTGCTGGCGACGCGCGGATACTCGCTGCCGGAAGTTCCTCCTTCGGCACGGCTGCCTTCGGTGTTCAGCTACCCCCGTCGCGAACACAGCCAGAAGCCGGATGAGTTCTACGACGTGATCGAGCGGATGTACCCTGAACTGCCGAAGCTCGAATTGTTTCATCGTGGCGTGACCCGCGCGGGCTGGTACATGTGGGGTAATGAAGTGCAGCACGGCCCCGCGCAGATCGAGCGCAGCACAGCTGGACGGTCAATGGCTGACGAAATCAACGAAACGATGGGCCGGCTCGTATGGGGCGTGGAGTCTGCCAATGACGGACAAGTCACTTTTGGGCTCGATTTGGCGACTAGACAGGCCGCGTAGCAGTACCGTACTGATCCCTCGGTGATCGGGGCAAGCGAGTGACGACAATCCATGTAGTGCAGAAAAATGGTCGAAATGCGGTTCGGCCATTTTTTATTTCTCTTCTCTATTTGCTGGTTTCTCCCCAGATTTGAGGCGGGCTGATGCCCTAGTCAGTTACCGTCTGGCCGTGCCCGGCTATCTTCCCGCGCTCGTGATCTGGTTTATGGCTGTAATCTCGTGCGCTATCGCGTATCCAGCATCGGGGCTAATTACCTGATAGGGGCCGTACCGGTCAACAACTTCGGTCGCCGAAGTCAACCGCATCCTACGACGCTGCTTTCATCACTTCGGGAAAGTACTTCCTGACGGTTTTTATGTTCATGCGGGTGTTTGCCACGAGCATGCTCACGCTGATCTTGTTGCCATAGATGCGCTGCAAATCTGCCACGGCTTGCCGAAGCGTTTGCAGCGATTTCTCGCGACGCACGGCGTTGGTGTATTCAGCGCCTTTGCTCATGCGTTGCCCGGCTGTTTCGTCGGCGAATGTCAGCACCTTGGGACGGGTCTTGCCGAGCTTGTGCTGCTCCTTCCATACCCATCTGGCTACCGACTTCGCCGTGGCTTTTACCTCCGCGAATGGTAAGGGGCACGCAAAGCACGCATTGATCTCTGTCGCTTTCGCGAACGCGACAGCCTGCCATTGATCTTCGTCGGTAACGGTGTGCACGGCGCCATACGACCAAATCCGCAGCCCATGGAACAATTCATCGTTTCGCCCGCGTGGCTGAATATGATCCGGCAGTACGATGCGTGATGACCGCCTAGGAAGATCGATGTACTCAAGGAAATCCGATAGGTCGTAGCTCACCGGATACGTCATGACCTTCCAGCGCGGGTGACGCGGGTTCTTGGTAAGCGTGTGGTTGAAAGCCTGGTCCGCCTGAAGCCGGACCTCCATTTCGTCCTGAATGGCATCGAAGAAATCCTGCGGCGCGCTACGGCCGTGCTTCGTGCAAATCACCGGTGTGTTCAACCGGTAAAGCATGTGGCAGTGCGCATTCTCAGGGTTGATCGTGACGATCGTAGGCGGAGGGACGTTGGCGTCTTCGAAACGGAACGCCGACCCCGGGGTGTCGAGGTCGAAGCTGAGGTAGCTCCGGTACATCTGATTCAGGCCGCAGTAGGCGAACTGATCGACCTTCTCGCGTTTGCGGAAGCGGGTGCCTTCTGTGAAATCGTTCGTGGTTACGACAGCTTCGTTCAGGTGAGTGAAAAATTCTTCTAGTTGTTGATTCATCTATTTTGTTTGTTGTTCTACTATGCAACAAACAAAATTTTTCGACAGATGTCAACGAATTATTGTGAAAAAGTTCTAAATTTAATTTGAATTCCTAAGCATTGAACAGCATCATGAGAACAACCAAAGGTGCTGCGATAGGCATCGATGCCGCCGTACAGCTCATTCTAGGTCGGGTGAGGCAAAGGTGCTTGTTCCGGCGCTGCCCGGGATCGACTCAACGATAAATCTGCTGCGCTCATACAATTCATCAAAAGTGAGTATCTCGATACCCGTTATGCTGTTCCGAAAAAGTTCGAATGATCGCACTTTGTCGCTGTTGACCCCGTGTTCAGACGCAAACTCATCGAGGCTTCCGATCACAAGAAATGCCCGAGGTTTAAAATTGAAAACCTCTTCGCCCGTGGGATCGCCGGTTTCGTCTTTGGGCCGGAGCAGATTACCAAGGTTCTGTATAGCAACGGATACGGTTCCTTGCACTTGAGCTATGGCACCGGATAGTTCCTTTGACGGTGCCCAGCATCCCGGTCGGTAGGCAGCATTGTCGAGAAGAGGGGTCTCGTGAGTCTTGATTTCCACAAAGCACAGTGAGTTTACGATACCCCTGGTTTTCATGAGCCCATCTACTCGCTTGCCACGATTCAAGATATCGTGTCCTTCGACCACCTGCTCCAGTTTGCGGTGATCGAAGCCCGTCACGAAGAAGTAGCTGAGTCCGTATCCGAAGATCCACTGGTTCTTCTCGAAGAAGAGTTGCCAGAGGGCCTCGTTACCTCTTACGTCTTTTGACCGTTTGGCCTGCTCAAAAAAGGTAGGGTCATGCAGGAGTCTATGGAAGGCAGCTACCTGTTTCTTACGATATCCAAGAGCGACTACGTCTTCTCTAGTTAGCGCAGAGCGTGCTATCTCGGCGAACAGCTCTTGATTGTCGTGTACTAGGCCCGAGGCCTGTTCCTTCGATAGCCTTAATTTTCTGAGTTCGCTGTCGGTGATGTTGACGCGCTCGCTGTCCTTGAACTCCACGACGGCAATGTTTTCGAAGAACGTCAGCAGCTTCGGGATTTCGGAGCTAATAAAGGAGAAGTAAGTCTTATGTGGTGTTCCGGTTTCTCCGTTGAATGCCTGAATGGTGACGACTGACAGTTCGCGTTCATCTTCAAGAAACTTGGCGATGATTTCGGTTCGCCCCTTGGGCGTGCGCCGAAGGACAACTTCGCTCTTAACTTTTGCGTACTGAAGCCCCTCCGAATCGAGCACTTTTGAGGCGATGCGAAGCTTTCCCTCCATCGTTTCTATCGTTGGGCTAATGTAGGTCTTGTTCGTCTGCTTATTTCTGTGGATCTCTGCTTCGTCTGTCATGATCTTCCGTCGGTCTAAAGGGGAACATCACTGGCGTGTCAGACGTTGGGCCAGAGCGCGGCGACGTACGCAAGCTCAGCGTCAATGATGGCTTTTTGGGCCGTGGCGTTCGTGCTCAATACGTATAGTTTCGATCCCCTGACGTCCAAGACACTCATGATCGTGCCTTGTTTTGATTTTTCTCGGAGGCAGTGCTCCATAAGCGACGTTATTAGATCCATCTTCGCTTTGTTTACCTCGTCGTCCTTTAAATATAGTTTGATGAGGTGGTCGACACCATTGAAGGAGAGGCCCAGCTCGGGGTTGACGGACACATCAAGGCCAGCGTGGGAGTAGATGGTCGTTGGTGGAGAGAACCATCCAAATTTTTTCGTTCCCCACCACTTGCGATACCCTTCGACGAGGATCGCGTACGTCTTGATTTTCTTCAGGTCAGTTATGCCGTCAAGGATCGTCGGCAGATCGCTCTTTGACTGATCGGCCTGATGAATCGAAACCAGTTTTTCCCTCAGGGGCTTATAGAAATCGGTGGCAGGGCTATAGTCTTGCCGATTCTTGATCTGTTTCACCTTCGTTGCTTTCGGTGAGCCAGCCTTCGACACGACGTCTACGAGATCGGTTAGGGATAGCCTCGGCATCTGTTTTTCCTCGCGCCTACAGATCAAAAAGATCTCGGGTTTGGCCCGTGATCGGCTCCAAGCTACTGAAGATAAGTTTCGGTCTCTTTGCTCCTATTCGTCCCTTCTCGTCGATGCGATCCACCACCCCTACAAGGCGACACGTCTCGAATAGCATAGGTTTGTAAGGCACGATATTACGCGTCTCGGGATAGGCGGTAAGAATATGCCCTTGATATTTGAAACCCATCGATTGGGAAGTCTTGTTCTCGCGGGTGACTTCCCCAGTGAGAACAACGGGAGCACCGTGAACAAGTTCCGGGAACAGCAGCTCGTCTGTTAGCTCTTCTTCGTCTTCAGCGAAAATTGACTTGTCACGTTCGGTGATAGTTTCCTGGTCAATCGCGCCATCTGCGACGACGCCAATTGACAGAATGGTTTCGGCGTCGACGTTCGTGACTAGCTTTTCCAGTATCTTCGGGTTGCAGTTTGCGTAGAGTTCTAGATACTTGACTGGCAAATAGAGGTAGTCGCCCGTATCATTTGGGATGCCAATTAATTCATTGTCTTCCGTGAATTTCACATTTTCGAAGCGCCGCTGGTCTAAGCCTCCTAGGTGCTTGCCGATCCGGGCCACCCATTTGATTGCTTCCAGGGATGTCTTAAAGATGTCCTTGAAGCCGACGCCATCGAAATCCTTCTCGGCCATCTTCTTTGCAGCGTTGGTAACATAGGCCGTAGCGGCGATACCAAGCCCCAATTCAAACAGCGTCGAAATGTCGGACGGGATTGTTGCAATCCACGATCCCTTCTCGATCCGCACCGGGATCTCAAATTCAGTATCTCTCAGACCCGGCGCTTGGATGAGGATGAAGTAGCGAAGCGCTTCATCGAACCCGACAAGCGCTCTGGCGGATTTTCGAGCATCGAAGGCCCCCGACTCCAACCGCTTGCCCTCGTATTTTACAAAGCCGAGAAATTCTTTTTCTGTGTTCATAAACGCTGCTATAAAGGTTGGATTCCTTTGGAAGAGCGGGTTCTGTTTTTTCTCAGATCGGAATGTTTCGAACCGTAGGGCTTCGACGGGAACTTGTTGGCTTCAGAATTGCGTGTACGCCATAAGATGATTGAACTCGCTGAGATCGAGCATTTTATGAAAATCCAGTGCTTCGACGGCATCCCTCAGGCTTTGCATGGGTAGGTCGTGCAAGTAGTCGAAGTGCGCCGAGTTTTCGCCTTTGTGTCCGGTAAGTTGGTAGATCGTACTGGTGTTGACCTTGCGAGCGACGAGCCGAGTGATTGTGGTGTGGCGCAGCGAGTGAAAGCAGTTGCTGTCTTCCTTAACTCCAATTTTGACGAGATACTCGGAGAATCGTCGAGACAAATTCTTTTTTGTCCCGTTATGGCCGTCCTTCAAATACCAGAACAAGCGGTCGTCCGGGCTACGAGCTACCTTGACCTTGGCGTAAAACTTGAGGAAACCGAGTTCGATCAGCATTGAGTGAATGGGAACTCGACGGACACCCGAGCGGGTCTTGGCGTCGCGGATATTGAAAAAATGAACACCGTCCTCGATCTTCACACTCTTCAATTCCAGTGACGTAACCTCCTCGATTCGCATGCCGGAAAAGAGGCAAATCAACGGGCCCCAAAAGTAGTCCGGTTTGATCGCCAGCTTTCGGTAGTGCGCCCATTGGAAGATTACTTTCAGGTCGTCTTCGAAGAACTGGTCGCGCGGGTTAACGACCCTCTTGGCACCCTTGATAAACAAGTCTTCGACGGGATTTATCTGATTGTCGCTGTAGCCGTTGTTAGTCGCGAAGGTGAAAAAGGTCCGCAGGTGCGACAGATACTGGTTGATCGTATGGCCGACCTTCCCTTCGTTCAACAACTTGGTTTTGAACGCTTTGACGTCTTCCTTCAGATACCTGTTGACTGGGAGGTCGCCGATATGCTCGCTGAATATTTTGAATGTCTGTTGGTGCTTGTACAGTGTCGCTGGTTTTAGCGTAACGCCTGCTTCCTTTAGATACAGCGCCACGATAGCAGTGAAGTTTTGAGCGGGTCGCTTGCTCTCCGAAGGGGAGGGGGCTGCGTCGCTGACTGCGGCGAGAGGGGCGCCGGTCTGCCCCTGAAGCCGTTCCATCTTTTCGAGGATCTTGAATCCCCGTTCTTGCTCTTCTGGCGTGTCGGCTTCGAAAACCCCGCGCGACAGGTCGATTTTCAGTAAGTCCCGGACCTTGCTCAGGTCGATTATCGGCTTGCTCATTTCTACCCGTAGATTTAGCAGCACGGCCTTGGCACGCGCCTGTTTGTATTCTCTGGTCTGAAGAGAAGTATATAGGCTTGTTTGGCCTGTGGCGTGGGCCAGCGCTTTCGGCAGTGTCAGGCGGAAATGATAGATCCCGGTCTTGCCGTCACGGACGAGGCGAGGGATTTTGATAGGCATCGCAGGGGCTCCTGCTGCCTATTTTTTGAGCAAACTGTGGGTGTCAGGTGTGGGTAGATTTTCCAATACTACCCTCAGAGCCTTATCTGGCGGGCCTGAGAGCGGTTTGGAGCGGGCGATGGGAATCGAACCCACGGCTCTAGCTTGGGAAGCTAGGGTATTACCATTATACGACGCCCGCAGAGACCGCGATTTTACGCGGAATACCCTGTCTACCGCAACTTTACCCGGATCAACGGGGATGGGAGCCCGAAATCACACCCCGAACATGGTCATGGTCACGGCCAGCCTCGTGACGACCATCAGCAGTACCTGAACGATCACGAACAGCAGGATAGGCGATAAGTCGATACCGCCCATGCGTGGCAACACGCGCCGCAGCGGTTCCAGGAATGGCGCCGTGAGCTGATACAGCAGCGGCATGGCCGGGGATTGCGGGTTCAGCCACGACAGCAACGCCATCAGGATCGTCATCCAGATGATGAGATTCAGCGCCCACTTAATCACGGTGATCACCGCGACCGCCAGCAGCGTGGGCAGCATGACCGCGAGTCCGGCGGGATCGACGCCCGCGAGCAGAACCAGCAGGATCACGAACACCAGCGCCGCGAGGAACGCCGCGACAATGCTCGCCCAGTCGATGGTCTTCGCCGTCGGCAGGATCTTGCGCAGCGGCAGGACGAGCCAGTTCGTGGCTTGCATCACCGCGTTCGACACGGGGTTGTACGGGGGCATGCGGACGACCTGCATCCAGGCGCGCAGCAGCAGCGCGGCGCCGAACAGCGTGAAGATTGTGTTGAGTAGAAAACGGGCGATCTCGCCGAACATCTCAAATCCTTTTCAAGGCAAAAGCGCGGCGCTCATGGCCGCGCGGAGTGACACGAGGGCAGTAAAGCCGCAACGGCAAACCGCCCGGCTTCGCCAGCTTCGTCAATTCGTTGCTGCCGGTCAGCTACTGGCGCGAACGTCGCTGATCTGTACGACCGGCGGAACACCATCAGGGTAGTAGTTAACTATGTCCGCGGAGAAGGCTTTTGCATGCGGCGAGACCGCGGCGGCGAAGGCATCGACGGAATCGAACAGCAGGTGGCACGCCGCAATGTACGTGGGCGAAGAACCCGGCGCGCCGCCCGCGAGGCCTGCGTCCGCCGACCAGCCCTTCAATGCGCTGCCGAGCAAGCCGGCCACCCACGGCATATGGCTCGTACAGTAGTAGTCGATGTCGAAGGGCGCATTCTCGCGATACGGATAAAAAAAGCTCACCTTGATCATTGTTCGTTCTCGTAGCTGGAATGGGTTGGCGTCGAGGGTGGCGGGCGAAGCCGCAACTTTGCTGGGCTCAGCGCACGGGTCCAGGTCCTGAACCAGGCCCCAAACCGTGGTTCGGAGCGCCTGTTGCTCACTTGTTGCCCGCTTGTTGCCCAGTTTCCTGCCAGCGTCCGGCGCGCTGGCCGAACCCCTCGGCGGCTTTGCCACGCTGGCGCGCCGGGCATCACGATAGCATGGCTTGATGACGCCTTGTGCCGCTTGGCGTACACGGGCACACGGGTGCCCTCGCACGGCTGGCCGCGGGCGTCGGATCCGGGCAATCAATCGTCGCGCGGCGCGGTCCCGTTCAGCACGAGTTCGATGGCATGCGACATCGCGTCGAGCGCTTGCGCGGGCGGTGGCGACGCGCGCCGTTTCGCCAGCGCGACCGCACGCCGCGACAGCAGCGCATAAAGCGTGGCGTGATCGCCGCCGAGGTTTTGCAGCAGCGCCAGTTGTTTCACGACAATGCTCGCATCGCCGCGCGATACCGGGCCGGCAAGCGCGCCCGGCAAACCCTTTTCACGCGCTGTTTCGATGGTGCCGGCGAGCATCGGCAGGACCGCGCGCAAAGCGTCGTCTTCGTCGAAACCCAGTTCCTTCCACAGCGTCACGGTCTCCGAAAGGGAGCACAGCGCGAAGCTGGCCGCGTAGTGCGCGGCGGCGTGGTACAGCAGCCGGCCGCCCGGAGGGATGGATAGCGGATGGCAGCCGAGCGCCCGGACCAGCGCCGTCAGTGTGCCGTGCAAGGGGCCGCTGGCTTCGATCGTGACCGAACAGCCCGCAATGCGCGTCTGGTCACTTGCCAGGCCGCCGAACAGGAACAACGGATGGAATCCGCCGATGTCCGCACCCTGCGCCTGAGCGGGGGCGAGGACATCGACGGGCGTGGCGCCGCTGCAATGCACGACCGCCTGCGTGCCGGCGCGAGCCTGATCCAGTTGCAAAGCGTTCGCCGTCGCACCAATGGCGTCGTCAGGAACGGTTAAAAATACGATATCGGCATGGCGCGCAACGGCGCTGGCGTCGTCGGCGATCAGGCAGCCCGGCAATTCGCCCGCAAATTCGTACGCCGATGCCGCCGATCGGCTCGCTATTGCGGTGACCGGATAGCCCGCGCGGGACCAGATGGCCGCCAGACAACGCGCGAGACGCCCCGCGCCGACGAAGCCCAAGCGAGGCGTCGTTGAAAAAGGCATGGTTGTTGCTCCACAGGATATGTTGCGCTGCGCGGTTTCGCGTTTGCGGCGCAAGATGAAGTATCGCGCAACGGCGTGGGCGCCATAAAAACGGCGCGCAGCGCCGCCGCCAGCGGTTTTGCGAGGCTCGAGCAAATTTGCATTGCGGGCCTGAACAGTCGGGGTTGGTCTTTTGGCCGATGTACGCCAGTGCTTGTTTTGCAACGTTTGGGGGTCGCCATGAGTATTTTTGCGTATCGGAAACACCTGCGTTTTCTCAGCCAGACGCATCGGCGCCAGTGGTGGGATCAGCGCAAACGTCTCACGCCGCGGGTCAGGATCAGCGGGGCTTATGTGCCACCCAGCGTCACCCGCGAGTTCGCCTATGTGAAGGTCGGCTGAGCGCTGTTTGACTAAAAAAGCAGCACCGTTTGACCATGCCCCGCTCGACGCTTCCCGGTCGGCGGGGTTTTCGTTTTTCGCGGCGCCTAAAGCAAAGTGTAATGAATCATTACTTTCGTGACATTCGGAATAACGTCGCAGACGGCGGCAGCGGCCGGCAGCTTTCTCAGCAAGCCCTTAATCTGTCTCGTTAATCCCTTGTGCCAAGCCCGGTGGGGCTGTCCGGCTGCTTGAAATTCGGCAGACAAAACCCACTTTCAGGACTGTAGATATTGCAATTTGCAACAAATGCTTAAGGTGGGATTCAGGGTTTTTAGCTACATTGAATGCATGTCGTTGCGGTAACCGGTCATGTGTACAGGACCGCGGCGCGGAGAACAAAAGTGAAAAAGATCATCCAGATTCTGGCTGCCGCAGCACTTGGCGCAGGCCTTGTGAGCGCCGCCCAAGCGCACGTTTCGGTGGGTATCGGCATTGGGGTGCCTGCTTATCCCGTCTACGCGGCACCGCCGCCGCCCGTTTATTACGCGCCGGGCCCGGTTGTGTATGCGCCGCCGCCCGTTTATTACGGGCCGCCGGCCGTTGTGGTTGGCGGGTATTACGGTCACCCTTATTACCGTGGCGGCTATTACCGTGGCGGGTACGGTTACCACCGCGGCTACGGATACCGCGGCGGCTACGGTGGCTGGCGTCATTAAAGTCCGGGAGTTCACGGGGTAGCATCCTGGCTGCCGAGTCCTGAGAATGCAAACAGCGCAACGTCGGCGTCGAGCCGGGTTGCGCTGTCTTATTTTGTGCGCGGGTTGTTCGCGCGGGTTTAAGCGGACGCTCGATCTGGCCGCGCTTTTAGCCACCTGGCCATTTGGCCAGCTTTCCAAACGCTCCACGATGCGGGGACAATAGCAGTTCCTCAACTGCCGCCCTTGAGTTCCGATGTCAACTCTTCCCGCACCCACCTACGCCGACGTTGCCGACGCCGCAGAACATATCGCCGGCGCTGCGCATCGCACGCCTGTGATGACCTCCCGCACTGCGGACGCGCTCACCGGCGCGAGTCTGTTCTTCAAGTGCGAGAACTTCCAGCGCATGGGCGCATTCAAGTTTCGGGGTGCGTTCAACGCGATCTCCCATTTCACCGAGTCCCAGCGCCAGGCCGGCGTGCTGACGTTTTCATCGGGCAATCACGCGCAGGCCATTGCGCTGTCGGCGCGCATTGCCGGTATCAAGGCGACGATCATCATGCCGGAGGATGCGCCGGCCGCGAAAATGGAAGCCACGCGGGGTTATGGCGGCGAAGTGATCACCTACGACCGGTACACCGGGAATCGCGAGGAGATTGCCGCCCGGCTCGCGCAAGAGCGCGACATGACGCTGATTCCGCCCTACGACCATCCGCATGTGATCGCGGGGCAGGGGACGTCGGCGAAGGAACTCATCGAAGAAACCGGGCCGCTGGATTATCTGTTCGTGTGCCTGGGCGGCGGAGGTTTGCTCGCCGGGTGTGCGCTGGCGGCGGCCGAGCTGAGCCCGTCATGTACCGTGATCGGCGTGGAGCCGGAGGCGGGCAACGACGCCCAGCAATCCCTCGAACGCGGCGAGATCGTTCATATAGAGGTGCCGCGCACAATCGCCGACGGCGCGGCGTCCACGCATGTGGGCGAATACAACTTCCCGATCCTGAAGCGCTATGTGGACCGCGTCGTCACCGTCAGCGACGACCAGCTCGTGCAGACCATGAAGTTCTTCGCGCAGCGCATGAAGATGGTGGTCGAGCCCACGGGTTGTCTGGCGGCGGCCGCTGTGCTGCAGAACATCTTGCCGGTGAAGGGCAAGCGCGTGGGCATAATCGTCAGCGGCGGCAACGTCGACCTGGCGCGGCTCGCTCAATTCCTCGCATGATCGCGTGGCGTCATAGCTTCTGCGCGCCGTTCAGGATCAGGTCGTGATAACCGTTGACGATCACGCTGTACGCGAAATACGCGAACAGCACCGCCGATAAAACGTGACAAGCGCGCAGCAAAGTCGTCCCGGCGCGTTTGCGGCCGTGGCTGGCGAGCGTGCAGATGAAGAGTGTCCAGCCGAGCCCGCCGCAAAAGAAGCCGATCAGAAACACTGAAGCGCTCGCCGGGCCCGTTGCGCCGGCTTTCGCGATCAGTGCGCCGCCTACGGCGGCAAACCAGAGGATCGCGCTTGGTGAAGACACAGCAAGCAGGGTGCCGCGCATGAAGCTGCGCAGGTGAGAGGGCCGCGGTGTGGCGATGAGGTCCGGCTCGCCCTCCACCGGCGGGGCGGACGCCGGAAGCAGCGCTTCACGCGCCATTTTGAAGGTCAGGAACAGCAGCACGATCGCGCCGCCTATCCAGACGACCCAGCGCACGGCATCGAACTGGAGCAGCGCCGCCATGCCTGCAAGCGCGAGCGCCGCGTAGACGAGATCGCCGAAACAGGTGCCCAGGCCGAGCATCATGCCCGGCTTGAAGCCGTGGGAAAGTGTTAGTGAGATGATCGCGACGTTTGCGATACCAATATCCAGGCACAGCGACAACGACAGAAAAAATCCATCAGACAGCAATGGCAACACGTGCATCCCGACTTTCCTTTTTAATCTTTTTGTATTGAGCGAAGCGGGGAGCCCGGCTTCTCGTTTTGGACCTGCTGCTGCGGCGCGCGCGGCAGCAGCAGGTCGAACGCTAGCGTGCTAAATGCGTTCGAGCGGCACGGTCACCGCCAGTCGTCCCGTCTCGATACCCATCGTGTTGCGCATTGGCGGGTTTCCATAAGCGGCGAGTTTTGCGCGCTGCGCTTCGCGGCCGATGTCGAGTTGCCCAAGTACATTGGCCACGATGGCGTAAAGCACGGTTGTATTGCCGTCTTCCACCTTGACGGCGATGCCCAGCGGCCCGCGCGTGCCGGTAGCGCGAACACCGATCGCGTAACTCGCGTCGGCGCCTACTTTAGCGACCAGATCGCCGTCGAAGGCTTGCATCAATGCGGTACAGAACCGGCCGTCGCCGGCGACGAGTTCGGGATACGTTGTCATCGCGCGATAGATCCGGGCAAGCGCCTGCGAACGCGGTGTAGTCTCAACCTCGGTATCGGCATTCGCCATCTTCATGAACAGCCGGGCGAGCCGATCCAGCGGGAACGCCGGAGTAGGTAGATTGCAACCATCAATAGCCCATTGCACGCCGTCTTCCGGCAGATCGCAGAGTTCGGCTACGGTCCGCTTCACCCGAACCTGCAGCGCATGCTCAGGCAGGTGATAGTCGGCAACAGCCGCGCCCAGCGCCTGCGCACCCGCCAGCATGCCCGCATGTTTGCCGGAGCAATTGCTGCACACGCCAGTTGGCGTGAAACCACGCCTGAGCCACTCTTTCCAGACCGCGTCCGACAAAGGCGTGTGGCCGCCGCATCGAAGGTCGGCTTCGGTGACCTGCGCCTTGGCCAGCATGGCGCGCGTGCGCTCGATGTGACGCGGCTCGCTGTTGTGCGATGCGCACATCAACGCGAGATCGGCGTCGTCGAAACCGAAACGCGCAAGCGCGCCTGTTTCCAGCACCGCAAGCGCCTGCGCCGGTTTCGCCGCTGAACGCGCAAGCGTCATGCGTGACGGATCGCCGAAAGCGTAGATCAACCGGCCTTCGGCGTCGACAACCGCCACATGCGCGGCATGCGTGTTTTCAACCAGGTCCCCTCGATAAACCGTCGCCGCAACCTTCATGAACGTTTCCCTCCCGAAAAACCGATTTCGTCCCACAACGCGTCGACGCGCCGTTTCACTGCATCGTCCATCGTAATTGGCCGGCCCCATTCGCGGTCCGTTTCGCCGGGCCATTTGTTGGTGGCGTCGAGTCCCATCTTCGATCCCAACCCCGCTTTCGGCGATGCGAAATCGAGATAGTCGATCGGGGTGTTATCGACCAGCACCGTATCGCGGGATGGATCAATGCGCGTGGTGATCGCCCAGATCACCTCCTTCCAGTCGCGGATGTTCACGTCGTCGTCCACCACCACGATGAACTTCGTATACATGAACTGACGCAGGAAACTCCAGACGCCGAACATCACGCGCTTCGCATGACCCGGATAGCTCTTCTTGATCTGCACGATCGCCATTCGATAACTGCAGCCTTCGGGTGGCAGATAGAAGTCGGTGATTTCCGTGAACTGCTTTTGCAGCAGCGGCACGAACACTTCGTTAAGCGCGACGCCGAGCACGGCCGGTTCGTCGGGTGGTTTGCCTGTATACGTGGAGTGATAGAGCGCGTCGCGGCGCATGGTGATCTTCTCTACGGTGAAGACCGGGAACCACTCTTGTTCGTTGTAATAGCCGGTGTGGTCGCCGTACGGGCCTTCGAGCGCGTGTTCGTATTTCGACGACGCACTAGCCGATGGCCGCGGCGGCGCGCCGGCGGGCAGCGGCGCGACAGGACCGTCTTGCGGATAGATGAACCCTTCGAGCACGATCTCCGCACGCGCCGGAACCTGCAATGTATCGACGCCCGGCGTGAGACATTTCGCCAACTCGGTCCTTGCACCGCGTAACAACCCGGCGAACTGATATTCGGAAAGCGAGTCCGGCACCGGCGTGACGGCGCCGAGAATGGTGGCCGGATCGGCGCCAAGCACGACCGCCACCGGATACGGCTTGCCCGGATTGGCGAGCGCGAACTCCCGGAAATCCAGCGCGCCGCCCCGGTGCGCGAGCCAGCGCATGATCAATTTGTTGCGCCCGATCAGTTGCTGCCGATAGATACCCAGGTTTTGCCGCGTCTTGTTCGGGCCGCGCGTGACCGTGAGTCCCCACGTGATGAGCGGACCGGCGTCGCCGGGCCAGCATGTCTGAATGGGCAGGCGCGCCAGATCGACATCCTGTCCTTCCCACACGATTTCCTGGCAGGGTGATGAGCTGACCGTTTTCGGCGCCATGTCCCAGACGGCCTTCGCCAGCGACAGCAATTTGCCCGCGTCCTTCAGGCCCTTGGGCGGCTCGGGCTCCTTGAGTGCCGACAACAGCCGGCCGACGTCACGCAGCGACTCGAGCGCGGCTTTATCGCTCAGAAGACTGGGGTCGGCCGCCGCTTGAGCTTCCGTCTCGATACCCATGCCGAGCGCCACGCGCCTCGGCGTACCGAACAGGTTGGCCAGCACGGGCATGGAGTGCCCCGTCGGCGCCTGGAACAGCAAGGCCGGTCCGCCCGAGCGCAGAACGCGGTCCGAGAGCTCGGTCATTTCAAGAACGGGCGAAACAGGCTGGCTGATACGACGCAACTCGCCGAGTGTTTCGAGGCGGGCGGTGAAGTCGCGCAGGTCTTTGTATTTCATCGGCTAAAGGGAAGGGGGCCTGCGGGAAAAGCGGTCTGCGCAAAAGGGGGCGGCAGAGGCTGAAATAGTTGGCTCAAGCAGTGGTCCAAGCAGCGGCTCAAGCACCTGGTGAGGAACTTTCGCGCGCGGGCGATTGTCGATTTTACCTGTGTTGATGTCGGTACGTCAGAGCACACAATGGCGGAACCAGGGCGATTCCGCTGGAAAGTGGCTTGGCAGGCCGTTCTCGCCGCTCTGAACGGTGTTCATCATTACTGAAAGTAATAGCTTTTACATTTACCAGCATTGACGGATCATTTGAGCCTGCTAGAATCCTTTGGCATTGACAACACCAATTGAAACTTTTTACCAATGCCCCAGGTCTTTTGAAACGACGCGACGCGTCACCTGTGCCGGAATAGTCCGGTGAATCGAGGCTTTGGTTTTCTTGCCGGCGCTCTTCTTCGCCGGTTTTTCGCGTGGTGACCTGTGTGCGCGCCCCGGCATGTCCTTCGTGCTGCGCGCACCCGGAAAACGTAATGTTCCGGTCAGGTTTCCCCAACGGTCTGTGCCGTTTTCCCGATACCGCTTGTGGCTAACCCAGGGCTGGCGGTGTCGATTTCTGCGTGGTGGACCAGTTTTTAGGTTTTTCATCTGCAGAAATCATGCAATTTGGGAGATCCATCCAATGAATGCTTGGTTGTCGTGGCGTCCCGACGCTCGCCTGGCGCTTCATCTACGCGCCATGCTGCGTCGCGCCAAACGTATGAGTCTTACAGTTTTCAGCCTGGTCGGTTGTGCTGCGGTCGTGACCGCGCTGGCACTCTGGCTGCTTCCAGCCTGGCGCGGCTCCTTCGCCGCCAAACTCATGCCCCTCGTCTCGGCCGCGGTACAAGCCGGTCCAGCGCGGTTGCTCTCCGGACAACCTTTCCCGCCCTTCGCGATCGGTCATCAGCGCGAAGAGGACCTGCGCAACGGCGAGCCGACGCCGACATCGCTTGGCTCAGCAGCCAGTGACGACGACAGCACCCGCAAGCTCACCGGCGGCCTGAGTCTCGCCGTGTCGCCAAATGGGCTCGATCCCCGCACGTTGCCGACCGTTTCGACGCTCGCCAGCGCGATTTCCTCGCAGCGAGTGGTGGCCGATGCCCGTGACGACCGTGTGCTCGTGTCGGATCGTGAGCAGAACCTGGTGGCGAACTTCATTGCGCGGCGTTACCACGTGGCGCAGGAGCCGGTCAGCGAACTCGTGAAAGCGGCCTTCGATACCGGCCGTGAAGTTGGCCTCGATCCGCTGTTGCTGCTGTCCGTCATGGCGATCGAATCGGGTTTCAATCCGTATGCTGAAAGTGGGGTTGGCGCGCAAGGGTTGATGCAGGTGATGTCGAAGGTCCACTCGGATAAATTCCAGTATTTCGGTGGTTCGCACGCGGCGCTTGAACCGCTCGCGAACATCAAGGTCGGGGCGCTGGTTCTGAAGGATTGCATCGCGCGTGGCGGTTCGGTGGCGGGTGGATTGCGCTTCTACGTGGGTTCGACGGCACAGGACGACGGTGGTTACGGCGCGAAGGTGCTGGCCGAACGTGCACGCCTGCGTGATGTAGCGCGTGGCCGCAATGTGCCGATCAACACGCCGCAAGCGCCGGCGCAGCCCGCGCCGAAGCAGGTCGTGGCGTCGGTTTCGCCGTCAACCTCGGGAACAGGCGAAAAGCGCGTGCACGTGACGCTTGACGGTGCTCCGGCAATCACGGCGCCCGCCAAGTCGTCCGCTCCGCAAGTCAGCGACCACAACGAGACAGACGACGCAGGCACGCAAACGAAGCACGTGGCTTCGGCGGAGTTCGGCGCTTAAAGGCGTTGGGTTAGAAGTAAAAGCAGGGCGGCCCGGGTTGTTGATCACCAGCCGGGTAAGACAAAAAAGCCGTTCCAACGCGAGTTGGAACGGCTTTTTTTTGCTTCTGCTTTCCTGAAGTGCGCGGGGTTGCCCGAACCGGTGCATCAAACCCGAAACAGCGCTCCCAGCCGTTGCACGGCCTCTTCAAGCTGTGAGTAGGCGGTCGCATAAGACAGCCGGATATAGTCCTGCGGCGCATGGAAGCCGAAATCGGTACCCGGCACCAGCACGACACCTGCGTCGTGCAGCATGGCACGCGTCAATGCGTTGCTGTCGCCGGCAGCGGGATGCGCGACGTGCCGCGTATCGGCATAAACGTAGAACGCGCCGTCCGGTACGACGGGCACTTCAAAACCGAGCGAACGCAATGCCGGCACGATGAAATCCCGCCTGCGCCCGAATTCCAGGCGCCGCGACTCGTAAATTGCCAGCGTTGCCGGCTCAAAACATGCCAGCGCCGCATGCTGCGCGATTGCCGACGCGCAGATGAACAGGTTCTGCGAGAGCTTCTCCAGCGTGGGGACCATCGCCGGCGGCGCGACGAGCCAGCCGAGCCGCCAGCCGGTCATGTTGAAGTACTTCGAAAAGCTGTTCACCGTGACCACGTCGTCGCCGAGCGAAAGTGCCGACACGGGTTTCGCGTCATAGCTCAGGCCCTGATAGATCTCATCGACGATCGTAAAACCGCCGTGCGCGCGCACCACGTCTACAATTTTCGCCAGTTCGTCCGGTTCAATGGACGTGCCCGTTGGATTCGACGGCGAAGCGAGCAGCACGCCACGCGTAGCGGGCGTCCAATGCGCCTCGACTTGAGCGGCCGTCAACTGGAACCGCTCGGCCGGACCGCTAGGGATCAGGACCGGACGGCCTTCGGTGGCAGCCACGAAATGGCGATTGCAGGGGTAGCACGGGTCGGGCATCAGGACTTCGTCGTCGCGATCGACCAGCGCGGTGCACGCCAGCAGCAACGCGGCGGACGCACCCGCCGTCACCACAATCCGCGCCGGATCGATATCAAGGCCGAACGTGTCGCGATAATGACCGGAAATTGCCTCGCGCAACGAAGCCAGTCCGAGCGCATTCGTGTATTGCGTGACACCGCGACGCAAGGCGTCGGAGGCGGCCGCGATCACCGGTTCCGGCGCCGTGAAATCCGGTTCGCCGATACCCATGTGAATGATGTTGCGGCCCGCGCGTTCCAGCGCCTGCGCTTCTTTCGCCAGTTCCATTACATAGAACGGCTCGATGGCGTCGACGCGGGCGGCGTACCGGATAGCGCCGTTCAACGGTTCTTTTGCGAAGTTCATAAGTTGAAAAGAGCGTCCGCTCAGCTGCGCTGTCCGCGGCCTTGCGCTTCTGTCGGCCGCAACTGAACGGCCAGTTTATCCAGCACGCCGTTTACGTATTTATAGCCGTCGGAGCCGCCGAACGTCTTCGTCAGTTCAACCGCTTCGTTGATTACAACGCGATACGGAATGTCCAGGTGATGCTTGAATTCGAATGCAGCGACCATCAGCACCGCGCGTTCGACCGGCGAAAGCTGTTCGAGCGGACGGTCGAGGCACGGCTGCAATTCGGCGGAAATGGTGTCCGCTTCCTTGATCACCCCGTGCAGGATGGCGTCCAGATGCTCCTGGTCGGCTTTATCGAAGCCTTGCGCACCGCGCAACTGCGCGTCAATCTCGCCACCGGGTGAGCCCGACAGCAACCATTGGTAAAGCCCTTGTGTCGCGAGTTCGCGCGAGCGTCGTCGAGCGCTTTTCATGCACGGTCCTCGTCGTCTTCGTCTTCATCGTCACCGCCGAGTTGTTCCAGTGCGACCGACAAATTCGCCATTTCCACTGCCACGCGGGCAGCGTCGCGGCCTTTTTCCGTCATGCGGGCCACGGCTTGCTCGTCGTTTTCGGTCGTCAGGACTGCGTTCGCGACCGGCGTGCCGAAGTCGAGTGCGATCCGGGAAATGCCCGCGCCGCTTTCATTCGATACCAGCTCGAAATGGTACGTTTCGCCGCGGATCACCGCACCGAGAGCGATCAATGCATCGAATTGACCCGATTCAGCCAGTTTTTGCAGCGCCAGCGGAATTTCGAGTGCGCCCGGCACGGTGACGAGCAGCACGTCTTCACCGATCACGCCGAGTCGTTCGAGTTCTTCCGTGCAGGCGTCCACGAGGCCGTTGCAGACGGGTTCGTTGAAACGCGATTGCACGATGCCGATACGCAATCCGTCGCCGTCGAGGTTCGGTTGATATTGTCCGATTTCCATTATTTATCCGTTTTCAGTGTGATGCAGTGTGGTGGTTGGCGCCCGTCAGACCGAGCGCAAATGGGCGATGGAAGCGGGATCAGCCGATTCCGCAGAACTCGTGGCAGGGCAGCCCGGCATGGGGATGAAGCCGGTTACTTCGAGGCCGTAACCCGACATGCTGCCGAGCTTTCGCGGGTTCGACAGCACTTGCATCTTGCCCACGCCCAGTTCGCGCAAAATCTGCGCGCCGATGCCGTAGGTCTTGAAATCGACCGGCCGGCGTTTCAGTTCGGCTGCCTTGTCCTCGCGCTCGAACGCCTGGAATACATCGACAAGATGTTCCTTCGTGTCACCGCAATTGAGCAGCACGATAGCGCCCAGGTCGCGGGCGGCGATTTCCTTCATCGCGGCGTCCAGCGTCCAGGAGTGCGTGGACAAGTCCACTTCGAGCAGATCCAGCACCGACAGCGGTTCATGCACGCGCACCGGCGTTTCCCGATCCGGCGACGGCCGGCCGCGCACCAGCGCGATATGCGGCGAGCCGCTGGGCTGGTCGCGATACAGCACCGCGCGAAACGCGCCATGCGCCGTCTGCATGGTGCGTTCGGCCACGCGCTCCACGATTGATTCCGTGCGCGAGCGGTAGTGAATCAGGTCGGCGATCGTGCCAACACGAATGCCATGCAGTTCGGCGAATTCGATCAGGTCGGGCAACCGGGCCATTTCGCCGTCGTCACGGATCACTTCGCAGATCACCGATGCCGGCGTCAGGCCCGCCATGGCCGTCAGGTCGCAGCCCGCTTCCGTATGCCCCGCGCGGACCAGCACGCCGCCCGGTTGCGCCATGATTGGAAACACGTGACCCGGCTGGACGATATGCTCGGCTTTCGCGTCGTGCGCCACCGCTGCCTGGATGGTGCGCGCACGGTCCGCCGCCGAGATGCCGGTAGTCACGCCTTCTGCCGCCTCGATGCTGACCGTGAACGCCGTCCCGTACTGGGTGCCGTTTCGCTGCGTCATCAGCGGCAGGTTCAGCTGACGGCAGCGGTCCTGCGTAAGTGTCAGGCAGATCAGTCCACGGCCGTAGCGCGCCATGAAATTGATCGCTTCCGGCGTCACGAAATCGGCGGCGATGACGAGATCGCCTTCGTTTTCGCGGTCTTCTTCGTCAACGAGGATCACCATCCGGCCAGCCTTCAGCTCGGCGATGATCTCTGGAGTGGAGGCGAGCGTCATTGCGGTAGTCGTCCGGTGCGAGAAAGGGCGTATTTTACGCCACCGCCGATGCCAACGCCCGGGATTTGCCCGTTTTGGGCTGGCGTTGGCCATCCGGCCGGTTATTCGCCGGATCGACGGGCGCTCGAGCGCGCCTAACCGGGGCTCACGTAGGTATCGCCGACCATCAGGTGCACGATTTCATCGCCATTGGTTTGCTGGACCTGCCGCTCGCCGGCCACCTCGCCCCGCCGCAGCACGACAATGCGATCGGCGATTGCGAAGATGTCATGCAGATTGTGTGAGATCAGGAGCACGGAGACGCCCTGGGCCTTCAACGCGGCAATCAACTCCATTACCTTGCGCTGCTCGGGCACGCCCAGCGCGGCGGTGGGTTCGTCCATGATGAGCACCCGGGCGTTCCAGTAAATGGCCCGGCCAATCGCAATGGCCTGTCGCTGTCCGCCTGAGAGCATCTTCACCGGACCGCCGAGCTTGCGCTCGGGAATCACGATGTCGAGGCGCTCCAGCACCTCGCGCGCGACCTGCGCCATGCGCGGCCGGTCGATGACCTGGAAGCCCAGTTGCCGGCGTAGCGGTTCGCGTCCCAGGAAGATATTGCTGCCGACGTCCAGGTTGTCGGCCAGCGCAAGGTCCTGGTAGATCGTCTCGATCCCGCGGGCTCGGGCGTCCTGCGGATCGCGCAATTGCAACGGCGCGCCGTCGAACAGCAGTTCGCCCTGGTCGGCCCGGTAGACGCCTGAAATGATCTTGATCAACGTCGACTTGCCCGCACCGTTGTCGCCGGCCAGCGCCAGCACTTCGCCCGGCAGCAACTGCAATGAAACGTGCTTGAGCGCCTCCACGCCGCCAAAGCGGATCGAGACGTCGCGTACCTCAAGGATGGGCGTGCTCATTGGGCGCCTCCGAGACGGTCCTTGTATTGATCGATCAGTACCGACAGGATAATGACGATGCCCACTACGATGAATTGCCAGAATGCGTTGACGTCGACGAACACCAGTCCGAACTGGATCACGGCGATGATCAGCGCGCCGATCAGCGTCCCGATCACGTTGCCGGTCCCGCCGAACAGGCTCGCGCCACCGATCACCACGGCGGCGATCGAATCGAGCAACATGGGCTCACCGGCGTTGGCGGCGCCAGCGGCAAAGCGTGCGGTATAGATGATCCCGCCGACCGCGGCGAACGCGGCGGCGATCAGGTACACCACCAGCAGGTGGCGTTTGACGTTGATGCCGGCGCGCACCGCGGACTGCGGGTTGCCGCCGATTGCATAGGTGTACTGGCCGAAACGCGTCTTCGAGAGCAACAGATGCATGATCACCAGCAGCACCCCGGTCAGCACCACCGGCGTCCAACCGGCGCCGAGCCAGGCAAGACCGGCGTTGTCCACCGAGACAGTCATGCCGCTGCCGGCCGCGAGAAACCCTGCACCCCGCGCAACACCGTACATGCCGAGCGTGCCGATAAAGGCTGGCACGCCAAGCCATGCGATCAGCACGCCGTTGACTAACCCGGGAATCAGGCAGACCACGATGGTGAGCGGGATGGACACGATCAGGATCCACGGAGAGCCGCTGCCGAACAGCGTGAACTGCGCGACGCAGACGGCCGCCAGTCCCATCACGAAGCCCGCGGACAGGTCGATGCCGGCCGTGATGATCACGAAGGTCTGGCCGATGGCCAGCAGCAGCGGAGCCGCGGCGGCAAGACCGATCGATTGGAGGTTGTAGGCGTTAAAAAGAAACGACCGATGAGCCGAGATCTGCGCACACACCTCGAAAAAGGCGAGCAGGGCGGCCAGGAACAGCCACGGCCATAGCTTGGTAATCAGCGCGATCTTGTCGAGACGCGAGTTATCCATGGAGTTATCCGCGTTGTCATGAGCAGGAACCCGCGTGCGCGGCCGCGCACGCGGTGGGGCCGGTCTATGACTTCAGCCGGCCTGCTTCAGCTAGTTCGAATAGATGTATTGCTGCATGTCGGGCTTGTCGATATTGGTTTTATCGAGAACCTCGAAACCCGTGCTCTTGAGGGTGGGAATTTTCTTGCCGTGAATGACGTCGGCGGCGAACTTGACGCCGTAGTAGCCGATTTCGTCCGGGCGCTGTGCAATAGCGATATCGACCAGGCCGCTCTTGATTTGCTTGTCGATACCAGGCACCGCATCGAATACGACCACCTTGACGACGCCCTGTTTACCCGCCGCCTTGACGCCTTGCGCCGCGCCGCTGCCGGAGAAGGTGTTGGCGCCGAACACGCCGGCGAGATCCGGATTGCGCGCCAATACTGCAGCTACGTGAGCAGCGGCCTGGTTGGCGTCGTCCTCGTTGTACAGCGTTTGCAGCACGGTGATGTTCGGGTGCTTCTTCATCTCCTCCGCGAAACCTTCAGCACGCGCGTCCGTGCTCGAAATACCCGGCTTGTTGTTCTCGCAATAGACCGTGCCCTTGTCGCCGATAGCTTTGGCAAGCGCGCGTGCTGCGACCCGGCCGCCTTCGAGATTGTCCGAAGCAATATACGAAAGCGGGAAATCCGCATCGCCCTTGCCGGTCTGATAATGTCCATCGCCGATGTAGGTGTCGACGGTAATGACCTTGATGCCGGCGTCGGCGGCTTCCTTCAGCGGTCCAATCAACTGTTGCTTGTCGACTGGCGAAATCAGCAGTACGTCAGGATGTTTGGCGATAAACGCCTTGAGGATCGGCACTTGCTCACTGGTGTTCCACGCTTTGGGAACCTGGAACAGCAACTCGACGTTCTCTTCCTTGGCGGCCCGTTGCGCGCCGCGATGCATTGTGAAGTAGAACGGATCAACCACACCGGGCAGGAGTGCCACCACCGGATGGGCAGCATCCGCCCGCGCAAGTCCCGACAGCGAAAAAACGATGATTGTTGAGACAGCAACCATACAGCGGGAAACGAATCGCTTCATTTTGTCTTCCTCCAGTTTTGAGTCCGACTTGCGACGCCCGACTTGTTCTAACGCTCCATGGCGACTGCAATCGGCTGTTGGGCAGTATAGGCGTGCGCGGTGTCAGTGACCATTGGAATGACAACGCTAGTGGCGGTGCAACCGATAACACGTCGACGGGGTATGGTGTTTAGTGATTTCGCGAAAATTACGGCTATGCCTGCGGCGATCATCGCCACCAGGTTCTTGCTCGACGCGATGAACTGCATAAGGTGATGGCGTATCACGACGGTCACGTGCCTGATCTCGCCATTGCGGCACATGGAGCCGGTGGACACCCGGGCGAGCGTCCCGGCGGCACGCAGATGAACCACGCTGCGCTCGCGCGTGTTCGGGTGTCGGAGCCCCAAAATTCGATCCTGTCTGATACATAAAAATATCGTACGAACCTATTTGCCGACGTGAACCCTTTCACCTGATCGCCGCGAATAGTGTGTAGCAATTTGATAATTGTCAAATGCGTAATCGGGGGCTTGCATGATATTACGCAGTCTTAAAGTAATCATCTGCATGACGAATGAAACTCACTATCTCCGAGTGAATGACAATGGCACCGGTCTCGCGCCTGCAAGATTCTTCGCTTGTTTGGTTGAGGGGTCTTTCGTTGCAATGCGGATGACAGTTGCGCGCTGCGGTTAGCCATCTGCATGATGATCCCGTGGCTATCAAGCCCGAAGAAGTTAATGAAAGGTGACGTGAAATGATCAGGAAGTTGCTCATTGCCGGCGGCAGTTGCGTGGTCCTCGGGTATTTAGTCCTGTCTGCCTATGCGAATTACCACGACAGGAACTATGCCAAGCAGTCCGCGTCCCTGGCGGCCCATTCGGTGGAGAGCGGTCGGATTCGCGTGTTGCTGGATGAGAAAGCCTGTTATTACTGCCACTCCACCCAGGCCACGCTGCCGGGTTACTCACGTTTGCCCGGCATGAAGCAATTGTCCAGTTACGACGTCAGCACCGGGCAGAAGAATTTCCGGATCGATGCCCTGTTCGCGGCACTTCGGGACGGGACGCCCGTGCCCGAAGCGGATCTCGCGAAGCTCGAAGCGGTCGCGAAAGAAGGCACCATGCCACCCAGACTCTTCCGCGCGGTGCACTGGAGTGCGGGCCTCTCCGACGCTGACCGGCAAGTCCTGCTGGACTGGATTGCGAAGGAACGCGGGATGTACTACGCCACTTCCGGTGTTGCACCCGAGTTCCAGAACGAGCCCGTGCAGCCGCTACCAACGTCCATTCCGGTCGATTCCCGCAAAGTGGAGTTGGGCATGCAACTGTTCCATGATCCCAGGCTGTCCGCGGACAACTCTATCTCTTGCGCAAGCTGTCATTCGTTGTCGGCGGGTGGAGTCGATGGCCGTAAAACGTCGCTCGGCGTGGGCGGGAAGGTGGGGCCAATCAACGCGCCGACCGTTTTCAATGCCGTGCTGAATCACACGCAGTTTTGGGACGGTCGCGCCGCCACGTTGCAGGATCAGGCCGGCGGTCCGCCGCTTAACCCGGGTGAGATGGCGTCGACGTCCTGGGAGCAAATCATCGGCAAGCTGCAAAAGGACTCCTCCTTCACCGAGGCGTTCAGCAAGGTGTATCCAGAGGGTTACTCAGGCGCCAACATTACCGATTCAATTGCCGAATTCGAAAAAACCCTGCTGACCCCGAGCCGTTTCGATGCTTACCTGAGGGGAGACAAAACGGCATTGACCAGCAAGGAGCTCCATGGTTACAACCTGTTCAAGGCAAACCGCTGCTTTACCTGTCACGTCGGCCAGAATCTCGGTGGTCAGTCGTTCGAGCGGATGGGATTGAAGGGCGATTATTTTGGAGACCGCGGTGACAGCATGACCGCAGCGGACGATGGTCGCGTGAACGTCACCGGAGACGAGCATGACCGTTATCGATTCAAGGTGCCGACCCTGCGCAATACCGAACTGACCGCACCGTATTTCCACGATGGCGGTACCGCCGATCTCCATCAGGCGGTTCGTACCATGCTGAAGTATCAGGTCGGCAAGGAACTGCCCGACGCCGATGTCGACGCGCTCGTCGCCTTCCTGAAATCGCTGACCGGGACTTACACACCGTTGAGTAGCAGCGAGAAGGGGGATGTGGCAGCGCGCGCGCAACCCGTCGTAAGCGATTGAACCGCTGCCTGCGAAAGCAGCGTTATCCTGGCTGTCTTCATTCGCAGGCGCCTGGCGGAGGAGCAGAAGCTGGCTGTCGCCACCGCCGGAAAAACCAACTATTGCAGCGGCTTGTGAGCGTCCGTTGACGTCGTTAGAATCCGCTCCACATACCGCGCGATCAGATCGATCTCCAGATTGACCTTCGCGCCAGCCTTCAGGTGCCGCAACGTCGTCACTTCCACCGTATGCGGAATCAGGTTGATCGAAAACTCGCAGCCATCGGGCCGGTCGTTCACGGTATTCACGGTCAGGCTCACGCCGTTCACTGTCACGGAACCCTTATAAGCCAGATACTTGCCGATATCGCGTGACGCGAGAATCCGCAGCTCATGCGACTCTCCAACAGGGGCGAAATGCGTCACTTCACCAAGACCATCGACGTGTCCCGACACCAGATGCCCGCCCAGCCGGTCATGCGCACGCAGCGCCTTTTCCAGGTTCACATCGCCGGGTTCGGACAAGCCTGCCGTCTTGCTCAGGCTTTCGCGCGATACATCGACGGCAAAAGACCCGGCGGACTTCTCGATCACCGTCATGCACGCGCCCTGGATGGAGATGCTGTCACCAAGCTCCACGTCCGCGAGATCGAGCCCGCCGGACGCCACCGTGAGACGAACACCGGTATCGGTATCGGTGGCTGAACCCAACGGCGTAACGGCTTCAATGCGGCCGACCGCCGCGACAATTCCTGTGAACATCGTCGAGCTTCCTTAGGTTGTGCGTGTTGTGTTGTGCGTCAGATGATCGGTTTCGCGTCCGTGGGCACATCGGTCTTCACCACCGCGAAGCGCGCCAGGATGCGCAGGTCATCACCCAGCCGGTCAATGCGGTGAAACCGCAGATGCGGCCGGGCATCGAGTGTATCGGGCGGCGTGAAGTCGAACATGCCCGGCGCACTGCCCAGCAAACTCGGCGCGAGGTAGACCAGCAATTCGTCGACACACCCCTCGCGCAGCAGCGAACCATTGAGCTTGTGGCCCGCTTCCACGTGCAACTCGTTGATGCCGCGATCGGCGAGGATACCGAGCATGGCAGGCAGATCGACCTTGCCTTGCTCGTTCGTCAACGGCGTGAATTCGATACCGCGTTCTCGCAGCGCATCAACTTTCGCGGGGTCGGGCTCAGCGCCGCAAAACACCCACGGCGGCGCGCCTTCCAGGATCCGGGCGGTGAGCGGCACGTCCAGGCGGCTGTCGATCAGCACGCGTTGCGGCTGACGTGGTGTTTCCACTGCGCGCACGGTGAGTTGCGGATCGTCCTCCCGCACCGTGCCAATGCCCGTCAGGATCGCGCAAGCGCGCGCACGCCAAGCGTGCCCATCGGCTCGCGCCGCTTCGCCGGTGATCCACTGGCTTTCGCCGCTCGGCAAACCGGTGCGGCCGTCCAGCGTGGCCGCGACTTTCATGCGTACCCACGGACGGCGGCGCGTCATGCGCGACACGAAGCCGATGTTCATCTCGTACGCTTCATTGGCCAGCAGGCCGCAACGCACATCAATACCCGCGTCGCGGAGAATCGCCAGCCCGCGCCCGGACACCGCCGGATTCGGATCTTCCATTGCTGCAATCACCTTGGCGACCCGCGCGTCGATCAGCGCGTGCACGCACGGCGGCGTACGGCCGAAATGGCTGCACGGTTCGAGCGTGACGTAGGCGGTGGCACCCCGCGGATCGTGGCCGCGCGCCCGCGCGTCTTTCAACGCGCGAATCTCGGCGTGGTCCTGACCGGCCGGCTGCGTAAAACCTTCGCCGATCACGTCGCCGTCTTTCACCAGCACGCAGCCGACGCGCGGATTCGGCGTCGTCGTGTACATGCCGCGGGCGGCCAGCGCCAGCGCGCGCTCCATGTGCGAGAAATCGGTCTGCGAGAACATGGCGGCGCCTCTAGGCGGCAACGCGGGCAAACGCGCCGCGGGCGGCGTCGAGCGTCGCGTCGATGACGGCGTCGTCGTGGGCGATCGATACAAACCCCGCCTCATACGCCGATGGCGCGAAGTACACGCCGGCATCGAGCATCTCGTGGAAGAATGCGTTGAAGCGCTTCGTGTCGCCCTGCGTGACTTCAGCGAAACTCCCCGGCACACTCGCGGCGAAATACAAGCCGAACATGCCGCCGATAGCATCCGCCGAGAACGGCACCCTGGCTTCTTTGGCGGCGACCGCGAGGCCGTCGGCGAGACGGCGCGTTTGCCTGGTGAGTGTCTCGTAGAAACCCGGCGCCTGGATCAGTTGCAGCGTTTTCAACCCGGCCGCGACCGCGATCGGATTGCCCGACAACGTGCCGGCCTGGTACACGCCGCCAAGCGGCGCGAGATGCGCCATGATGTCCCGGCGTCCGCCGAACGCGGCCGCCGGCATGCCGCCGCCGATTACCTTGCCCAGGCACGTCAGGTCCGGCTTGATGCCGTAGACCTGCTGCGCACCGCCGAGCGCCACGCGAAAGCCGCACATCACCTCATCGAAAATCAGCACCGAGCTGTACTCGTCGCAATGTGCACGCAGCGCTTGCAGGAATTCAGGCGTGGCTTTCACGAGATTCATGTTGCCGGCCACCGGCTCCACGATCACTGACGCGATTTCCGCACCGAACGCGGCAAAGGCTTCGTCAAGCTGCTCGACGTTGTTGTATTCGAGCACGGTGGTGTGTTTGGCGATATCGGCGGGAACGCCTGCCGACGTGGGGTTGCCGAACGTCAGCAGACCGGAACCCGCCTTCACCAGCAGGCTGTCGGCGTGACCGTGATAGCAACCCTCGAACTTTATGATCCGGTCCCGCTTCGTGAAGCCGCGCGCGAGGCGCAGCGCGCTCATGGTCGCTTCCGTGCCACTGGACACCATGCGGACCTGTTCTATCGACGGCACCAGCTTGCAGATCTCTTCCGCGATCTCGATCTCGGATTCGGTCGGTGCCCCGAACGAAAACCCGTTCGCGAGCACACGCTGCACGGCTTCAAGCACCTCGGGATGAACGTGGCCGAGGATCATCGGCCCCCAGGAACCGATGTAGTCGATGTATTGCTTGCCGTCGGCGTCCCAGAAATACGGACCTGACGCGCGTTCGATGAACCGCGGCGTCCCGCCGACCGAGCGAAACGCGCGCACCGGCGAGTTCACGCCGCCGGGAATGGTTTTCTGGGCGCGTTCGAAGAGAGCTTCATTTCTGGACATGACAGGGCCTGCGCTGAATGACGGGTTCGGCTGGAGAGGGCTGCAGCCGCTGGCAACGATCAAGCCTGGATCAGCGCCGGGATCGGATTCGGCGGGGTCCGGAGGTCGCTCGCGGCTGCAGGAAATCAAGATGAAATTGTACCGGAGTCGCCTGGCTTCAGCCCGCGACGCTCCGTCCCGGCGCCGCGTACGAAAGGACAGCCGCGAGGCTTGTGAAAGCGGGGCGCGTACAATGCACACTGTTTTAAGGCTTTGTTTAAGCCGTTCGCCTGCACGCCGGACGTGGCCGTTGCGAGGTTTTTCGCATTCGCATGCGTGTTCGTTTCGCTATTCGTCGCTTGCCGGTCCTCGGCCGCCAGTCCCGGAAACCGCGCTATTTCCTCAAGCTTCCTTTCGTCTCTCATGCCCGAAATCATCAAGCGCCGTGCCGACCGCCGACTGATCCTGTTGCTCGGCGCGCTGGCGGCGTGCGGCCCGCTTTCCATCGACATGTATCTGCCGAGCCTCCCGGCGCTCGCCGTGTCGTTCGGCACGACCGCCGCCGCCGCGCAGATCACGTTGACAAGTTTCATGCTGGGCTTTTCGCTCGGCATGCTGGTGTACGGTCCGCTCTCCGACGCCTACGGCCGCCGGCCAGTGCTGCTCGGCGGCATTGTGCTGTACACGCTCGCGAGCGTGGGCTGCGCGCTGTCGTTTTCCATCGATTCGCTGGTTATCCTGCGCTTCCTGCAGGCGCTCGGCGCGGGCTCGGCGTCGGTGCTGGCGCGGGCGATCGCACGCGACGCCCACGCACCATCGGACGCAGCCCGCGTGCTCTCGATGCTTGCCATTGTCACGTCGATCGGGCCGTTGCTCGCTCCGTTGATTGGCGGGCAGTTGCTGCTGCTCGGGGGCTGGCGCGCGGTGTTCGTCACGTTGACGCTGTTCGGTACGGCCTGCGCGGTGACCACGTATTTGCGGGTGCCGGAGACCTGGCCGCGTGAAAAACGGGCGACGTCAGCGCTCGGGCGATCCTTCGCCGCGTACGGGCGTCTTCTCACCGATCCCGTCACGTGGGGCCACACGCTCTGCGGCGGCATGGCGTTCGCGTCGATGTTCGCGTACATCACCGCGACCCCGTTTGTGTATATCGACTACTTTCATGTGAAGCCGCAGCATTACGGGTTTTTCTTCGGGCTGAACATTATCGGGATCATCGGCTGGAACGTCGCGAACACGCGGCTGGTCGGGCCGCTGGGATCGCTGAAACTGATTTCGATTGCATCGTTTGTCAGCGTGATCGCTGCGCTCGCAACGGCGTTCGTGTGCATCACCGGTTTTGGGGGCTTGTGGTCGATCGTCGGCTGTTTGTTCTTCGTGGTCGGCGTAGTGGGTTTGTTGTCGGCGAACTGCACGACCGACCTCATGCATCGATACCCGCACAACGCAGGCGCCGCCGCCGCCGTGTTCGGCGCGGTGCAGCTGGCGCTCGGCGCGCTGGCGAGCGTCGCGGTCGGGATGTTCCACGACGGCACGCCGCAAGGGATGGGGATCGTGATCGGGGTGACGGGCGTGCTGACTTTCGTCGGCCGCACGCTGGTGCTGCGCTGGCACGGCACGCCGGTGCGGGCGAGCAGGGCGGGGTGATTGACCGGCGCACTCCCGTGAACAGGGCTCGTTCAGGGGAACCGGGCGCGTTGCCGCCCGCTCAGCCGCGCGTCACTTGTCTCCCACCATCTGATGCAAGAACGTGAACGCGGTCGCTTCCACTCGGGCAATGCTTTCTGCTTCCACGCCCGCCCCGTGACCGCCGTCGCGGTTCTCCAGATACCACACGCGTTCATACCCCAGCGCCTGCATCCGCGCGGCCATCTTGCGAGCGTGGCCGGGATGCACGCGGTCATCAGTCGCCGACGACGTGAACAGCGCCGGCGGATAAGCCGTATCGGCCTTGACGTTTTGATACGGCGAGTACGACATCAGGAAGCGCAGGTCCTGGGCATCGGCGGGGTCGCCGTATTCATCGATCCACGACGCGCCCTGCAGCAGTAAATGAAAGCGCGCCATGTCGAGCAATGGCACTTCGGACAGCACCGCGCCGAACAGCTCCGGGCGCTGGACCAGCATCACGCCGGTCAGCAAGCCGCCATTGCTGCCGCCTCGAATGGCGAGTTGTTTCGATGTCGTCACGCCCGACGCCACTAGCGCTTGTGCAACCGCGATGAAGTCATCGAAGGCGACCTGGCGTTTCTCGCGCTGCGCCGCCTGATGCCACTCCGGCCCGAATTCGCCGCCGCCACGAATGTTCGCGACGGCGTACAACCCGCCGCTTTCGAGCCACGCGATGCCCGTGGTCGCGTCGTAATGCGGGTCGAGCGCGACTTCGAAGCCGCCATAGCCGTAGAGCAGGCAGGGCGCGGTTTCATGACCCTTGACGTTCGCTTCACGACCGATCAGCCAATAGGGAATGGCGACGCCATCGGTTGATATCGCGTGACGACGCTCGGCTATAAGGCCGGTGGCGTCGAATTGAGCCGGAAGGCGGGCGAGCAGTTGCCATTCGTTTTCCGGTTGCGCGAAATCGGCGTAGTACAGCGACGGCGGCGTGAGGAAATGTTCGACGTGAACGAGCACGGTGTCGTCGCGTTCGCTGTCGATGGAATCCACATACGACTGGCTGGCAGCCGGCAGCGGGAACTGACGGCGGGTCCATTCGCCTTCGAAGCCGGCCGGCGGGGCGAGCAGCTCCACGCGCGGTGAACCATCGTCCATCTGCGACACCACCAGCCAGTGCTTCGTGAAGTCGATATCGGCGAGAACGGTCCGGCCTGACGGCGTGAACAGCACGGTGAAATTGCGCGCGCCTTTCAGGAAGGCGTCGCGACGGATGACGAGCAGCGAACCGCTCGCGTAGGTTGCATCGCCGGCTTCGTAGGATTCCCGCGGCGTGACAAACAGCCAGCCGTTCCAATGCTCCAGTTCCGCGTGCAGCGGCACGTCGTATTGCTGCCATTCGCCGGTGCTTTCATCCAGCCAGTATTGCAGCGTCTCGAAGAACGAGGTCGCGCGTGAAGCAAGATGCAGCTTTTCGAGCTGATCGTAGTCCACGCCCGCTGAGACATCGCGACGCTTGCCTTCGAAGACCACGGGGGCGTCGGCCAGCTTCGTGCCGCGCTTCCATTTGCGCGCCTGGCGCGGAAAACCGGACGTGGTCAGCGCGGGCTTCTTGCTGTGCGCGCTGTCGTCCCAGCCGACATACACCGTGTCGCGATCGATCCACGAGATGCCGTGCTTGCCGACATCGGGCAGCGTGAAACCGTCTTCAACAAATCGCTGTGTTTCGATGTCGAACTCGCGGACCATGCATGCGTCCGAGCCGCCCGGCGACAAGCTCACCAACGCCCGGTCCCAGGTCGGGTAGAGCATGTCGAAGTCATGCAGCGCCCAGCGGATACCGTCTTTGGCGGCGCTCGTGTTCAAGTCGATCTGGTCGACGTCCAGGATGGTTTGCCACTCGGGCGTGCCGGCGAGCCATCTTTGCCAGGGTGTGCGCCTGACGATTCCGAGCGGATGTGTCTCGTCCTGCCACGTGTTGTACCCCCAGTCGCCATAGCGCGAGCAGGACACGATGCGCTCCTGCGAGGTGTAAGCGGTTTTCAGGCGCGCGGTCAGCGCATCGGTTTGCGGTGTTTTACCGAAAGCTGTCGTCGTCCGGGCGTTTTGCGCATCGACCCATTGGTCGACGCGAGCGTCGTCGAGTGCTTCCAGTTCAATAAACGCATCCTCGGGGCTGGACTTTTTCGGCGCGGAGGTCCACGCAAGGTCGGGGTGTTTGGCGAGGAAGCTTTGGGTCATGTCGGGAGAGTGTGCGCGGCGGCCGCCCCAAAGGCGCCGCCGCCGATATTGTCGGTGAACAGGGATTGTGCCTGTTCGACGCGCGGGACGTGCATTAATGCCGGGGATCCGGGGCAGTAACGGGGCCGCAAGGCAACTTCGATCACATCAGTTTTCAGATTCGCCGCGTGCCGGTTCGTGCGTGCGCAATCGCGCGGGGCAAGCAATTCTTATTCGATAGCCGTAAAGAGGTACGACGATACGGAGGTTCCCGGTTCCACGACATCTGATCGATTCCGGTTGCAAGAATCAGTTTGAACACGCACTTCATTGAGAGTTTCTGAATAAAAAATACAGGCTGACCACCTGGTCGTTGCAGTTCATGGACCCGCAACGCGTGAATTGAACTCGAATCGGTATTCCAATAAAACGCGTGGTACGTAAAACGAATCAAACTAGACGCAAAGCAAACAAAATCGCTTCTTTGAGATAAGATGATTTTGAGACTAATGGTTTTATTCGGAATGCGAATGTATTTTATATCTGCAAGTCATTTTGTCAGGGATGGCGAGTTGCTTATCAATTGCACGGAGCGTTGCTCTTTACAGCAGTCCGATCTCTGGCGTCGCGCGCTTGATTCAAACAGCTGCTCGCAGCCGCTCTTACCTTGTCAATGCGTTGTTTCATTGCCGTGACGTGATATCCGCGAAAAGCGAACCAATGCCGTGTGGCCCTGTGATCGCCTGTCGTAATCACAATCGTTCGTCCGTATGCAATTCAATCCGGGATGACATTGAATTTCGTTGAATGCCGATATCGACGTTGCGACGAATCGTAAATTCTAAATGCCATTGAGGCCGCTTGATGAAATGGTGTGATCGTGAGTTGAACGCTGTTGCGCGTAACAAAACAGAATCCATAGCGAGGCGGTAAATGAACCGAATTCGTCATGCCGCGCCGGATTGGGCGCTTGATTCCATGCAAATGGCCGCAGTGTTTGCCCAATTGCATCTGGGTTATAGAAATCGACGAACCGTGAGCGGCGGTCCTTGCAGCTGCCTGACACCCATTAGCGCCGGCATTCTATTGATCAGCATTGCCGCGATTGTTAGTCAGGCTCACGCGCAAACCATTGCACTCCCCAGCGGTACAAGCACGGTTACTCTGCAAACCTTGAGTCCGGGTTCGACCACTTTCGATGCGTCGGCGGGCACGGTGATCAATGCGTCGACGGGCGATGGTGTCGACGGCAACAACGCGCAGAACTGGGTTTTCACCAACCACGGTTCGATAACGGGTACGTCGTGGGGTGTCTCGTTGTCTTCGGCCACGCTCAACGGCGTCACCTTCGACAATTTTTCCTCCATCCAGGGCAAAACCGCGCAGGGTGTCCTGCAGACGAACGGCGGTCAACTGACCAATCATGCGGGTGCCACCATTGCTGGCGCACAAGATGGCGTTTCGATGACCGGTGCCGGATCTTCGGTCATCAACGATGGTTCGATCACAACTGGCAGCAACGCTTACTCCGGGGTGTACTTCGCTGCGGGCGGCAGCTTTAACCAAAGTGCAACTGGCACCGTTGGCACGAATGGCGGCACTGGCTACGGAGTTGTCTTCAATACCGGTGGTGTCGCCGGTACCAACGCCGGCATGGTTTATGGCGCATCGGCCACCTATGCATTCTGGGCTCGGGGTGCTGCAACGGGCACTTTCAGCAACAGCGGCACGTTCAGCGCGGGTACGGGCGCCGTGCTCGCAAGCAACGGCGTTGCCCTGACCAACACCGGCACCATCACCGGTACGGGCGGCACAGCGGTTTCTCTCACGGGTAGTGGTAACACGCTGATACTTGGAACAGGATCGGTGCTCAACGGCAGTGTCGCCAGTACCGGCACAAACAACGTGCTGACGTTGCAAGGATCGTGCAGCGCGGACAACTGCTCTACGTGGACTATCACCAGAATTCGCTGACCGAACCGAACGGCACGCAGGTGGATGGCGCCAGTTCCAGCGGCGCCATCGCTCGGTTGGGGCTACGCCTGCAACGCACCTTCGAGCGTAGCGCCGGCAAGAAGATGCAGTTTTACGCAACGGCCAACTGGTGGCATACGAGCACGGGCAGCACCATCTCGTTTGATCAAGTCCAGGTCAGCAGTTTGTACCCCGCCAATCGATATGAAGCGAAGCTGGGACTGAATGGTGATCTCGGAAAGAACTGGAGCGCCTGGAGCAACGTCAGCGGTGCATGGGGTGCGCAGAGCTATCACGCCTATGTCGTGCGTCTGGGGCTCAAGTACGGGTGGTGATGGGTCGAGCTGAACGAACGAAGGGCCGCTGTTCGCGGCCCTCGGATCATTCACCGGGCAGGAGACCCCTCAAGCCAGCCGTTCTTCCGTCTTCGAATCGAACAGCACGGCCTTCGACACATCGAACAACAGCGTCATGTTCGTGAGCGGCTGTGGGTTGCTCGCCGGGTGCACGCGGCTCACCACGCGCTTGCCGTTCACCTGCGTGAACACCAGCGTATCCGGACCCGTAGGTTCGATCACATCGATCTTCACTTCAATCGGCTGCAACCGCGCGTCTTCCACGTTATGCGCGCTGCGTGCATCGGTGATCCGCTCCGGCCGCAGTCCAAGAATCACGTTCTGGCCGACTTTGCCGCGCACTGAAGCCGCATCGAACGGCAGGTTCAACACGGTACGCGACACGCCCGTATCAATCTCGAGCCCGATACCCGAGCCGGCCTCGACCAGCTTTCCATCGATGAAATTCATCGGCGGCGCGCCAATGAACCCCGCCACGAACAAGTTCGCCGGCGAGTCATAGATATCCTGCGGCGCGCCGAACTGCTGCACCACGCCGTCCTTCATCACCGCGATCCGGTCGCCCAGCGTCATGGCTTCAATCTGGTCGTGCGTCACATACACAATCGTCGTGCCCAGGCGCTGATGCAGCAGCTTGATCTCCGAGCGCATTTCGATCCGCAGCTTCGCATCCAGGTTGGACAACGGCTCGTCGAACAGGAACATCACCGGGTCGCGAGCGAGCGCACGGCCCATGGCCACGCGCTGACGCTGACCGCCCGACAACTGACCAGGCTTCCGGTCCAGCAAATGCTGGATCTGCAATGTGTCCGACACGCGCGTGACGATCGCCTTCTGCTCGTCCTTCGGCACCTTGCGGATGTTCAGGCCGAACGAGATGTTCTCGCGCACCGTCATGGACGGATACAGCGCGTACGACTGGAACACCATCGCAATGTCGCGATCCTTCGGCGAGAGGTTGTTCACCGTCTTGCCGTCGATCATGATGTCGCCCTTGGTGACCGTTTCCAGCCCGGCGATCATATTGAGCAAGGTCGATTTGCCGCAGCCCGAACCACCCACGAGGATCAGGAACTGACCGTCCTCGATGTCGATGTTCACGCCCTTCAGAACGGGAACGCCGTTCGCATAAGTCTTGTATACGTCACGGATTGAAAGGCTTGCCATGCTATGAATCCTTTAATGTCTCTGCGCTGAATTTCATCGCGCACATCAGTTGATCTTCTACCGCGAGCGCCATTCAGCAACTGAAGGCGCCGCGCAGGAATTCAGCCCCGGACTTCAGCCCTTCACCGCGCCTGCAGTCAGGCCGCGCACGAAGAACCGGCCGGCGACCATGTAGACGAGCAGGGTGGGCAGGGCGGCAATGATTGCGGCAGCCATGTCGACGTTGTATTCCTTCACGCCCGTCGATGTATTGACCAGGTTGTTCAGGGCGACGGTGATCGGCATTGAATCGACGCCGGAGAACACGATACCGAACAGGAAGTCGTTCCAGATCTGCGTGAATTGCCAGATCAGGCACACCATGAAAATAGGGAGGGACACCGGCAGCAGAATCTTCGTGAAGATGGTGAAGAAACCCGCACCGTCAATACGCGCCGCCTTCACCAGTTCCGCCGGAATGCTCACATAGAAGTTGCGGAAGAACATGGTGGTGAACGCAATACCGTAGACCACGTGCACGAGCACAAGACCGGTCGTGGTGTTGGCGAGTCCCAGCATGCCTTGCAAGCGCGCCATCGGCAGAAGGATGGCCTGGAAGGGAATGAAGCAGCCGACCAGCAACATGGTGAACACGGCGTCGGCGCCGCGAAAGCGCCAGTGCGTGAGCACATAGCCGTTGAATGCGCCGATTATCGACGAGAGCAGCACCGCCGGGATCACCATGCGCACGGAGTTCATGAAGAACGGTTCCATGCCGTCGCAGCGCACGCCGGTACATGACTGCGACCACGCCTTGACCCAGGGCGCAAACGTGAAGTGCGTCGGAGGAGTGAGCAGGTTGCCGGTGCGCAACTGGTCGAGGTCCTTGAACGACGTCGAGAGCATCACGTAGATCGGGAACAGGAAATACAGGGCAAACAGGATCAGCGCCGCATAGATGACGGCGCGGCTGATCGTCATCTTAGATTCCATTGCGCGTGCTCCTCGATTCCAGATACATGAGCGGCACCAGCACGGCGACGACGGTGGCGAGCATCATCATCGACGAAGCGGCGCCCAGGCCCAGTTGTCCGCGATTGAACGAAAACGTGTACATGAACATGGCCGGCAGCGACGACGACGTGCCCGGACCACCCGCGGTCAACGCAACCACGAGGTCGAAGGTCTTGATGGTGATGTGGCAGAGGATCAGCAGCACGGAGAAGAACACCGGCCGCATGCTCGGGATCACGATACTGCGATAGATCCTGGGCAAGGATGCGCCGTCCATCTGCGCGGCCTTGAAGATTTCCGCGTCCACGCCGCGCAAACCGGCGAGGAACAGGGCCATCACGAAGCCGGTGGATTGCCATACGGCCGCGATCACGACGCAGAAGATTGCCTTGTCCGGGTTACCGAGCCAGTCGAACGAAAAGCTTGTCCAGCCCCAGTCGTGGAAGATCTTTTCCAGCCCGAGGCCCGGATTCAGGATCCATTGCCACGCAGTACCCGTCACGATGAACGACAGCGCCATCGGATACAGGAAAATCGCGCGCAATGCACCTTCGTTGCGGATCTTTTGGTCGAGCAGGATGGCGAGGAACAGCCCGAGCCCAACGCAGATCGCGATGAACGGGATGCCGAACCAGCCAAGGTTCGCCGCGGACGTCCACCAGACATCGTTTGAGAACAGCTCGGTGTAGCGCTGGAAGCCGGTGAATTCATAGCGCGGCATCAATCGCGAATTCGTCAGCGAAAGCCAGCCGGTGATCAGGATAAAGCCGTACACGAACACCAGTGCAATCAGCACGCTTGGCGCGAGTACGAGCTTCGGAATGTATGTATCGGCAAGCGCCGCCAGAGGCGACGTGCGGCGGGGCGGGGTGCGCGACGTCTTGCTCGCGATACCGCTAGGGGAGGCAGCCACTTCTCGACTCCTGAAAATTTGCCGGCAAGAGTCTCAGGCCGGAACAGGTATGCAGCAGTTTTTACGCCAACTCATGCTTGGGGTTTGCCCGGGCGCGCGGCCGGTTGAAAAAACCGCGCGCCCGGTGTTGCCGAATCAAACGCTTACTTCGCGTTTATTTCGCTCACTTCGCTCATTTCGTCTTGGCGGCGTTCGCGAGCGCTTGCACTGCGCTCTTCGAATCCTGCGTCGAGTTCATGAACTTCGTCACGACGTCGGTAATTGCGCCTGCCGTTGCGTCGCCTTGTGCCATGCCGTGAGCCAGCGACGGCACATAACCGCCTGCCTTGATGGCGGTCTGTTCATCAGCGTACGACTGTTTGCCGCACGCGTCGAACTTGGCCATCGAGACACCCAGGCGAACCGGGATCGAGCCCTTGTACAGGCTGAACTGCTCCTGGAACGCAGGCGACATGATGGTCTTGGCGAGCGCCAGTTGTCCCGGCGACGCTTCCTTCGAGCCCTTCTGCTGGAAGAACACGAACGAGTCGACGTTGAACGTGTACTGCTTGGCGGTGCCCGGCACCGGTGCGCAGACATAGTCCGTGCCGGCGGTCTTGTTCGCGCCTGCGAACTCGCCCTTGGCCCAGTCGCCCATGAACTGCATGCCGGCCTTGCCGTTGATGACCATGGCGGTAGCCAGGTTCCAGTCGCGGCCGGTGCGGCCGTTATCGAAGTACGTCTCGATCTTGCGCACCGTGTCGAACACGCCAACCATCTGGTCCGACGTCAGCGTCTTCTGGTCCAGGTCGACAATCGCCTTCTTGTAGAAGTCCGCGCCTTGCGACAGCACGACGTCTTCCCACAAGGTCAGGTCTTGCCACGGCTGGCCGCCTGCTGCCACCGGAATGATGCCCTGGGCCTTCATCTTGTCAGCCAGGTCGAAGAATTCCGGCCACGTGGTCGGAACCTTGCCGCCAGCCTTGTCCAGTGCTGCCTTGTTGATCCACAGCCAGTTCACGCGGTGCACCGAGAACGGTGCGGCAACATAGTGGCCATCGGCGTGCATGATCTTGTCGATTTCGGGCGGCAGGTTCTTCTTCCAGTCGCCGGCAACCGAATCGATCGGCACGAGTACGCCTTGTTCAGCCCATTCCTGGATCAGCGGACCCTTGATCTGTGCAGCCGACGGGGCGTTGCCCGAGATGACCTGGGTCTTGAGCGCCGTCATGGCCGCCGCGCCCGCACCGCCTGCAACGGCGAAGTCCTTCCAGGTGTAGCCCTGCTTGGTCATGTCGTCTTTCAACACGCCAACGGCCTTCGACTCACCACCGGAAGTCCACCAGTGCAGTACTGACAGGGATTCAGCAGCCTGAACCGCCTGTGCCGACACACCGCACAACAGACCTGCGGCGCCGAGCGCGCCGATGAGCTTGCGAAATTTCATTGTTTATCTCCTCCGAACACCTGAACAAAAAACGATTGGCCCCTGATGCCGCCAGGAAGCGATGGCTGGAACATGAACAAACAGAAGTGGCCGGTATCGGCGGTGTCGGCGAGATAAGGCTGGCGTTGTCCAGGGCAAGAAACCCTGGGCGCGCCAGCTTGGCCGGCAGACCGAACCACGGCCGCACGGCTCTCAAGAGATGAGTGTGTCGAATCGCAACTTGTGTCTCCTCTTTTGATTTTTGCCCGTTCACACTGGCGTTCGGCCAGCGCGGCGTGCGTCCGGGGTTTTGCATCAACGCAGCTCTTTTCCCTTGCCGCGCCGTTGCCTATCTGGCAAAAGCGTCTTCGGCGCAGGTCAATTACCATGCAACTAGACGAGAATCTCCGGGAAAACACGCATGTTCTGGTTGACTAAGTGTTTTTTTCCGGGATCACGTTACCCCTTGATTTGAATTGTAGTTAAACTACAATTCAGTGTCAAAAAAAATTTTATTGGACTACGGTCCTACTGAACCCCAGCGGAGACACATGCAAAACGACTCGAATTTCACCTTTGTTCTGTTCGGCGGAACAGGCGATCTTTCGATGCGCAAGATCCTGCCGGCGCTGTTCGAGGCGCACCGTGGCGGAATGCTCGCTGAAGGCGGCAAGATCGTCGCGGTGGCGCGCGCCGCCGAAGATCGCGACGCGTATTTGAAATGGGTCGATGAACACGTCAAGCCGCACGTGTCGAAGAATGGCGTCGACGAAAGCGTGTGGAAGGGTTTCCTGGCGCGCTTCGTCTACGTTCGCCTCGACCTCGGCAAGCCGGAAGATTTCAAGCTGCTGCGCGACGCGGTGAACGAACTCGGCGGCACGCGCGTGTTTTACCTGGCTACGGGTCCGTCGCTGTTCGTGCCCATTTGCCGTGCGCTCGCCGATGTCGGCCTGAACGAAAACGCGCGGATCGTGCTGGAAAAGCCGCTGGGCTACGACCTGAAGTCGTCGCAGGCGATTAATGACGCGGTTGGCGAAATCTTCGCGGAAGAGCAGATCTACCGGATCGACCACTATCTGGGTAAGGAGCCGGTGCAGAACCTGCTCGCGCTGCGCTTCGGCAATGCGTTGTTCGAACCGCTGTGGCGCCGCGAATGGGTGGAGAGCATCCAGATCACGATTGCGGAAGAGCTCGGCGTGGAAGCGCGCGGCGATTTCTACGACAACACCGGCGCCTTGCGCGACATGGTGCAGAACCACTTGCTGCAACTGCTTTCCATCGTGACGATGGAACCGCCGCATTCGATGGATTCCGATTCCGTGCGCGACGAAAAGCTGCGGGTGCTGCGCGCGCTCAAGCCCGTCGATCCGCGCGACATCAGCAAGGTCGCGGTGCGTGGGCAATATCATGCGGGTGTGATCAAGGGAACGTCGGTGCCGGCGTACGCTACCGAAAAGGGCGTGCGCCCGGATAGCCATACAGAGACCTTCGTTGCATTGAAGGTGGAAATCGAAAACTGGCGCTGGGCCGGTGTGCCGTTTTTCCTGCGCACAGGCAAGCGGCTGGCGGACCGGACGGCGGAGATCGTCGTGAACTTCCGCCCCGTGCCGCATTCGGCGCTCGGCGCGAACGCGTTGCGCGCGGGAGCGAACCGGCTGGTGATCCGTTTGCAGCCGAACGAAACCATCCGCTTGTATTGCCTTGCGAAACAGCCCGGCGAGGGCATGAACCTCGCGAGCGTCCACCTGGATCTCGCCTTCGACAAGTTTTTCAAGGAAGGGCAGATGGAGGCGTATCAGCGCCTGCTGCTCGACGTGATCAATGGGCGGCTTGCGTTGTTCGTGCGGCGTGACGAGCAGGAAGCGGCGTGGCGTTATGTGGAACCGATCCTGGACGAATGGGCGGCGTCGCCGAAGCCGCCGAAGCCTTATGCTTCGGGCACCTGGGGACCGGCGGCTGCAAGCGCGATGCTGGCGCAGCACGGAACGTGCTGGCTGGAAGAAGAGAATTGAAACTGGTATTGAGACCGTTGTAATGGGTCGGTGGGACGTGTTCAGGACGTACGTGCTGTAGACATGTTGCAATTAAAGCCGAGACAAATCCTGTTGCGCGACGCGAGAACGGGTTCAAGCAGTGGTTCGAGCGTTGTCGCAACGGGCGAAATGAAACCAAAACAAGGCAGCATGGAGGAGCAGTGATCGAGCTTCATACTTTTGATGAGCCAGGCGCCCAATCCGACGCATTGGCAGAAGCGGTAGGCGACGCGCTTACTGCAACGCTCGCGGCTCGCGGAGCGGCGTCGGCTGACGCCGCTGTGGCTGGAAATCCCACCCAACACGCAACGCTTGCCGTATCCGGCGGCACGAGCCCGAAGCCGTTCTTGCAAACCCTGTCGACCCGTGCGCTTGACTGGGCGCATATCGACGTCACCCTGGTCGATGACCGCTGGGTGGCGGAGACGGACGGCGCAAGCAATGCGCGCCTGGTGCGCGAAACGCTGCTGCAGAACGCAGCGAGCGGCGCGTATTTCCTGCCGCTGGTGGACATCGCGCGGCCGCTGGACGCACACATTGCGGACCTGAACGCCGATGCACAGCGCCGGGTACCCGATGTTGCCGTGCTCGGCATGGGTGAGGACGGCCATACGGCGTCCATTTTCGCCGATGCGCCCGAGTGGGCGTTTGCCATATCGACGGCTGACCGGTTCATCTCGGTTCATCCGGGCAGCGCGCCGCACGCGCGTGTTTCGTTGTCCATGTCAGCGCTCAAGGGCGTCAAGCAGCTCTATCTGTTCATTAGCGGGCAGAAGAAGCTGGACGTACTCAATGCTGCGCTTGCCGCACCGCAAAAAAACGCCATCTCGACGTTGGCTAATGCTCAGGGAGTCAGGCTCGATGTCTACTGGTGTGCAAAGTAAGGCCGTAACGGTAGCGGCCGGAAGTCAGCACGCCGACGGACCAAGGCTTTTGGCCGATGTTGGCGGCACGAACGCGCGATTTGCGCTCGAGACGGCGCCGGGCGTGATTGGCGAAATACGCGTGTATCCGGGCCGTGACTATCCGGGCATTGCCGAGGCAATGCAGCAGTATCTGAAGGACATCAAGGTGAGCCGCGTCAACCACGCGGCCGTGGCGATTGCGAATCCGGTGGACGGCGATCACGTCTCCATGACGAACCACGACTGGAGCTTTTCGATCGAGGCCACGCGCCGCGCGCTGGGCTTCGACACGCTTCTGGTCGTGAATGACTTCACCGCGCTCGCAATGGCGTTGCCCGGCCTGACCGATGCCCAGCGAGTGCAGGTGGGCGGTGGTTCGCGCCGGCAGAACAGCGTGATTGGCTTGCTCGGGCCGGGTACGGGCCTGGGCGTGTCCGGCCTGATTCCCGCCGACGACCGCTGGATTGCGCTTGGCAGTGAAGGCGGCCATGCGAGTTTCGCGCCGTCGAACGAGCGTGAAGACCTGGTCATGCGTTTTGCGCGCACAAAGTTCTCTCATGTGTCGTTCGAACGTGTGGCAGCGGGACCGGGTTTGTTGCTGATTTATCAAGCGCTTGCCGAGCGCGATGGCGTGAGCGTGCCGGACGATCTCGAGTCGGCCGGCATTACGGAGCGCGCACACGATGGCGAGGCGCTTGCGCTTGAGGCAGTGAACTGTTTCTGCGGCATTCTTGGTACGTTCGCCGGGAATATTGCGGTGACGCTGGGCGCGCTGGGCGGGATTTTTATCGGCGGCGGAGTGGTGCTGAAGTTGGGCGAGTTGTTCACGAAGTCGCCGTTTCGCGAGCGGTTCGAAGCGAAGGGGCGGTTTCAGCAGTATTTGTCGAGCGTGCCCACGTTCATCATCACGGCGGAATATCCGGCGTTTCTCGGGGTATCGGCGATTTTGTCGGAGCAGTTGTCGAATCGCGCGAATGGCGGGTCGTCCGCGGTGTTCGAGCGGATTCGCCAGATGCGCGATGCATTGACGCCTGCTGAGCGCCGTGTGGCTGATCTTGCGCTGAACCATCCGCGTTCGATCATCAATGATCCGATCATCGACATTGCGCGCAAGGCCGACGTGAGCCAGCCGACGGTGATTCGCTTCTGCCGGTCGCTGGGTTGCCAGGGGTTGTCCGATTTCAAGCTGAAACTGGCGACGGGGTTGACCGGTACGATTCCCGTGAGTCACAGCCAGGTTCATCTGGGCGACACCGCCACGGATTTTGGCGCGAAGGTGCTGGACAACACCGTGTCGGCGATCCTGCAATTGCGCGAGCATTTGAATTTCGACCATGTGGAACGCGCCATTGACATTCTCAACGGTGCGCGACGGATCGAGTTCTACGGGCTGGGCAATTCGAATATCGTGGCGCAGGACGCGCACTACAAGTTCTTCCGTTTCGGCATCCCGACCATTGCTTATGGCGACCTGTACATGCAGGCGGCGTCGGCGGCGTTGTTGGGCAAGGGCGATGTGATCGTAGCGGTGTCGAAGTCGGGGCGTGCGCCTGAGTTGTTGCGTGTGCTTGAGATTGCGATGCAGCAGGGCGCGACCGTGGTGGCCATTACGTCGAGCAATACGCCGTTGGCCAAGCGGGCGACGGTGGCGCTGGAGACGGATCACATTGAGATTCGCGAATCGCAGATGTCGATGATTTCGCGCATTTTGCATCTTGTGATGATCGACATTCTTGCGGTTGGCGTGGCCATTCGCCGTGCGGTGCCGGATGCGGGTGCCGACGTGAGTGAAGCGATGACGAAGGTCAGGGAAGCGGGCGACGACGAGACAGGCGCGGTGCTTGACTGGCTGAGCCATGGCGCGGCGGGCATAGCACGCGATTAAAGGTGCTTGTGACGTGACGCGCCAGATTGAGCGCTGTAGTTAAAAGTTAAAAGCCGCCGATGCGAGGTTCGCATCGGCGGCTTTTTGCATTGGAGGGGGCACGGTGTGAAGACAACGATAACCTGTTCAAAGGAGAACTGATAAAAATCCAGCAACAAAATCACCAGCCAAAACCCGTCCGCCGGTGCCAAAAAACAATAAAAAACGGTGCGATGCCCTTTCGGACACCGCACCGATACGCGCCTCTCGCAGCAGCGTGAAAACCTTATGACTCTCTCTCTGTCGTACTTGCTCCGGCTGATTCGTTCGGCTTAGAACGAGTGCTGGATGCCTGCGTACACGCCCGACTGGCTATGACCCGGCAACGGGTTGTCGGTCGAAACCGTGTCACCCGCGTTGTTCGCATTCAGGCCGAAATTAGCCGCCTTGCTGTTGCGTGCCGTTGCGATCTGGATGTCGAGCAGCGTGCGCTTTGACAGGTTGTACGAACCACCGATCGTGTAGATGTTGCCGTTGCCACCACCGTTGTTCGCATTGACGTGATAGACCGCTGCGATCAATGCTGCAGCCGGCGTAGCTTGCCACGTCACGCCACCCCATTCCTGATCGGTCGTCGTTGGCGTGCCCGCCGGCGTGTTCGTCATGCCCGACGTGCGCGAAGCCTGATAGACGGCCTGGAGCTTGAACTGACCAAGGAAGACGTTGACACCGGCGAAGTACTCACGTGAAGCCGTGAACGGGTTGTCCAGCTGCCCGTTGGCTGCATCGCGAATTTCGTCGTACAAGCCGCGCACCTGGAACAGCGACGTGGTGTAGGTGACCTGCAGACCGCCTTCACGGCCTTGCGACGCACCAGGACCGCCGTTGAAGTGGGTCGAGTTCGAGAACGCGTACTGGCCGTACACGTCAAAGCCTGCGAACTTCGGCGATTGCCACGACACGTTGTTGCTCGATTGCGGCCAGTTGCGGCCACGCACCAGCGACGCCGACGACCAGTTCGACTGACCGAACGGGTCAAAGTCCCACACGCCGTTCGAGATGAACAGTTCGCGACCCAACAAGAAGGTACCGAACTGGTCGTTGGCGATACCGACTGTCGCCCAACGATTGAAGAGACCGTTGTTGCCCGGGCCCTGACCCGTCATGGTGTTGAAGCTGCCTTCCAACTGGAACACGGCCTTGTTGCCGCCACCCAGGTCTTCGACGCCCTTCAAGCCCCACAGGCTCGTACCCCAGTCGCCGCTTTCCGCACGGAAACGATTTGCGCTGCCAGTGGTCACGCCATTAGCGCCACCTGTAGGCGCGCCCGACATGTATTCGATACCGGCGTCGAGCCGGCCGTAGAGCGTCACGCTACTTTGAGCGTGTGCTGCAACGCCGACCGTCAGCAGCGAAGCCGCGAGCAAAGCTTTCTTCATCATCTCCTCCAACCCTGTCAAAAAATAGAAGCCCAAGTGCGGCGGTATTGGTTCGGCGCCAGTGCACCGAACCGGAAACTATTTAGAGAGATGACACGCAAAGGGGTGGTGTCCATGACATCAGGCGGGACGTTGACTGCCCCCTAACATCACAACCAACCCTTGGGATTGGTGTCTCCTCAGTTCTTTTTGAAGTAAAACTACTTTTAATGAACTTCGTTTCCGTACTTTGATTACTAATTTAGCAAATTACCTTTGTGCCGCCAAGAAAATTGTTGTCAACCCATTTTCTGTCTCGAAAATGCAATGATTGATGTGTTGCGGGTTTGCACGAGGTAGGTGAAAAATGGCGCAAACCCTTATGGGGTAAGGATGCGATGGATTTTTACTCTCTACGCTATGGATTGCCTCTATTGACGGACGATGCGCGCGAGGTTTATACACCGGCGGCTTAAAAACGTTTGCGTGTTTAGATATACAAACTAAAAAAGCGCCCCGAGGGGCGCTTTCAGTTTTGCAACGTGGCTGGGCTGTAGTTTTACTTCAGGCTGCCGGACAGGAATTGCCTGAGCCGTTCGCTGCGAGCATGGCCGAAAACGGCGTCGGGATGGCCTTCTTCTTCTATGCGTCCCTGATGCAGGAACACCACGTGATTCGACACGTTGCGGGCGAACGCCATTTCGTGCGTCACCACGATCATGGTGCGGCCTTCCTCGGCAAGCGTCTGCATTACCTTCAGCACTTCGCCCACCAGTTCGGGATCAAGTGCGGAGGTTGGTTCATCGAAGAGCATCACGTCCGGGTGCATTGCCAGCGCCCGTGCGATAGCCACACGCTGCTGCTGGCCGCCCGACAAGTGCGACGGATACTGTTGTTCCAGTCGCGGTGCGAGGCCCACTTTCTCCAGATAGGTGCGCGCGCGGTCGAGCGCTTCCTGCCTGGACAATCCCAGCACCTTCAACGGCGCCTCCATCACGTTTTCCAGCACGCTCAGGTGCGACCACAGGTTGAAGTGCTGGAACACCATGGAGAGCCGCGTGCGCATGCGCTGCAACTGTTTGGGTTCAGCCGCTTTCAGCGCGCCGTACTTGTCCTTGAGCGTGCGGATTTCCTCGCCATCGACAAAAATCCGGCCCTGGTTCGGCTGCTCCAGGAAGTTGATGCAGCGAAGCATCGTGCTCTTGCCCGACCCGGACGAGCCGATGACGCTGATTACATCGCCGGCTTTCGCCCTTAGCGAGACGCCCTTCAGGACTTCGTTGTCTCCGTACTGCTTATGCAGGTCATCGACGAAAAGCTTGGATGCCGCTGTGTTCATGATGTGCCGATCCTTGAGGCTTATTTACCCTGCGGCCGCAAGTAAGCGAGCCAGCGGTACTCAGCACGGCGAAACAGCCACACGAGCGCGAACGAGATGCACAGATAAAGCAGGGCGGCAATGCCGAACGCCTGGAATGATTGATATGTCGCGGAATTCACGTCGCGGGCAATCTTGAGGATGTCCGGCACGGTGGCGGTGAACGCGACGGTGGTCGCATGCAGCATCAGGATCACTTCATTGCTGTAGTAGGGGAGCGCCCGGCGCAGTGCCGACGGCAGGATCACGCGCCGGTAGAGCGTGAACGAGGACATCCCGTATGCGCGTGCCGCTTCGATCTCACCGTAAGGCGTCGCCCGGATCGCGCCGGCGAAGATTTCGGTGGTGTACGCGCAGGTGTTCAGCGTGAACGCGAGCAGCGTGCAGTGCATGCCGTCGCGGAAAAACTGATTGAGCAACACATGGTCGCGAACCACTTGCAGGCTGTAGAGGCCCGTGTAGCAGAGCAGCAGTTGCACGTAGAGCGGCGTGCCGCGGAAGATATACGTATAGACCCAGACGCCGCGCGACAGGAATTTGTTCTTCGATACCCGCGCGACCGACAACGGGATCGACAGGCAGAATCCGAGCACGATCGATACAACCAGCAGCCACATGGTGATGGCAAGGCCGGTGATGCGATAACCGTCGGTGAACAAATAGTTGCGCCAGTATTCCTGGATGATTTCGAGCATGGATTCCGCCGCGTGGGAGTTGCTTGGGTGGTGTCTGGGTTCGCTGGGTTCTTCTTCAAGCCAGGGCGTGGCGGGCGCAGGAACAGATGCGCCGCGTGCCGGCTATGGCTGCTTTCGGCAGCGTGTGGGTTCTCATGACTACAGGTCGGCCTTGCGCACGCCCGACGAGTAGCGCTTTTCGAGCCACATCAGCACGAGATTCGATACCGTGGTGATCACGAGATAGACCGCGCCCGCGAGCAGCGTGAAAAAGAAGAACCGCAGGGTGCCCTTGCCGGCGTCCTGGGCGGCCTTGACCACGTCCGCCAGACCGATGATCGACACCAGCGCGGTCGCTTTCACCATCACCTGCCAGTTGTTGCCAATGCCCGGCAGCGCGAAACGCATCATCTGCGGGAACATGATGCGCGAGAAGGTTTGCCACGGAGTCATGCCGTAAGCCGCGCCCGCCTCAAGCTGGCCGCGCGGCACGGAGAGGAATGCGCCGCGGAAGGTTTCGGTGAAATACGCGCCATAGATAAAACCGAGCACGATGACACCGGCCACGAACGGATCGATATCGATCTGATCCCAGCCCAGGAGATCGGTCAGGTGATTCAGCCAGATCTGGATGCTGTAGAACAGCAGCAGCATCAGCACGAGGTCGGGAACGCCGCGCACCAGGGTGGTGTAGATCGTGCCGGCGCCCGACGAAATGCGGTTTCTCGACAGTTTCGCCGCCGCGCCGAGGAGCCCGATCACGAATGCGAACACGAGCGACAAGACCGCCAGCTTGACGGTTTGCCATGTGCCCGAGAGGATAAGCGGCCCGTAGCCTTGCAGAAACATGGTGATCCCTTGATGACGTGCGCGTGTGCCGTGGCCTTCGCTGTTTTTGCTGTTGCCTGTTCAGCCGCGCTTTTTTTGCCTGAATTCGCATAACCGCTTTCTGGCGGCCTGCTTCGGGTGTTCGGTGAGCCCGGGCCTCTCGCCTCGCTTGTTGCTGGTTGCACCTCGGCGTACCTGGTCCTACCTTTCCCCGCCGTGCTGCTTTTGCCTGCCTCTATTCCTGGTCCTGTCTTTCCACGCACCACCAGCCCCTTCCGGGCACCGTCGTCTCGACCGCACCCGGGAGCACTGCTTCCAACCGACCGTCTTCGGCGGTGCTTATTCTAGGTGTCCAAAATTGGTGCGATTTGTCGACAAGGGCCTTTGATCCGAAAAAACGCGACATCGGCTGAAGCCCGTCACGGCGCGCCGTGCGGCTTTCCCCGCGTGGCTTTCCGGCGGGGTGTTAGCACCTCGGGCGCCCGTTGACCCTTGAAAAGGCCGGTATTCTACCCGAAGCCCACCGGTGCGCCAGGACGGGCGCCCGAGTCCCGGCCCGAGCCTCCTGTTGTCCCGACTCTCCCGGTCGTGCCCGGGCAGGGGTGCGATTGCAACCATTTTCAGGACGGTGTGGTGCCCGCGCGGGCGGTTGTCGAGCGGGGTGCGCGCCCTTACATTCTCTCCATCGCAATATCACCGGGAGTTCGATATGTTTGAAATTCGACGCGCCAATGAACGCGGCCACGCTAACCACGGCTGGCTTGATTCGTATCACAGCTTTTCTTTCGCCGGCTATGACGACCCGAAGCACGTGCATTTCGGTGCGCTTCGCGTGATCAACGAGGATCGCGTCGCGGGTGGCCAGGGTTTCGGGACGCACGGCCATCGCGACATGGAAATCATCAGTTACGTGCTCGAAGGCGCGCTGTCTCACAAGGACAGCATGGGGAACGGCTCGACCATCCGTCCTGGCGATGTCCAGCGCATGAGCGCCGGCACGGGCGTGCGGCACAGCGAGTTCAATGGCTCGGCCACTGAAACCGCGCATTTCCTGCAGATCTGGATCATCCCGGATGCCGCGGGCAATGCGCCGGGCTACGAGGAGAAGCGTTTCGACGACGCCGAAAAGCGTGGCCGGCTGCGGGTAATCGCGTCGCCGGAGGGACGGGACGGCGCGGTGAAGCTGGGTGCCGATGCTGAAGTCTACGCAGGTCTTTTCGACGGCGATGAACGCGCGGAATTCGACGTGCCGGCCGGGCGCAGGGTGTACGTGCACGTGGCGCGCGGCGCGATTTCGGTGAACGGAGAAGCGCTGGTGGCCGGCGATGCCGCGAAGCTGGAAGGGGTGTCGAAGGTCACGCTGGAGCAGGGCACCGGCGCGGAAGTGATCCTGTTCGACCTGGCGTAAGTGTTACTGCGGTTACTGCGTTACCGGCACGCCACTGGCTGATTTTTCCCGGCTTCGGCCGGGGAGGACGGCAAAACGACAAAAGGCCGCGGAAGTAATCCCGCGGCCTTTTGCGTTGGCTGGTGCGCTTCGATTGCCCCGGGTGTCCCCGGACAAACCGCTGCAAATTGCGCAATCGTGTCGGTCATGACTTCCACGCTAAAAGCAATACCGCCAAGCCGATGCAAAAAAAGGCCGCTCCAGGGTTGACCAGAGCGGCCTGTCCGGCGCGAGGCGATTGAACTGGCGGGCTACCCCGCCTCAATCACCGGCTCCGGGCTCCAACCTCAAACCATGCTCACGGATTAGCGGCGGATGCCCCAGCCGGCGCACCGTGCATGCCGCCGTGCTGACCCCAGCGCTCATGCATCTTTTCCCGGCGCGCTTCCATTCTTGCAAAGCGCTGCTTGAGTGCCGTGCTGACCGTGGTCTTCTGCTGGTCGTTCAGCGTGTTATAGAAGTTCAGCCACGCGGCGCTGGTCTGGTCGCGCAACTGGGCATTCTGCTGCTCGATCTTCTGGTGCGCCGCGTACATGGCGTTCAGGTCGAGAATGGGCTGCTGCTTCATTGATTCCATTTGGGCGTGCATCTGCTTGTGGCTCTCACGCATGGCTTCATGATTCTGCTTCATGGTGTTGAGCGCGGCCTGCCACGCTTTTTCCTGGTCTGCGTTGAGATTCAGCTGGCTGCGCAACTTGTCCAGCGCCTTCTTCATCTGCATTCCCCCACGATGCCCGTCCGGGCCCCCGGGACCGCCCATCATGCCCGGGCCTCCCTGCGGCGGCACGTCGGGCGCGGCGGCGCTCGCGGCGTTGACCGCGCCTATCGACAGGGCGAGCGCAGCGGCGGTGACGGCGAGGAATCGGGACTGCTTGAACATGGTCTACTCCTTTTTTGATTTCCAGAGCCGATCTGGCGGCGCCGTTTCGGTGGTCGCGCCTTCGGTAAGACACAGCGTAGACAGTCACAGCCAAGCGCGTGTTACGAGCGGGGATCACGTTATTACGCCGGTTTACTCTCGCCTTTCGCGGTAACACCTAGTAAACGTTTCCCGAGCATTTGCAACGTAGAGGCGGCGCGCAGGCGTTAAACTGCGTCGCATGGCTACTCAAATACTTGTCGTCGACGACGACGCTGAACTGCGCGACCTCCTGCGCGACTACCTGGTCCGGCAAGGCATCGAGGTATCGGTGCTGCATGACGCGGGTACGCTCGAACGGCGCCTCGAACGCGAGCGCCCGGATCTGATCGTGCTCGACCTCATGATGCCGGGTGTGGACGGACTGACCGCGTTGCGCAAGCTCCGTGCATCGGGCGACGACATCCCGGTGATCATGCTGACGGCGCGCGCGGACGACGTGGACCGGATTGTCGGATTGGAACTTGGCGCCGACGACTATCTCGGCAAGCCGTTCAATCCGCGTGAATTGCTGGCCCGCGTGCAGGCGGTGCTGCGCCGGCGCCGCACGATTCCGTCGGCGGCGCCCGAGCAGCGCGAACCGTTTTCGTTCGGGCGGTTCCGGCTCGACTTCCAGTCGCGCACGCTCCATCAGGACGAAACCCCGCTCACGCTGTCGGGCAGCGAGTTCGCATTGCTGAAGATTTTCGTCAATCACCCCATGCGCACGCTGACGCGGGAGCGCCTGCTCGAACTGCTGCATGGTCCCGAATACGACGGCACGGACCGGGGTATCGACGTGCAGGTGTGGCGTCTGCGCCGGATCCTCGAAACCGATCCGTCCACGCCGCGCTTCATCCAGACGGTGCGCGGGCGCGGTTATGTGTTCGTGCCGGACGGCGAGCAAAATGCGTCGGCCCATTGATTCCCTGTTCGGCCGGCTGGTTGTCCTGGTCATTGGCGTGTTGGTGTTGTCGCACGTCGCATGGTTCACGGTTATCCGGCTCGAGCGCGATCAGACGCAAACGCGCTACGCGGTAGAAGAGGCCGCGTTCCTGGTCGACGCCGTGCGCCAGCACATCGCGAATTCACCGGATCAGCCGCTGCCGTCGAGCGTTCGCGTGGTTGAGCCCAACAGTCCTGACGTTCCCAAACCCATCACCGACGCCGATACCAGCCGCGTGCCGCCGCAGTTCGCGCGGTTTATCGACGACTTGCGGGATCGTCTGCCGGACGGCACCGACGTTCGCATCGGCGAGCCGGGCGGCCCGCCGCGCCTGTGGGTGCGAGGCGCGAAGGACGCCAACTGGATCGTCGTACCGGTACAGCCTCTGCGTCCGCCGCGTTCGCGCGACCGGATGCTGCTCTGGCTCGCGATTATTTTCTCCACCGCCGTGATGGCCGCGTTGTTCGCTGCGTGGCAATTACAGACGCCGTTGCGTTCGCTGGCGCAGGCGGTCGGTCGCTTCGGTCGGGGCGAACCCACTCCGCCGGTGCCTGAGCGGGGTCCCCGGGAATTGCGGCAGTTGACCCACGGTTTCAACCAGATGGTGCGCGAAGTGGAGCAGACGGAAAGCGATCGCGCGGTCATGCTGGCGGGTGTTGCCCACGACCTGAAGACGCCGCTTGCGCGCTTGCGCCTGCGGGCTGAAATGATGGATGAGGCGAAACTGCGGGACGGCGTGGTGCGCGACGTGGATTCCATGGCGCATATCGTCGACCAGTTCCTCGTGTTCGCGCACGACGGCTCGGATCGCAGCGAGCCCGCCGAGGTGGATCAGCACTGCGAGCGGATTGCGCGCAGTTATCGCGCGGTCACGGTGGGGGCGCCGTCAGTACAGACCCGGCTCACGGCCGGGCGGGATTTTGCGTTGCCCGCAGCAACGCTCGACCGCTTGTTGTCGAACCTGCTCGATAACGCCCATGCCTACGGCGCGCCGCCCGTGGTGATCGAAACGCTGCGCGGCTCGAACGGCTGGGTGTTGCGCGTCATGGACAACGGCAAAGGGATCGCGGCGCAGGATCTGGTCAAGGCCAGCCGTCCGTTCGTGAGGCTCGATCCGGCTCGGGGCGGCAGCGGTCACAGCGGGCTCGGACTGGCGATTGTGGAGCGGCTGGTGCGGCGGGCGGGCGGCGAGTGCGAAATTGGCAATCGCGCCGAAGGCGGCCTGCAGGTCGTGATGACCTTTCCTTTTGACGTAGTGGCACGCTCGGCCGAGATGTTGCACGGCGACGTGCTGCATGAAGCGCGCGTGATGTGATCCGCGGTGTGATCCGTGATGTGATTCTTCTGCCCGGGGTTCTGCACCACCGCCAGAACCCCGCAGCGCGAGCGAACCCTTAGTCGAACAAGGTATTGAGCGCGGAAGCCGCTTCGCTGTCGACCGTGTTGTACGTCACCGTCGCGGCCTCGAAAATATAGTGCGTGGTGTATTTACCGAACCGCGCCAGAATTTCCTCCTGGATCACTTCGGGGGCGACATCAAGACGCAAATACCAGGCGGTAGAAGAGAGCCGCGTCTGGAACGCACCATACTCGGCCAGCAAGTGATCGAATGCTTCAGCGTCCTGATCGCGGCAGACAATGACCAGATTTCCCTTCATGCACCCCTCCTGATAACGGCAGATATCGAACTCGAAGATCGATAATACCTGCTGTCGTGCTGCTGCCGCAGTCCGCCTTTAAGCCAATGTTCCGCCAAATGCCGTTTTGACTTCGGGTCAGGCCGTTTCGGGATGTCGCGGCATGGGGGGCCGGGTGTCTGCCGGACGCACTTCGCTGCGGTCGCGCCCGCCCGATTTTGCCGCATACAACGCCAGATCCGCGCGCTTGAGCAGGTTTTCAGCGGTGTCTCCGTCGCTCAGTTCAGTGATGCCGATGCTCACGCTCAGCGTGGTGTCATCGGGGAGATAAGCGCAATGCTCCTGGTTGAAGCGCTTGCGAAGGCGTTCGAGAACCATGTGGGCATCGACGAGCGTCGTCTGTGGCAGCAGCAGCCCGAACTCTTCACCGCCCAATCGCCCGACACCGTCGCTTGCGCGCAGTTGCTCCTCGCACATGCGTACGAAATGTTCGAGCGCGCGGTCGCCGGTGGCATGGCCGAAGCGGTCGTTCACCTGCTTGAAGTGATCCAGATCCGCAATTGCAACCGACATCGGCACGCCCGCCGAGCGCGCCAGATCGACTTCGCGGCGCAAGGTATCGAGGAAATAACGCCGTGACAGCGCCCCGGTCAGCGCGTCGTGGCGAGCTTCGGCGGACAGCAGCGCATTGGCCGACTGCAACTGGTTGGCCAGATGGCGCGTGGCGCGGTGCAACCGCCGTTCGCGCAGGTATGACACGGTGATCACAATGGCCAGCAGGCTCACGCCTAGCGCCGTCAGGAACACCAGCAGCCGGTCGCGCCGTTGATTGCTCACGATTTCCGCCCAGTTCGGCAGCGGATGGACAATATGCGCGGCCAGTCCCGAGTTCAGGCCGGTACGTTCGTCGTAGAGAGCCGGCGCAGTGCTGTTGCCGGCGCTGAAAAATGTGCTCGCGATAGCAGGCGGCAGCCAGGGCGCATCCGCTCGCACCCGGTCCCCGATGTTCGTGATCGGCAGCGTACGAAAGTCGACCCGTCTATATGCATCCATCCGCTGCGCCCGCGACATCCGCAGCACGGGCGAATCTGGCATCACCTGGTTTTCGAGCCGGCTTTCGTGAGCCATGACGATCACGCCGTTGCTGTCTGTGACGAACGTGCCCGCGCGCGACACCCAGTGGCGCAAGCGGTCGACACTCACTTTCGCGATCACCGCGCCCACGAGGAAACCGTCGCGATACACCGGCGTGGCGATGAAAATGCCTGGGTCGCCGCTCATCCTGCCCACGCCGTAGGTTTCGTTGAACGCGCCGAGCAGCGCTTTCTGGATATAACTGCGCATGCGCATGTCGGTGCCGACGAAGCTGTTCGAGTCGATGCCATTGCTCGACGCCACGCAAAAACCGTCGCTATTGACGACCCACACATAGTCGAGACCCGTAAAACCGCGGGCGTTGCGCAGGAAGTTGTCGAGTTTGGTGAGCGCCGGCACGGCGAGCCACCTGGCCCGCCGCTCGGGCTCGGTCAGTGCGCTTTCTTCAGTGGAACTATGGGATTGGGCGAGCGCGAGCTGGATCATGTCCATTTCGGCGATGGTGGCCGGAATCGCCCGGGACATGGCGAGATCGCTGGCAATGATCTGCGCGGTGTTGTCGACAATCGATGCAGCTATTTGCTGCTCGACCCGTACTGACGTGGTCAGTTCTTGCTGTACCATTCGGTCCGACACCATCCCGGCGGCAACCCAGCACACGCATGCGAGCAACGCGAAGGCGAGCGTCGCGATGGCGCGGTGGAAGGTTGTCTTGTTCATCGATCCTCTGGCCTGTCTCACTGTGGCGCAACCTGGCGCAACGAGCATGTTATGAGTGTTTTACCTGCATGTGAGCATCTTACCGGGCAAGAGCCGCGCATACGCCGGTAGTTCGCCAAACGCCGTTGCCGAAGGCCGGAACCGGCGTCAGCCGCACCTCATGCCTTGTCCGCTGCGCTTGTGACCTGGTGTGACCTGTCCTGACCCGTTGTGATCTCACGCAGTCCGATTTGCCCGGGTTCGCTCCGGTTCACCTGCCCGGTCCACGCCTCTACGCCTCGATTGGACGACGTTTTTTCCCGGCCATCAAGCTGTTATCGGCGTGAGCGCGCTTTTCTGAACGGCGTGTCCACGTCTGCAGCGGGTTAGCCGTTTAGCCAGGGGAGTGCCGAGGTGGGACGCAGCGATATGAACAGGCTTCAATCCCTTGAGAGGAGGTTGTGCCTGAAACGAAGGTTGGTGTACTGTCGTGCGTTTCCGAAATGGTCAAGTTATAGGCCGGCCCCGGCCGCGGAGAACTCCTCCGGCTTAAAGGGTAGGCGAGGGGTAGGCGAGGGGTAGGCGAGCTTATTCGTACTCTTTGTACTCTTGCCGGCGCACGGCGGATGAAGGAAGAGCGGAGTATTCGCTTAAAACCAAGAACATAAGCGGCTAACATTGCCTCACGCGACGGTAGCCTGCTGCAACGAGCCTCAACGGGAAGGGCGTGGAATGGATTTTGGCTTTAACCTGACTCGAACGGCGAACGCTTCAGCGTGGCGTCTATTGCCCAATCGCTGGGACTTCGTCGCGTTCCCACTGATTATCTGCGTGCTCGCGCTGACCGTAGTCGGCTTCCACGAGACGCTCGCGCCCATCTCGACGCTACAGACGCAGGCCATCTCGCTCGACCCGGGCAACCTTCCCGAATACGCGTTGCGCACCACCTTGCGCATGCTCGCAGCCATGGTGGCGTCGCTGGTCTTCACGCTGGTTTACGGCACGCTCGCCGCGAAGAGCCGGCGGGCGTCCATGGTGCTCGTGCCGATCCTGGACATTCTCCAGTCGGTGCCGGTGCTCGGTTATATCTCGTTCACGGTCACGTTCTTTCTCGCGTTGTTCCCTGGCCGCGTGTTCGGCGCGGAACTGGCGGCGATCTTCGCCATTTTCACAAGCCAGGCGTGGAACATGACGTTCAGCTTCTATCAGTCGCTGCGCACCGTGCCGCGCGATCTCGATGAAGTCTCGCGCGGTTTTCACCTGACCAACTGGCAGCGCTTCTGGAAGCTGGACGTGCCGTTTTCGATGCCCGGCCTCATCTGGAACATGATGATGTCGATGTCCGGCGGCTGGTTCTTCGTGGTCGCCTCCGAAGCAATCGTGGTCGGCAACCGCACCATCGTGCTGCCGGGTATCGGCGCTTATCTGGCGACGGCGATCGGCGAGCGCAATCTCGGCGCAATCGGCTGGGTGATCCTGGCAATGACCATTGTGATCCTGGCCTACGACCAGCTCATGTTTCGTCCGCTGGTGGCCTGGGCCGATAAATTCCGCATGGAAAACACGAGCTCGGGCAACGTGCCGGAGTCGTGGCTGCTCGACCTGATTCGCCGCACGCGTTTGATTCACCGCTTGCTGGTACCGGCGGGCTGGATGATCGGCAAGATGGCGCGGGTGCCGCTGAAGCTGCCCTCGCTGCAAGGCCGCCTGCCGAAGTTCCCGATCGGTCGCGCCCTTGCCGGGTCACCCCCTCGGGCGCGCAGCAAGTCCGCCAATCCGTCCCGTGCCGGCGACATTGCGTGGGCCATTGTCGTGCTCGCGCTGACGGCGTTCGTGGTGTGGAAGGTGACGGTTTTTGTGAGTGCCGGCGTCACGTGGGGAGAAGTCTGGCACGTCATCTGGCTGGGATTGATCACGTTGTTTCGCGTGATGCTGCTGATTGCGCTGGCTTCGGTGATCTGGGTGCCGGTGGGCGTGCTGATCGGCCTGCGACCCGCGTTGGCCGCCAAGATCCAGCCGATCGCGCAGTTCCTGGCCGCGTTCCCGGCAAACCTGCTGTTCCCGGTGTTTGTCGTGGTGATCGTGAAGTTCGACCTGAATCCGGATATCTGGCTCTCGCCGCTGATCGTGCTCGGCACGCAGTGGTATATCCTTTTCAACGTGATTGCCGGAGCGACGTCGTATCCGAACGATTACCGTGAAGCGGCCACCAATTTCCAGATCAAGGGCTGGCAGTGGTGGCGCCAGGCCATCTTGCCTGGCATCTTTCCGTACTACGTGACCGGTGCGATCACCGCGTCGGGTGGAGCGTGGAACGCCAGTATCGTTGCCGAAGCGGTGTCGTGGGGCAATACGAAGATCGTGGCGCACGGGCTCGGCGCGTATATCGCGCAAAGCACGGCCGACGGCGATTATCCGAAAATCATTCTCGGCATTGCAGTGATGTCGCTGTTCGTAACACTGTTTAACCGGCTCTTGTGGCGGCCGATGTTCGCTTATGCCGAATCGCGTCTTCGGCTGGACTGAGTCGGAAGCCACTCATCCGACCGTTATCCGGCCGTTTATGCGGCGCGCACTGGTAACCGACTGAATCCCCGCCGCCAGCGGCCCCACCGTGAAATTTCCGTAATCAGCAACACGCGAGCGCCTATGTCAACGCAGACGAATACGACCACCCAAACGCCGCCAGCGCCGCCGCGCCCCGGCCAGGAAATCCTGCGGGTCCAGGACGTCAGTCGGGGCTTCAACAAGACGCAGGGCGAACTGCTCGTGCTCGAAGACGTGAACCTGACGCTCAACGAAGGCGAGATTGTCGGGTTGCTGGGCCGTTCGGGTTCCGGCAAGTCGACGCTGCTGCGGATCATCGCCGGCCTGATCGAGCCGACAGGCGGCGAGGTCACCTATCTGAACGAGCCATTGCACGGCCCGGCGAAGGGCGTGGCCATGGTCTTCCAGACCTTCGCGCTGTTTCCGTGGCTGACCGTGCTGCAGAACGTGGAAGCGGGGCTGGAGGCGCAGGGCGTGCAGGCGAAGGTGCGGCGCGAGCGGGCGCTGGCGGCAATCGACCTGATCGGTCTCGACGGTTTCGAGAACGCGTATCCGCGCGAGTTGTCGGGCGGCATGCGCCAGCGCGTGGGTTTTGCGCGCGCGCTGGTGGTCGACCCCACGCTCTTGCTGATGGACGAGCCATTCTCCGCGCTCGACGTGCTGACCGCCGAGAACTTGCGTACCGACCTGCTCGACCTCTGGACGCAAGGCAAGATGCCGATCAAGTCGGTGCTGATCGTGACGCACAACATTGAGGAAGCGGTGTTCATGTGCGACCGGATCCTGGTGCTGGCGTCGAATCCTGGTCGCGTGATGGCTGAAATCCGCGTGCCGTTCAAACATCCGCGTAACCGGCTGGACCCTGCGTTCCGCCGCCTGGTCGATGACATCTACGCCAAGATGACCGCGCGTCAGCTTGACGAAGGGAAGAAGAAGGGCTTGGAGCTGAGCAGCTGGCTGCCGCAGGTGTCGACCAACCTGATGGCCGGTCTGATCGAAACGCTGGCCGCCGATCCGTACCACGGCCGTGCCGACATGCCGGAGATCGCGCGGTCGCTGCATCTGGAAGTGGACGATCTGTTCCCGGTGGCCGAAGTGCTGCAGCATCTGGGTTTCGCCGATGTGCGGGAAGGCGACATCTTCCTGACCCCGCCGGCGCGCGTGTTCGCCGAGTTCGGCACGCAGGAACGCAAGATGATGTTCGCGGAGCATTTGCTGCGGCACGTGCCGCTCGCTGCGCGGATCAAGAAGGTGCTGAACGAACGGCCGGGGCATCGCGCGCCGCGCGTGCGCTTCGAGCAGGAGCTGGAAGATTTTCTCTCCGATAGCGCTGCCGAGGAAACGCTTGACGCGGTGATCAACTGGGGCCGTTATGGCGAGATTTTCTCGTACAACGACCAGACCGAAATTTTCAGCCTGGAAGACGTCGAGTCTTGATGCGGGGAAATTGAAGGGCGCCAGTCGGCGCAAAAAAACGCGGCTGATCCGGAAACGGGCGCCGCGTTTTTTTGTGCCTGTCGATAGCGGGATTCATCGACCGTGGTCGTGCGTGCATGGCGCGCTAACGTAAGCGCCGCGCGCCGCGCGTCGCGAGACAGCGGATGGCGACGCGCCTTTTTGCATCGACGACGGTTAGCTACTACTGCAGGTTGCCCCAGCGCTCGACTGCCGGTTCCGCCGATGCCCACTTCCAGCCGCCGCTATCGTCATTGCCCTTGCACGCCTGGGCGAGGAACCAGTCCTCGTGCGCGTCCGGCTTATCGCCGTCAGCCACCGAGAACGCGAACTCACGGCACGTAGCCAGTGCGCTGCTGAATTCACGCAGCACCCGCACGTCGCCATGACCGTTCTCTACCGGCAGCGTATGTTTCACGCTCCAGGGTTTCGTTTCTCCGATCGGAAGATCCCCGGCGGTCGTCGCAATGGCGATCTGCTGGTCGCTGTGCAGGCGCTTCATCAGGCGATTGACGGCTTCGTCGGTGGCGGCCTGGACCGCGATACCCACGCCGAAACCAATCGCCGGATTGCTGGTGACCGCACCGGTGGACACACCCGCGACCGCGCCGGCCGCAGCGCCAATCGACGAGCAGCCGCTCACCAGAACGCAGCTCGCCGCCACGCCGGCCGCGAGCATCAGGCTGAGGCCGGGCCTCATTGCAGCGCACCCCAGCGCGGCGTGGCGGGTTCCGCCGACGCCCACTTCCAGGTCTGTCCATCCCGGCAGATGGACGCTACGTAGAAGCCGCTGTCGGAGGGATGATCCTTGGTGGCGTCGGTATCGACGGAGAAGACGATTTCCTTGCAATCGAGCGTACCGGTACTGATGACACGGCTGACCGTCACGCGGCCTTTCTCATCCGGTTCGATAGGCACGGTATGCACCGCGGCCCATGACGCCACCGCACCTACGGCAAGCGGCCCGGCTGCGCCGGCGATCCGGTCTTGCGTATAGGTGTGCATCACGCGCTCGCTGTACTGAACGCCGGCTTTCGCCGCAGCGACGGCGCCAAGACCGATACCGGTCGCCACCGCGGCATTGCGGGTCACGCTGCTCGCGATAGCGGCGCCGCCTACACCGGCGCCTGCCACGGCACCTTCGGTATATAAGGAGCTACACCCCGAGAGGGTGGCGCATGCGAGTGCTCCAATCAGGAGCGTTGTCAGTGCAACGGCGTGGGGGGGACGCCGGTGAATCGTTTTCTGCATAGTGCTGTACCTTCCTCGCCTTTCCTTATTCTTTCGATAACGGCAACCGGCTTGTCTGTGCCTGCACTGAAGGAACACTAAGCAATCGGAGCGCCCGCGCATTTTGAAGGACGCAGAGAGATGACGGGCAAAGAAATTTGCAAGAAATTGCAAATGCGGGGAACGTAGTGCGGAAAATGAAAAACTACCGTGACAATCATCGCTGATGAGCGCGTCGCCGGGGGATAAGCCGATGAGTCGAACCGGGGCTCATCGACTTGTTTGAGACTTAGCTTTCCGAGCCTGCCGACGTCGATGAATCCGCGTCGCCGCCTTCGTTCTCGTACATGCCGAGGCGGTTGTACAGCGTCTTGAGGCTCACGCCGAGCGCCTTGGCGGCGCGGCGTTTGTCTCCTCCGCAATGCTTGAGCGTGCCGAGGATGATTTGTTTCTGCGCATCGGCGAGTGGCGTGCCGACCCACACGTTCATCGCATCGCCTTGCGTGACCGGCTTTTTAACCCGCGATGCCAGGTGAGGATGCGCGATCTCCACCGTCTTCTCAGCCAGGATGAACGCGCGATACACGGTGTTCTTCAACTCGCGCACATTGCCCGGCCATGAGTACGTGCGCAGCATGTCGAGCGCGCGTTTGCTGAAGGATTTGTTCGTGCCTTCCTGCGCGTTCATCTCCGAGAGGAAGTGCTGCGCGAGAAACTCGCGGTCGGTATCGCGTTCACGAAGAGGCGGTGCGCGCAGGGGAAACACCGCGAGCCGATACATCAGGTCCTCGCGCAAGCCGTTCTCCTTGACCGCCACGATAGGATCACGATTGGTCGCTGCAATCACGCGGACATCGGAGTGAATCAGGTCATTGCCGCCCACCCGAAAGAACGTTCCTGTTTCCAGCGCGCGCAGCAGCTTGACCTGTCGAACCGGCGACATCTCGGTCACCTCGTCGAGGAACAGCGTGCCGCCGTTCGCGTGCTCGAAGTAACCGAGGCGTCCCTGCACGGCGCCCGTGAAGCTGCCTTTCTCGTGACCGAAAAGCTCGGGTTCGATGAGGTTATCGGGGATCGCGCCGCAATTCACGGCAACGAACGGGGCATCGCGACGGGCGCTCTGGTCGTGGATCGTGCGGGCAATCAGCTCCTTGCCCGTTCCCGACTCACCAATGATCAACGCGGTGGCATCGGTTGCCGCAACGCGCTCGATTTGGGAATACAGCTCCATCATCACGGGCGATGAGCCGTACAGAAGTCCATACGATTTCAGCCCGGCAATTTCACCCGCGTTGCGTTTTTTCTGCGATGGCGTGTCGCCGGAGGCGACGGCCGGCGAGTCCAGATCGGTTGACGCCATGAGTCTTTTGTCCTGCAAATGTGGTTCGGGCGACAGCTTCGCCGCTGACTGAAGACAAGGCGGTGCCGCTAGGTCGAGGCGGTCACCGCCAGTCAGATGGCAGGCCGGTTTGACTGCCGCTCGAGTGGGGAGCATCGTTCGACGGGCACCTGTCCCGTTATTTCGGGGGCCGGCGCGTGCATGCGGCTTATCTCATAAACCGTATTTAACCATCCGTAAGGACCCAGCGGCAATGTGCTTTGCATGGGCTTTGCCCTTCTTTGTCCTTTGTCGCGCAATTGCATCCGCGAATCTGCATACGAATTGAAAGCGCTGGCGAGAAGCCGGAAAGCTTCACCGATATCGTCTGAAATTGCGGGCGCCAGACGTAATTGTTACGCGTCAGACGTGTTGTCCAGCCGGTCTGCTTGCGTACAAGCGGAGGGCCAATGTCACCGCCGTATGCGCTTGACCGGGATGGAACGAAACCTGCGTCCATGGGTGGCATCTGCAATTGAAAGGCCGGTTTCCGGCACCAAGCCATGGAAGATTCCCTTCATTTCGACATTCCCGTGCAACAGCGCGTGCGGCCCGTCCGCCGGGCTCGAGTGCCGCAGCGCGCGGCAGGACGTCCGGAACTCGTGGCGGCCGAACCGATCAATCTTTATCACTGGGCCGCTGTCGCGCTCGTGACTGCGCTGATGTGCACGGTGATGGCGTGCGCTGCCGGCACACCGGCGCTGACGCGGGCAGCGAGCATCACCAGTGCGGTGTTCGCAGCGCTCGGTGGCGCGCTTGTGCTTGGCGCCATGCTGCGCGCAATGCGGCTGCGGCGTTCGGAACATCAGGCGCCACGGGATACCCGGGCATCATGATGCGAGCGCACCCGACGGCACATTCATCAGAGATATTCGACGTTAATGGCAAGGGGTTTCATAACATGAGTCAAACCACGGCCCAGATGTCGCTGGGCAAGCAAAAGATCATCGAAGACATCAAGGTCTTGCTGAACGATTCCGAAGAGCTCGTCCGGCTCAGTGCGTTGTTGCCCGCCGAAGGGGTCGACGCGCTGCGCACGCGCCTGCGGGATCACGTTGATGCAGCGCGCAATGCGCTTGAAACAGCGCAGTCCAGTGCGCAGGAGCGGTATCGCGCGAGCCTGGACGGCACCGTGCAATACACGCGCGACAACCCGTGGCAGGCGCTCGGCATTGCCGCGGGCATCGGCTTTCTGGCCGGCATCCTGGTTTCGCGATAGCCGCCTGAGCGTCGTAAGCGCTCTAACTGCTTTAACCGCTCCAACCACTCCACCCGTTCCAACCGCGATAAACGGAGGAAACACAATGGCACGACCCAAACTCGGCCTGTTCGGTGCGCTGTTCGCCATAGGCAGCGTCCTTGCCTGGCGATGGGCGCAAGCGCAGCGCGATGCGGCAAAACGCGGTACGCGTGAACTACATCGTTGGGAAGGCGAGGGCGGCAAGGTCGTCACGCCGGCCAGCGCTTCAAGTGCTACGCCTGCGGCGCCGGTCAAGCCGTCGAACAGCCCGGGCAATGGCGCGCTCGGCAGCACGCCGGAAGCGTGGCATTTTCCGCATAGCTGATACAGGCACGCATCTGCCCGATCAATTGCGCCTTCGGCACTCAGCCGGAGTCCCGGCTCATGAGGTGAATGGGTTATTCGAAACGCACGCCCCGGCGTGCGTTTCATCTTGATAAAGCCTTATAATCGACTAACTCATAGTAATAAGTTCGCTATATGGCAATAATTGCGCGATGCAGCCAGGCGCCATTCGCGAAACCGGAAAGACTTTCATCTTTCGGCGTACTTGAGTTTCTCTCAGTGCGCATTCGGCCTGGCGGCGTACTGCTCTCATAAGCACCGTCCCAGAGATCTCCACGACGCTTTCTGCGCCGTGTGACCCTCAACGCTTTGGATAAATTCGAGACGCATGCCACACGTATTGATTGTCGATGACGATCCCAGTACCCGCGAGGCACTAGCCGCGATCATCGGCGAAGACGGACTGACGACGGCTACGGCGGGCGACCTGCGCGAAGCGCGGATTCAGCTTGTGCGCCAGACGCCGGATGTCGTATTCACCGACCTCAAGTTGCCCGATGGTTTGGGCGTGGACCTGTTCGAGGATCTCGATCCCCGATCCGGCGTGGAAATCATCGTCATCACCGGACACGCCACGGTGGAGTCCGCGGTCAGCGCGCTCAAGATGGGTGCGACGGATTACCTCGTCAAACCCATCAACATGCAACGCGTGAAGGCGATCCTGAGCCGTCTGCCGCGTCCCGGCGACCTCAAGGCGGAGATTGGCACGTTGCGTGGCGAGCTGCGCCGCATGGGCCGCTTTGGCCTCATGCTCGGCAATTCGCCCGCGATGCAAACGGTCTACGACCAGATCGGCCGGGTAGCGCCCACGGCGGCTTCGGTCCTGCTGATCGGCGAATCGGGTACGGGCAAGGAAGTCGCGGCGCAGACGCTTCATGAATTGAGCCTGCGCCGCAAGCATTCGTTTATTGCGGTGAACTGCGGAGCCATCTCGCCGAACCTGATCGAGTCCGAGATGTTCGGGCATGAGCGCGGTTCGTTCACCGGCGCGGATCGTCAGCACAAGGGGTACTTCGAACGCGCGAACGGCGGCACGCTGTTCCTCGATGAAATCACCGAGATGCCGATCGAATTGCAGGTGAAACTCCTGCGCGTGCTCGAGACCGGCATGTTCATGCGGGTAGGTACGACGAAAGAACTCGAGACGGATGTACGCCTGATCGCCGCGACCAATCGCGACCCGGAGCAGGCGGTACTCGAAGGCAAGTTGCGGCTCGACCTGTATCACCGGCTCAACGTGTTCCCGATCAACCTGCCGCCTCTGCGCGATCGCGGCACGGACGTCGAATTGCTGGGCCAGGCGTTCCTAGACGAGCTCAATTCCCGCTACAACACCAAGAAGACGTTTCCGGCTTCGGTGCGCGACATGCTTGCGTCGTATCCGTGGCCGGGTAACGTGCGAGAGCTCAAGAACTACGTGCAGCGCGCGTACATCATGTCGGGCGCGGAGTCGGACAGTACCGCTACCGTGCCGCTGCAGATCTCGCTGGCGAAGCCGTCGGCGGGAACAGCCGTCACCATCGCCTTCGGCACGTCGCTCGCCGAAGCGGATCGCCAGTTGATCCTCGCCACGCTTGAACAGTGCGGCGGTGTGAAGACACGGGCGGCGGAGATTCTCGGGATCAGCCTGAAGACGCTGTACAACCGGCTGGTCGAGTACGGCGAGGACGCAGCGAACAAGGCGGCGATAAGCGAAGCCAGCGAAGTAGGCGATGCCGACGCGGGTCGCTCCTGAGCGTCAGGGTTGATTGGCGATGTAATCGCTGACGTAATTGCCGGCGACGTTTAGTGGATGAAGTGAGACGCCCGTGTCATTGGGACTTCGAAAGATGTCCGCTTTGGACGGGCGATTTTCGTTGGTGTGCGCGAATGCAGCGCCGATAATGTTTTAAGGCCCGTGGGTTGAATGAGAGAGACTTGAACCTGGGGAATGGCCTTTGCTGTGACGCAATGGCCTGGTTCGCGGGCGGAGCGCTACCTCGCCGGCATAGAGCCCGGCCGAGAGTCCTTGGCCGGATTGGCCGCTGCGCCCGAGCCGAACGAGTGTCATCATCATAAGATCCAGGGGGCCCGCCATGACCGATCTCGTCTCGCATCAACGCCAATCCCGGAACGTACTGCATGTGTCGCGTGTTGTGTGGCCGGCGTACTTCACGCCAGTCCGCGCTCAGACACCGCAGCCACCCGACCCGCCATTCAATCCCGATACGCCGCCGCCACCGTCGCCGCAAGAACCCCCGGACACCACTCCCGAACCGACGCGCGAGCCGCCGTCACCGCCGAGTCAGCCGATCGGCGATCCGCCTCCGGGGCCGAACGAAACGCCGCATTTTTCGCCGCATGTCCCGGGAACGCTGCATTGAAACCGCTCGTTAGCGGAGACTTTGAACATATTTCATCGCCGCTGTAGGCATTACAACGCATTAGGCAAGAATGACCGGATTTAAACATTGGGTCCGGTCGTTTCTGCAGGATTTTGTTAGTAATTCGCCGCCGAACACTTCTCCGACGGCCTTCTTTTCTGGAGGCACCCATGAGGCACCCCGCACTTCGTCGTTCAGCACGCCATTCATCGAAGCGTGAGCCGCGGCCCGATCCAGCCAAAATGATCCCGCCCGACGTTGCTGCTCCAGCCGATCCGGCCGATCCAGGCGCCTTGCCGCCGTCCCATGATCCAGCCGGGCAGAACCGCCCGGCGCCGGGCGTGCCGCCGGACGGCGACCATAACCAGGGTGGCATCCGAAAGGAAGGAATCGACTACCAGCGGGATCTCGGGTCCGAGCAAGACGCCTGAACCGGCCCTGAAGCAGCCGGATTGCGCGATGTGCGCCACCATGAAAATCTTCTGCGTGGCGCGTTATCGCCGCATGTTTTCGTTCGCCTGTCACATTTATACACAATTTTTATTTTCCAAATTGTAAAAAAGGCACGTGTCTTGCATTGCTATGTCGGTCAATTCGAACGAGCAACGACAACTGATGAGGTGAAGCAGTAATGAGCAGATTGATCGTGGTATCGAATCGCGTGGCGCCGATCCAGGAAGGCAAACCTGCCGCAGGCGGTTTGGCGATCGGGGTTCTGGACGCGTTGAAGGAGACAGGCGGTGTGTGGTTCGGCTGGAGCGGCGAGATTGTGGGTGAGGCCTCGGCGCCGGTCATCGAGAAGCGTGGCAACGTGACGTATGCGACCGTCGGGCTCACCCGGCGCGATTACGACCAGTACTACCGCGGCTTTTCCAACGCGACGTTGTGGCCGACATTTCACTACCGCAACGACCTGTCGCGGTTCGATCGTGAGGAATATGCCGGCTACGCACGGGTCAACGAGGCGCTGGCCAAACAGCTCAAGCCGCTGCTCGAACCCGACGACATCATCTGGGTGCACGACTATCACTTGCTGCCGTTCGCGCAGGAATGCCGGGCGGCGGGCATCATGAATCCCATCGGGTTTTTCCTGCATATCCCGTTTCCGGTGCCTGAGATCCTGCGTACGGTGCCGCCACACGAGGAGCTGATCAAGGCGATGTGCAGTTATGACATCGTTGGTTTCCAGACCGAGTCGGACAAGCAGTCGTTTGTCGACTACATCGAGCGCGGGCAGTTGGGGCATCTCAGCGAAGACGGGATGCTGCAGGCCCACGGGCGCATGCTGAAGGTCGGGGCCTATCCGATCGGCATTTATCCGGACGCCATTGCAAAGGCCGCCGAGCAATTTTCGAATCGCAAGCCGGTGAAGAGCCTGCGCGACAGTTTGCGCGGCCGCAAGCTGATCATGAGCGTGGACCGGCTCGATTATTCGAAGGGGCTTGCCGAGCGTTTCCAGGCATTCGAACGATTGCTGCTGCACGCGCCGGGGTGGCACGGGCGGGTGTCGATGGTGCAGATCGCACCGCCAACGCGTTCCGACGTGCAGACGTACCAGCGCATCCGGCAGAACCTGGAAGGGGAGGCTGGACGCATCAACGGCCGTTTTGCCCAGCTCGACTGGACGCCAATCCAGTATCTCAATCGCAAGTACGATCGCAGCTTGCTGATGGCCTTGTTCCGGTTGTCGCAGGTTGGGTACGTGACGCCCTTGCGCGACGGGATGAACCTCGTGGCGAAGGAATATGTGGCGTCGCAGGACCCGGCCGATCCGGGGGCGCTGGTGCTGTCGCAGTTTGCCGGCGCGGCGGATCAGTTGCCGGGCGCGCTGGTCGTCAATCCGTTCGACCTGTCGCAGATGTCCGAGGCATTGGAGCGGGCGCTGTCCATGCCTCTCGCCGAGCGGCAGGCGCGTCATACGGACATGATGGCGCCGCTGCGTGAGAACAATCTGTCAGTGTGGCGCGATTCGTTCCTGAGCGATTTGCGCAGCGTGGCAACGGCTGCGTCGGTCACGAAGAAAGCGGTGCGGCAAGTGACGGAGGCGAAACGCCCGGCGCGCGCGTCGAGCTAAATGCAGAGCTAAAAACGTAAGACGAATCCAGCCCCGCGCCGATAAAACGACGCGGGGTTGTTTGTTTACGGGAAATAATAAGAAATACTAAATAAACTGGCAGGAATCTCCGCCAATCCGACAGCCGCGGCCAAACTTAAAATTCGCGCTACCATCGCGGAAGCGATATATGCGGGAGCGCCAAGCCTTGAACACAGCAGCCAAAGACCAACGACTAAAGTCCTTCTGGTCCTGGATACAGGACCCGATCGTCCAATGGTCGCAGGACCACGGCGCGATGTTTTCGGCTGCAATCGCATTTTTTGCGGCTTTCTCCCTGGCGCCGACGCTGGTGATCATCATTGCGGTGGCAAGCATCTTCTTCGGCGCCGACGCGGTCCAGGGGCGTCTGTTCGGTGAAATTGCCGGAATAGTAGGCGCCGACGCCGCGCACGGCCTGGAAGCGATCGTCGCCAACGCCTGGCATGCGGACATAGCCACGCGCACTGCAATCTTGTCGGGGGTGGGCGTGCTGATCGGGGCGTCGGCGACCTTTTCATCGCTTTACACCGCGCTCAACGTCATCTGGCCCGCGCCTATCACCGGCACTCGCGCCAGCATCATCGCGCTTCTGCGGGTCCGGGCGATCTCCTTCGCGTTTGTCCTGGGGGCGGCCTTGCTGATTGTCGCGTTGCTCGTGCTCGACGCCCTTGTAGTCCTGGTCGGTCAATGGGTGCTCGGCACGAGCGGCCCGTCCTACCTGATCGCGGCGGTGGCGCAGCGCGCCATTTCCTTGCTGATGATGGTGCTCGCTTTCGCGGTGCTGCTTAAATTCCTGCCAAGCGCGCGTATGCAATGGCGTGATGCCGCGCTCGGCGCATTGACCGCGGAGGTGTTGTTCGAGGGAGGGAAACGGCTCTTCGCGTTCTATCTGCAGCACGCGGGCACGGCGAATACCTTCGGTGCGGCGGGGTCGCTGGCGATCATCCTGATGTGGCTGTACTACTCGGCGGCGGTCTTCCTGCTGGGCGCGGAGGTATCGGCAATGATCGCGCGCAGACGCACGCAAAGAGTCTCCGGCTGGCGATAAAAAAAGCCCCCGGAAGTCTTCCGGGGGCGTTTTTTACAGGCCGTGCAGACGGACGTTTTTACTTCAACCGCGACGCAGTTCCGCCGGCGGCACCTTCATCAAATGGCGGTACTTCGCCACGGTCCGGCGCGCCACAATCACGCCCTGATCCGCAAGCATCTTCGCGAGGCTCACGTCGGACAGCGGGTCTGTGCTGCTCTCCTTCGCGATCATTTCCTTCAGCAGGGCGCGCACGGCAGCGGCCGAGCAGGTGCCACCGCTTTCGGTGCTCAGTTCGCGCGGGAAAAAGTGCTTGAACTCGAAAATGCCTCGTGGCGTGGACATGTACTTGTTGCCTGTCGCGCGGGAAATGGTCGACTCGTGGAGTTCGAGTTCATCGGCGACATCGCGCAGTACCAGCGGCTTCAACGCGATTTCACCGTAGTCGAAAAACGCCTTCTGATGCGAGACGATGCATTCCGCCACGCGCTGGATCGTCGTAAAGCGTTGCTGCGCGTTGCGGATCAGCCAGCGCGCTTCCTGCAGTTGCTGAGCAAGCGGCGAGCGGCTTGTGCCAGCCGACTGCGCGAACAATTCCGCGTACATGCGATGAATACGGGCGCGGGGCAGCACGGCCGGATTGATCGTCACGACCCAGTTCTTCTTGACCTGGCGCACGATCACGTCGGGGACCACATAGTTGTCTTCCGCCGCGCCGTAGTTCGCACCCGGCTTCGGGTCGAGCTTGCGCACAAGCGCGCAGGCAATGCGCAGTTCTTCCGCGCTGCAGCCGATCTTCTTTTGCAACTCGGCTTGCTCGCGTCGCGCAAGCCGCTCGAGATGATGCGTGACGATCTCGAGTGCGACTTCGCGTCCGGGCGTTTCCGGATCCAGCGCGTCGAGTTGCAGCGACAAACATTCGGACAGGTTGCGCGCCCCCACGCCAGGCTTGTCGAGCGATTGCACGAGCTTCAACGCAATACTCAACTCTTCTTCTGACAGCGCCGGCTCGATATCCACAAGCTCCGACAGTTCCTGGAGATCCTGACGCAGATACCCGTCGTCATCGAGTGCTTCGATGATGAGCTGCGCCACTGCCCGGTCGCGATCATTGATGGGATAGAGCCGCAGCGTATCGTGCAGCGTTTCATGCAGCGACGGTTCAATGCGAACCCAGTCAGCCGGGTCGGAGCCTTCGCCATCGCCGTTATTGCGTGTCGATGTCCGGCCGAACGGGTCCGACGAGAACTCGTTCATCGAATCCTCGTGCGACGACGAGTCGCTGCTGTCCGATGTGTCGGTGTTGCTCTCGGCGCTCATGGGGGCGTCGACAGGCGCGGTCTGGTCGCTGGCCACAGGCGTGTCGCCCATGGAGTTGCCGTTGTCGGTGGAGAGCGCGTTGTCTTCCGCTTGCGTCTCGTCGTATTCGAGGAAGGGGTTCGTATCAAGCGCGTTGCGCAATTCCTGCTGAAACTCGAGCGATGAAAGTTGCAGCAGACGGACCGATTGCTGAAGGCGCGGCGTGAGCGCAAGACTTTGCTTGGTGCGTAGTTCGAGGGAAGGCGGCATTGCGTGTTGTTCCTCAATGTTGGGACTTTCGTGGGTCCTTTAAGAGCAACAGTCATGCCATGCACACTGCAGAGTGCGTGAGCACTAGATTTCAATACGATTTTCGTTCGTCGGCGGCATGCCGAGGCGTTCGATCGGCGGCCAAATGCGCGCACTTTTTACACGCGAACAGGCAAAAGCACTGCGGGTATGAAGGGTCAGGCCGAGTCCTCCTCCATGAATAAACATTGCATCGATAAAAAAGCGGCCAGGCGTTGTCGCGCGCGGTCTCAACGCGCTTTCGGGTTACATTTGCCCGTTGCAGCGGACCATGCGGCACGCTGATTGCGTATGACCTATCACTACCGGTAGCGTCCTGGCGCTACCGGTATGAAAACGAGCAGGGCTTTGCAGCAAGGATGCTGCGGCCGTACGAGGCGGCCTGCGCTCGAATAAGACAGCGGTAACGCCGCAGTTTTTTTAAATCACTCTAGAAGGAGAGCAACGATGAAATCGACCCAAATCCTGAAGGCAGCCTGCGGTATCGCGTGTGTCGTGTTCGCACTCAACGTCAGTGCACAAACCGCCACGACGTCGACAGGCGCCTCCACGTCGATTGGCACAAAGGTCGATGACACGGCAATCACCACCAAGGTCAAGGCGGAATTGCTGGGCGCGAAGAACGTAAAGTCGACGCATATCCATGTGAAGACGCGTGCAGGCGTGGTGTCGCTGACCGGTACGGTGCCGTCGGCTGAAGACAAGAGCGGCGCGGAAGACGTGGTGTCGAAGGTGGACGGCGTGGCGTCGGTGCGCAATCACCTGAAAATCGTAGAGTAAGTGTTGTAGAAAAAACGGGCAGCGTGCTCGCTGCCCGTTTTGTTTTTGTCTGGTTGCCAACCGGGCTGCGGCAGGAAGTAATTAGTAAGAAGTACGAATTTTCATAACGACGATGTCCGTCACTCGTAACTGCTCTGGTCTCGATTCAATATCAACGAACCAGATCCTCAGGAAAAGGTGATTCCCGTGACTCGGACGAAAAATATTGCTGTGTCTGGTGCGCTGTCTCTCGCGCGGCGAGTCGGTCATCCGAGAATTTACTACGTATAACGAATCGGTATATGAACATGCGCTCCAACAAAAAAGCCGCCGCGGATTTCAACGCAGCGGCTCGATGGTGGCATACGACCAATAACTACGGCTTGGCGACGGCGTATTGGTCTCGCAGATTGCGGATACGGTCGTGATTTTCAATTACGCCCTGGTATTGGCGCTCGACGATAGCGCGCACGTCCGCCGGTAGTTCCTTGTCCAGAGCGTCACGATAGTTTTTCTTCGCGACGTCTTCGCCGCGCTCGCATTCCTCAAGGATTGCGTGATCGGTACGATGGGCCACCGCCGACTTGATGTCCACCCAGCCGCGATGCAACGCTCCGCCCACCGTGCCGCCGGTCTGCGGCTTTCCGCCCAATCTTGCGACCACATCCTGCAACTCGTGTGCACCCCGCGCGCAGTCATCGGCGCGGTCTGCGAAGAGTTGCTTCAGGGTCGTGTTCTTGGTGTCTTCCGCGGCCTTCCGGAAGCCCTTTTCGCCGTCCTTCGACGTTTCAACCAGATCGTTCAATACCGATACGACTTTTGTGCTCATATGAACCTCCTGTGAGTGATCGAAGATAGCCCGCGGACCTCTGAATCCCTGCATCGCGGTCCACAGGGGAGTCGCAACGGCCGTGCCCGATATCGCCTGACCGACGGGGCCCGACGTCGCGAATCGGTACAAACAAGCCGCGACAAGCCGCGCTTCGTGCTCACGCATTGTCTTGAAGGAGAGAGCCAATATGTAGCATGTGCTTTGCGTGAAAGTGATCCAGGCCGCCCGGGAAGCGACCTGAATCACCTGACCTTATGCACCAACTACCTACCAACTGACGCACGCGGTTCGGCGAACTCGCGAACCGGTTCCGGCGGCTTGACCGGATCGAAGTCGGCCCAGCGGCCATTGCGCCATTGGCCCGATGCACGTTCGACTTCTATGCCGCCCGCGTCACGAAGAATGGCTGCTGCCTGCGCCTGCAATTCCGGTCCGACATGCACGGCTACGACAACACCGGAATGCCTCGCGTCAAGGGCGTTGGCCGACCCGTGATTCTCTGCGCTAGTCCACTGGGCGGGATCGCGTTTGCCCGAACGCGCATGCGACATGGCACCCATCAGCGACCCCACATAAGCGCCTGCTCCGGCAGCAAGCACCGCGGCGAGCCAAGGCGCCTTGGTCAACACGAAAATGCCTGCACCGACAATTGCGCCGAGCACCGCGCCAATCGTGACGCCCTTGCCCGCTCCCTTCGATGCGTCCTTGGCACCTGCGTCGGCGTGGTGGTCGCCGCCCGTTTCGATCAGTGCGTGCTGGCCGCTCGGGGCGACATAAAAGAGCGTGACATCTTCTTCGACAAACCCGTTCGCGAACAGGCGCTGGGCTGCGGCTTCTGCTTTGGGAAAGGTTTGAAACCGTCCTGCAATGATCAGGGACATGAGGACCTCCAGGAAGCGTTTGTTTCAATGAAACGCGTTGATGAACCATGACGGACGAAGCGCGCGCTCACTCCGGTTCCATGCCCGCCACGCGGAACAATCCGCTACGTAATACGACGCTCTCTCCGCCATTGCTGTCAAGCGCTTCCGCACACACCGCGCGGATTCTTGCGCGGCCCCGTTCGAACGCCGGGAGCAGATCGTCTTCCCGTGCGGAAGCGGCGCCGAAATGATCCTCGAGCGCTTCAGCGGTGATGGAACACACGACCGGCTGGGCGTCGATCAGCGCAGTGAAATGAAGCGCCAGATCGTCGCCGTCGTAGGTGGGGGCGTCGTCGGAAAACCGGATATGCATGGTCGAGTCCTCGTAGGCCGGCCGGGGTTGCGGAAAGGATGAGGGGGTGAGCGAAGCGGAGGAGGCCGTCATGGCGTCACCCCGTTGAGCCTGTCGAGTTGCTGCGCCATTGCGTAGTGATGCTTGATAATCGGCAGCGCGTGGACGTCGACCTTGACCATGTCGCGCTTGTCGGTCTGCACGAAACCCTGAGTTTGTCCCGGCTTTTGCGAGATCGCGCGGACTTGCGTGCCGTTTGCTTTCAGCGCGTTCCGCGGCGCGACGGGTTTGGCTTGTTCGAAGCCATCCACAGCGAGAATCACGACCCTGCAACTGGCGAGGGAATCAGCCATGAATAAGCTCCCTGATGCATTGAACAAAGCGGCCCCCAGGTGCGGGGCCATGTTCGTTCAATTCAGCAAAGGGTGTGCCTACAAAGCTGTAATGCGAAGCTGTAGTGCAGGTCTGGATAAGAGAAGCGGATGCGATAGCTTCAGGCGGTCGCGGGCGTCCCGCTGCGCGAAATGCGCATCAGGCTGACCATCGCCGCCGCGGCAGCGAAGCCCGCCGCGACAACCAGCGTAATGGTCGTGCCGTGCTGCGGTGCAATGCCGAAGATCAGGGCGACGAGCGCCGCACCCAGTGTCTGTCCGGAGAGCCGTGCAGTGCCGAGCATGCCGCTTGCACCGCCGCTGCGATGACGCGGCGCCGCCGACAGCATCTGGCGATTGTTCGGCGACTGGAACAAACCGAAGCCGAGGCCGCACAGCGCCATGCGCCACGCGATATCGAAGGGCGCAGGATGCGCACCGGTCGTCGCGAGGAGCAGCAAGCCAAGCGTCATGATGGCCAGCCCGATGCCGCCGAGCATGCCCGCCGAATACCGGTCGGACAACATGCCGGCGAGTGGCGCGATGAATACGATCACCAGCGGCCACGGCGTCATCAGGAATCCTGTCTGCACCTGGCTCATGCCGAAGGTCTCCTGCAGCAGGAACGGCAGCGAGACGAACGTCAGCATCTGCGCGGTGAACGAGCAAAAAGAGGTGGCGATCGACAGCGCGAACACGGGGATTCGCAGCAGATCGATAGGCAGGAGCGGCGCGGCCTGCGTCAGTTGGCGCCGCACGAAAAAGTATCCGATCGCGCCGGCCACCAGGAACTCGGCGACCACATACAGACGATGTTCGCCGTGGCCGAGCCCATCGACAGCGGTGATCGCGAGGCCGAACACCGCCGCGTTCATCACCGCGCTGAGATAGTCATAAGGCTGCCGGTGTCCCAGCGTGCGCGGCAACGCTCGCCAGCCAACGGCGCATGCGGCAACACCGATCGGCACGTTGATCGCGAAGAGCCACGGCCAGGGTGCAACCGCGAGGACGCCGGACGCGACCGTGGGTCCTATGACCGACGAGATCGCCACCACGGAGGCGTTGATGCTCACGCCGCGGCCCAGATGCTCGGAGGGATAGATCATGCGCACCAGCGCCGTGTTGACGCTCATGATTCCCGCCGCGCCGAAGCCTTGTATCACCCGTGCAATGGCGAGCGACGTGAGCGAGCCCGAGAGCGCGCATCCGAACGACGCGATGGTGAATAGCGCGAGTCCGGACATATACACCCGCCGGTAGCCGATCCGGTCGCCGAGCGAGGCGAGCGGCAGCAGCGAGACTGTGATGGCGAGCTGATACGCGTTGACGACCCAGATGGAGTCGGCGGGACTGGCGTTCAGATTGCGGGCGATGGTCGGAAGCGCGACGTTGGCGATGGCGCCATCGAGTACCGCGAGCGTAATGCCGAGCGCCACGACCAGGATGGCCCAATAGCGCTGGGGAAGAGGAAGACCGCGTTCTGCGTCCATCGGTAGGGAAGAAGAGGGGAGCGGCGAAGTGTAAGGCTCGCGCCTTTCAGACGGGTTACTGCAAGACGCGCAGGGCCGCGCGCGGCCAGGCTAGCCAACGCGCGGCCCCGTGTTCCGGCGCTTATTTCAACTGGTACAGGCCGGTGTAGGTCGCCGAATCGATCTCATTCAGATGCGTCATGAAACGCGCGACTGCATTGGTCGCGGAGGCATCGAGCGACAGGTGATCTGCCTTTAGCGCATGGATCCGGAAAATATACCGGTGCGGTTTGTCGCCGCGCGGCGGTGCGGCGCCGCCGAAGCCGACGGTGCCGTAGTCGTTGCGCATTTGCAGCGCGCCGGCGGGCAGCAGGCTGCCGTCGGCCTTGCCGGCGTTTTGCGGCAGCGAGCGCGTGTCCACCGGAATGTTCACCACGATCCAGTGCCAGAAGCCGCTGCCGGTGGGCGCGTCGGGGTCGTAGACGGTGACGGCGAGGCTCTTGGCCTCGGGCGGCACGCCGTCCCATTGCAGCGCGGGCGAGACGTTTTTGCCGTCTACGCCGAATGCTTGCTGATCGAACTCGTGATTCTTCGTGAGATGTCCGTTGGCCGCGAATTCATCGGACCAGATGCGAAAGTCAGCCATGGAAGGGTGTCTCCTTTGACGGGGTTTAACGGAGTTTGACGGGGTTTGAAACCCCGGCGCCTGGCCGCGTTCAGTCCGTTCGCGCGGGCGTTTGGAGGCCGCATGGCCTGCGGCCGTTCAGCGCCTTCGTGCAGCAAACATGCCTGTAGTGCATCCATTGTTGCTCAACGTTGCCGCGAGTGTGTCGCCTGCGCTATTTCGTTCAGCTTTTTTCCGCCACGTCTGCGCATAAAATGGCGGAACCGGACCATATCAAGCTGGATCATCGGAAAAGGATGGACATGCCGAGCAACCAGGGGCGCGTTTTGCAGACTGTGGCAGCGGCATTGACAATGGCGTCGAACGCACCGGCGGACGATGCCGATATGTTCGACCTCGCGCCCGTTTCGCTGTGGCTCGAGGATTTCAGCGCCGTGCGCGAGATATTCGAAGGCTGGCGCGCGCAAGGCATTGCCGATTTACGGGCTTTTCTGCTTGAGGACCTGGCCCGGGTTGCCGAATGCTCGTCGAGTATCCGGGTGATCAAGGTCAACCAGCGCACGCTCACGCTGTTCGGCGCGAAGGATGTCGACCATCTGGTCAGCAATCTCGGCACCGTCTTCCGCGACGACATGCTGCTGACTCACGTCGATGAACTCGAACAATTGTGGTCGGGCCTGTCGGCCTTCACCAGCAAGACGGTGAACTACACGCTCGACGGCAAGCGGCTCGACGTGTTGCTGAAAGCGGTGATCCTGCCGGGCCACGAAGCAACCTGGGACCGCGTGCTCGTGACGGTGGAGGACATTACCGAACTGGAGAATGTGCGCCGCAAGGCCGCGCTGAGCGAGCTTTATGCGCGCGGCCTGTTCGAGCATTCGCCCGTTTCCCTGTGGGTTGAAAACTTCAGCACCGTGAAGGCGCTGCTTGACGATATACGTGAACGCGGGATTGTCGACTTCCGGACCTTCACGAATGTGCATCCGGAATTCATCGAGCGCTGCATGCAGGAAATTCATGTGCTCGACGTGAACCAGCACACGCTGACCATGTTCTGCGCACCGGATAAAGCCGTTTTGCTGTCTCGCCTCGGCGACGTCTTCCGCGACGAGATGGTGGGCCATTTCCAGGAGCAGCTCATCGATCTATGGGAGAACCGGCTTTTCCATCAGCGCGAGGTGGTCAACTATTCGCTGGAAGGGCAGCAGTTGCACGTGCATCTGCAATTCTCGGTGTTTCCCGGTCACGAGGCCGACTGGGATCTCGTTCTTGTCGCGCTCACCGACATTACCGCGCGCAAGAAGGCGGAGGCGTACCTGGAATTTCTCGGCAAGCATGACGCGCTGACGAAGCTCAAGAACCGTTCGTTCTACATCGATGAAATGAACCGGCTTGAGCGCAAGGGGCCGTTCCCTGTGACCGCGGTAGCCGTTGATTTGAACGGTCTCAAGGCCGTCAACGATCAACTCGGCCACGCAGCCGGTGACGCGTTGTTGCGGCGCGCGGGCGAAGTACTCAGCAAGGCGGTGGAGAAGCCGAGCCACGCCGCGCGTATTGGCGGCGACGAGTTCGTGCTGCTCCTGCCCGGCATGGACGAACGCGGCGGCGCTGCGGTGATCGAAAGCATCCGGCAACTGCTTGAGGTGAATAACCAGTTCTACTCGGGTATGCCCTTGAGTTTTGCGATGGGGGCGGCTACCGCGCAGGACGGCGAGCGGCTGGAAGTCATGCTGCAGCGCGCCGATGCCGTCATGTATGCCGAAAAGCGCGCTCATTACGGCGCATCCGGCTAAGCCCTCGCGGCGTCACTTCGTCAGGTCGTCGATACCCTGGGTCAGCGCCGGGCACGCCTCGCCGATCTCTTTTGCATACTCGGTGGGGTTATTGGTTTTCATCGCCGCGAAGCGATCGACGGTCGATTGCGCTTCCTTGTAGCCGAGATTCCACTCGCCGTCGAAATCGGGTGCGGCGGGAAAATTCTTGCGCGTCAGCACCTTGAACCGATCGATTTTCTTGCGGTCGATGTTGCAGATATCTGCTGCGCCGCGCGCAATGTTGGCGCTTGTCCGTACGCCTTCGGCCGCGAGACTTTGCGGTGACGGCTGCTGCACTCCGGGATGGCCCGGCGGCAGCGCCTGAGCGGGAAACGGCTGCTGGGCAGGCGCGGTTTGTGCGTTGGCATTCAACGCCTTGGCGTACGCGCTACCTGCGATCACGCATGTAATCAGCGCTGGCCTGAGCATCGAGTTGAAGGCCGACGCAATGCGCGGCAGGGCTTGCTTGTGAGTCATTCGGGTCCTTGTGGGGGCGTGCAGCCGGGGTCTGCAAAATTCTGCGGAAGTATAGCGAAACCCCGGAGAAACCCCTTGAAACAAGGGTTTGCGTGAAGAATTCCCCCGCGATCAATGCCCAAATGCCCATGCTAAAATCTTTTCTACCCCAAGGCGCTCTGCACAATAAACGATGAAAAAAGCAAGCAAAGTGGCAGCGCCGGTTCGTTCGAGCAAGGTACGGAGCCAGGCACCGGACATCAAACGAAAGTACGACCCGGAACAAACCAAACGCAACATCATCGACATTGCCACCGAGGAGTTCGCGGCAATGGGTTTGAGCGGCGCACGGGTCGACGCTATTGCGGAGCGCACCAATACAACGAAGCGCATGTTGTATTACTACTTTGGAAGCAAGGAAGGGCTGTACGAAGCGGTTATCGAGGAGGCGTACGGCAGGATCCGCGCGCTTGAACAGTCGTTGCATCTGGACGCCATGGACCCGCGCGAGGGCTTGCGCGAGCTCGTCGAATTCTCGTTCGACTTCCACGATAAAGAGCGCGATTTCGTCCGTCTCGTGACGATCGAAAACATCCATGGCGCGAAGTACGTGAGCCAGTTGAAGACGTTCAGGGCACGCAACGCAAGCGTAGTGAAAACCATCGCAGACCTGATCGCTCGTGGCGTCGCGGCGCGGCAATTTCGCAGCGACGTCGATCCCGTGGACCTGCATCTGTTTATCAGCTCACTGTGTTTTCATCGCGTCTCGAACCGGCATACCTTCGCCGTCGCTTTCGGGCGTGATCCATCTGGAGCGAGATCGCGGGCCCGGCATCGCGAGATGATTGTCGAGGCCGTCATGCGGTTCATGCAGCGCTGAATCCAGCGCCGCCGCGAAGACTGTTCGATGACACGCGACGTGCGGATCAAGTCCGCGGTCTGCGCCCCCAATTACGGGCGCTTGACCTATGCTTGAATCATGGCAGTCGACCGACATGGAGGGCGCCATGGAGGGTTTAGCGAATATCCTCGTTGGGCTTGCGGCTCTTGCCGTGCTTTCGATCGCGGTGCTGGCGCCCGACTGGCGTGGTGGATTCCGCAAACGTATGCTGGGCCGCCGCAGTCATGGCAGCTACGGCACGTTACGCGACTGGTGGCTTCGGCACCGGCACTGAGCGCCTGGAACCTGCTTACGAACCGTCGTTTCCTGAGGGACGTGCCGGGTTCGGCTGCAGAACCATACGTGGCACGGGAAGTATTGGCGACGTGAGATTGGGCGTGAATTCGGGGGCAGTGTCGCGCGTCCGGTTGCTGGCTTCGTGTGCATCGATCTGCAAATACAGCCGGTGAACCGTCTGGATCTGCGTGTGCGTAAGATGCGAACTCCGCGCGACCAGTGCAAGCCTCTCGCGCCAGTAGGTCGGCGGCATGATGGGGCTCAGGGCATCGTCGATCAATGAACGCCGCATCACCAGTTCGAGGTGCGTCAGTTCCTGGTCCGCAAACAGCGCGGACGGCGTGCCTTGGAGTTTGATGTCGATGATTGAGTCCATCAATGCCTAACGGTAGTGGTGGAAAAAACTTTAGCGAATTTCAGGTCGGTACAAACCCGAATTGGCGGCTTATCGAATGGGCCTTGCCATTGCCCGGTCCAGATCTGAGCGCGCACGCTTCACCTTGCGTTCCCAGGCCGCAATGTTGAGTTGATCCGTGCCTTTTTTCCTGGCCCGCTCCAGTTCGGCTTCCCAATCACGCAAGCGATTCCTGGCCTCGGCTATGGCGCTGTCGTGGCGTCTCAATGCATCCGCACGTTTTTGCGCAATGGCGTCGGGCGTGCATTCGGCATTGGTCTTGTTGAGTTCGGCTTGCAGTGCGTCAAGTTGGCCCGAGTTGTCCTGTTCCAGCGCGGTGGCCATTTGCCTTTCGAGTGCCTGGCGATGGGCATCGCAGGCATCGGTTTCCTGCGATGCGCGTGCGGTCGACAAACACAGGCTGAAGGCGACAGCGGCAAGCAATTTCATATCGGAATCCGTGGCTGACGAGATTGGGCAGGGGCAAACGGTGTCTAATCCGACACGAGGTATTTTCTCGTTCGGTCGCGACGGGGCGGGGTATTAATAAATAGCCCTCGCTTATCCGTTCATCCCGGCAGAGTCGGCGTATTTTAACGAGTTTATGGGGACCGATGGGGCCAATACGATAACCGTGTGCGGGCCAGTAATGCACGTGATTGCGCGTCCATGCGGAACGCGTCTTGCGCGAACCTGCTGGAACCTGTCAAACGTTCACATTTTCGCGAGGAATACGCCGATGCGTTTCGATTACAACGGTTTTCACATCGACTGCCGCTCTCGACACGATCAGGATGGCTTGTATTACGCGCAGGCTCGCCTGATCCGTATGCCGGCAACGGGCGAGGGGCATCCGGAGAAACATGAGTCGGGCGACATCGACGCGTTCGATAACGACGGTGACGCCATTGCATGCGCCCGGGCGTGGGCGCTCGACTGGTGCGAGGCGCATGGCGCTTGATGGCGAGCCCGAACGCACCATCATGCTAGGATCGCGCCCTGCCAACGGGAGACATCATGCGTTATATGCACAATGAACATGTCATCGACGTGTTCGTCGAACAACGCGGCACCCGCTGGGACTGGTCCGTGCAGGCGGGGAGCTTGCCGCTCAAGACGAATGCGGGCGAGATGGCGCCGACCAGCAATGTCGCGGAAAACGAAGCGCTGCACTGGGCGAAACGTGAGTTGAACCGGCGTTTTCCGGTGGAACCGGAGTGACCGCTTGATTGACTCGACGTCGCTCATGAACACTGCCCGGTGCTGCCGTTCAGGTAGTGGCTAATACGGGCTTAAAGTTCCTTGCGTCGACGCCGTTAGTGTTGGCATGGATACCAAAGAACCCACTCCCGAAGCCTCCCGCGCCCTCATCCGGGCTGCGGGTGAAACCCTCGAATTGATCTGCCGCCTGCGTGGGGTTGATATCGAAGAACTCTCCGATGACGAGTTAGGCGAATTCTTTTCCCATGCGCTCGGCGATAACATCGTCGGCCCCTGGTGATTGGGATCAGCGGTTCTTCAAGCTTCAGCGAGACATCAAAGTCCGATAGACGTGCGCCATTATTCCGCTCATGAACCTCGACAAACTGGCTTATACCGATACCCGCAGCGCATTGAATGCGGCCGACGAAGCGTTGGAATTGTTTTGCCGCTTGCGGCAGATTCCGCTCGACAGTTTGTCGGACGCCGAATTGGGCGAGTTCTTTTTTAATGCACTTGAAGACGAGCTCGGTGGGGCCGCTTATCTCGGCGATCGAACTTAAGGATCGTATTGGGACCGATGTGACGGCGTTTGCAATGGGCGCCAGGATGTTTTTTCGCGGAGCGCCAGGGCGTGGACTGCTTACGTTTTATTACGGTGGCACGTCAGGATCCGGTCTGGCGTGGTTAATCGAAAATATCACGCATCTGGGTCTAAAGTTTCGTTCGCAGAGGCCGTTAGCGGATGCATGGACACGACCAACCCCACTGCCGCCGCGTTTAGGAATCTCGTCATTGCCGCCGACGAGACGCTCCACGTGCTTTGCCGCATGCGCGGCATTACGCTCGACGATTTGTCGGAGGACGCACTGGAAGCGTTTTTCTTCCAGGCACTCGATGACGAATTCTGGGTCGGCGCCCGGTAGATATCAGCGCACGGATCTCCGCCGGCATTGAACGGCGGCTTCTCCCGTTTCCCCTTTATCTATGCAAGCAGGTCCGGCCGCCTTGTGAAGCGCGGATTGGCTAGCCACGCAACAAACTCGTCACGCCACTGCTCGAAAGCATTCTCGTCAAGGTCGAACACTTCGTCGACATGGCCTGCGTCTCGCAGATAGGCTCCCACCACCTGACGCCCGTCCCAATAAGCAACCGCAAAATCGGTCAGGTCCGCGGTCATGCCGCGCGGCTGATCGCGAAGCAGCATGTTGAGTTGAGCCTTGAAAACGGTGAAGGTCGTGGCCATGGTCGGGTCCCGGAAAAAAATCGAAACCCTGCGAGGCGGTACAGGGTTCGCTAAGAGTAGCGCTTTCTGCGGCCCTCGTGCAGTGGGATAAGCGGGCCGGGCAACAAGCCGTGCAGAGACGGATACAGGAAATCCCCTAAGACCATAACGACACAAAAAAGCCTCGCGGCACGAGGCTTACGAGGCTTGGAAAGTCGGTGAGACGGTGTGAGATAAATCGATGCGAGAACTCTGCCGCGCCGTTGCTTAAATCGCACCTCGTGCGATTGCATGCACATTCGATCCACTTTCCTTTTTGCTCGGTGGGATGAAGTCAGTTGCGTGAAGTGCGACCGTGTCCGAACTGGCAATCGGACGCCTCTTGCTGGCTCGAACGAGGATACGCTCTAGAAATTCGTAGAAGAGTTCGAGTTGTCTCGCGTCTGAAGCTCGTGGCTCGAGGTCGAACACATCTTCGAGCACGCGGCGCGACATATGGAAACGTTGAAGTCCGTGGACCATACGAACCTGGAAGACGACGCCGTCACTGCTGTGCGGCACCGCTGCCCAAATAAGCACATGGCTACTCATGGAACCCCCGTGATCACAATCTTAAGATGAAAAGCTATTCAATTCATAATCGCATAAGCAAATGCGGGTGAATATATTTCAAAATTGTGACGTGAGCAGATTTGACATTTTCGCCACGGTCTCATATTGCGATGCAGCAAAATATGTATAAACTGGAAAACGGGCGTCTGCATTTGCGCTCGCAGTTCTGTTCTGACGGGAGAATGTGCCATGACGACTTCTCAGTCCTCACATACTCCAACCGCCCCCGCATTGCATGTGTTCGAGCAAGCCGGCGGCTGGCATTGGGGTATTACCGTCCCGCGAATGATGGGATCCGGATTCAAAGTAATTGCGTTCAGTGAGAAAACCTTCTCGGTTGAAGACGCTGCACGCACCGACGGGAGCCAGGCGCTAGCCAGCCTTGCAGATAACAGCACATGCAACTGACTTGCCTGCAACGGCGCTTGTAAATAATCTCTACCCGGGGGTAAGCGGATCCTGGCTGCGTTCGACGGTATTTTGTTGCGGTAGTATCACGCGTAGGTGAGTTGTAGCTCGCTACCTTCCACGTCTTTCACCCGTGAGCGATGCAAAAAAACGCCTCGTGTCGATGCCGGGAATGTTCTCGCAAGCAGTACGCGTTGGAGCGTCTGCGTCTCGCGACCGACCGTCTCAACCTCGCCGAGTCAGAGGTTGAGAAGACTCTCGCTACTCGCTGGGTAGCTGCGTGGGCCAGTGCAATTGGCAATCGCCGCTTTCCCGCATTCGCCGATGGACGACGGGCTTATAGGCCGAGAAGGTGATCGGTCGGAGCTCGGATTCGCGAGGATGGGTTCGGAGTTTGATTACGCCAGAATCACGCCTGATGAAGCCGCGTTGCTTGCGGATAAAGGGCGGCTGGCATGGGACTGGTCCCCCGGCAGGAATCACGGATTCAACACTGATATGGATTTGTGCGGGATCGTTTGGATTTATACCCCCAAAAATACCCCTTTGCGTATGATCGGTGTCGCTCAAACGTTGAGCGACACCTAACAAATGGTCTGCTAGACTCGCGCGAATTCCAAAAAGAAATTATAAAAAGACGCCATGTACCGAGAGCCCCTCCCAGACCAATGCCCGCCTTCGTCGGCTGTAGCACCGAACGGCCTTGCAGTTTATCGAGCCGTCCGATCAAATCCTCCTTTGCTGGACGATTTCGACTCACAAGTAAAGCTCAAGACGATTGACCTTACAAATCGGCCGGCGGAATTCGTTTGTCGCGCTTCGGCTTGTTCAGTTTTTACGGATATCACTGGAGCAAAGCAGCTGAAAAAACTCCCGAAGCTCCGTGATCGAATTTACGTCGCCTGTCTGCAACTGAGTGCCGACGCCGGCGTCATCGTAAAAAAAGGACATCATGTCGACTGGTGGATTTTCTCTGATTCGACGTAATCGCGGGAGTCGGTGGAGTGTGCGATGCATAGGTCCGACATAAATATCGACGAGACCCTCCTCGAATACGATGGGCCACAAATTATCGTTGGTAAGGACTTCTATAACGCGTCTTTTCTTTGCGTGGCGATCCCTGACGCTAAAGATGCTGGTAGGTTCCTTGGCGCTCGAATCGGTGAGGAGCACCTCGGCCAATTTCTTACCGGCCGGATCGATTTGCACTATGCCCTAACAAGCAATCGAAAACCAAAGTTCGTCCTTTTTTCATATTTTGGACACGAGTCAGTTGCTCGTTTTCGCAGGTATAAAGATCCGCTCCCAAACGAATGGTTGCCGGATCGCGGTTTCTTTTGGGAAGCCACGCATGGCTATCAAACTGAGCATGCCGCATCACAGTCTGTCAGCGTAGCTATTGACGGACGATGGGACATTGAAGACCTTGCTGAATATCCGCAAGTCCTGGCCGCCCCCTATGCGTTCCTCCATGCTGTAATGCGCGGCGTGAGTGAGCATGTTGCTGGCGTGGCCGACATGTTTCAGCGGTATCCATGGCGGGGCGGCTACAGCACAGTAAACTTTTACCGCGATCTTTACGACGCTATACCGGCGCCCGAACGTGTCGTTGTGTCGAAAATCAAGTATGCGTCTCCGGGAAAAATTGAACTCCGGGCTGCAACCGACGTAATCGAGGCCCTTCATAGAGAGATCGCGACGTTCGGAGACAGTAAGTCTTACAAGCTCTATCAGGAACTGCGTAGACAGATGTCCAGTCGAGAATTGCTCGGCCGGACCAGCGAAGAGGCGGCCGTTGACAGCGAAACTGATGTCTTCCTAAGAGACAGCTGTGTGCAACTTGCTGAAGCTATCTCTTTCGAACAAATGGATCGGCTGTACGCGTTGTGTGGCGATAGTTGGGTCCTCTCTGCAAAACTCTTGCTTGCCTACTATCGTCGCCTGCTGGAACTATCTGATTTCTACCGCTCAGGAAAGGCTGCTTATCTGGGGCATGTGGAGAATGAAGCGGGTCCCTCGATCGAGGGTTGATCACACCGACCTCCGTTAGTTCGTAAAACGGTTTTCATTGGATCGTAGCAAAGATCTTGACCACTCACACTTGGACGGGGATAAGCTTGAGGCGCTTTTTGGCATCTCCACTCCGGGAGACGGGCGGATACCCCTCCGACGCTTGCGCAGCGTTTGATCGCGCAGGAGCGGGTAAAAGGGAAGTAGGGCGCTCAAAAAAATCCCGCCGTTTAAAGGGCGGGTCGGGCATCGACGCTGAGAGGGCCATCGCCTAAGGACAGGCTATCGTAGCGCAGGGATGGTCGCGAAGCGATAGCTCAGGCCGTAACAGCGAAGAGGGTTTCTTGAAACAATCCCTTGTGAAATCATGCGGCTCCAAGGGGGATGACATGCTGTGGCGAACGCGGAACCAACGGAACGCCGCCGCTTGCTGCAAGCATTGGCTGACTATCTGAAATGTTTGAAAGCAGAACTAGCCGAACCACCCCAGAAGCTCACAGTTCGAGCGGTATGCGCCGAACTAGCTTGCGGGCTCGCTCAAACGTATCGCCAAGAAGGATTCGAAAACGGACTGGAACTACCAGTTCGACCACTTGTGCCGCATTCTCGGCGTGAGCCGTGCACCGTATTACGGCACCCGCTTCGCTTGCATCGAACTTAGTAGGACGTATCGATAGGGAAAATTGCTCTGGTGCGTGTTTGTGCCGAAAAGACGAACACTCGAAGGCCAGCGTACTTGTCGAAGCGGCAGTGCTGCCGTCCTTCGGATAGAAGCAATTCGGATCACGTTCTTTAATTCGGTGCATCTCTGGAAGCTTGTACGCCGTAAAGTCCATCGCCGGTATTTGTCTCGTCATCGCCCATTCAGCCATCACCGAAGAAACTATCGGTTTGCGCTTCGGTGGCGACGGTGGACTCGCGATGGCTCGTGGCGTTGGTTCGCTCTTTTCAGCCTCGGGCGAGATAAAGACGGCAGAGCCGTCAATACTAAACTCCACCAGTAGGTTATTTGCTGGACGGCTACCATCGTTCAGCATCGATATGGTTACCGATGCCAGGAGATCGTTAAAGTCGTCGTGTACAGTTTCCAGGTGCCGCTCAAGGGCGGACAACCATTTCGGATAATCAATCTCTTGATACCGCTGTATATCGGCATCGCTCGGAGGCAATGTGCCGATCGCCGCGTATGCAAACCCTATGGCCTCCGTGCCCCGGAGATGAGCGGGCCAGCCCTCCATAGAAGGTTTTCCGGAAAAGTCAGTTTGCATCGGATAGCTGGACTTCGCCAGTTCGATCAGCCTCAGAATGCTCGCTTCATCCAATGGTTCGAAGAAGGTGAATTCGAATATAGGTGGCCCGGATGTTTCGTTGGCGTGCTCGAAATGGAGCACGGGCGCTTCGCTTTCCAATGCCGCGATGCGTTGCCGCATTTCTGCGATCGCTTTGTCTCGCTGGTCCGGTTCTGGAGCCAGCATCCATTCGGCAGGGAGTTTCGCATATAGTATGCCCACTGCACGAGCCGTTTGCTTCGCCGCTGAATCGTCGGTTATAAAAACGACCTCATTCTCGGGGTGCTCATTGGAGAACCATTGAATTTCGGCAATGATCCGGTCATCAGGATTCGATAGGTCTAACTGTGGGTATAAGTCTGCGACCAACGCGGGCGGAAACAGTAACTCGATCGTAATCGTTTTCCCTCTAGCCTGTGCCTTTGTCATTCGACAGCCGTCCGCTTCGAGCACCTCGTCAATCATCGATGAGATTTTTCGCGCCCTGCTGGCTCGTCGCGTATTGCCGCCGCTTTTATGTTTGTCGAGTTCGCGTAGAACGGTCCTCGGAACGACAAGGCGAATTTCCTCGTCGCCTGAAAGCAAAGACCAGTCGAGCGTTAGATAGTCTTTACACTGAAGGAAGAAGTTCGTATCAGGCGAAAAATATTTCATTGTTGTGCGGGTCTTAATTTGTCTAGTTGTCGCATTAGGACGCGGATTTCTATTCGCGCGGCAGGTAATCGTACACCTCGCCTTTCGGTCACGTTTTGATTTCGTCAACATACCCGTGCTGCCACCTCATTGCTGGAAACGCTTCGCGCTCAACCTAAAGTTCTCACGACAAGGTCCGTTAACCCGAGATGACAAAACCTTTTTAACGTGCGAATAACCACGGAGAACAATAATGGATGAGAGAACTTTTTTTGACGAAAACGGGCTGCGAATCACCAACGCGCGATTCATTACGCCCGCGCAGACGTACGCAATGAGCGGCGTGACCTCGGTTAAACGGGAGATAAAAGCGGCTAACCGAGGACCGGGGATCATAATCGCGATCATCGGTCTGATCGTGTTCTTCGCGATGGATAGCGGAACGGCCAAGCTCGCCGCCGGTGTTGCATTCTGCTTGGGCGTAGCACTCGCCGTGATGGTCAAGGACTTGCACTATGTGGTCATTCATAGCGCGTCCGGCGAATCGCGAGCGACAGAAAGCAAAGACAAGGGCCTTATCGACCGCATCATTAGGGCGTTGAACGATTCGATCATCGCTCGCGGCTGACAAGCTGTGGTGAGCGCGGAGCCAACGGAGCGCCGCCGCATGATGCAGCGGCGAGCCGACTAGGAACACGTCATGTTTTTCGTCTTTATCGTTGGATGGCTGTTTTTCATCATCATCACCGCGTTGATCGCCAGTTCGAAGAACAGAAGCGCGGGAGGATGGGCGGCACTAGGTGCGCTATTCGGAATCTTCGCCACGGTTGCGATCGCATGCTGCTCTAAGCTGCCGACCGATGCGGAGCTAGCCGCTATCCGCGAAGCATCTCCCGATGTAACAAAGGTGTGTCCGCGTTGCGCGGAAAAGGTGAAGGTTGCGGCATTGGCCTGTCGCTTCTGCAACTACGAGTTTGATCCGGCTTCAATACCGAAGAAGCTGGAAGTCACGCAACTTCCTTGGACTCTCGTGCACGATCACGGCGGCGGCTACGGCGTCTATAGCTACAGGGGCGACAAGTTGATTTATAGCTCGGATGGTGTCAAATGGAAGACCAGCAGTTTTGACAATCCCGCGCAGGCGATTGCTGCTGTAGATGGGTATCGATAACCGCTCATCGACGAGTTATCCAGAGGCAAGCGAAGTGGCGCTCCTGATGCCACTGCACAGCGAGCAAAAATCTCCGATCTCGGCCTATTGCTTGGGCCGTTCTTCCCACGGCGGATAGTCATACGTCTTGCCATCATCGACGTATTGTTCTCCTACCGTGACGCACGGCTTTTGGTGTTGCTCGAAACGGGAGATTGCACCCGCGCCCGGTTTCGCAACGGCCTTGACCCTGCCAGTATGCCTGCCGCGCCTTCCGGCTGGCTTGCTCGTGGCCTTGTCGGGCACGTCCTGATACTCGGCGTCCCCTTTGTGCTGCCAGCGGCGCAGAGCGTCCGTGAGCGTGTACGCATACCATGTGCGCTCTACGGGGTCCCACCTTGCACCGAGCGCCTTTGCCTCGTCTTTCTGGCTGTAAGGAACGTCCAGCTTGATGCGCACGCGGCGAATCTTCCCGTCAAACTGTTCAGCAATGCGCCGCTCCACGATGGACGGTGCAGCGTAAAGGCTTTCTCGATTGTTCCATGCGCTAGCAAGTTCGTTGGCCTCAGACATGGCGCGCTTCAGGGAAGGGCGGCTCATCGCTGCACCCCCTCGAATGCGAATTCGCCGTGCAGTTCTCGCGCCGCCTGTTGATAAGCCTCAGATGCTTTACCGGGATCAGTGAACATGCCGAGATGATGGCGCTTGCCGTTCCGCTGAATGGCTGCGAACCATTTTTTGCAGCCCTGCGCCCGGAAGACCCCGCGATATCCTGAGCCGTTTGGCGACCGGTTCGCGTTGGCCTGATTTTGCGAGGTGGTCGCTAGCCGGAGATTTTTGATTTGGTTATTTGTTCTACGCCGGTCGCGGTGGTCCAAAAGCGTGGACGGCCAGTAACCGTAGTGCAGTGCCCACGCGATGCGATGTGCGTAAATGACGGTTCCGAATACGCCGATTCGAAGGTAACCCGTTGTCGGGTCAATACACCCAGCAACGCTTCCGATTGGAACGCTTCGGCAAAGCCTGACTTTCCATCGCAGTACGCCCGTCTTCGGGTCATAGTCCAGCACGCGCCGCAACTCTCTAATAGAAACCTCGCGGAATTCCGCATCTCGCTTCATCGCACCACCCCAAGGAAAAGTGACACATCCGGCCAAGGTCTGATGCCTTGGCGCGGTCTGTTTCACGTGTTCCTTGAAGGACCTGCTTAATACCCTCGCTGCTCTACTGGCCGCGATGTGAACGTATAACTAACAGCATGTCATCCTTTGAACTATAGTTCGGTTAGGACTACTTTTCGTATGAGGGTGACATGCTCGTATTCTGGATACTTCTTGTATGGTTCGTTGCTTCCTATTTTCTAAATGAAAATCAGCGGAAGATCAACGAGCAACGTCAAAGAGAAATGGACGCGCAAGATGCCAGATGTGACTACCGACGCCCCTACGGTCACACCCAACGAGCCAATCCTATTTCCCGAGATTCTGCCCATTGACGGCCGCCGCTCCCACTTGCGGAGCGAGCGCGCCCATCCCACCGCCAATTTGCTGCAACAAATCGGGCCTTCTCGCTAGCAACGCGAGCATGGCCGCACGGCCTGCCTGAGTTCCGTAAGCTGCCGTTCCCCCCAACAAGCCCGCCCCGGCACCGGCAGCCATCGCAGGATGGCCGTGGCTCGCCAGTTCCCCCATCATCACGGGAATCCCTATCAAGGCGCTACGACCTGCCGTTCCTGAGTCGGGATAACCGCCGCCAAGGACTTGCTGAGCAGACTGGGCCACATCTGCATTCAATCCGCTGTTTGTGGCCTTCTGATATGCAGTTGATCCCCGACGAATCGCGGCCGTCAATTGGGCAGGCGTAAAGACGTTGCCGTTATTGCTCGCACCCGTGCCACCCGCCGCCGATTCGATCTGCTTATAGCGCGCCCATGCGGAGTTAGCCTGCTGCAATTGAGGTTGAACAGTAGGAGGACTATTGCGGAAAACTTGGTTGTTAATCGCCTCGTTCAAATCGCCGAGAGCATCGGCAAGCATGCGATTATCAGGGGTTGCATTTCCGGTTCGCTGATTACGAGCAATCCCGTTGATTGCGGATCGGGTGTTGCCCCACTGAGCACCGGTAAGATAGCCATTGCCCTGAGTGCCCTGAAGCTTATTCTCGATTTGGTTTTGGACAATGCTGTCGAATTGATCGAGCGAAGCAGGGGAGTTCTGCGCGAGATCGGCACGAATGCTGTTCAAGTCCTGAAGGAACTGACCACGCGGCGCAAATGTCACTTGGGGTTCGATGGCCTGATAGACGTTCCCGATTTGGGTAGCAACATGGTCGATACCTTCTGAACCCGTCTTTACCGCTTTTGGCAGTGTTTGACCAATTGGCGCAAGCGCGTTTTGATACATCACGCGATTGAATTGATCAATGGCATTGTTTTGGGCCGATTTGACCGCATCACCCACAACCGGGACGCTCGTTAGCTTGCTTTCAGTGGACTTCGCCAAACCACCCAATGCCTGACCGGGGGTAAGCGTTACGCCCTGATCCATCAAGGCGCGTGCTTCCGGGCTGACGTTAGCGCCACCAATCACTTTTCCGAGTGCACCGGCCGCGCCGCCTACGGCCGCGCCGGTACCCGCTTGAATCGCCTTCTGCGTCCAATAGTTCTGTGTCGGGTTGTTAAGCACGGGCTGCGCAACGCCCATAGCCGCGCCACCTGCTGCGCCGCTCACCAATCCATTCCCAGGCAGTGGCAATGCCGCTGCTCCAACCATCCGTCCGACTTGTCCGGCAACGGAGTTGGGCGTGTCCTGGTTAAGGAACTGAGCCGCAGTATCGCCAGCGCCAGCGATTTTTTGCCCCAAGCTTTGGGGTTGCTGGCCTGTAATCAACCCAGCCAAGTTTTGCTTGGGCGGATTGAAATAATCAAGCGCCGATCCCACACCGTGCGCGATTAGCTGACCTGCACCGCCGACAAGATTGGCTGCACCGCTGGCAATGCCGTGCGTGAATTGATTCAATGGACCGCCTTCCAATGCCTCTTGGACGGCTCCCGCTGCTTTCTGCCTGTCTGTAAGAGGAGGTGCAGGCTGTCCAGTAACGTCCGTTTCACCGGGCGACAATGACGCAGCCGTTGAAACCGTTGACGGCACGCCGCCTTTCGGTGGAACCGGAAGATTCAAAGATGCCATTAGATCGGCATCCGAAACTTGTCCTAGACTGGATTGAGCAGGTGTAGATGTGGAAGCAGTGGGCGGCGCGTTTCCAGCAGAAGCGGTAGGATTCAAAGAGGACATCAGATCGGCATCAGAAACCTGTCCAATAGCAGGTTGAGCAGGAGCATTACTTACGGCTCCCGTAGGAACCGACTTAGCCGCCGCTGCAATTCGCAATGCATAACTAGGGTCTTCAGCGTACCTGGCCAATCCTTTCGTGAATTTACTTACATCGCTCCCTGCACCTACCGCACCGGGATATCTACTCTGGATAAGACTGGCGTACGCATTTCCAAAGTCTTGCGGCGTGTTATAAGCCGCGTATGAATCCTTCGAGCCGTTGGCGTTGTCAGTGGCCGTTGGTCCCTTGCCGTTTGGGTCCTTGATGTTGCCAAGATTGTTCGTGCCGGGAATGATGTGCGCGCCCCAGCCGGATTCGTGCCCCCACTGGCCTAGCAGCAACTGAGGATCGACACCGATTTTCTGTCCCACTTGTTGAGCGACAGGCGCGTACAGAGCCGCGAACACTTGCGGCGAAGGCGGCAAGCTGCTTAGGAGATCAGCATTCGAGACTTGCGCAAGATCATCAGCCATTATTTGATCAACCCCCGGCGACGTGCTTCCGCCAGTCTGTCAGCTTGCGAAAAGTTAGATGCGGGATTCGCAGCGCTAGGCGTTTGAGCCTGCGAGCTACTTCCGATTATCGGGAATCGAGACTCGAAATCGGTCCGGCCTGTTGCCGTTTGATACTGTTGTGCAAGCCCTTGGCGCTGACCGTATAACAATCCCGTGTACTGGTTGAGAACACCTTTCAATTGAGGTGTGGTCAACGCGCTATCGAGTGCTTTCTGGGCCGTATCGCGATCGCCCAAAGCGCCGCCCGCGCCAAGCACGGCTTTCATCACTTCGTCCGTAACGATAGGCTTAGCGGCGTCGAAGTTCGTAGGGGCAGTGCCGCCGTTTTGCTTAGCCCATTCATTCGCGACCTGATTGACGATAGGCATGTTGCCGTTCCCCAGTGCGTCCACCAGCGTATTTAGTTGCCCAAGGTGGTTAATGGCAACGGCTTGTGAACGGAGGATATCGCCGTGAGGTCCAGACGCAAACGAGTTGACCGCCTGTTGCTTGGCTTCGTAGTCCTTTGCGTCGTAATTCGGATTGATCTGAAGCACACGAGCTTGAAAAGCCTGCGTGGCTGGCGTCTGAGTGCGGTTCGATGGCGGGGGCATTTGTCCTTTGGCAACGGCTTGAGCGTAGGGTTCATACAAGGCCGGATCGCCATACGTCTTCACATTTTCGATGTTTTGCTTCTGCTGCGCGAGCGATTGTTCCTGCGCACCGGTTGCCTTGGTCAACGCGGCATCCAAAGACGCAAATTTAGCTGGATCGGGAGTGGGACCATTGGGTGCGTACATGTCGCGAGCGCGAGTCAGATTCATCACCTGCGCTGCTTGCGAATCGGGCGGCAAGTTGGTGTTGGTGAAGAGCGCACCGGGTTGTGCACCGGGCGCACCCAGAACACTCGGTTGCCCAGCGCCAGCGTTCCCAGCAGCAGGTTGCGCACCTCCCGCGCCACCGCCTTGGGGGTTCTGCATCGCCTGAATCTGAGCGAGTCCGGGAGAGACGAGCGATGCACCCGGCGCGACTGAGACGGCCGGTTGCGACATCAGCTTCATGCGAATGGCGGTCATCGGGTCAATGACGCCTGCCATCTGTTGGGCTTCCTCCGGAGACATCCCGGCCTTGGCCGCGCCCGAGAGCAACCCGGCCATATCGACGTTGCCGATCGCACCCGGAGGGGCTTGATACGGGGTCGTCGTGTTGCCTGCAATCTGCTGGGCGTTGCTCGCCCCTTGCTGGCCTGCCAGCGCCGCTTGCGTTGCGGGGCCTGCCGCTTGCTGCGGCTGTTGGGCCGCTTGCTGAGACAAAAGGTACTGCATAGGATTGAAGTTCTGCCGCGCCTTCAACTGCGCTAACTGTAGTTGCTGCATTTGGTTCTGGTTGTTAGCTTGACGGGCTTGTAGTGCATTTTGAAGTCCACCAGAAAATGCAGCGGCCGGATTCTGGTTAGAACCGATCATCGACAAAAACGTGGTCAACATCGGATTGTTTGCTAAGCTATTGAAGTCAATCCCGCTAGCGTTACTGCCTGCGTTAAGCGGGTTGGGGTCCATTGGATCGGGTATTTGCTCAGCCATGATCGTTCCTTATGCTGCCATTGCCATAGGTGCGGCATCGGCCATAAAGCCACCGAGACCCATCAACGCAGACATGCCGCCCGTATCTGCTGCCGTGCTCCCTACTGCCGCCGTGAACAGCGGCGTACCGAATGCGCCTGCGGTACTGCCGCCGCCCAACAAACTAGACAAGCCACCCAGCGCGCCGCTTTGATACAAAGCGCCCGTGCCGCCGATCGCAGTCGTGTACGGATTGATGGTAGAGCCGGTTGTGCTCTGACCGGAGGTACCGATATTCGCCGTACCGCTCAAGATCGATGAAAGCCAATTCATGTCGTTGTACGGCTGCATTGCATTCTGGTTCAACTGATTAATCAGCGACGTCAACTGCGCTTGGCTCTGTTGCTGCTGCGTCGAACCCGCACCGAACTGAAGGTTCGCATTGTTCGCGCCCTGGAGGGCTGCGGTCTGCAATGCGCTCTGTCCGGCCAACTGGCTGTTGGTCAGCGCGCCGCCTGCCTGGGTCTGCGCATTGACCAGCGCATTGTTGGCGTTGTACATCGAGCTATTGAGATCGTTCGATGCTGCGGTCTGGTTGGCGTTGAGGTCGTTCCCGGCCGTCGCTTGGTTGGCCGTGTAGTTCTGTGCCGCCGTGCCCTGCAACTGACCGATGTTCGCCGCCGCACCGGACTGGAGTCCGCCCAGCGCACTGGCGGCTCCTGATTGCAATCCGCCCAGCGTGCCAGCATTGGCACTTTGCTGGCCGAGCATTTGCATATAGTCCTGATTCGCCAGCCCGGAGTTGGTGTTGGCGAGTTGCGTTGCCAATGCGTTTTGCGCAAGGCCACCGGCTTGCACCTGTGCTCCCGATCCGAAACGTCCTGCTGCCGAGAACTGCGACGCCAAGGACGGAGCAACGGCGTTCGTATAGTTCAACGTCGTGTTGTAGTCCGCCGCCTTCATTGCTGCCTGAAGGTTCGGATTGCTTGCGACGTTCGTATAGTTCGGGTTCAGCGTGCTTTGCAAATACTGATCGGCCGCATTCGAACCGTTAGCGATGCCGGTCAATGCCTGGGTGGCTGGCGTCGATCCATTGACGATGCCCTGCAAGCCCTGGATGCCAGCGTTCGAACCGTTGAGGATCGAACCCAATCCTTGCATCCCCGCGCCCTGGCCGTAGAGGATTTGCTGAAGCAGCGTATTGCCTACGCCGCCGCCCTGCGCGAGCGTCGAGAGAATCGAGTTGCCGGGTGTGCCGTTGGCTTGACCCTGTGCCCAGAGCGCCTGGGTACCAGCGTTCGAACCGTTGGCGATGCCCTGCAAGGTCATCTGGCCGTTGGTCGTTCCGTTGGACAGGTTATAGGACGTGCCCAGCGCATTCGCCTGGGCGTCCGTGAGATTGCCGTATGAGTTACCCGCACCGATATTCGCCAGTGTGGTGAGCGCCGCTTGCTGGTTGGCATTGAATGGGCTGACTTGGCCCGTGTTGATGCTGGGTCCGCCAGTGTTAGCAAGTACCTGTGAACCGTTATAGAGGTCGCCCAAATGTCCAGCGACAATATCGTTCGGCTGGCTTGATTGGACTGTATTCGTTCCCCCTCCGCTCACAGCACACCCCCTCAATTTTTAAATTGAATGGGTCGCCGGGCGAGACGATGACGGCATCAGGCCGTCTTCGCTTCCGTTACAAACTCATAAGATGGCCGCTCATCACGAGTCGGCGTTCAACTGTTAAAACTAATTCAATGAACCTTCGCTTCCGCCTTGGGCGGAGCGTTCCAGATCGGCCAACGTCAACTCGCCAGAATCGATACGCGAGCGCATGTCTGTGATCAAGCCGGGAATCTGTTCATCGATAGCGAGCATAACTTCGTGCGGCAAGCGCTTATGAAGCTCTGTGAACGATTCGTTAAACTGGTTAGCCGACTCCGGGCTAGGGCCACGAACACATGCACCGACCATGCCGCCCAAGTAATAGAGACAGGCTGGCTCAGTCAACAATCGCGTGTAAAGCTCATCACCGGTCATTTCATCACCTATCCGAAATGAACAAATAAAAAAACCGACAAATCCAGCCGCAAAAACGCAGCCGCAATTTATCGGTTTTCTCCGTGCCACTACCGCCACCAAGGCAGATTGAAGTTTGAGACTTAAATCAACGTCACGTCGATTAGCTCAATGCCATTCTATTACATCCCCGTCACGAAGGATTTAATGCCTATTCGTTGCCGCATTTACTTCATAAGCACACGCTCTACCAACAATAATTCCTCAAGGAGTGCTTGCCGTCTGATTAGTGCCGCTTTCTCGAATTTCTCAATCATCGCTTGGCGTGGAGTCGTTTGCCCATGACAAACACGTAGCGCAGTTAAAGGCAAAATACCCGCAGAACGGGCAATCGCGGTGCGATCCCCATACGCCGCGTTCTGAAGCCAATCACGTACCGCTTCCGTCTTATTGGGCATTTCCCAACTCCAAGTGATAGGCATCAGAATACTCGCCCAGAGTGAGAAATCAAGTCTACTTTAGAGAGAATTGGTGAAAAATTCTCTGTGCATGCATTTAATGCACATAGGAATGACACGAATACCTTGGACGCGCAAAAATCGACTTCATGTTACGAAGCGCAAGCGTATCATTCTCGACATCGGCGGAATAGATCGTCGATGGAAGGACAAAAAAGAAAGCCGCCGGATTTCTCGGGCGGCTCTTGGAGTGATGCTGTACGACAACAGGGATGCGAACCCTGCATTACATCAATGAATCACGGATAAGTGAGTCATTAGCGATGAATATAGCACAAATCGATCAGCCCGTAGTGCAGATTTTCGATGGTTTTAGGGAAATTGGGCCTGAAGATCAGGGCATTACGTCGAAATTTGTATCCAATCGATTGGCGGGGTCCAATTATTTGGACTTTTGGTCACCGCATGTCTTCTATCCCGCTCATCAAGGGTTTCGGCAACATGATCTTGTCGTGCTGGTCGGGGAAGATCACCTCGCAAACGTGCTGCGAGTGCCGTCGATAGGTTGCGCAACAGAACGGGCGTGGCGGCGCGCTGGCGTACCGATTCCAAGCATGGTGAGCATCGAACGCGCTGGCGTCTATCTGCGCTGGAAGCTAACAGAGCCGGTTTGGACGCGGAAAAATGACCGCTTAGCCCCGAGACAGTTCTTGTATCAGGTCGCCACTGGCCTAATGCGGGCGCTTGCGCCGTGCCGGTTGGTCGGCGGGATCGGTGACGTTATTCCCCATCCGTTGCGATTCGGGGCAAACACGACTCAACTTAGCGGGGATCACAGCCTCGAATCCATGGCTGACGACATGGGTGTCCTTCCAGCGCCGGATCCAAGATTCTCGAATGTGTTCATGTGGACACACCGTCGCCCGATCTTCTGCTTTTCACCTGGAATCCTTTGCGACGATGACGGCGTGATTCTGGAAAGGAAGCCGTCCAAGCTGCAAGCGGTTTCACCAAAGGAATACAGCCCTGAGCAGATGTCGAGAGGCGGACAAACACGAGCGCGGAAGATTCAGTATGCGAATCGGCAGGCCCTTCTAGAACTGTTCTCAGACGGCAAATGGCGCACTGTGGCAGAGATGCAAGCGCAAGGAATCAAGGGAGCACGCAAGGCAATCACTAACCAATTAACCGAAAACGGGTTCCGAAAACGGCGGCGTGCGGGACGCGGCACGGTTCCGGAGTGGCTTCCTCAGAGCCTTGATGGGTAAAGGTTTGGCGAATGGTGGGACTAGTGGTATTAGATGCTTTTATTAAGGTGTTTTTAAGCGAACGCTTTACTGCTGAGCTGCTGTCGATTTTTCCTCTCCTGGCGTCGGTCGCGAGAGCGCCGAGCGCCACAAAGTGGGTTGTTACGCCGACGAGCGGAGCGACGCAGGCGGAACGGTTCAAAAGCATCTCCAGCGAAAGGAACCGCCGTTCCATCAATCATCCCAACTGGCGGGGCCTTGAGCGGCCCGCCCTTCAGACTGCAACCGTAGTGTGCAGTCTGCAATAGGTCGACACTGATTCACTTCGCTGCATATGAGTCAGCCCGTCGCTCCAAGCGAAAGGGCGATCTAAGCAAAAATTCAGCATCTGGCGGGCTTGGGTCACTGAATGAGTGGTAGCGCCGTATAAAGGCCAGAAACGGCACGGCAGCCCGATTTACACGGAATCCGGAGAATTTTCGGTGGTCTAACTGGATGCTATCCAAGCACGCAATAGCGAAATGTCTTGTCGGTAGATGCGCTGTTACCGTGCGTCAACGTGAAGTTTTCTCGTCCCGTCGAGGAAACGTACACGGTAGGGATAGCCGAGAGCGCGTTCGCCGTCATTGGCATCAACTTAACGAAGCTCTGCGCACCTACTCGTGCATCCGACACAAACGTGGTTGACGTGGAAGCCGCCAGCGTGACATTGCCGACATTCTTGATGTGGCCTTGATTAACCTCTTTGGCCCATTCGGAAATCTTTTGGCGATGCTTCACTTCGTCCGATTGGAACGTTGGAACTGTGACGCCTGCATTAGCGGAGAGCGGCATTTTTGTGCTCCTCAGATCGGAAATGATTTAACCGATCTCAGTTTATGACATTCGCTTGATGGACGATGCGGCGGTGGTGGACGCTGTGGCAACCTGAACTGACCAATGCGGCGAATCCAAGCTGGATTTCCGCAACGCGTTTTGCCTTCGCGCAGACTGTCCGCCGTGGCAATATGCAACTCCACAAAAAACGATCTGACAAACCGGGGGGCTTCATGACGGCCGTCGATATTCTTCGCAATCTTGGCTTGGTAGCAATCCCTTTCACGCTGTACTTCGCCTGGACGAAGATAGGGTATCGGATCGTAGTGCAACCGACCTGGAGCAGCAGGCGTCACGCGGCATCGAGCATTAGTCGTTTGACGATAATGAACATGAAAGATCGTTCGCTCGCGGTTTTCAAAGCCCATGCAGTATTTGATGGAATGGTGCTTCCTCTCAAAGATTTCGATCCGCCGCTCATTTTGAAAGCGTATGAAGCAGTCAACGTCGAAATACCGGAAGTGTCCAACTATTATGTTGGAAACCGACCATTCGAATGGAGCCCAGGGATAGAGTTGCATAAAATCGACATATTTCTATCCACCGCTTCGAAAATGGTGAAGTGCAAGCACGGCGCACCGCCCAGTCAGTTTAGCTTCGCTAAACGCAGTAACAACACGCTCGTTACCACGCATACCGCTACGTTCAATGATCGGGTTTATAACGACAACGTTAGGTATGCGATTGTCTACCGCTTTGATGGCGTTGATCAAACTGCCTTCGTTGATCAGGCCGGATTCATCGATTGGCGGTTGTCGCCCAACCTGCTACGTCCGGAAGAGTACGGCAGCGCTGAAGCTGTCAAAAATACACTCGATTCGAGTGGGACCGGGCGGATCATTGGGCCTTATTTCGTGGAAACTCTTCAGAAGGATGGGAACCACGCAGTCAAGCTTTAGACCGTCGCGCATTGCCGCCCAAGCGACAACGGTAGAATGCGGTAAATGGGTGCCCTTGAGTTTTCGAACCAAGGGTACTCTTCGTTTACTTGGGGGAAATCATGTACCCAACCTATGAAAAAGTCAGGCAGGAACTCGCGCAGCAAACGAATACCAATAAGGCCCTCGCGCTTCATCTCGTGCGCACTCAGTCATTCGAATTTTACAAGCAGGAACGCCACGAACCTGAGTTGGTTAATCAGGCGTATCCAAACTGGATTTGTCCATTGCCATAACGCTTCGATGACTGTCCCGTTATCGCCTTTGTTAGCCAGCCTATACAGTCCAAAAAAATTTTTAGGATTCGACTCTTCGTGTTCCTGCGTTGATCTATCGCCGAAGCATGCATTTTATGCATGGTCTCTTTGGAATATCCCAGAAAAATTTCTGGTGGAGATGATGGATAGCCAGACACACGGGTACCGGTACCGCTGCGTTTCTGGGTCCTCTTTGTGGAATCCCCTGAGAGCCCAAGAAGTCCGCCGAGTCGGAAAAGACGAATGCTCGATCCTGCCCAAAATTTGTGCGAACCCCGACCGTCCAGCCTTGCTGTGATAGCCCACTGACAAGGGAAGGGCGGCGCACTCTTGACGAATATGATTATCGATTTGCCTTGCCATTTTCTGGGCACAAGCTACACTTGAACTCATACTAAACGAACGTTATGCCCGGGCGGTCACCCAAACTCCTCCGGGTGTGGTCGCTTCAAACTCCTCCACCTTCCGGTCTGAGATAAGCAAGCTGTAGCCGCTAATCGCGCCGTGTAGCAGGACGTTATTTTTACCTCCTTGGCCAGCCTTGGAGGTGGGAGTTGAACGTCTTGAAGCAGCATCAGCAAAGTACCGTGTTCACGCTACTGGAGCTCAAGAAG
>NZ_FCOK02000024.1 GCF_001544555.2 Caballeronia udeis | reverse complement strand
CCAGTAACGCGATGCGCGCCCGCATCACATCTCGCTGTGCGGCCGTCTTGCGCCCGATCAGTGACAGCAGTTCCTGTCTTTCTTTCTTCGCCAGCTTCACTGGCGTTGCATGACGGCCTCGGCTCATCCCGCCATGATAAAAACGGACCGTTAAATATTCAACTTATTTAAGGGATGTTGTACTAGGACTGGCCGGACGTGCCCTGCGGCACCAGCTCGGACGCGATGATCATCGCGCCTGCATTTCCGGGCGGCGGCTGGCAGGTCGCCGGCCGATATATGAAGTCACCCGGCTTGATGGACTTGCCGCTCAGCACGCATTCGCCACGTTGTTTGGCCAGGGCTACCCGCCACGTCTGATGGCCGTAATAACCTGAGAGCGGGTCGCACCATGAGACCGTGGCAGTGCGTGGCGTGGGCAGTTCGATCACGCTGACCATCAGGGCCGCGTGATCGGTCCAGCTGGTTTTTGCCGGACGCCGCTGGGCGATTCTCGTTGCTTCATCGGCGACTTGCTGGGCGCGTGCGTTATCGAGCAACGCAACGGTTCGGGACCATGCACTGGTATGTTTCTCGAGCATCTCACCTTTCCTTTACAAGAAATTCCGGGCAGCCGGCATCATCGGTGTCGCGACGAGGCGATCACGTCATGCGGATTGTCGGTCGCACAAGACCACTGATTCGTTCAGCCGTTCACACCAGGACCGCTTTGCCAAATCATCCAAAGCCTGCTGGCGCCGCCGGTAAAGCATGGCGTGACTCAGAGAAACCGAAGCTGCCGGGCGTGCCAAACGCGTTGTAGCCGCACAGCGAGACTGGCGGCCCAAAGTCGTGGAACGTGAGGTCCGGGAGTTTGCGGGCAGCGGTTTTTGCTCCCGCTCCCACCCCGATCCAGTCCGGCAGATACCGCGCCGGATGTTCAGCGTCGGTCAACGTCAGGCGGGCGCAACTCGCCCATGACGAAGATCCGTTTGTCCTGCAAGGTCGGTTGACCTGAGCCATCAAAATATTCAACGAGTGATGAATTATGAGATAGTAGGGCACTCGGGCGGTCGATGTCAAACGCCGCGCGGACCGATGCAAAGGTGGGGCGTTTTGTGTCGGTTAAACTTCGGGCTCGCCTCACAAAATTGGAATCCGGATCGAACCATGACAGCTTCTACCGCACTCCCGGAGCAGTCCGCCAAGGAGAAACGCTCACGCGGACGGCCCGCCTGCAGTGCGATAGCCGGCTCCGACGCGTTGCTCAAAAGTGCGCGGCAAGCGTTCGCCAAGCGCGGGTTCGAGTCAACCAGCGTGCGGGAAATCGCGCGGGACTCGGGCGTGGATCCCGCGCTCATCGCGCATCACTTTGGTTCGAAAGAGGCATTGTGGATCGCGGTGGTCGACCAGATCGCGCAGCACGCCGCGCCCATGATCGAGGCAACGGGCAAGCTGCGCACCGCCGATATGACCAACCGTCAGAAGGTGGAGCGGGCGCTGGGTCTTTTTGTCGACAAGGTGTTCAGCGAGCCGGATGTAGGGATGTTTTTCTCGACCACGGCAACCGAGCAGGGCGAGCGCCTGGATGTCCTGATGGAACGCCTTCTGCGCCCTTATCACGACGTGTTTGTCCCGCTTCTCGTCAATGCGATGGATTCGGGCGAACTGGCGCCCAACGACCCGGAGGTGCTGTTCGCCGTGCTGACCAACGGCGTAGGCAAGACGGTTTCGTACAGTCACGTTCTGTCGGTATTTTCTCCGCTTCCGAAAGATCCGGCGAAGTTCAAGCAGACCGTGCTTGCAACCGCGCTCAGCATGCTTTGAAGGCGGTGCGGGCAATCAAGCGGGTTCTGTAATCACTCGCCGCTGAATTCGTACGCACCGCTTATCTGTTTTCAGCATCGCCCAAGCAGCGGAGCGTGAAGGTACTGACGTTGTTGCGGACACGACTGATGATCGGATGATGGCGCGGTTGGCCGCACTGGCCGTAGCCGGCGCGCGGGAGATTGAAGCAGCGTTGATATAGAGGATGGTTCAGCCCGGGAGGGGCTGAAACACATTTATGAGGAGAGCGCGGGCAGGTTATTGCAGGCGAAAACGTCCACGCGTGTTCGTTGATAGAAGTCGATTTATGATTTGACATAACATAAATTATCAACTTTTAAAAATGTTGTTAATACATAACAGAGGCCGACATGAAGGTTGCCAACCATCTCAAGCCGGAGTTAGCGAGACCGCTCGGGCTATGGCACCGGGTCTGGTGCGAATGCCAATATCGGACCGCTCAAGCACTATCCCGGTCAATAATCGCAAAGCCCGTATCCAGACGTACCGGATAGCGCTTCCCTTGATTGTCATTGGAGAACCGCTCAAGCAAGGCCACTGCAGTGCGCGCGCCGATGGCGGCGCCGTCGACACGCACGGTCGACAACGCAGGATAAACGTGCGCCGCCGTGTTCAGGTCGCCAAATCCCATCACGGCCAGATCCTGAGGGACCTTCAATCCGCGGCTTGCAGCTTCCGCAAGCACCCCTTGCGCGAGCGTATCCGAACTGCAGACAACAATCTCCGGCGCGCTTCCCTTCAATAGCGCCGACACCCCGTCGCGTCCCACCTGCAGCGTAGCTGGAGCGTGACGTATTTCAAAAGGAACGTCGTTGATGTCGTGGCGCTGCATCTCGTGAATAAAGCTGTTGGCACGGCGAAGCGCGCGAGGATCGTCGACCGATAAAACGCCGAAACGTCGATAGCCCTTTTTAATGAGGTGTCGTGCAAGCTCCTCCCCAAGCTTCTCGTGTGAAAAACCAATCACGATGTCAATCGGGGTATCGGTCAGGTCCCATATCTCGACGACGGGAATCTTCGCCCGGGTAAGCCGTTCGATGGTGGAATCCGTGTGGTCGGTACCCGCAAGCACGACCCCGTCCGGTCGGCGCCCCAGAATGGCCTCGACAAGCGCCTCCTCACGCTGCGGCGAATAACCTGTCAATCCCAGCAAGGTTTGATACCGCGAAGTGGTCAATCCGTCCATCAACGCCTGGACGGTATCTGCAAAAACGGAACTGGCGATCGTAGGCAACAGGACTGCGACCAGGCGGCTCTTGCTGCTTGCGAGCCCCCCTGCCAGCATGTTTGGCACGTACCCGGTCGCACGGACCGCATCGAGCACCTTCTTCTGTGTTGCGCTGCGGACGAGTTCGGGCCGATGCAACGCGCGGGATACCGTCATGGGAGCGACGCCGGCAACGCGGGCAACATCGATCAAGGTCACACTCTGAGCAGGACCGCCAATTGCATCGCCCTGCTTACCATCGTAAATTTGCTGCATCCCGACCTCTTCGGTAACGCTGGCGATTCTAACGTCTACCACTGTTATCCCAGTGTTTCCCGGGCACAGCCATCAGTCGGTCCATCCCGTCAGCCAATGGCATCTGACGCCCCCTGCTGCGGTCGATGATTGGCGCGACGACGGACAGCGCTGCGCGATCGAGATAATTGAGCACGCCGGCAAAAAACAACAGCGCGGCCACCACCCACCGATAGCGGGATTTCATGTCTCCTCCTCGATGGCACTGCGCGTGCAGCGCTATCCGAGACGTCGTTTCAAACAGTCTGTACTACTGCTTGCTGGCCGCCATCAGGTCACTGGAGCCGGATTGAACAGAACAAGGGCGTTATGCAGCTTCAGTTTTTCCGCGCACGTTTGCTTGCGGCCACTCGCTACTTCGAGCATCAGCCGAAATAACTCCCAGCCGACGTCTTCGATGGTCGCGTCTCCTGTTGCGATGGTGCCGGCGTTGATGTCCATCAAGTCATGCCAGCGGCGCGCCAGGTCCGAGCGTGTTGCAACCTTGATGACCGGCACCTCGGCCAGACTGTATGGCGTGCCACGTCCGGTCGTGAAGACATGCAGGTTGATACCTGCCGCGAGTTGCAGCGTTCCGCAAATAAAATCGCTCGCCGGTGTCGCCGCGTAGATCAAACCCTTCTGCTTCACTTTCTCGCCAGGAGACAGCACCCCCGAAATGGCAGCGTTACCCGATTTGATAATCGAGCCCATCGCCTTTTCGACGATGTTCGACAACCCGCCCTTCTTATTACCCGGTGTCGTATTCGCGCTGCGATCAGCGCTGCCACGTTGCAGGTAATCGTCGTACCAGCGCATCTCGCGGATAATCGCCTCCGCCACTTCCGGCGTGGCCGCGCGACTGGTCAACTGGTCAACGCCGTCACGAACTTCCGTCACCTCGGAGAACATGACGGTGGCGCCTGCGCGAACCAGAAGGTCGGTGGCAAATCCGACCGCCGGGTTGGCCGTGAGTCCCGAGAATGCATCGCTGCCGCCGCACTGCACGCCGACCACGAGATCGGCCGCCGGACAGGTTTCGCGGCGTCGGTTATTGAGCCTTTGGAGGTGACCCTCGGCCATCTTCATGATCGAGTCGATCATCGACTGGAAGCCGACATGGGCATCGTCCTGCAGGACCACGACATCGCCGTTCAAGTCATGCGCGAGCTCGCCGATGTCGGCCACGTCGTCGACGTTGTCAACGGTCGCGATCGGAATCGTCCCCGGCGGCATCAGCCGCTCCGGCTGCAGCTTTTCGCAACCGAGGCTCACCATCATCACTTCTCCGCCGAAGTTCGGATTCAGGCTGATGTTGCGAACCGTGCGGATGGGCACCATTGCATCCGGTGCATCGATAGCGACACCGCATCCATAGGTGTGTCCGAGGCCAACGACATCGTCGACGTTGGGGTAACGCGGCAGCAGTTCGGCCTTGATCCGCACGACCGCATGCTCGACTACGTCGGCCACGCATTGGACGGTCGTCGTAATCGCAAGGATATTGCGTGACCCGACTGAACCGTCCGCATTTCGATACCCCTCGAAGGTGAAACCCTCAAGGAGCGGCATCGCCGGCGCTTTAACCGTCGCGATGGGCAAGCCTTCAAGCCCCGGCGGATCTGGCATGCGAATCACGTGCTCGTTGATCCAGCTGCCCTTGGGCAGCGCCTTGAGCGCATACCCGATCACAACGTTATAGCGGATGACTTCGGCGCCCTCGGCGAGATCCGCGAGCGCGACCTTGTGACCCTGAGGCACACGCTCGCGCAACACGAGACCGTCTGGAAAGACCGCTCGCCCCGGGAGGCCGCCGTCATTGACAACAATGGCGACGTTGTCCTGCGGGTGAACGCGGATGTAGAGAGGGGCTTGCTCCATTCGACTCATCCTTTTCCAGATTATTTAAACATTGCCTCTTACAACATCTGTCATCATACAACGATTGCGCAATCATTTTGCCACGCAAATCGACAACAATGCAGTAGTATCAGTACCTACAGCGTTCTATTTGAAAGCACACTGCAAATGTTGTACGATGACTAACAATTAAGAGAATTTGGACGCTTTACTCATGACAACACCGCAAGAACTCAAGCAAATCGTGTCGGATGGCCTGCTGTCCTTCCCTGTCACCGACTTTGACGAGCAAGGCGACTTTCGCGCCGATACCTACGCCGCGCGCCTCGAATGGCTTGCGCCTTACGGCGCAACTGCCCTGTTCGCCGCAGGTGGAACGGGGGAATTCTTTTCTCTGACTAAAACCGATTACTCGAACGTAATCCGCACTGCTGTCGAAACCTGCCAGGGCAAAGTGCCCATACTCGCCGGTGCCGGCGGCCCCACGCGCGTGGCAATAGAGTACGCGCAGGAAGCGCAGCGGTTGGGAGCAAACGGTGTCTTGCTGATGCCACATTACCTGACGGAAGCCTGTCCGGAAGGCATCGCCGCGCACGTTGAACAGGTGTGCAAGGCGGTGAAAGACATCGGCGTGATTGTCTACAACCGCGCCAATTCAAAGCTTAACGCCGACGTGCTCGAGCAACTGGCTGACCGTTGCCCCAACCTGATCGGCTTCAAGGACGGCGTAGGCGAGATCGAGAACATGGTGACAATCCGCCGCCGCCTGGGCGATCGCTTCGCGTACCTCGGCGGCCTGCCGACTGCTGAAGTCTACGCAGCCGCATACAAGGCACTCGGTGTGCCAGTGTATTCGTCGGCAGTGTTCAATTTCATTCCGAAGACCGCAATGGACTTCTATCGGGCGATCTCGGCGGACGATCACGCAACGGTCGGCAAGCTGATCGATGAGTTCTTCCTGCCGTATCTCGCCATTCGCAACCGTCGTGCCGGTTATGCGGTAAGCATCGTCAAGGCGGGCGCCAAGCTTGTCGGCCACGGCGCAGGCCCGGTGCGCGCCCCGCTCACCGATCTCGACGAAGACGAAATGGCCCGGCTCGACGTGCTCATCAAGAAACTGGGCGCGCAATAGCCCGATAAGCAGATCGCTCAAGAGCAGTGCAACTGCTTATGGAGCATGAGCATGCAGTGACAAACGAAAAGTGCCGGCAACGCATTCGCGCCCGGCACTTTTCCTAAAAGCAACGAAGCATTGATTTATTGATTCCGGCATTCGTGCAAAACGACCCACACGGTCGCCAGCGTCACGGACAGTCCCGCGCATCGATATTTCAATGCTATCCAGCTGGAACGATCGGAGACACACCATGCAATCAAGCCGCTCTGCAAGCATTGCCGGCATCGCCAAGCGCACGAACGTCCGGTACCTGATCTTGCTGATGATCTTCATCATCACCACACTCAACTACGCCGATCGCGCCACACTGTCGATCACCGGCTCAGCCATGCGCAGCGAATTTGGCTTGGACGCGATTCGCATGGGTTACATCTTCTCCGCATTTAGCTGGGCTTATGTGTTGTCGCAGCTACCGGCCGGCTGGTTGCTCGACCGTTTCGGCGCCCGCCGCATGTATGCCGCAAGCATTTTCCTGTGGTCACTTTTCACCCTGCTGCAAAGCTCGATCGGTCTCGCGGGCAGCGCGGGCGCTGCCGTCATTGCATTGTTCGTGTTGCGTTTTGCGATGGGCATGGCCGAAGCACCCGCCTTCCCCGCAAACGCGAAGGTGGTGGCAAGCTGGTTTCCGACCGCCGAGCGCGGCACCGCCTCGGCCATCTTCAACTCGGCCCAGTATTTCGCTGCGGTTATCTTCACGCCGCTCATGGCCTGGATCACCCATTCGTTCGGATGGCAAAACGTTTATCTGGTAATGGGTGTCGCAGGGATTGCGCTTGCCCTGACGTGGCTCAAGGTCATGAAGAACCCGAGCGATCACCCTCGTGTCAACAAGGCCGAACTCGAGCACATAGAGAACGGCGGTGGCCTGGTTCATCCGCAAAGAAAGACTGCCTATGCCAATGCGGGCAGCCCCGGAACCTGGTTTTATGTGCGCCAGTTGATGTCGAACCGCATGCTCCTTGGCGTGTACCTGGCCCAGTATTGCATCAACGTCCTGACCTACTTCTTCCTGACGTGGTTTCCGATCTACCTCGTCCAGGCCCGTGGCATGACCATCCTGCAAGCCGGACTCACCGCCTCATTGCCCGCGATCTGCGGCTTTACGGGAGGCGTGCTCGGCGGGGTCTTTTCAGATGCGCTGATCCGGCGCGGTCATTCGTTGACGATTGCGCGGAAGGTCCCGATCGTTGGCGGCATGCTTTTATCCGTGTGCATCATCGGATGCAACTATGTGACGACAGACTGGGTTGTCGTCGCGCTGATGTCGCTGGCTTTCTTTGGGAAAGGTATTGGTGCGCTCGGCTGGGCGGTGGTCGCGGACACATCGCCCAAGGAGGTGATTGGCGTGTCCGGTGCGATCTTCAACATGTTCGGCAATGTCGCAGGCATCGTGACGCCGATCGTGATTGGTTATCTCGTTGCCAAGACCGGATCCTTCAACGGCGCACTGGTGTTCGTCGGTATTAACGCGCTTCTCACCGTGTTCAGCTATCTGGTTATCGTCAAGAAGATCGAGCGGGTCGAACTGCGTGCTCCGTTAGCTGCCGGAACCAACCCTTAAGACCTTGCATCAGGGTGCAATGGCGGCGCATGGGTCAAGTTCAACCATGGCCCGCCGTTAACCCAGTAAGGTCGACCATCCAAACTAAAAATATGCGAAACGTGACAATCCGCTCCAACCTGCTAGTGGTGCTTTTCGTATTCGCCTCAATGATCGTTGTGGGCGCGATCGTGGGAGTGCTTATGCTCGGCCGCGCAAACGACAACGCCCGTCGCCTGCATCAAATCGCCGAACAGGAAATCCTGGTCAACGACGGTTATAAGGACACGACACGCACGCGTGCGGCGCTCACGCGTGCTTATTCCGCGCTCAAGGAGCGCAATGACACCGCCACGCGCGACTCAGCCTTGAAAAGCGCGCAGGTCACTTTCGATCGGGCCGCCGCTGAAACAAGCACATTTCGCGACGCGCCTGGTTTCGCCGGTCGGGATGAGACGCTACAGCGATCGCTTGTCGAGTCGTCGAATGTTCTGGCGGCCCTGCTAACAAAAGCAAGCGAGGCCCTGCGCGGTGGTGACACAACCGCGTATGCCGCGATCAACGACAAGGAAATAACGGGCGCAGGCGCAAAATATTCATCGAACGTCGAAGCCTTTCAGAATCTCTCGAACTCCTTGATGAAAGACACCCTGGCGCAGGGCGAACGCGAACATGGATGGGTGATCACCCTGGTGGTCATCGGCGTGATCGGAGCGCTTTGCCTGATCGCGGTCACTCATCTCGCGCTTCGGCGCATCGTGATCGACCCGCTGAAGCGGGCCGTTGCCTCTCTCGACCAGATTGCCGCGAACGATCTCACGAGCGTGATTCCGCAAAGCGGCCGCAACGAAATCGGGCAACTGTTCGATGCCATGCGCCGAATGCAGCTCGGCCTGTCGGACACCGTGATGAACGTGCGCTCGAATTGCGACGCGATCAATACCGGCGCGCGCGAGATCGCCGCGGGCAACATAGATTTATCGAGCCGGACGGAAGAGCAATCGGCGTCGCTCGAAGAAACGGCTGCGAGCATGGAAGAACTGACCTCGACAGTCAAACAGAACGCCGACAACGCTCAACAGGCGAGCAAGCTGGCGGCGACAGCCACCGGCGTGGCGCAACGCGGAGGCGAAGTAGTCGGGCGTGCAGTTGCCACGATGAATGCCATCAGCACGAGCTCCAACAGGATCGCCGAGATCACCGGCATGATCGACGGCATCGCGTTCCAGACGAATATCCTGGCACTCAACGCCGCGGTGGAATCGGCACGGGCCGGAGAGCATGGACGCGGTTTCGCCGTGGTGGCAACGGAAGTGCGCACGCTCGCGCAACGCAGTGCGAATGCGGCTAAAGAGATCAAGACGTTGATCGGGACATCGGTGCATGACGTACAGCTGGGTAATGGCCTGGTCGTGCAAGCGGGCAACACCATGACCGAGATTGTCGACGCGGTTCAAAAGGTCGCCAGTCTGATGAACGAAATTACAGCGGCGAGCCTTGAGCAGAGCGAGGGTATCGCTCAAGTGGGAAAGGCGGTCAGCCAGATGGATCAGGTGACCCAGCAGAACGCAGCGTTGGTGGAACAAGCGGCTGCGGCTGCCAGTTCGCTCGAACAGCAGGCGAAACAAATGGCCGACGCGGTAGCGGCCTTTCAATTGAGCGAGTAAGCAGCTTAAGAATACGCTTGCTCTCAAGCATGTTCAGGAACGTGCGGTCTTTTCTTCGACCTGTCCAACGTCTGCGCCTAGACGAAACACCTCACCCGATTTAATCCGTCCATGAAAATAAAAACGACCTTGCGCGTCATTGCTGCTGCACTCACGTTCGGCATCCTTATGAGCTCGGTGCAAGCAGCAACCTACCTCTATGTGTCGAATGCCGACAGCGAAGATATTTCAGTGCTCCGGCTCGATCAATCGAATGGCGCACTTTCGAAGGTCGAGACGCTGCCGGTCGGCGGAACCGTCATGCCGCTGGCTCTTTCCCCTGACCACCATCATCTCTACGCCGGGTTACGCTCCAAGCCGTATCGCGTACTCAGTTTTGCGATCAACCCGCTGGACGGCCACCTGATCCTGCTCAAGACCTCGCCGTTGGCCGAGAGCATGGCCTACCTCTCCACCGACGCTACGGGCCGCTATTTGTTCTCCGCTTCGTACGGCGGCAATCTGCTTTCCGTGAATCGCATTGACACGAATGGTTTAGCGGGCGACCCGCAGCAATCCGTTCCAACGGGGCCGATGGCCCATGCAATCAGGAACGCCCCCGATAACCGGTATGTGTTTGCCTCTGTTCTCGGCTCCGATGCGTGGCTGCGCCTGAAATTCGATGCAGTGACCGGCCAACTCGCGCCGGATGCGACGCCCGCATATACATTACCGCCGAAATCCGGCCCGCGTCACTTCGTCTTCTCCCCGGATCATCGGTTTACCTATCTGATCGATGAGCTCGACGGCAAGCTGCATGTTCTGGCTTTCGATGCCGCGAATGACACAGCCAAGCCAGTGCAAACTGTCTCGATCGTCCCGCCAGACTTTTCTGGCGATAAGCCTTGGGGTGCCGACGTTCATCTGACGCCGGACGGCCGCTTCCTGTTTGCATCTGAACGGACATCGAGCACGCTTGCGTCGTTTCGCGTCGACAAGAAATCGGGCACGCTCACGCGAATTGGCACATGGCCGACTGAGAAACAGCCGCGTGGATTCAATATCGATCCGTCGGGAAACTATCTGCTGGCAGTAGGACAATTGTCGACACAGATGAGCGTATATCGCATCGACAAGCAAACCGGCGCGCTCAAGGCGATCGGGCAGTATCCGGTTGGCAAAAACCCGAACTGGATCGAATTCGCGCAATTTGAGGGGACTCTGTAGCGTTCCGTCGCGCTAAGGCGGCAGAGTTGGCTAACGCTGCGTGTCATGCAATCGATCGGGAATAAACAGTGCGGTTACACCGCTTAAAAAGAACACGGCACCGACCACCAGGAAACCGATGCCGATCGAAAACTGCGTGGCCAGGTAACCGATGACGACGGGCGCCGCGCCCGAGCAGAAACGACCGAGGTTATAAGAGCCGCCTACAGCCGTGCCGCGGACTGAGGTGGTGAAACTCTCCGACATGAAGGTTCCGATCGTCCCCAACGGCACGCCGTACATGAAGCCGAAGAGGAACATGAGATAGATGATGTTCTCGCGTGTGTGCCAAAAGATAATCACGGGAAGAAAGATCGCCGCGCCCATGCAGCCAAGAACGTATACACCGCGTCGACTCCAGCGGTCACCGAGCCACCCGGCGACGATCTTTCCCGCGAACGCGACCACATACGTGCCAATCATGTACCCGGCCATCGAACTGAATTTCATGTGCAGTTCTTTTTCCAGGTACGTAGGCAGCCAGTTGTTCAGGCCATAGAACCCGGAAAGCGCGAACACCGACGCCAGGGTCCACAGGATGAACAGCATCCGTGATTGCCTATTACTGAAAATCAGGTAATAGCGACTCCTGGCAAGCCCGCGTTCGTTCGTGCGCGCGGCAGTGCGGCTCGCCAGCCAGCTTGCCGGTTCGGGCACGAAGAATTTTATGGCCAGCGCCAATAGCACTGGCAGCGCGGATACGTAGTACAACGTACGCCAGCCATAGTGCGGCAAGATCCAGTTGCTCAGCGCGATGACGACAATGTAACCAGCCGAGATGCCGGTTTGCAACGCACCGAGAATCAGCGAGCGCCGTTCCATGGGTACGTATTCGGCAACCAGTGTGGTGACCAGCACCATGGAGCCAATGCCCAGCGAACTGACAAATCGCACCACCGCGAATTCGAGGAAATTATGCGTCAGTCCCAGCATGCCGGCGCCAAGTGAAAAAAGCGCCAACGCCCACACGACCACCCTTACCCGGCCCAGACGATCGCTCGCCCAGCCGCCGATAATGCCGCCAATCGCCATGCCGCACAGCGTCAGACTTCCCAGCGCCCCTGACTCGACATTGCTCAGTCCGAATTCGTCCTTGATTCGCGTGAGCGTCAGGCCGTACATCATGACGTCTGCGCCATCGGCTATGAGCGCGAGATAGGCAAGGACGAAGACAAGCAGCCAGGAACCCTGGGCCTCGAAGTGTTTGGCCGGCGTGGACGCTCGGGTGACGCGATTGGTCGTGTCCATGTCAGCGGCCGGTGAAGTCGCGGGCTGACATCGTATGGCACTTGACGAGCGCAGCGGTAAGGAAGGAGCCAATTAGCAAGCCGATTTCCTCATGCCTCGCCGTATACCACCCTTCCCTGTGCGTCAGGTTCATCGTGCCCACGCATACGCCGTCGTAGGCGATCGGAATATTCAATATCGATCCCAGGCCCAAGCCAATCATCACCGCGTGATCGTCGAATGCATCCTGGATGCCTTGCGGCGTTGCTGCGCGAAAAGGCTTGAGGCCCAGCAATACCTGGCTGGCCCACGCAGTACCCTGTTTTTGCTTGCGCCCTCCAGTTGGATAGACGTCCGGCATGTTTGTATAAACTCGCTGCACCTCAAGGCGCTGCGCATCGTAGGACATGATCGTGAACAGCCTGAGGCCAATTGTGCGTTCCGCCACGGCATGAACTGCACGAAAAATCTCCATGGGCTGATCCTTCAACCGCAAGGCAATTGCCAGGCGGTCAAGGTCCGCGTTCTCAGGCGCTCGGGTAGTGGACGCCGCTGGCGCCGCGAGCGCGATCTCATTGATGTGCATGGACTTGATGTGGGGGTGATGTAAAGGTGGGGACTATGTTCAGCCGTTCATTTCGGTGGAACCGAGCGGGCGTCGCACATCCTGCTGCTCCAGACCACCCTCCTCGATGTCCTCCAGTGACCGGTTGCGGGTCTCGATGCCGAGAAAGCCCACTACGCAGGCACCAATCAACAAAACCGTCGTGGTCATGGCGAACACGCCCAGAAAGCCAAGCGTGGGATAGACAAGTCCCACCAGAATGGGCGCACTCACCGAGCCAATGCGGCCAAACGACGAAGACGATCCGGTGCCGGTTGTGCGAACCGCTGTCGGAAAGACTTCAGGGGTGTACGCATAGACACCGGCGAACGCGCCGTTCATGAAGAACGACAGGAAGATGCCCGCGCTCATGATCTGCAAGCCGCTGTGAGAGAACGCAAGCGTGATTGCCGCGACTCCGCCCAGCAGCATGTAGGACGCCACCACGGCCTTCCGGCCGATCCGTTCATTGAGCCATGCGGCGGAAAAATACCCCGGAATCTGCGCCCCATAAATGGCGATTGAATAACCGAAGCTTTTCGTCATGGTGAGTCCCTCCTTGAGGAGCAGACTTGGGATCCATGAGAAGAACGAGTAGTACGCGAACGCAACCGAGAACCACATCAACCAGCTCACTGCGGTAGTACGTGCGAGGCGCGGCGACCATAGCGTGAGCACGTTCTGCAACGCGCTGTTTTTTGTGGGCGCGGATACGGCAACCTGGCCGAGCGACGCAACGGGCGCCAGGGGGATGCCCTTGTCACTAAACCACGACTCAATGGCACTCACTATACGGTTCGCCTCGGCAGCGCGGCCCTGACTCTCCAGCCAGCGCGGCGACTCGGGCAAAGTCCTTCGCCACCACAGGAGCATGACAACGGGCAATGCAGTCACCACCGCCATGTATCTCCAGCCATCGGCAAAGTTTCTCACCACCGTGAAGCCGACTATGGACGAACCCAGATAACCGAACGACATGAAACCGACCAACGCGCCGCAAAAAATGCCCCGGTAACGTCGAGGCACAAACTCGGCGAGGAATGGTGCTATCACCACCGTCTCCGCGCCGGAGCCAAAGCCAGCAACTATTCGTAATGCAAAAAACGTGTGCCAGTCGTTGGCGGCGGCGCTCGCGAGCGATGCAACGCAGTAGATCGCAAGCGCCGTCATCATGATGCGGCGACGACCGATCAGATCAGCAAGCACTCCCGATAAAAATGCCCCGAAGAAGTATCCAATATAGGTACTGCTAGCGACCAGGCCAGTTTCAGCACTCGTCAGGTTCCAGAGCTTGCTGACGACCGGCAGCAGAAATGCCAGCGACGATGAATCGAGCCCATCGAACAGATAGCCCAGCCCGCCGATGAGCAGTAGTTTCCGGTGGAAACCCGACAGAGGCAGTCTTTCGAGACGATCGGCGACAGCAGACACGGCATGTTCTCCCTGAGGGAATTGGATAGGGTTTTGCGGATGCGAAGCTTATCGCCCGATAGCGTATGCCTGCATCTGGCGAGGCGTCGCCGCGCCGCGCATCAGCCCTCCCCGGACCCCGACCGCGCAGACGCGGCCCAACGACCAGGGCTCGGCGACAGTCAGGTCATGTCCGCGCGCGCGTAACCCGGCTAGCGTGCTCTCGGGAAAGCGCGACTCCGCGGACATCTTGCCCAGTTGCATCGAGCGCGGGTAGAACGAGCCGGGGAAATGAGCGGTCTGGAACGAGGGTGCATCGGCCGCGGCCTGGAAGTTCATGCCGGCGTGCACATGCCGGAGAAACAACTGGATTGACCACTGGTCCTGCTGGTCGCCGCCCGGTGTGCCGAACGCCGCATAGGGTTTGTCTTCCCGCGTGACCAGCGTGGGCGAAAGCGTGGTGCGGGGACGGCGCCCCGGACCCAGCGACGACGGCAAACCTTCCTCCATCCAGAACATCTGCGCTCGCGTGGTCACGTTAAAGCCGAGACCGGGCACGGCGGGCGAAGCCTGCAGCCATCCACCCGACGGGGTTGCCGAGACCATGTTGCCCCAGCGATCGACCACGTCGAGATGAACCGTATCGCCGCGCAGTTCGGGCAGGGGTGCGAACGTCGGTTCGCCCTGGCCGAACCCGCCCGATTGCTGTTTTCCCGCGAGCGCCATGATCAGCGCTGCACGCTGCTCGCTATCGCCCAACCTGCCGGGACGGAACTCGAACGACGCGCGTGCCGGGTCGATCAGCCGGCGCCGCTCGTCGTTGTAGGTGTCACTCAGCAGCACGTCCATGGGCACTTGTGCGAACCGGGGATCGCCGTAAAACACCTCGCGGTCGGCGAACGCGAGCTTCGAGCATTCAATTATGGTATGGACGAAATCCGGTCCCATTGGATCCATCGCGGTGAGATCGAAACCCTTGAGGAGCGCGAGCTGCTGCAGAAACATGGGTCCCTGGCCCCATGGGCCGGTCTTGTGAACCCGGAAGCCCTCATAGTCGTATGAGACCGGATCTTCGTAGGACGGCTCCCAGCGAGCAAGATCGTCCGCGTTGAGCAGGCCGTGGTTGCGCTGGCCGGAGGTGTCGAGAACCGCGGTCGACCGGAAGTAGCGGTCAATCGCTTCAGCCACGAATCCACGATAAAAAACCTTGCTGGCCAGTTCGCATTGCTCGGCACGGTCACGCCCGGTGTTCGCCTCTTCCAGGATGCGCTTGTACGTGTTTGCAATCGCCGGATTGGCGAAGAGCTGGTTCGGCATGGGTGCGTCGCCATTGCGCAGCCATTGCTCAGCCGACGTGGTCCATTCAGTCTGGAAGAAATCCTTGATTGCAAGGATTGACGAGGTCATTCGCGGGAGAACCGGATAGCCGTTTTCCGCATAGCCGATCGCGTAGCTCATCACGTCTGCAAGTGGCAACTGGCCGTAGTCGCGCAGCATAAGCATCCAGGCGCCAAAAGCGCCAGGCACGACGGCTGGCAACAACCCCGTCCCTGGAACGACCTCCAGACCTAGCTCGCGCATGCGCGGTATGGTCATTGCCGCGGGCGTCACGCCCTGCCCGCACAGCACGCGAACCCGTTTTTCGCGCGCACTGTAGAACACGACCGGCAGTTCACCGCCCGGTCCATTCAGATGCGGTTCAACGATCTGCAAAACAAAACCTGCCGCCGCTGCGGCGTCGAATGCATTGCCCCCTCGCTCGAGAACGGCCATTGCCGACGCACTGGCCAGCCAGTGCGTGGAGGACACCATGCCGAACGTGCCAATCAGTTCCGGGCGGCTTGTGAACGACATACCCAACTCCTTTTGGGGCGACAAGCAATCGCTAAATGAACCAATTCTTATTGGTTCATAAGAAACAAAATACAATGCTATATCTGACGATACCAGCCTTCAGTTGGTTATAACCCTGATTTCAGGCCATTCTAGTAGATAAAAAATATCCGTGGTTGTGTGAAAACAGATCAATTTCTGTTACTTTTGAACCAATCCTTATTGGTACAGAAAGAGAAAATGGAAAAACCACTGCTGGACAGGCTGCAGGAATACATCGTCGACCACCAGCTCAAGGACGGCGACGTGCTGCCGCCCGAAAGACGTCTCGCCGAAGACCTGGAGGTCACCCGGCGAGAACTTCGCGCAGCGCTTGCCTCGCTGGAGGCTTCGGGGCGTGTGTGGCGAGGTGTCGGCCGCGGCACCTATCTGGGCGCGCGGCCACTGAAGTTTGCGTCGACGCTACGCGGGCTTCGCGCGGGAGCCAGTCCGGCGGATATAGCGGAAATGCGGCTGCTTTTCGAGCCGGCGCTCGCAGGACTTGCGGCGGCGAAAGCAAGTGGGGACGACTTGCTGGAACTTGAGAAATGCGCGCGGAAGAACGCCGCCGCAAAAAACGATGAAGAGTGGCAGCAATGGGATCATCGATTTCATTTGCTGATCGGACAGGCTACGCGCAACCCCGCTCTCATCGCCTTGATGGAAGCCATCAATGGCATGCGGGTCAAGCCGGATGTGCGTGAAAGAACCGCGGCCCAGGAGACCCGGCGCTATTTCGCCCAACAGCACGAGAATATTGTCAGCGCCATGAAAGCCCGCGATGGCGAATTGGCTGCACGGTCCATGCGCGAGCACCTGTTGAGCGTTCAGTGGCGCACGTCCGTTGGGCGAGACGATGCCACTGAACGCGCCGGCTGACGAACCTGCCGCAGTGGCTTATTGAGTCGCTTCGTTGATGGCGAGCTCGGACCCGGTCATGGCAGCCTCTGAATGAATGAGTGGACATCGGGCCTGGAGCGCTGTGCGCTCTGCCCTGTCCTTGGCTTCTGTTTGATTCGATTTCGTTACCCGCACCGAGCCGCGCTCATTTGGCCAGCACCGTCAGTAGCTGCTGCTTGACGATGGCAGTCGCGCGAGGCTGCCGCCCGAACTCGTACCAGCCGATATGACGGCGCCACGTGGCGCCCGGAATGGGCTTCACGCACAGCAGGGGTCTTCGCTCCACGCTGCGTGACGCAGGCGCATTCGCCAGCCGCTCCTGGTCGAGGAAGAATCAGGGGGATATTAAGCGGGTAGCATGCTACTCACCCTATTTGCGCAAGAGAACGAACAACATGAGACTGAAAGACCGGGTTGCCCTGATTACTGGTGCTCAGCGAGGTATCGGACATGCAATAGCGACAAGATTCGTGGCCGAGGGAGCCAAGGTTGTGCTTGCCGATATAACGGACGCGACGGCAGAAGCCGACGCTCTTTGCACCTCAGGCGGCGAAGCGTGCTACGTTCGAGTGGATGTATCGCTGGAGTCCGATGTTAGTCAAATGGTTCGCCTGGCTGAAGCCCGATTCGGGAATGTGGATATCCTGGTCAATAACGCGGGCGTCGAATTTGCGAAAACCGTTCTCGACACGACTGTTGATGAATGGGACCGGCTTATGGCGGTTAACCTGAAAGGGGTTTTCTTGTGCTCGAAGGCTATCATCCCATCGATGCAAATGCGCGGCCAAGGCGTCATCATTAACATCGCATCCGAACTGGGGCTGGTTGGTGAGGCGAATGTGGCCGCCTACTGTGCGTCAAAAGGCGGAGTGGTCATGTTGACGAAGGCGATGGCGATTGATCACGGCCGCAGCGGTATCAGGGTGAATTGCCTTTGTCCCGGACCCGTCACGACACAATTGCTGGAGGACGTGTTTTCCAGCAGCCCCGATCCCGCCGGCCTGCGACGCTCATTCGAAGCCTCGACCGTGCTGGGGAGAATTGGCTCGCCTGACGAGGTTGCTGGTGCGGCCGCTTTTCTGGCGAGCGACGACTCCACCTTCATGTCTGGTGCAAATCTTGTCATTGACGGAGGATGGACGGCGCGGTAAATCTGGATCGCGGAGCTTGACTGCATAGCCGGACCGCGAGTCCGGGCGCTTGTCCATAGCCATCGGGGTATGGATCGACGTCATGTCGGGAGAAGTCTCCGCCCGCTAACAGCGGTGCCAGGATCTACTTGTGTTTCCGGTGCCTCGCAATGCTTGCGGGCGGGACAGGAAGCAGCGTCTATTAACGCCGCTTTAACTGCGGCAAGGACACGTTGCTGATGAATCTGTATTTTATGAACCAGCGAGAGGCCATCAGGTATCTCATGGAAATCCGGCGCGAGGCGTTAGCCAAGCCGGGTTCGGACGTTATTGTCAAAACCCATTTGCACGAAATCCCGGGTGTTGAAGGTGTTGAACGTGTCCTGCTCGACATAAGGGCCGGCCGTGCCTCCTATTTCGTGGAATGCGACTCGGGGACGGAAAACCGGATTGTGTTCATTACGTGAGCGTGGCGCCCCTGCTGATCTCGGCAGGCTTGTCTCGCGGGAAGCCGGTCACGCGGCTTCGAATCGCTACGTTTGCTGCTACTTCTTAAAGCTACTTAGTTCTCCGCTCGATGTCGAACCCATAGCATTTCCTCGTCGGACGTGTGGCTGAAGACCATCGCGCAAACCTCGCGCTGACTATCCGGGATCCGAATACCGCTGGCAACGTGCTTTCCCGATGATACCGACCGGTGGCTACGCCGTATGACACTGTCGCTTGCGGCTGTCGCATCGACGCCATGCCTCGTCAGTCACCCCGATCTCCGTCGCATGCCGCGTATTCAAACGGCGGTCAATACTGCCCCACCCACCGGAGGCGACTAGTTATCCCCGCGGGACCTGTTCCTTCGCATCAGATAACTATCCATGATCCAGCCATTCGCCTTGCGCGCTTCCGTACGAAGCCGGTCGATCTCGCCGGCGACATCCTTGAGTTTTCCGGACACCAGGATCTCGTCCGGCGTGCCGATATAAGCACCCCAGTAGATGTCGATATCCTGATCAACGAAACGTTTGTAGGCGCCTTCGGCATCCAGCATCACCACCACGCTGTCGACGTTGTCCGGGAACCCTTCGGCTATCCGCCTCCCCGTCGTGATCTCGATCGATTCTCCAATGCGGGTCAACGGTATCTTGTGCTGAGCCGCCAGAGCCTGAATACTGCTTATCCCCGGGATCACTTCATACACCAGATCGTGACCGCCCTTCTTGATGATCGCGTCAATGATCCGGATGGTGCTGTCGTACAGCGCCGGGTCGCCCCATGTCAGGAACGCCCCGCATTCGCCGTCGGACATCTCTTCGGAGATAAGCCGCTCGAACACGGCCTGCTTGTCATCGTTAAGATCCTCCACGCTCGCCCGATAATTGACGACGTCTCGTACTCGCTCGGGACTGGTTGCCTCGGCAAAGCGATAGTCGCTGCCCTTGATGAAACGCCGGCAAATGTCCTTGCGCAACGCGATCAGCTTTTCCTTGGCGACACCCTTGTCCATCACGAAGAAAACATCGACTTCGTTGAGCGCGTTGACCGCCTGTATGGTCACGTAGTCGGGGTTTCCGGCGCCAATTCCAATGATCAGGATTCGCTTCATGAAGATGTCTCGATCATATGATGATAAGTAGTCAGAACGTATACGCGATTTTACCGAACGCCGTCCGGCCCAGCGTGTTGTAACCGTATGCGGTCACATACTGCCGGTCAAAGAGATTGGACAGGTTCGCGGACACGGTGAGATGCGAATTGACCCTGTAGGCAGCACGCAGGCCGACCGTAGTGTACGACGGCAGATAAATTGCGTTGGCCTGGTCATCGTAAGTCGATCCGCCGTAAAGCAGCGAGACGCCCGTGCTCAGCGCGTGCAGCTGGAACTCGTCCCACGTATGGTCGATGCTCAGGCTGACGGTCTGGCGCGGACGACGGTTAAGCCAGGTCTGGCCGGTGACATCCTGCGGATTCAGGACGCCGATCGCGAGACTGACCGGCGTCGAGTTGCCGAGCGTGCCCTTGTACGACAGGTCGATACCCTGAATATGCGCACGGCCTACGTTCACAGGAAGATAAGTCACCGATTGATAAGCAATCAGATCGTGCACCCGGGTGTCATAAAGAGCAGCCGTAAAGGTCCCGAACGACGTGGTGGCATCGAGTGCCGCCTCGACCGTGTCGCTGCGCTCGGGCAGCAGGTTCGGGTTCGCGTAACCCGGATAATACAGGTCGTTAAACGTGGGCAGGCGGAACGCGTTGCCGTAGGAAATTCGCGCGGTATAAACCGGATTGATGGCATAAGAAACGGCAACATTGCCCGTATTCACCGACTGGCCCTGGATGATCTCGTGGCGGCCCGCAAGAAACACCGTCAATGCACCCAGCGTGACTGACTGATGAAGCGATACGGCGGAATCGTTGCGCGTCGGCACGCCCGTCGGAATGTCGACCGGCAGGAAGGCTTGCTCGCGGGTGAAGTCGTAGGCGAGCTTGGTCTCGCCGGACAGGGGCAGGCTGAAGAGCGTGAGTCCGCGTTCCTGATGGGTCAGCGAGGTCGACGAGCCAAGGCGCGTGGAGTCGATCTCATCGGTCGGGATAGCCCGGTTGTTCGCATAGAGGAACTGGCGATCCGTGGCGTAGCCGACCGACTGGTCAAACTGCGTAAACGGCGTGATATCCAGGTGGAACGCAAGGCCGGTCGTCAGTTGATGATCGAGCTGACGGTCGTCCCCGCCGGCGTTGTCGTAGGACAGGTCGGACCGGTGATAGAGCGCGAATGTGGAGATCGACCAGTTGTCACGCGCGTAGCCAAGGCGTGCATCCACGTCCTGGGCATGGTACGGGTTACGGCCATCCTCATGCCCGTAGGCCCATGGCTGGGTCGCATCGATTCCCGCGGTGTTGTAGTCGTGCAGGCCCAGCGAGTAGGTCAGTCCGGCCAGCGCAGCGAGCGGACCCGTGGAAGGAATGCTGCCAGACGTGCGGAATTGAGTGTCGAACGTTTTGTTGGAACCGCCACCCGTGGAAATGGTGGTCTGGTTGGGCTGATTCGACGCGCGGTTGGTAAAAAGCTGGATAACGCCGCCCACTGCATCCGCGCCAAATGAAGCGGCGGCCGGCCCTGAGATCACTTCGACGCGGTCAAAGGCAGCGGTCGGCAGGTCCGCCCACGCGGCCTGGCCGGTGGTCGCCGAACCCACGCGGATACCGTCTATGAACACGGCGACCTGGTTTCCCGATGAACCGCGGATGCTGACGGAGGCCAGCGAGCCCGGTCCGCCGTTTTGTGAAACGGTGACGCCGGGCAGTGTCGCGAGGGCCTGCGTGATGCTCGGGTCACTGGGCGACAAACGGTCCAGATCCGCGCGTGTCAAGACTTGTGTGGACGCGTATCGCCCGTCGAACGATTGCGGCAGGTGCTGCGTGTCGCCGGTGACAAGAATATTCGGCAGCGTGGCCGAGTCCGGAAGCTGCGCCGGCTGCGGCAACGACGAGTCTTCGGTGGCCTGTGCAACCTGCCATGCCGAAACGGTCAGCGCGGAGGTGAGGATGAAACGACGGAACTTCATGCGGGAGACGCCTTGTTATTCGAAGATTGGATGCCAGCCCTGCCCGGCTGCGGAATCCACAACACAACGCAATGCAATGGCCTGCTTCGACGAGACCAACCGGCGGACATGCGCGGCGGCGAGGATATCGTCGCGTTGCCATGAGCGCTATCGCGAAGCGGATGCCGGCTCATGCCTGAGCTGTTGGCCGTGCAAAAGCGACCAAGCGGACAAACGGGCAGCGGGTTCAGTGATGCGGGGACGTGTTCACCGCGTTACACCAAGCTGGACAATCGAGTGAATGCCGGCGTGGCTGTAAGCCAGGATCGCGGGCAGTATCGGTCATATGAATGTCTCCCGGGGAGTGCGCGCCCCAATGTCAGAAAGAGGTATACGACGCCGAGGTCTGACTTCCGGTTTGCGCTGCAACCGGTCACAGTGGCGCGACCGTGCTGGATTTGCACCAGCTTCCACGGGTCGTAAGCGCGCATTTTACTTCTGATTTTCCGCTTGACACCATCAAGCCCGCGCTCTCGACCATGTGTCGGCGTGCATGCCACGGCAGCGTGAGATGCCTACACCGTGTTTATTGCGCCCCTTCACTTCGCTTACCGTTCCAGAAAATGGGGTGATTGAAGGCGTCGCCGCGCGCGAATTCGTATAAGGTCGGCTATCAGGTCACGGCGATCATCGGCATCACAGTCGCGCAACCCGCCAAGGCCAAATTTACGAAAGTGCTCGAAGGCATTGCTGAAGTGCTCGAGTGTTATCACGTAACCGGTGCGGACTCTTACCTGATGAAACTGGTCGCCAAGGATGTGGCGCACCTTGAACAACTTATCGGGCGGATTTATTTGTATGGCGAGACGCGGACGTCCATCGTCATGTCGACAACGATTGCACCGCGGCCGCTGTTGAAACCCGCAGCGCCGCAGCCGAACCGGTCGCGCCGGCCGTCCAGTTTGCCCTGAACCCGTGAGCTAGCAGCGGCCGCTTGACGCCACCGGCGCTCGAGGAATCCGCGTCTCGACAGCGACCTAATGAACCAGGATCGTACTGTCGGGCGACCAGCTCAACGTCACTTGCGAGCCGACTGGAATCAGGTCGTCGCCGGAGTTTTGCACATGGACCTTGAGCCGCTTCCCGCACCAGTCGAGCATATAGGTAGTGTTGACACCCGCAAAGACGTGATGCGCAACCTGCGCAGTGAGCCGGTTATGCGCACTCGGAACGGCTTCGCCGGTTGCACGCTGAAGCGCGATTTTCTCCGGACGAACCGCGCACTTCGTCTGGTTCGATACCGCTGAGCGCACCCCGAAACGGATCAGGCTGCCATCGTCAACGCGCATGCCGCCGGTCTCCAGGCGTCCGTTGAGAATGTTTGCATCGCCGAGAAAAGTGGCGGCGAACTCACTGGCCGGCTGATCGTAGAGTTCGCGTGCGGTCCCTTCCTGGATCAGCCGGCCATCGCGCAGGATACCTACACGATCACTCAACGTAAGCGCTTCTTCCTGATCGTGCGTGACGAATACCGTTGTGATCGCGACATCGCGCTGGATGCGGCGCAATTCGACCTGCATGTCCACCCGCAACGACTTGTCCAGCGCGCTCAGCGGCTCGTCGAGCAGTAACACGCGAGGACGCGTCACAATAGCGCGGGCCAACGCGACCCGCTGGCGCTGCCCACCCGATAATTGATTGATCCGGCGCCCGTGCAGACTGCCGAGTTGCACGAGGTCCAGCACCTCGCCCACGCGCCGCTTGATCTCGCTCTTGTCGACATGCCGTACGGAGAGCCCGAATGCGACGTTGTCGGCAACATTCATGTTCGGAAACAGCGCGTAGTTCTGGAACACCATGCCAATTTCCCGCCGCTCCACAGGCAAGCGCTCGACCGGCTGATCGTCGATGCGTATCTGCCCGCTATCCGGAAACACAAAGCCGGCAATCATGCGCAGCAGCGTCGTCTTGCCGCTGCCGGACGGGCCGAGCAACCCATAGAGCCCACCCTCCGCGAAACGGATGGACACGTCGTCCAGTGCGCGTGACTCGCCGTACTGCTTGGATACCTTGATTACGTTGACTTCGGCCATTATTGCTCTCCACCAAATCGGTACAGCCGTGACACGATCAACATCGTGCCCATCGACACGACAATGATGATGGTTGAAATTGCGTTGATCTCGGGCGTAAAGCCCTTGCGAATGGCGCTATAGATTTCGACCGGCAGCGTGGTCTCGCCCGGGTCGGACAGGAAGTACGACACCACGAACTGATCGAACGACACGGCGAATGCAAACAAGGCCCCTGCCACCACGCCGGGCGCAATGGCGGGCAAGGTCACGCGCCACGTGATCTGCCAGCCGCTCGCGCCAAGCGAACGGGCGGCGAGCTCCAGCTCAGGTGAGAACGTACGCAAGCGCGCGCCGACCACGATGATCACGTAGGGCAACGCGAGCGCCACGTGCCCCAGCAGGATGGCGTGCAAGCCGCGCCCAATACCAATCGCAAAGAAGAAGATCAGCATGGCCGTGCCTGTGATCAGCCACGGGATCGCCATTGGCGGAAACAGCATGGCCTGCAGGAAACGCTTGCCAGCGAAGTCGTATCGAAAGAACGCCAGCGACGCCATCACGCCAAGAATGGTGGACAACAGCGTGGTCCACAGCGCGATCTCGATGCTCCTGAAGGCAGCAGCCTTCAGCACGCCGTCCTCGGCGAGCGCCTGATACCAGTGCGTGGTGAAATGAAACGGCAGTTCGTAGAGCGGCGAAGCGTTAGCCGACATCAGCGCCATGACCAGGATCGGCAAATACAGAAAGCCGATCATGACGACCACGTATCCGTAACCGATCGCGCCGAGGGCTGCGCCTATGCTCCAGGTCCTTCGGCGCGGCGTATGCGGCACATTGGAGAGCGGCTGCGAGTCGAGCTCGAGTGACCCTATGGTGTTGTCCTGTTTCAATTGTCCTTCCTCCGCGAGAGTCGCATGCCGGCGAACAGGATGGCCAGCACGAGGGCCAGCAGCGTGAACGACAGCGCGGCGCCGAGCGGCCAGTTGAATACGGCGACGAACTGGTCCTCGATAACCGTGCCAATGAACGTGCCCTTGCGCCCGCCAAGCAACCTGGGCTCCATGAATGCCCCCACTACCGGTACGAAGGTCAGCACGGCGCCCGCCAGCATGCCGGGCATGGCCAGCGGCAGGATCAACCGGAGCAGGATGGTCAGGCGCCCTGCACCCATTGAACGGGCCGCTTCAATCAGCGAGTCGTCAATAGCCTGCAAGCTCAGATAAGCGGTCAACACCGAATAAGGCAGGTAGGAATGCACCAGTCCGATCACGATTGCCGGATAGGAGAACATCAGGTCAGTGTTGACTGTCCACGGCCACAGATGATTAAGCACCCAGTCCACTACTCCGCCACTGCGCAGCACCATGTTCCAGGAAAATATCCGCACCAGCCCGTTGCTCCAGAACGGCAGGATGATCAGCAGGAACAGCGCTTCACGCGTGCGTCCGCGTATTACCTTCGCAAGCATGTAGGCGCACGGGAAACCCAGCACCGTGCAGATCAGCGTGACCTGGGCGCTGAGTCCCAGCGAACGCACCATCAGCTTCCGATACAGGGGTTCATCGAAGAACGTCAGGTAGTTCTGGAACGTCAGCGACCAGTTGCCGCCGCTCGTCGGCACGTCGGACATGAAGCTGTAGAACAGCATGACCGACAGAGGCAGGAACACCGCAAGCAGGAGCCACACGTAGGCGGGCCCGGCCAGCGTCATGGCGCGGACCAGCGGTCTGCCTTGCGGCGAACTGAGGGCAAATTTCATGGCACTTCCTTGAACGTCGTCAGTCGGCCTGGGCCTTGATTTCCTGCCATAACTGCAGGTAGGCCTTGCGCTTGTCGTCGGTGATCGGCTCCTGGAACTGGATCCGCGATTGGACCGACGGGTTCGCCAGCACCGCGCGGTTGAACGCATTCGCCGGCAACGCTGCAACCGCCTTGACGTTCGCCGAGACCGGCGCGCCAACGCGAGAATCCCACTGCGTGTAGAACCCCGGATCGATCATGTAGTTGATGAAGGCCTTCGCCCCCGCGACGTTATGCGCGCCCTTCGGAATCGACAGCGAATCCAGCCAGCCGATTGCGCCCTCCTTCGGGATCACGAAGGTGACCGGGAGGTTGAACTTGTTGCGTGCGCGTGCGGCCGATCCGCTCCAATACGTGGAGATATAAAACACCCCCGACGCCACATACTGGTTCCAGTCGTTCTCTGAACTCCAGAACGTTTTCAGTTGGCCGGTCAGCGCCTTGAGCTTGTCCTTGACGGCATCGAGATTCTTGATGTCGTTGATGTTCTGGCCCGTGGCGAGAGCCGCGAACTGGACCGCTTCAATAGCGTCGTCGCGGATGCCGACATGGCCTTTGTACGCCGGGTCCCACAGCGCCTGGATGGTGTCTGGCGCCGGATGGACCTTGGTGTCGTTGACCGCGAACGACGTCACGCCCCACACCCACGGAATGCCGTAGCTCTGGCCGCCAATCTCGAGCAAATGCGAGTGGCGCATCTTGGGGTTCAGGTCCGCGACGTTCGGCATCCCGCTCACATCAATAGGCTGCAGCAGGTTCTGTTCGCGTGCTTGCTGGTTGAACGCGCTATTGACCATCACCACGTCGTACGCGCCTGGATTGGTGCGCAACTTGGTGAGCATCTCCTGCTCGGAGTTGAAGAAGTCGTTGACCACGTGATACCCGGTCTTCGCTTCGAACTCCTTGAGCGCCCAAGGCTCGTCCGTGCCATACCCCTTCCAGTTCAGCACGTGAACATCTTCGGCGTGCGCGGCGAACGAAGCCAGGGCGGCCGTTGCCATCACGCACGTCAGTGCCCGTTTCAATACTTTATCGATCAATGCCATTTCATGGACTCCCGGCAATCAGGTTGAACTCAAGCAGCACAGGCTGCGGCAGTAGCTAGTTAATACAACTTAGTGAATCATCAAGCGCAGTGACCATTCCAATCCGGGTACCACTGCCCCGCTCGCCCGCCCCAGGTATTTTCAAAACTCCAGGTGCAATCCAAAATAGGCGGGGTCGAGCAGACTGACGACGTATTCGACCGGGTTGCCGTTCTTGTCACGCGTGAGACGACGGGTCCGCAGGAACGACGTGCCCGGCGGGTGCTTCAGGATGTCGGCGTTGGCTTGTTCGAGCCCGATCACCTCCGCCCATTCCTCGCCGTGATCCGCGGCCATTCCGTATTCGATCAAGGTCTGGTTCAGCGAACCGCCAATCAGCCCTTGCAACGGCAGGTCCGCCAGCCGGTCGGAGAACGGAATCCGGCTGAGTTCGAGCGAGATCGGCCGTTCCGAGTCCGCCAACACCCGCAGCCGGTCCACTGCGATAAATGCAGGCTGGTCCAGCGCGAGTTCAGCAGCGAGCTTTTCATCCTGGATCACCCTGATTTGCAGCAACCGGGTTTGCGCACCGCCGTCCGCCGTTTCGAGCGCCTTGGACCAGCCCAGCGCACTATCCAGCGTCTGGCCGTTGTAGGTGACAAACGAACCCACGCCGACCTTGCGGGTAATCAGGCCCGTGTTCATCAGTTCTTCGAGACCCTTGCGAACAGTGTTTCGGCTGACCGAAAACCGCTGCACCAATTCACTTTCGCTTTCCAGCAGAACGCCGTACGGCAGGCGCCCGGTCAAGATCTCATCCTGGATCGCCGCAGCGACCATTTCCGCTTTCGACGCGCCCACATTGTTCAAACGTTTTTTCATTGCAGCGCCCCGATCGTGGTGACCTTTCCGTCCTGAACGCAGGGAGAAAGAAAGTGATTCCTAGGCGGACATGTATGAACATGTTTGTCGCACGCGACACCGAAAATGAACGCTAGAATTTATGGAACATGCCAATCGAGATGCCGTGCGGATTCGCGCCGGGATAGGCCAGCGGCAAGCCTGGATTCGCCGATCCGGCCAGCGTATAAGACGCCTGGTTGTGATTGGTCAAATATGAAACCGTGCCATATACGCTGGTATTTTTAGAGAGATCATACTGAGCCATTGCGGCAATCTGATTCGCGTTATTGGCCGCAGGGGTTTTATCATGCAAAGCGGTATAACCTAATGCGACGAATACTGTAGGCGTGAATTGATATTTACCGGAAACGCCATAAACGTTGACATTCAGGTTAATGTCCGTCCATCTGCTGGCGGCATAGCCGGCATAAATCGTGGCCTTCTGGATGGTGTAGGAGGCGCCTGCCTCAACGGCGGTATCGGTCGAGGAATTAGAGGCATTCTTCACGGCCTGCCACGCCACGGCAGCGGCGATCGGGCCGCTGTTGTACTGGAGGTCGGCCTGATAGCTCGAACCCGCCGAGCGCAGTCCGCCCGCATCGCCAAAACCGGCGTATACACCCGCCTGCAAGCCTCCTATGACGGGCGATTGGTACGACACGGTATTACTCGTGCGCACAACGTAGGTCATCAGGTTGCTGAACCCGGATGCCTGGGTCGCTGCGCCGAATGCGTCCAGATAACCCTGATCGTAAAAGACGGGCGAGTTTTGGCGGCCCAGTCTCACTTCACCCCAATTACCCGACATTCCCACCCACGCCTGCCGGTTGAACATCTGGCCCGTGGAAGCAAATGTGCCGTCGTTCGGATTAAAACCGTTCTCGAGCTGAAAATTGACCTTGTTGCCGCCGCCAATATCTTCAGAGCCCTTTAATCCAAAACGACTGGCCCATTCGGAACTCGATCCGATGGCTGCAGTGTAATGATTCCCCGTGTTAACGTACTGAAAGAACTCATCCACAATACCGTAAAGCGTCACGCCAGAATCCGCATGAGCATAACTACACGACAACAACGCCGCACATGCAGCGTATCGACCCAACTTCATATACCCCCCGGTAGTAAAAATAGCGGACGTGCTACGGCAGTGAACAAGTGGACCTACTTATCCGTCTAAAAAGTACATGTATGAACAGGATCAAAATGTAGGTTGCCATTTTTTCGCAGTCAAGCGATTTGCATGTAGGGGAAAATGCTTAGATGACGGCGACGGCAGGGATGCGTATGAGGGGCCGGGCCGCGATCGGTCGTAGCGAGTCAGGCATGACTGCCCTCCTCCTCGCGCGGATCTCTGGCGTCGCGCCGGGCGCCCGCGCAGCAATTCGAGGCTTGAAGGTCGGCTCGCACATCGGCGTGGTCCAGGAGTCCGCCGAAGGCGATTCGCCGCCGAGCGATCAAACCGGTCCTCTGGTAACGTATCCGACCTACGCGCCTCTGCCCATGAGCCCACCGCATGAAGACAATTCCGCTGTCGGCCGCCCGTACCCTGCATCTGATGGCCCAAGGCCTGCTTGCGCCGCCTCGCCGCAAGGCGACAAAAGCGGACGTGCTTGGCGCAATCCGTCGCATGGCGCAGTTGCAGATCGACACCATTCACGTAGTCGCACGCAGTCCTTACCTTGTGTTATTCAGCCGTCTTGGCGACTATCAGCCGCAATGGCTCGACGAGCATCTGGCCGAGGGTTCCCTGTTCGAGTACTGGTCGCACGAAGCCTGCCTTGTGCCAATAGAAGACTACGGATTGTTGCGCCATCGAATGCTTGATCCCGCCGGAATGGGCTGGAAATACGCGGCGGACTGGCATGCGAAACATCGCGACGACATCGAGCGCCTGCTCGAACGCATTCGGGCGACCGGTCCGATTCGCTCGGCGGACTTCGCTCGCGAAGGCGGCAACGGCAGCGGCTGGTGGGATTGGAAACCCGAGAAACGTCACCTGGAAGTGCTGTTCGCGACCGGCGAACTGATGGTCGCGGAACGGCGCAATTTTCATCGGATCTACGATGTGACCGAGCGCGTGCTGCCGGACTGGAATGACGCGCGGGACCTGCCGCCCGCCGAAGCGGTCCCGCAGGAACTGCTCAGGCGCGCTTGCCGCGCGCTCGGCATCGTCCGTGCCGACTGGGTCGCCGACTATTACCGCATGCGGCGCCGTCCCTACACCTCAGCGTTACATGAACTGGCCGATGCCGGTGAGCTGATACCCGTGCGAGTTAATGACTGGAAGGCCGACGCCTTCGTGCATCGCGATCTGGCGGACAAACTGGACGATGCGGCGGCGGGCAGTCTGGCTTCCACGGTGACCACGGTGCTGTCGCCGTTCGATCCGGTTGTATGGGACCGCAAGCGTGCCAGCACGTTGTTCGGGTTCGACTACGCGATTGAGTGTTATACGCCGGCCGCGAAACGCAAGTACGGTTACTTCGTACTCCCCATCTTGCATCGCGGACGCCTGATTGGACGGGTCGATGCAAAAGCGCACCGTACGCAGGGTATTTTCGAACTCAAGTCGCTGCATATCGAACCGGGCGTGCGGGTGGGAACGGGCTTGACGGCCGACCTGCGCCGCGCGTTGCAGCGTTGTGCGGACTGGCATAAAACGCCGCAGCTAGCGGCCGGTGCGGGCGTTCCCGCAACGCTTGCCGCAGCCCTGACCGGCGAGTCCTGAACGGTGCAAGTACCGGTTGAAAGCTAGATCGCGTCCACCGGACGGCTCGCGTCGGCATCGACACAACATACCAGCACTTCCGCGTCATCCTTGCTGGTGGTCACATACACGTGGCCGACGGCGCTATCGAAATAAAGACTGTCGCCGGGTTCAAGCCTGAACACCTTGCCATCTTCGAAACGCAACTCCAGCGAGCCGCCAAGCAGGAACACGAATTCCTCGCCCGCGTGCCGGATGTACTCGGGAAAGTCCGATACATCCCTCGCACGGATATGTGCGCGCATTGGCACCATGCGTTTGCCGGTCAGGTCGTTCGCAAGCATGCCGTACTCGTAGTTCGGCGTGTCGTAGATCACCTGCTCGCCCGACGCCGTGAAAGAAGGTCTCATTGGCCGTGCGGCCGTGCTGGCCGACAGCCGCGTGCGCCCGAAGATTGCGTCGAACTCAAGCTGCAGGGAATGCGCGAGCGCGGCGAACTTGTCGTAGGTCAGCGCAATATCCCCGCGCTCGGCTTTCGAAATAGTCGATACGGCAATCCCCGATCGCTCCGATAACTCCATCAGCGTCAACCCCCTCGCCTTGCGAGCTTCACGAATGCGTGCGCCCACGGTCTTGTGATCGAGGGCCGGCGGCGCATCGCGTTTCACCGTTTTTGCCGTTGCAACCACCGCTTTCGCCATCGCTTTGCCTTTACACCTGGGGTCGAGAATTTGTCGGATACGAGAATTTTATTTTTTCTCGTATATGATAACTCACGTCGATTCCCTCATTTTGAAGGACGCTGATCGTGTCATCACTTGCACTGGGCAAGGCCGGTTTGTCGAAGACGCACGTCATTGCCGCGACGACGGTGGGCACGGCGCTCGAGTTCTACGACTTCACCATCTACAGCTTTTTCGCGATCCAGATCGGCCAGCTTTTCTTCCCGGGCGCGTCGCCGGTGAACCAGTTCCTGTTGTCGATAGGCGTGTTCGGCGTCGGTTTTGTCGTGCGTCCGCTGGGCGGGATCGTGATTGGCGCCTATGCGGATCGCGTGGGCCGCAAGAAGGCGATGGTCCTGACGATCATGATGATGGCGCTGAGTTGCGCGATGATTGCCTGCGCCCCGCCCTACGCGGTCGCGGGCATGGCGGCGCCGCTGATCGTGCTGGCCGCGCGGCTGCTCCAGGGCTTTGCGGCAGGCGGTGAGTTCGGGCCGGGCACGACCCTGCTGGTCGAATATGCAACCGACCAGACCCGCGCTTTCTTCGCGAGCTGGAACTTTGCGGCAACGGCGCTGGGTCTTGCACTCGGCGCGCTGGTCGCCACCCTCGTGAACGCCGCGTTGCCGAAGCAGGCGGTGCTCGAATGGGGCTGGCGCCTGCCGTTCCTGCTCGGGATCATCGCGGCGCCTGCCGGCATGCTGATACGCCGGCGCCTGGAGGAAACGCTGGTGAATAGCACAACCCGCGCGACCCACGCACCCGGTGCGCCCCGCCCTCAAGGCGCGTTGAAAGCGGCGCTGACCACGCACCTGAAGCTGACCATACTAGGCACCTTCGCCGAACTCGGAGGCTCCGTGTCGGTGTACGTCACGGCGTTTTTCCTGCCGAGCCATGCGGTTCGCGCGTTGCATCTTTCGCCTACCGCCGCGGTGACATCCGGCGTCGTCAGCTCGCTTGTCCTGTTCGTGTCGGCGCCGCTGACCGGCAAGCTCGCCGACCACTTCACCCGCAAGCGCGTACTCGTGATCTCTCGTGTCATCATGTTGCTGGCCGTCTATCCGGCGTTTGCATTCCTCGGCAACCACCCTTCGATGACCGCGCTATGCATTGTGTCGGGACTGCTCGCGGTGTTCGTCGCCGGCCAGATCGTGCCGGTCCTCGTGATGATCCCGGAGCTGTTTCCGAAGCATGTCAGGGCGACCGGCATTGCGTTGACCTATGTGGTGAGCGCATCGTTTTTCGGTGGTTTCTCGCCGTTCATCGCAACCTGGCTGGTGGCGAAAACCGGCAATCCGCTCGCGCCGGCATGGTACGTCGCCGCGGCGTGCGCGATCTCGCTCGTGCCGATAATCTGGCTGAAGGACCGCACCGGCGAATCGCTTGCATGAACCTGCGGGCACACGTAGAACACGTTTAAGGAGACTTCAACGTCATGAGTCACAACACTGAACTGATCAGCCGATCTGCCGTTGAACTGCGCCGCATGATCGGCTCCAAAGAGATCTCCCCGGTCGAGTTGCTCGATGCCTGTATCGAACGGATCGAGGCGATCAACCCGGCGGTGAATGCGGTCACGGCCACGTGTTATCCCGAAGCGCGCATTGCGGCTAAAAGCGCCGAGCGCCAGGTCTTGAACGGAGAACCGCTCGGCTTGCTGCATGGCTTGCCGCTCGGCGTGAAGGACCTGGAAGACACAGCAGGCCTTCTGACCACCTACGGCTCGCCGATGTCCCGCGGCAACGTTCCGTCCCGTGATGTCCTGCTGGTCGAACGCCTGCGAGCAGCGGGTGCGATCCTCGTCGCGAAGACCAACGTTCCGGAACTCGGCGCGGGTGCGAACACGCGTAACCCGGTCTGGGGTGCGACCGGCAACCCCTTCAATCCCGAGTTGAATGCAGGCGGTTCATCGGGTGGCGCGGCGGCGGCGCTGGCCTGCGACATGCTGCCGGTCTGCACCGGCTCGGATACCGGCGGATCGCTTCGCATACCCGCGTCGAAATGCGGCGTGGTCGGATTCCGGCCGTCGCCCGGACTCGTGCCGAACTCACGCAAGTTGCTGGGCTGGACGCCCATATCTGTTGTTGGCCCCATGGGCAGGACCGTTGCCGAAGCCTGCCTGCAACTCGCTGCGACCGCCGGCATTTCCGCGACTGATCCGCTTGGCTACGAGTCCGACCCACCGAGTTTTGCCACACCGCAAACACTCGACCTGAGCACATTGCGCATTGGCTGGACGGAAGATTTCGACAGTTGCGACGTCGATGAAAACATCCGCCGGATCTTTCGCGAGCGCATGGCGGCGCTCAAGCCGATGGTCCATACCTGCGAGCCAGTGAGCTTCGATCTCGGCGATGTCCACCGCTGCTTCGACGTGATCCGCGCGGAGAGTTTCGTCGCTGGCCTGCGCGACGCGTATGCTCGCGACCCGAACACGCTCGGACCCAACACGCGGGCAAACTACGAACTGGGCGCAAGCATGACGCTTGCCGACAGCGCCTGGGCGCAAGCCGAACAGACGCGCATATTCAAGCGCTTCCAGTCCGCCTTCGCCGGCTACGACGTGATCCTCTCGCCCACTACGCCGGTCTCGCCGTTCCCGTGGCAGGAGTTGTATGCCGCGCAGATTGGCGGGCGGGCGCAGGAGAATTATTATCGATGGCTGGCGCTCACCTACGTGGTCACGCTGACCACGCACCCGGCGATCTCGATACCATGCGGCGTTGATCATGCGGACATGCCCTTCGGGCTGCAGATCGTCGGGCCGTTTCATGGCGATCACAAGACGCTCGCAGTTGCTCATGCGCTGGAGCAGGCCTTCGAAAACTTGCCGGTCCTGCGTCGTCCGCGGCCCGATTTATCGAAGCTGGCGCTGCCGACGGTATCGCTGAAATCGATCGTCACTGCGCCGCCCATTTTCAATACCGCCGGTGAAAGCACGATCGGCACAACCGGCACATCGACCGTCTAAACCATGACAAACGAAATCAAACGTCTTCAAACCAACGCACGGATAAGCCAGGTGGTGATCGCGAATGGTTATGTCCATCTTGCGGGCCAGGTTCCGGACAATGCCAACGAGTCGATCACTGAACAGGCCAGCAACATCCTCGGACGGATCGACACCTTGCTCGCGTCCGCCGGCATCGACAAGACCCGCCTGATCACGGCGAACATCTGGCTGAGCGACCCGAAGCACTTCGCCGAATTCAACGCCGTGTGGGACGCGTGGATTCCCGAGGGCCACGCCCCCACGCGCGCCTGCGTCCAGGCACTCCTGATGAAGCCCGGCTGCGACGTCGAAGTCGCCGTGACCGCACTCGCCTGAACCGTTGAGGAACCCCACATGAAATTCGACACCGTCGTGCTCGGCGGCGGCATAGTAGGTGTATCCATTGCGGTGCATCTGCAAAAACGCGGCCGCTCGGTCGCGCTCGTGGACTGCAAGGCTCCGGGCAACGAGACTTCGTTTGGCAACGCGGGACTGATCCAGCGCGAAGGGGTTTATCCGTACGCGTTTCCGCGCGCGTTGAGCGCTCTGCTGAAGTATTCCCGCAACACCGCGCTCGACGTCCGCTATCACCCCAACGCCATGCTGAAGCTCGCGCCGTTTCTCTGGCGGTACTGGCGCAACTCGCATCCGTCGCGGCACGCCGTGATCGCGCGCTGGTACGCGACGCTGATCGAGCATTGCGTGACGGAGCACCGGATGCTCGCGGCCGAAGCTGGTGCAAGCGCGTTGCTGCGGCCGAGCGGCTGGATCAAGGTGTTCAGGACGAACGCGAAGCAGGATTCGGAAATGGCCGTCGTGCAGCGTTGGCAGCGCGAGTTTGGCGTGAGCTTCGACGCCCTCGACCCGGCGCGTTTGCGCCAGACCGAACCTGATCTCGACACCTCGTTGAAAGGCGCGCTTCGCTACACCGCGGCCGATTCCGTCACCGACCCGAACGCGCTGGTCACGGCCTATGCGCAGTATTTCGACAGGCTGGGCGGGCGGTTTTTTATCGGCGATGCGACTACACTCAGGGACCACTGGACCGTCAACACGCAAGCGGGTTTGCTGAGCGCGCGCTCCGCGGTGATCGCGATGGGCCCCTGGTCCGGCGATGTCACCAGGCGGCTCGGATACACCCTGCCGCTGGCCGTCAAGCGCGGTTACCACATGCACTATGCGGCGAGGTCGGATGCTCGCCTGAACCATCCGGTACTCGATGTTGAAAACGGTTACCTGATCGCGCCGATGTCACGCGGCATCCGCCTCACCACAGGCGCGGAACTCGCGTTTCGCGATGCACCGAAGACGCCCGTACAACTGGACGCGGTTGAACCGATCGCCCGCGGCTTGTTCCCGCTGGAACAACGCCTCGACGATGAACCCTGGATGGGCCGCCGTCCCTGCACGCCTGACATGATCCCGATCATTGGCGCCGCGCCGAAGCATGACGACCTGTGGTTCGCATTCGGGCACGCACATCACGGGCTGACGCTCGGTGCGATTACAGGGCGGCTCATAGCGGAACTGGTGACGGGCGAAAAACCCCTCGTCGATTTGCACCCCTTCAGGGCCGACCGATTCTGAACGCATCGCTTCAACGCACCCAGGTACGTTTTGTTGCGGCGTCCTTGCCGCGTCAAACCGCGCTCGTCAGCCGGTCCACCAACATCCTTGCGAGCGGCGGCAGGTCCTTCATGCTGCGTACGCAGATCTTGAGCTTGCGTTCGGCCCATGGGTCGTTGAGGCGGATCATGCGGATATTCAAGGCCTTGCCGTGGCGTTTCGCCACCGACTCCGGAACAATGCCGATGCCAACACCCTGTTCGATCATCCGGCATGCCGCTTCAAAATTGCCTACCTGGATGCGCAGTTTCAAACGCGCGCCCAGTGCATCGGCGGCGGTGACAATAAACGCATGGATCGCGCTGGTCGTTGGCAGTCCGACGAAGTTATCGTTAAGCGTACGAGCAAAGTCGACCGACTCCTCTGCCGCCAGCGGATGATCCAGCGACGTCACCAGCACGAGCCGGTCATCGCGATACGGCAACATCTCCAGGTGATCGGCGTGCACATTGCCCGCCACAATGCCGATGTCCGTCGCGCTCTCCGCCACGCCCTTGACGATCTCGCCGCTCAGTACTTCGCGCAAGTCGATATTGATGTCCGGGTGATCGCGCAGGAAAGCGCTCAGCACCGAAGGCAGGAATTCGCTGATCGCGGTGGTGTTGGCCCAGATCCGCACATGCCCCTTGATGCCCTCGCCATACTCCTGCATGTCGCCCGCCAGATGCTCCACGCGCTCCTGCACGAGGCGCGCATGATGCACGAACGCCTCGCCGGCCGGTGTCAGCGTCATGCCCTGGCTGGTGCGGTACAGCAGCTTGAAACCCAGTTGCTCTTCAAGGTTCTTGATGCGGTTGCTCGCAGCGGGCGGGGAGATATGGCAGCGCTCGGCGGCTCTCGCGAGGTTCCTGGTGTCGGCCAGATTGACAATGAGCGTCAGATCGACGAAATCGAAATGCATGTCGGTGGCAGGTGGGCGTGGGTAGGCGCGGGTGGGCGTGATGGATAGCGGCGCCGAAAATGCAAAAGCGACGCGAGATTGCAATCTTAACGGACCGTGACGCGCATCTTCAACAATGCTGAATTCCACCGCTAGTCCCCAGTCGTGTGTTTGCCTTGCGCTCCTCAGTGCGCACCGGCAATTCGCCGCGCCTTCAGGATCACCGGCATATCGACCATCTTTCCGTCGACAGCCACCGCCGCACCGCCGCTTGCTTCCACCGCCCGCAGCACGCGTTCGGCCCATGCCCGCTCCGTGGCAGTCCACGCATAAGCGCGATGCACGGCGTCGACCTGCTTCGGATGAATGCAGAGCTTCGCGCCGAAACCGAAACGACGGCCGCGCCGTGCTTCGGACTCGATGGCGACAGGATCGTCCAGCACGGTCGAGACACCATCGACGGGCGTGGTCAAACCGGCCAGCCGCGATGCGAGCACGATCTGCGAGCGGAACATGCCGAGTTCCTCGCCGTCGCCCTCCACGTTCAGGTCGATCTGGAAATCCAGCGTGCCGAACACAATGCGCTGTACACGTGGAGCCTCGCATAGCACCGCAAGACTGGCGAATCCCCGCGCGGTCTCCACGATCGGCAGGATTGTCAGCACCGAGTGCGCATGCGCCAGTACCGCTTCAATGTGCTCGCGCGTTTCAGCCTTCGGCAACACGATGCCCGCCACGCCCGGATGACTCGCGATCGCCGCTACGTCGTTGCCAAACCACTCGGTATCCGCTGCATTGATCCGTACGAACGCGGGTCGGGTTGCGTCCATGTGCGCCAGCACCGAATCGCGGCCGGCGGGTTTCTCTTGCGGCTGGACCGCATCTTCCAGATCGAAGATCACCGCGTCGGCGCCGCTCGCGCGAGCCTTCTCGAAACGCTCGGGACGATTACCCGGCACGAACAGATAAGAACGCTCGCTCATGCCCGCACATCCACTTCGAAGAGCGAGCCGATGCGTGTCTCCGATGCAATGCCCCACGCCGCGTCAAGCAAACGCGACGCGTCTTCATCCGACGCCGCCCCGGAGAAATCGGCCAGCCGGCGAAACTTCATCGCAATCTCCTCACGCGAGAGCGTATTGCCGGGGTCTCCCTTCGGTTCATCAACGCGCCCGGTCAATTCACGGCCATCGCGCGTGTGCACCGTCACCTTGCCGATCCATCGCGCGGGATAGGCGCGGTCCACCTCTTCGTCCAGGACCATCTCCACCTTGCTTCGAAATGCCACGACGGGTGCAGCGGCGTAGCCTTCGTCGAACTCCGTCACACCTGCATAACCGTGATAAGCGACGAGCCCCAGCACCGTACCCATGTTGAACTTGGCCTGATGAACGGTTGTGGGCACGGTCACGGCACCGAGCACGTCGATTGCACCTTGATGCACCCTCGCCGTCACGCGCTCGATGTCTTGCGGTTTCAGTCCATGCTCCGCCATCACCGCGAGCAACGCATCGGCGGCGGGATGCGTATGGCGGCAAGCGGCGTGATACTTGAACGAGGTTTCCGTCAGCGCCCAGCGTTCGCCCAGCCGGTCGGTGAGGCGTGCCGGGTCAGCGTCCGTAGACATGCCTGCCGCCATGCCCTTCTCACCCTCCAGGATGCGCGTGGCGCCCTTGAAACCATCGGCGGCGAGAGCGGCAGCCATGAGGCCGTTGGCAGCCGCCATGGCCGTGTGAAGCTGTTTGGAATCGGCGGCGTCGCGCAAAAACTCCCACAGCCCGCTGGCTTGCGTACCGGCCGAACCAAACGCGTCAAGCATCTGCACCGGGGACAAGCCCAGCATCCGCCCTGCCGTGGCCGCTGCCGCCACGGTCCCGGCCGTACCTGTCGTATGAAAGACCTTGTAGTGGGAACGTCCGAGAAATTCACCGATGCGAATCCCCACCTCGTACCCGGCCACCACGGCCGCGATAAAGTCGCGGCCCGACGCATGCGCCGCCTGCCCCAGCGCCAGCGCGACAGGAAACACGACTGTCGCCGGATGAAAGACGGAGCCGTTGTGCACGTCGTCCTGTTCCACGAAATGCGAGGCGGCCGCGTTCACCATCGCGGCGAAATACGGTGTTGCGTGCGTGCGGTCGATCAACACTTCCGCCTGCCCGTTGCCGTTCGCCGCGCCCGCCATGCTCGCGAACAACGCGATACTTTCGACCGGCCGGGCGCCCTTGCCTCCGAGCGTCGACCCAAGCCAGTCGACATACAGATTCACCGTGCGCTCCACGACGTGCTGCGGAATATCGTCGAAATGAATGGATGCCGCGAAGGTAGCGAGCGTCCGGCTGGGATGATCGGTCGTCATGGTGGTCGCCTGAGGGGTTAGATGGTGCCGGCTTCGCGCAACGCCTGGATCTGCGAGGTTTCGTAGCCGAGTTCGCGCAGGATGGCGTCGGTGTGTTCGCCCAGCGCCGGAACAGGATCCATGCGCGGCTCGAAACCGTTCGGCATGCCCGGCGGCAGCAATGCGGGAATCGGTCCCGCCGAGGTGCCCACCTCGCGCCAACGATCGCGCGACTCGAGTTGCGGATGTGCCCAGACATCGGCCAGCGTATTCATCTGCGCGTTCGCAATGCCCGCTGCGTCGAGCCGCTGCACGACCTCGGCTGCAGTCAGCTTGCTGAACGCAGCAACAATCAACTCGCGCAGGGCATCACGCGATGCCGAGCGCTTGGAGTTCGCGTCGAAGCGCGATTCGGTCGCCAGCGACGGCTGTTCAAGCACGCGCTCGCAAAACACTTTCCATTCACGTTCGTTCTGCAAACCCAGCATGACAGTCTTGCCGTCCCCGGCCAGAAACGGGCCGTACGGATAGATCGTCGCGTGCGACGCGCCGGATAACGCAGGCGGATCTTGATTGCCAATTGCGTAGTACAACGGATAACCCATCCATTCGACCATGCTTTCGAGCATCGACACGTCGATCCGGCAGCCCTTGCCCGTGCGTCCGCGCAAAATCAGCGCACTGAGGATGTTCGAATACGCATACATGCCGGCGGCAATATCGGCGATCGAGCAGCCCGCTTTAGCCGGTTCGCCGGGTGAGCCGGTAATCGACAGGAACCCGGATTCGCTCTGGATCAGCAGGTCATACGCCTTCTTGTCACGGTACGGACCGTCCGCCCCGTAGCCCGAGATGTCGCAGACAATCAGTTTCGGGTATTGCTTGCTCAGCGTGTCATACCCGAGACCGAGCCGGTCCGCGGCGCCCGGTGCAAGGTTCTGCACCAGCACGTCGGCATCGGCCAGGAGCGTACCGAGAATCTTCCCGGCTTCCGGTTGTTTTACATCGAGCGACAGGCTTTCCTTCGAGCGGTTCGTCCACACGAAATGCGACGCGAGCCCTTCCACGCGTTCGTCATAACCGCGTGCGAAATCGCCCGTCCCGGGCCGCTCGATCTTGATCACGCGTGCGCCCAGATCGGCTAGCTGGCGAGTACAGAACGGCGCGGCAATCGCGTGTTCCAGCGTAATGACCTTGATGCCGTCGAGAGGTCTCATGATTCAGAACGAGCGTGGCAAGCCAAGGATATGCTCGGCGACATACGAGAGGATCAGGTTCGTGGAGATGGGCGCGACCTGATACAGGCGCGTCTCGCGGAACTTGCGTTCGACGTCGTATTCGCAGGCGAAACCGAAGCCGCCGTGGAATTGCAGGCAGGCATTGGCCGCTTCCCACGATGCATCGGCCGCGAGCAACTTCGCCATGTTCGCTTGCGCACCACAGGGCTCGTGGGCATCGAAGCGACGCGCCGCTTCAAAGCGCATCAAGCTCGCCGCTTCCACATTGACGAACGAGCGCGCGATGGGGAACTGCACGCCCTGATTCTGCCCAATGGGCCGCCCGAACACGATGCGTTCTTTCGCGTACGCGGTCACCTTGTCGACAAACCAGTAGCCGTCGCCAATACATTCCGCCGCGATCAACGTACGTTCCGCATTGAGGCCGTCGAGGATGTATTTAAACCCTTGCCCCTCTTCGCCGATCAGGTTTTCCGCGGGGATTTCCAGGTTATCAAAGAAGAGCTCGTTGGTTTCATGGTTGACCATGTTCAGGATCGGCTGCACGGTCATGCCGTGACCAATCGCCTCGCGCAAGTCGACAATGAAAATGGACATGCCTTCGGACTTGCGCTTTACATCGGCGAGCGGCGTCGTGCGGGCAAGCAGGATCATCAGGTCGGAATGCTGCACCCGCGAGATCCATACCTTCTGGCCGTTGATGACGTAACGGTCGCCACGGCGTTCGGCAGTGGTCTTGATCTTCGTCGTGTCCGTGCCGGTGGTGGGCTCGGTGACACCCATCGACTGGAGGCGCAGGTTGCCGCTTGCGATCTGCGGCAGGTAGCGGTCCTTCTGTTGCGCGGAGCCATGCCGCAGCAACGTGCCCATGTTGTACATCTGGCCGTGGCACGCGCCGGAATTACCGCCGGCCCGATTGATCTCCTCCATGATCACCGACGCTTCCGTCAGACCCAGTCCCGAACCGCCGTATTCCTGCGGGATCAGCGCGGCGAGCCAGCCGGCCTTCGTCAATGCGTCGACGAAGGTTTCCGGGTATCCACGGGCTTCATCTATCTTGCGGAAATAGTCGCCGGAAAATTGCTGGCACAGGTCGCGAACAGCTTCGCGAATGTCCTGGAACTGATCGGAATGAGTGGTCTGCATAAGGACTTTTTTAGATTCAGGCGAGCGTCGCAGTGGCGCGCATCGTCAAGTAACCGTCATGGTCTTTCGCCCATAACTCGATAGTGCGGCCGTCATCCGACGGTTTGCCGCATACGGTGAATGGATTGGGTGCGAAGGTCGGGCGCAGCGCGCGAAAAGCGAAGCTCGCGATGTTCGCGCCGGGTAATTCGCGGCGCACCAGATCCACGAGCATTGTCGCGATCAACGGGCCATGCACGATCAAACCCGGATATCCCTCTTCCTGCGTGACATACGGTTGATCGTAATGAATCCTGTGACTATTGAAGGTCAGCGCCGAGTAGCGAAACAGCAGCACCGGGTCGGTCGGAATCTCGCGGCTGAAGGTCTCGTCGACGGGCGCTTTGGCGGGCTCTTTCCGCGACACATTGGAAGCATCGGGCGCGGGCTCGTCGCGGTAGACAATGTCGTGCTCTTCCTCGATCTTGAGCGCCCCGCCCGCTTCAATCTCGTGCTGGACCGTCACGAACACGAGCCGCCCGGTGCGGCCCGTCTTGTCCTCAATATTCACGATAGTCGACGTGCGTGTCGCCGCTTCGCCGACCACCAGCGGTTCATGAAATGTCAGGCGTCCGCCCGCCCACATCCGGCGGGGCAACGGTACGGGCGGCAGGAAACCGCCGCGTTTCGGATGGCCATCAGGGCCGGTTTCAGACAACGGCGCAATCGGTAAAAAATAGAGCCAGTGCCACAGTGGCGGCACATTTTTCGTCTCGGGCTCGCGATTGAGCGTAGCGGCCATGGCCGCCAGCGGGAACGCGGTGATCACGTCATGGACAACTTGTGTCTTGTCCAGCCAGTCGTCGAATTTTTCAGTCGCTTCGGGCACGATGGCGTCTCTCGTTGTACGTGGCGGGTGGGTCGACAGGCGGGTTCAACGGTGACTTCAACTATGAACCCGTCTACCCGATTCGCGAAGTCGCGATTTCTGAATCGGGGGTTTTGTTTTACTTAATGCCTGGTTCACGGCCCCTCGCGCAAGTGCGCAGAAGCCTCGTCTTCAACACGGGCGCGCCGGCATATGTCATGCGCGCGGCGATCGCACTGGGCGTAGCCTGTACCCATCGACGTGGGATGTCGCTGATCTTCTGGTGAATGCCCAAGCCCTGCCCGCGCGCCTCTTGCCCGCCTGCTGTCATTGTCCCTTGCCCCTGGTGCTGTACCCGGCAGAAAACACCCGGCTGGAATGGATGCGAGTGTGGTTCAGGCGTGCGGAGCCAACAATTGGTTTTCGATGAAGCTGGGGTTCGGCGTGGCTGAAGTTGGTGTTTTTACGGAAGGGTTTGCCCTTTCTCATTCTTGAGCATGCGATGTGATTCATGAACGACGACGAGATTCGATTCGGGCAACATGACGCGCTGCCCGAACGAGCTACCTCTGGCTGCCCAAAGGCACCGGCGCATGTCCAGAGTCAATAATCAATGCAGCTATCCGCTGCCCGCAATCACGCCACGCGTTTGCCTTCAAGGAACGTGGCACGTGGCACCGGCAAGCGATCCGCCATGGCGACGCGCACGAAATCAGCCCTCAGCCCCACGCCGATCGCACCGCGATCCGTCAGGCCGGCCGCCTTGGCGGGAGCCCACGATACCGTGCGAATGGCTTGCGGCAGCGACCAGCCGGCCTTGTCGACGAGTTCGAACGTGGCGGTCAGCAAGCTTGACGGCACATAGTCCGACGACAGGATGTCGAGCAACCCCGCGCGTGCCATCTCGAGCGCGGATACGTTGCCCGAGTGCGAGCCGCCGCGCACGACATTCGGTGCGCCCATGATCGTCGCAATGTCATGATCCCTTGCCGCCTGCGCCGCGGCCAGCGTCGTCGGAAACTCGGCGAGGGCGACGCCATCCTCCACGGCTTCCAGCACGTGCTCGACCGATGTGTCGTCGTGGCTCGCAATCGGCAGACCCAGCGTCTTGCAACGCGCGACGATCTCGCTGCGATGAACCCGCGCGTACCGATGCTGGTCGTCGGTCAGTTCATTGAGCACCGTGCTCGCGTGTTCGTCGGTCCATTTACCGTGACGCTCCTGATACTTGCGCCACTGGACCGGATCGTGCCATTGGCGCTGGCCCGGCGTATGGTCCATCACGGAGACGAGGCGCAGCAGCGGATGCGAAACCAGCCCCTCAAATACTTCAAGCACGTCCGCTGCCGCCACTTCGCATCGCAGATGCAGGAAGTGTTCGACGCGCAGCATGCCGCTCCCCGCCAGCCGCTCGATCGAGCGCGCGCAGTTGGTCTGTATTTCCTTGCCGCGTACGCCCACGCCTCCACGCGAACCGATCCCAAGTGCATCGAAAACGGTCGTGATACCGGCCGTTGCAACCTGGGCGTCGTGCACGAGGATGGCGGCGTCGTGGTTCCACAACACGCCCGGCCGCGGCGCGATATGCTTTTCGATGTTGTCGGTATGCAGTTCGACGAGTCCGGGCAACAGGTAATCACCGCCCCAGTCCTCTGCTTCCGCAACCGACGTCGTGCCGGGAGCCACCTCGGTGATACGGCCCTCGGCTACTCGTATTACGCCTGTGAACTCTTCATCGCGAGTGACGATACGCGCGTTTTTGATCAACATGTCTGCAAGGTTTCCGTAGTCGTTGCCGCCTGCCCGGCGGGAGCGTTGAGTTGAATCAGTCGGGTCGCAACACGTTCGCGCGTGTCCTCGTCATGAAAAATTCCGACGATTGCCGCGCCCCGCTCGCGCGCCTCGACGATCAGGTCCGCCACCACCTGCCGGTTCTCGGCATCGAGCGACGCCGTGGGTTCGTCGAGCAGAAGCAGCGGCTGTTCAGCAATCAGCCCGCGCGCGATATTGATGCGTTGTTGTTCACCGCCGGAGAACGTGGCCGGTGCAAGCGTCCACAGACGCCGCGCCACGTTGAGGCGTTCGAGCAGCGCGCCGGCGCGTGTCCGTGCTTCTTCTTCATTCATGCCGCGAGAGATCAGCGGTTCGCTGACGAGATCGAGCGACGACACGCGCGGGATAGCGCGCAAAAACTGGCTCACATAACCCATGGTAGTACGGCGCAAGCGAATCACATCGTGCGGCAACGCATCGGACAGCGACAGGTATTTCGACGTGCGGCTTTCATCGCGGATGGCAACCGTGCCGCGCGTGAGCAGATAGTTGCCGTACATGCAGCGCAGCAACGTGCTCTTGCCGGCGCCCGAAGGCCCCGACAACACGACACACTCGCGTCGTTCCACATCGAGCGACACGCCGCCCAGCGCAGCGATGCGCACGCCACCCTGCTGATGCAGCGTAAAGGTCTTCTCCACCGCTCGCGCACGCAGCATCAGCGCCGCGCGTTCAGCAAACGCAAGCTCATTGGAAAGATCGGCATTGGCATTCATTCTCGTACCTCAAACTGGCAGCACGGACGCAACCAACGTCTGTGTATAGGGATGTTGGGGGTCATCGAGCACCTGGTCGGTCAGTCCGCTCTCCACCACTCGCCCGTCCTTCATCACCATAAGACGATGCGCGAGCAAACGCGCCACACCAATATCGTGCGTGACAATCAGGGCAGCAAGATGAAGCTTGGCCGTCAATGTGCGAAGCAGGTCCAGCAGCCGCGCCTGCACGGAGACATCCAGCCCCGCGGTAGGCTCGTCCATGAATACGAGGCGCGGTTTCGTAACAAGATTGCGCGCAATCTGAAGCCGCTGCTGCATGCCGCCTGAAAACGCGGAAGGCAACTCGTCGATACGCGCGGCATCCAGTTCGACCTGGCTCATCCAGTCGGAGGCGGTTTCACGAAGGCGTCCGTAGTGGCGGGCCCCGTTCGCCATCAACGGCTCGCCGATATTCGCCCCGGCCGACACGCCGTGACGCAGTCCGTCACGCGCATTCTGGTGCACGAAACCCCAGTCCGTACGAGCGAGCATCCTGCGGCGCGGCATGGGCAACGCGAACAGGTCGAGCACCTCATGCTCCACGGTGCGATAGTGCAACGCACCTTCGTTCACGGGGGTTCGCAGCGCCAGTGCGTTCAGCAAGGTGGATTTCCCTGAACCGGATTCGCCGACGATGCAAAGCACTTCGCCCGGGTATATATCGATGTCCACATCGGCACATCCGCCGCGGCCGTCATAGCGCTTCGTGAGTCCGCGGCCGGTGAGCAAAGGCAGTGCGGGTGTTGAAAGATTCATGCGTCCTCCTGTGCTGCGCGACGTTCCTGGCAGTAGTCGCTGTCCGAACACACGAACATGCGCGCGCCGGCGTCGTCCACAATCATTTCGTCGAGGAAACTCTCACGCGATCCGCATAACGCGCACTCATGGTCCCAGTGCTGAATGGTGAACGGATGATCCTCGAAGTCGAGACTCCGTACCTTCGTATAAGGCGGGATCGCATAGATGCGGCGTTCGCGGCCCGCGCCGAACAGTTGGAGCGCCGGGTTCATGTGCATCTTCGGGTTGTCGAACTTGGGAATGGGCGATGGTGAAGTGAGATAACGATCGTTCACGAGCACCGGGTAATCGTAGGTGGTCGCAATGCTGCCGTGCTGCACGATGTCCTCGTAGTACTTCACGTTGATCAGCCCGTAGTCCGCCAGCGCATGGAGCTTGCGGCTCTCGGTGACGCGAGGCTCGAGTCGGTACAGCGGCTCGGGCATTGGCACCTGGTACACCAGGATCTGTGCTTCGGTCAGCGGTGTTTCAGGAATCCGGTGACGGGTCTGGACAATGGATGCTTCCACCGTGCGCGTGGTGGTCGTCACGCCGGCCGTGCGCGCAAAGAAGCGGCGGATATTCACGGCGTTGGTGGTTTCATCGGAGCCCTGGTCGATCACCTTCAGCGTGTCGCTGCGTCCGATGATCGCGGACGTCACCTGCAGGCCGCCCGTTCCCCAGCCATACGGCAAGGGCATTTCCCGCGATGCAAACGGCACCTGATGACCCGGCACGGCGACCGCTTTCAACAACGCGCGACGGATCATGCGTTTGGTTTGTTCATCGAGGTAGGCGAAGTTATAGCCTTCAGCCATGGCACTTTCTTCGATACGCGCATTCATGCTGCGTTCTCCTCGCTGGGCTCGGGCTGCGCTTGTTGCCCTTCCTGAGCCTGATACTCTTCCTGAGCAACACGTTCGCGCTGCGCTTCTTTCTCGATGCCCGCACGCAAACGCCGCAGCAACTCGAGCTCGGACTGGAAGTCGACGTAGTGCGGCAATTTCAAGTGCTGCACGAAGCCCGATGCTTCCACGTTGTCGCTGTGATAAAGCACGAATTCCGCGTCCTGCGTCGGCGACGAAACGGTCTCGCCCAGTTCCTGCGCGCGCAGTGCACGGTCGACCAGCGCCATGGCCATGGTCTTGCGTTCCGAGTGGCCGAATGCGAGGCCATACCCTTGCGTGAACGTGGGCGGCACGTCGCCGCTGCCGGCGAACTGGTTGATCATCTGGCACTCGGTGATGTCGATATCGCCGATCTCTACCGCGAATCCCAGCTCTTCAAGCTCCAGCTCGACGGCGACTTCTCCGTAACGAATCTCGCCGGCGAACGGATGCGAGTTTGCATAACCGCGCTGCGTGGCGTAGCCGACAGCCAGCAGGAAACCCTCATCAGCGCGGGCCAGATTCTGCAAACGGACCGGGCGCTCGACGGGGAACATCAGGGGCTCGCGCGAAAGATCGCCGGGTTCGGGCGCGTCCGCGTGCTTCTTTTCCTGCTCGATCAACCCTTCCTTGTCGAGCAATGCGAGCACGCGCGGCATTGCTTCCTGCTGCGGTGCGGGCGCGCTGGGAAGGCTGACGTCGGGTGTGCGCGGGCCGCCTTCGGCCAGCAAGCTGAAGTCGAGCAGACGCTGGGTGTAATCGTACGTACCGCCCAGCACCTGTCCGCCCGGAATGTCCTTGAACGCAGCCGAAATGCGCCGTTCCACAAGCATGGCTTCCGTATCGAGCGGCACCGTATAACCGAATCGAGGCAGCGTCGTGCGATACGCCCGCAGCAGGAAAATGGCTTCCACAAGGTCGCCTGCTGCCTGCTTGATCGCGAGTGCGGCCAGTTCTTCATCGTAGACCGAACCTTCGGTCATCACACGCGCAACCGCCAGCCCGAGCTGCTCGCGAATCTGGTCGACACCCAGTTCAGCGATCGATTCATCGCCGCGCCGGTTAGCGGCAAGCAAGTCCCATGAACGTTCAATAGCGCGTTCTCCGCCTTTGACTGCAACGTACATCAGGCCACCTCCACGCGTGTTGTGCGCGGCAGGCCGATCACCGAGCCGCCGTGCACGAAATAACAGTCGATACCGCAAGGAAACTGGCTCGCCAATGACGCGCGCTCATGCCAGAACGAAGCCGGCACGCCCGTGATATGGACAGTCTGCGTATCGCGGATACCGGGGCCGCGCCAGGTCATCGGCGTGCCGTCGTCAAGCGAGTCCACGCGGATGAACAGCATGACCGCGTCCTCCGGTGTCTCAGGGTCCCCGAGCGAAAATGCATCCAGCGGCGGCATGGATTGCGCGTCGTGCAGGTAGGCAAAAACCGCTTGTCCATGATCGTGCGTCAGCGGTGCACCCGTGTGAAACCGCAACGCGTCGCTCAAGCCGCGATGTTCATGCTGCAGCAGCACGGGCGTCGAATAGTCAGCCAGTGCGAGCAGCGCAGCGAACGCGGCCATTGGCACATGGGTCGCAGCCGTGCTGCCGTCCTGATCCAGGCCGGGCAGTACGGCATCGATCGAAACGATCTTGCCGGGCCGCGAAAGCGCGTTGAGCAACGCGCGGAACACGCCCTGTGAATCATGGACAGTGTCGTTGAAACCAGGGGTCAGGGTCGCGAGATCGATGCCCGCGGCGTCCGCGCCACGAAAGTTGCTTGAAAGCTTGTCAGGTAACATCAGTCGCCCCTTACCATCGTAAAGAATTCCACCTTCGTACCCGCAGCCCGGGCCCGCTTTTGCTCCCGCCTTTGCGCAATGCGCGCAGCGAGCGGCGCCAGCAAATGCTCATGCATCCGGGCTTCGAAAGCAGGCGTCTGCAGCAATGCGTCGGCGAGCGCGGCAAGCGTCGCCCGCTCCTTGTCCCGTCCCATGTGAACGGCAATACCCACCGCGGCGCGTCCCTCGCGAACCCGCAAGCGCAGCGTCGCACGCGTCACGGTCACTTCACCCAGGTTGAACGCATCCCCGCTGCCGCCAACCCGTCCGCGCACCATTGCAAGACCGATATCCGGTGCGCGCAGCCAGTCGAATTCGGGCGGCGGCGTGCCTTCCAGTGCCGTATCAAGTGCGTCCTTCATGCACGCCCGCGGCGTGCGCGCCAGGATGGCCAGCCACTCCCGCCGCGTCGCGAGGCCGGGTGGCGCAGGCGTCGGCTCAGATGTACTCATGGTCTTTCCTCGTTAATAAGGGCGCGCTTGAGGCCCAAGCCGCGTCCGTGATTTCGTCGTCCTGTCCAGCCTGAACGGTACTAGAATAGTCATCCGGTCGTCTAGACGTTTGTGCAACCGGATAAATATTCTTCCCAGGCGCCCTGCTTTCACATTTTCGCCATCGGCGGCGCACTACAATGCCGAAAACGATATTCAAACCGACAGGAATGACAGCGACATGACATCTAACGAAACTGGCACGCCGGGCCTGGCCGTGGAACGCGGTGCGGGCGTCGCGGTATGGCGTCAGATCGAACAGATTCTCTCGGCGGAAATCACGGCGAAGAGCTTCGGCGAAGATGGCCGCCTGCCCAGCGAGGCCGAACTCGCCCGGCGTTTCGACGTCAACCGGCATACGGTACGCCGGGCCATGTTGCGGCTGGCCGCCACGGGGCTGGTGAGCGTCGAACAGGGCCGCGGCACATTCGTGCAACCGGGTGCGATCGACTATCAGATCGGGCGTCGCACGCGCTTTACTGAAAACCTGAGGCGCAACAACCAGGCATCCGTGGGGGTGGTCCTCTCCAGCGAGAAGGTGAAGGCCGACCCGGTCACCGCGAAAGCGCTCTCCATTCGCGCAGGGACGTTCGTGTACGAGATCGAGACACGGCATGATTCCGACGATGTACCGCTGACCTATGCACGCAGCTGGTTTCCCGCCATGCGTTTCACCGACTTGCCCGGCGTGCTCGCGGGCGTGCAAGGCGTCAGCGCGGCGCTGGCGGAATTCGGCGTAGTCGACTACACCCGCAAATGGAGCCGTATCGGCTGCGTCCTGCCAAGCTCGGAAGTCGCCCGGCGCTTGCAGATCAATCGCGCCCAACCGGTAATGTGGGTTGAAAGCGTGGATGTCGACGAAGCCGGCGTGCCGGTTAAATATGGCATTACCCACTTCGCCGCCGACCGCGTGCAGTTGCTGGTCGAGGACGGCGTATGAGTGGCGAGACCAACGACGCCGTGCCAAATGACTGGACACCCGATGCGCGCATCGCGCTTTACTATGCACCGTCCGCCTCTTCCGCATGGTGGCGCGCGGGCTCCGAATGGCTGGGGCGCGATGCCGAGACCGGACGCCTGATCGAAGCACCTTTGGAGCCAGCCATTGCCGCGCTCGGACAGACCGTTGCGGCGCTCACCGGATCCCCGCGCCGGTATGGCTGGCACGGAACGCTCGTCGCGCCTTTCCATACAGCCGAAGGGGTTACGCCGCAGCAGGTCTTGTCCGTAGCTCGCGAATGGGCGAGTCACATCGCTCCGTTCGATGCGCCCCTGTCCGCCGTCGAGATGGGCCGCTTCGTCGCCTTGCGAGCCGGAGAGCCGGATGACGACGAAGCAATCCGCCGGATCGCCGCAAGCGCTTTGCATGCGCTTGCCTCGCTGCGCGCACGTCCTTCGGCGGAGGACGCCGAGCGGCGCCTTGCATCCGGCTTGAGCGAACGGCAGCAAACCCTGTTGCATGAATGGGGCTACCCGTATGTGCTCGATGAATTCCGCTTCCACATGACGCTATCCGACGCACTCGATTCAGCTTCGGCGCGCGCGGCCATTGTCTCGCTGTGGCAAGCCCGCGCTGCTGCGCTTGGACCTCTGCCCTTCCACGGCGCGGCGCTTTTTGTCCAGCCGCGCCCGGCTGCGCCGTTCACGCTCTGGCAGCGCCTGCCCTTCACCCATGCTCGCTCCGAGGCCCTTGAATGAGCACGGAAACCAGTCGATTGATCTACGTGATGGGGCCGTCAGGCGCCGGCAAGGACTCGCTGCTCGGCTTCGCTCGTGAACGCATTGGCGCGCAGGTGATGTTCGCGCATCGCTACATCACGCGCCCTGTTTCCGACGGCGAGAACCATGTGGCGCTGAGCCACGAGGAATTCGCCGCACGTCTGGCCAGCGGCGTGTTCTCCCTGCATTGGGAAAGTCACGGACTGCACTATGGCATCGGCGTCGAGATAGATGCGTGGCTCGCGCGCGGATTGCCGGTCGTGGTCAATGGGTCGCGCCAACATGCGCCGGCTGCGCTCGAGCGTTATCCGTTCACGCAGTTCGTCCACATTCACGCAAGCCCCGCGGTGCTCGCGGCCCGGCTCGAGCGGCGCGGCCGCGAAGATTCAAGGCAGATGGAAGCGCGGCTTGCGCGCCGCCCCGCCCTGTTGCTTCCCGAGCAGGCGCACCTCATCACCATCGACAATTCGGGTTTGCTGTCCGAAGCGGGTCAGCAGTTGCTGGCCGCAATCAGCCAGCAGCGCTGATGAACTATTGGCCTATTGGCCGGCGCGCCATTGCCCGCCGGCCAATAGTTCAGATCACGCGTTCACGAAGCCACGCAGACCCCAGATCGATCAGTGTCACGATCACAATCACCATCAGCAGCACGGCCGACGTTTTCGCATAGTCGAACGAGCGGATCGCTTCGTACAACACAACACCAATCCCGCCCGCGCCGACCATGCCGACCACCATCGCCGAGCGTACGTTCGACTCGAACCGGTACAGCGCATACGAGATCCACAGCGGCAGGACCTGTGGCAGCACGCCATAAAGGACTTCATCCAGACTTCCCGCGCCCGTCGCTCGCACACCTTCAACGGGCCGTGGATCGATCGCTTCAACGGCTTCAGCGAACAGCTTCGCCAGCACGCCGGTCGTATGCACCCAAAGCGCGAGCACACCGGCGAACGGCCCAAGTCCCACCGCGACAATGAACAGCATCGCGAAGACCATCTCGTTGATCGCGCGGCATGAGTCCATCAGGCGGCGGACCGGCTGCGCTATCCACACCGGCGCAATGTTGTAGGCCGACAGCAGCCCGCACGGCACGGCGCACACCAGCGAAAGCGCCGTGCCCCACACCGCCACCGCCAGCGTGACGATCACCTCGTGAATGTAGGTGCGCCAGTCGGAGAAGTCCGGCGGGAAGAAGTCCTTGCCGAACTGCACCATGTTGCCGGGGTCGCTGAAGAGATCGAGCGGGCGCATGTCGGCGCGCGGCCAGGAAAGCCCGAGCACCGCCACCACCACGAGCCATCCGAACATGGACAACCAGCTTCGCTTCGGTTGCCGCAGTTCCACCTTCAGCGGCACTGAACCGCCACGCGCGCTGTCGAGGGAATGTGCGTCGGCGTTGTGCTTCACTTCGCCGCCACGCTATCCAGTTGCGCGAGCTTCTGGTCAAGCGCCGCGAGTTGCGTTTTTTTGTCCGCGTCCGAAATATTCGCGTCGTTCTGCACCTGTTGCTTTTTCTGGAACAGCGCCATTTGACGGATCGGCACGAGTTGCGCATCGGAGGAAGGCTCGAAGCCCGCGTAGCCCGTAAGCGCGTCCATGATCGCCTTCTCGCGTGGATCGCTCTGCGCGTAGTGATCGAAGAAATTGCGCAGCTTGTCCTTCGTGGCCTGCGGCAAGTCGCGACGCCATACCAGCGGGTCCGACGGAATCAACGGGGACGTCCACAACACCCGCAGTTGCGCGAAGCGCTCGGGATGCTCTTTCTTCAACGTCGCCATGGTGGTGGTGTTATTGGTCGCCACGTCCACCCGGTTGTTCACTACAGCAAGCATGTTGGCTTCGTGATTCGACGGAAGCACGTTCTTGAAGTCGTTGCGCACCGAAATGCCGTTCTTCGAAAACAGGTAGTAGGACGGCACGAGCGTGCCCGAGGTCGAGTTCGGGTCCCCGAAACCAAGGTTGATCTCGCGCGTGTTTTTCAATACCTGATCAATGGTCTTCCACTTGCTGTTCACATTCGTGATCAGCACCGAGTAATAGCCCGCTTCGCCGCTCTTGTACTTCACCTTCGCGAACACCTCGCCGTTGCCACGATCGACCGCTTCAATGGCGGAAGCGTTGCCGAAATAGCCGATCTGCACCTTGTTAAAGCGCATGCCTTCGATAATGCCGGCATAGTCGGTTGCGAAGAACGGCTTGACGTCGAGACCGGTCTGCTTGTTGAGGTCATCGATCAGCGGCTGCCAGCGCTCCTTGAGCGCGGACGAGCTATCGGTCGAGATAATGCCGAAGTCAAGCGTTTCGGCGTGCACCGCCTGCGTGACAAAACAGGCGGCAAGGGCCGCACCGGCCAGAAGAAAACGAGCTGATTTCATCGAATAAGTCCAGGTTTAGGGGAGTGCTGAAATGGGGGCAAAAACACAATCAGGGCGCACATTCAGGAGCTGGCAGCGGACGCCGACGCAAATGCGGCCGAGCGGGCCGACGCACCTTCCGGACGTGCCGCTGCACGGTCGGCTGGCTTGGCCGCGTCGCGCTGTGCGATCTCCGTGTCGGTCAGCAGTTCTTCGGCCGCCGCACCATAGAGATCGCGCAGCAGGGCCGGCGTGAGACTGGCGGACGGGCCGTCGTAGACCACGCGGCCATCACGCAGCGCCACGGTGCGCGCGCAATATTTCATCGCGACTTCGATCTGATGCAAGGACACCACGACGGTCAACCCGTGGTCCTTGTTCAGCGACTGGAGCAGTTCCATGACACGCCGCGACGACTCCGGATCGAGCGATGCGATCGGTTCGTCGGCGAGGACAATGCGGGCTCGCTGCACCAGTGCACGCGCCAGCGCGGCGCGCTGTTGCTGGCCGCCGGACAAGGTGCTGGCGCGCTCGTTGATGTGGTCGCCAATGCCCATTGCACTGAGCGACGCCACCGCCAGATCGTGCTCGACTCGCGGAAACCGGCCGACAAGACGCCGCCACAACGGCACCCGCGACAACGCGCCAATCAGCACGTTGGTACGCACGGTAAGGCATCCTACGAGATTGAACTGCTGAAAGACAAAGGCGACATCGCGGCGGATCCGGCGAACCTCGCCCGCGACCTTGCCGTTGTGCTGGATGGGCCGGCCGAGCAGCGTGATGTGCGAGGGTGCCGGGTCGGATGCCGTAAAGCCGGCAATGTGCCGCAGCAGCGTGGACTTTCCTGAGCCCGATGCACCGATCAACGCGATCATTTCTCCTTCGCCAACTTTCAGGTCGATGGAGTCGAGTGCCTTGCGGCCATTACTGAACGTCTTGCTGAGACGTTCGATGTGAATTGCATCCATGGTTTCCTCACAATCGCATTTCAAACCTTACAGCTTTGCGACGGATTCTAGGAATGCAACATGACGTAGCAGTGACGCTTGCAAGACGTCTAGATGAATACACAAATCAGAGCAGTCGAAACAGCAGTCGGAACAGCAACGGCAACGGCGCCGCGACGAATGCCATGATCGTGCGAGCGTGGTAAAAACGGAGCGCATACGGTGCACGCACGGAGCACACCGGCGAGTTCGACCGGAATTGGGGGTACGAACCGCTCTCGCGCAGCCTCGAACATGCCTGTGAAGAAACACCATCGAGGGCTGAACGCGCGAGCAGTGAAAAGGGCGCTATCTACTGCCTGTTGCATCGCCTTCAGCTTTGTTGCGCCTAGCGCCTTCCTCGCAATCGTGTCAACAGCCCCTCCGTTTGCGAAAGCGGAGTGAAATTATTCACCCATGATTTTGTCAGTAATACTGTGACAGATTTCATTTGATGACTCGAATCAGTGCACGATATATTTACGGACGACAGCGTTAGGGGTGACTCCGGGTTGACTGCAGGATGACAGCGTCCCATCCGCCGGCACCCACACTGGCACACAACTACGCTTGAACATCGACCGCAGCGGGAGGATCCTCGAATCAAACAGCTCGGTCCACTATCCCGCTAACCGGCCTGTCTTGCCTGAGCGTGACCGGCCACCGATACATGCAGAGGAATAGCATGACCTGGACGCCGCTACCCGTTATCGAATGGATGCTGATTGGCCTCTGCTGCCTCTCATCCGTCTACATAACGGTCGCAGCACTCATGCGTTACGGTTCCCGGCCGTGGGGCATGACGCGCGCCGGAGGCGAGCCGACGATGCACGCCACCATCAGCGTGCTCAAGCCTTTATGCGGCCTCGAGCCACGTCTTTACTCCAACCTCGAAACGTTCTGCCGGCAGACGCATCCGCACTTTCAACTGCTTTTTGGCGTGTCATCGGCGGCCGACCCTGCCGTCGGGGTGGTGAACCGGCTGCGCGAGGCGTACCCAAAGCTCGACATCACGCTCGTCGTCAACGACTCCGTGCACGGCCTCAACCTCAAGGTCAGTAACCTGATCAATCTTGTGCAGCACGCGCGCCACGAAGTCATCGTGATCGCAGACAGTGACATTGCGGTCCCACCGGATTATCTGCATACAGTCTCCGCCCCGCTGCTCTCGGGCCAGGCCGGCCTGGTCACCTGCCTCTATCGCGCGCGGCGGGTAGGCGAAGTGTGGGCGCGGCTCGGTGCGCTTTTCATCGACGAATGGTTCGTGCCGTCGGTGCATGTGGCGCGAGCGGCCGGCGCGCGCCGCTTCGGTTTCGGCGCAACGCTCGCGCTGCGCCGCGAAACCCTCGATGCAATCGGCGGTTTTCATGAACTAAAGGATTGCGTTGCGGACGATTTCTGGCTGGCCGAATACGTGCGAGAGCTCGGCTTGCGCACGCACGTGTCCGAGCTCACCGTCACAACGGACGTGACCGAGCGCGACCTGCCCTCGCTCTGGCTGCGCGAGACCCGCTGGCTGCGCACCATCCGCTCGATCAACCCGCTGGGGTTTGCGTTCCTCTTCATCACCTTCACGTCGCCATGGCTGCTGACAAGCTGGCTGCTGGGCCTCGGTTTCGACTGGAGCGGCGGCGCGTTTGCCGACTCCACCGCCGACATGATCGTCGACCTGAGCACGTCGTTCGGCCTCAGCGCACGGCTGCTCCTGCACTGGAGAACTACCCGCCACTGGCGCTCGTTCTGGCGCGACCTGCCGCTCATTCCGCTGCGCGACCTGCTGTTGTCCGCCGAATGGATCGCGGCGGCGTTCGGCTCGCACGTGATCTGGCGGGGAGCCCGCATCCGGATCGTGCCGCAGGTTGTCACACCGGAGGTCAATCTGACGGACGTGCCCGACAAGCGCTTCGATACCGCCCCCGCGCGTGTTGCGAATCGCGAAGCAAACCAATAAAGCCATTCCATACGGCAAGTCCAAGTTTCAGGAGCAACTTATGAAAACGCTGTTCTTGCAGGCCCCTTCGTTCGATGGTTTCGACGGCGGCGCGGGTTCGCGCTACCAGGCGAAGCGCGAGATCCGTTCGTTCTGGTACCCGACCTGGCTCGCACAGCCCGCCGCACTCGTGCCGGGCAGCCGGGTGCTCGATGCCCCCGCCGACGGCTTGACGGTGGACGCGACCCTCCGGATCGCCGAGGCTTACGATCTGGTGATCATCCATACGAGCACGCCTTCGTTCCCAAGCGATGCGTTGTTCGCCGAGAAGCTGAAGGAGCATAAACCGTCGCTCCTGATCGGCATGGTGGGAGCGAAAGTAGCGGTGGATCCGCTCAATTCGCTGCTCGCAAGCGATGCAATCGATTTCGTCTGTCGCGAGGAATTCGACTTCACCTGTCTGGAAGTGTCCGAAGGCAAACCCTTCGCGCAAATCAAGGGCCTGAGCTACCGGCTTGCCGACGGCTCGATCGAGCATAACGAGGCGCGGCCTATTCTCGAGGACATGGACGCGCTGCCTTTCGTCGCACCGGTCTACAAGCGCGATCTCAAGATCGACAACTATTTCATCGGCTACCTGTCGCACCCTTATGTGTCGATCTATACAGGCCGCGGTTGCCGCTCACGCTGCACCTTCTGCCTGTGGCCCCAGACCGTGGGAGGTCACCGCTACCGGACACGTTCAGTCGAAAACGTGCTGGAAGAAGTGAAGTGGATCAGGGACAACATGCCCGAAGTGAAGGAGATCATGTTCGACGACGACACCTTCACCGACTTCAAGCCGCGCGTGGAAGAGATTGCGCGGGGGCTGGGCAAGCTCGGCGTCACGTGGTCCTGCAACGCGAAGGCCAACGTGCCGTATTCAACGCTCAAGATCATGAAGGAGAACGGCCTGCGTTTGTTGCTGGTGGGCTATGAATCCGGCGACGACCAGATCCTGCTGAACATCAAGAAGGGACTGCGCACGGACATGGCGCGGCGCTTCAGCGTTGACTGCCGCAAGCTCGGCATCAAGGTTCATGGCACCTTCATTCTCGGCCTGCCCGGCGAAACCCGCGAGACAATTGAAAATACCATTCGTTATGCGAAGGAAATCAACCCGCATACCATTCAGGTGTCGCTCGCCGCGCCCTATCCGGGCACCACGCTTTACAAGCAGGCGGTGGACAACGGCTGGCTGGAGGAGAACAAGGTCATCAATCTGGTCAGTGCGGAAGGCGTGCAACTGGCTGCTATCGGCTATCCGCATTTATCGCGTGAAGAGATCTATCACGGGCTCGAAAGGTTCTACAAACAGTTCTATTTCCGGCCGTCGAAGATCTGGGAGATCGTGCGCGAAATGCTGATGAGCTGGGAGATGATGAAGCGGCGCTTGCGTGAAGGAGTCGAGTTCTTCCGTTTCCTGCGCACCCACGAAGCATGAGCCGGTCGCAAGCGGCGACCGGGCCGGCACGACGAGCATTGATTGTGACCGCGGACGACTTCGGACTGCACCCACGCGTGAACGACGCGGTCGAGCGTGCGCATCGAAACGGCGTGCTGACCTCTGCCAGCCTGATGGTCTCGGGCGACGCCGCCGCTGACGCCGTCGAGCGCGCGCGGCGGCTGCCGACTTTACGCGTGGGTTTGCATGTTGTCCTCGCCGATGGCCAGGCAACGTCGCCGCGCAGCGAGATTGCCCAGCTCGTTGATGACCAGGGACGTTTCGGCAACGCGATGGTGCGCGACGGCGTGCGCTTTTTCTTTCTTCCCCGCGTACGAGCCCAGCTGGCTCATGAAATTCGCGCGCAATTCGAAGCGTTTGCCGCGACCGGGCTGCCGCTCGATCACGTCAATACGCACAAGCATTTCCATCTTCACCCGACCGTGCTGTCGCTCTTGCTCGAGATAGGCAGCGAGTTCGGCATGAGGGCAATGCGCCTGCCTTATGAGGCGCGCGGGCCGCTTCTATTGCGGCCCTGGATTTCGCTGGTGCGCGCGCGCCTCGACCGGCGCCGGCTTGCTCACAACGATCACGTAGCGGGTCTCGCGCAGAGCGGGCGAATGGACGAAGCAGCCTTCATCAAGGCGCTAGGCACGCTCCCCGATGGCGTGACCGAGATCTACTGCCATCCCGCCATGCCGGGTGATGACGCGCTCACGCCTTCAATGGCGGACTACCGGCACGCCGACGAGCTTGCTGCACTGGTCTCGCCGCGCGTGGCTGCCGCAATGGACGCCATGGGCCTGCCGCGCGGCGGCTTTCGCGACGTGTTCCCGGCCACTACGTCAGCCGTCAAGCCGGCGTTGCGCGTCCTATGACTGCGGCGCTGCGCTGGCTCGCGTGGGCGCGCTGGCCTCTCGCCATCGGCTTGCTGAGCGTTTTCGCCGTGCACGAGGGTTTCGCCGACGTGCTGCGGGGAATCCGCCAAGCCGGCATCACCATGCTCTGGCTCGTCCCGTTCCACGCGCTGCCCTTGTTACTCGATGCATGCGGTTGGCGGGTTCTCCTCGGCCGCCTCGCGCCGCTGCCCGTCCTGTGGTGGATAGCAACGGTGCGCGAGTCGGTCAGCCGCCTGCTGCCGGCAGCGGGCGTCGGCGGTGAGCTGGTGGGAATCCGGCTAGCGCACTGGTATGTCGCCGACGTGAATCGCGTCAGTGCATCGGTGATCGTGGAAGTGCTGGTGACGGTGGTCGTCCAATATGCGTTCTCCGCACTGGGCTTGTTGCTGCTGGTGGCGACCACTCACGCGTTTGCGGGCGTGCGGCTGATCGGTCTTGCGTTGCTGCTCTCGTCACCGGTCCCCATTGTGTTTTTTATTCTGGTCAGGAGCGGCGGCTTGTTTCAGGCGCTCGAAAGGCATGCGGCCCGCTGGCTCGGACCGTCTCGCCGGTTCCTGTCGAAGCTGGACGGCGCGCGGCTCGACCGGGAAATAGACGCGCTGATGCAGCGCCCGGGCTTGCTTGCCTGCGCTTTCGCGTGGCAGTTGGGCGGTTATATGCTCGGTTCGCTCGAGGTGTACTGGGCGCTCGCATTCTTCGGCCATCCGGTATCGATTGCCAGCGCGCTTGCCGTGGAAGCGCTCACTCAGGCGGTCCGCCACGCGGCGTTTTTCATGCCGGCGGGGCTGGGCGTGCAGGAGGCCGCGATCATGGTGCTCGCCCACATGGCCGGCGTGGACAGGCAAGCGGGCATCGCGCTCGCGCTGGTGAAACGGATGCGCGAAGTGCTGTTTGGCTGTATCGCGCTCGCCGCCTGGCAAGTCGCCGAACTGCGACGCAATGGCCGCAATGGCCGCTCGCGGCTGATCTGAATAATTGAAAGCGAATTTGTCGAACGGGCGGCCTGATTGCTGAACTGTCTGCAATACCGGACAACCGTGGCATTGCTTTGCCTGCGGTAATCGCATGGCGCACGAATAGCGCTTTCTCCCTTCCCTGTAACACTCCCATCCGGCGCCACGCAGGCGCCTTAGTCTCCGAAAGAATACGTTTGGGTAAACATTCTCTTGAGCGCGGCCGCGCAAGGTAAGACAATCCATTTCATCCGATCATAACCGGATCATGTGATTTGATATCCGCGGTAGCTCATACAACTCGGCCCGGCACAGCCGACAGCCTCATTAATTAATAAGGCTGCTAAAACATACCCGAGAACATGCTCACTTCCCTGCTTCCGCCAACCATCACCCCCACGCTCAGACTCTGTTTCCACCGCCGTTCGATGGATCAGCAACGGCCGTTATCAACGGTCACCATGGCCTTTACCGTGGTGGCATTCCTGATCTTCGTCACCGCCCGCTCGCACGTAACCGGTACCTACCTGCCGCTCTGGCCGCGCCTGACATGCGCGCTCGCCATGTTGCTGCTCGTCGCGGCAATCCCGAAGGCGCCGTCCACGTTCATATTCGGCTTGATCGGCGTGCTTTACATCGTGGTGCTGCAGATCGGGATCGTGATCAACGTCGAAGGCGTCGAAAAACCGCTCTTCTGGATGTTGCCGGCCGGCATGGTCATTCCAATCTGCGCGGCGCCGCTGTGGCTGACGCCGCGGCATTTCATCCTGGGAACGATTGCGTTTTATCTCGCCGGGCTGCCCTTTGTCATGGCGGTGCCCTTCACGCATGACGACTACGTCTTGTGCGCCATGTGGGTCGCGATTGGTATCCCGACGGCAACCACGTTTCATTTCTGCTTCTACTGGTTCCGGCTCAACCACTTCCTGCTCGAAGAGAAACTGCTGGCACTCGCCGCGACCGATCCCTTGACCCAACTCCTGAACCGGCGCACTTTTCTCGAGCGTGCGGAACAGATGATGAGCGAGACGAAAGGTCACGAAGAAGTGGTCAGCGTGATCTTCCTGGACATCGACCGCTTCAAGTCCCTGAACGATCAGTATGGCCACGCACAAGGCGACGAAGCGCTGTTGCAAGTCACCACGGTCCTAAATGACGCCGTGCCTGCGGACGCGGTGATCGGACGGCTTGGAGGCGAGGAGTTCGCGGTCCTTATCAAAACGCCCACGCCTGATCGGGCGTCCGCGCTGGCCGACACGCTGCGCATTCTCATAGCGACGATCCAGCGGCCCGACGGTTTTCTCACCGCCAGTTTCGGCGTGGCGCATCGCCGGCAGAATGAGAACGTCACCCAACTGCTCGACCGTGCCGACGAAGCGTTGTTGCGCGCAAAACACGCGGGCCATAACCGGGTATTCGTCGAGCAGGCAAGACGGGTCGAGCGCGTGCGCGCGACTGCCCTTGATGAAGACAACGACACGCGCGTCGACGAGGAGCCGGTCGTGGTCACGCGTTGGGGTGCATTCGATCTCTTCACGCACTATCAGCCGGTCTACAGTTTGTCGCATCAGAAGCAGGTCGGTTTCGAAGCCCTGTTGCGCGGCTTCGACCGGAACGGCACGCCGCTGCAGCCGGACAAGCTGTTCGCGCCGCAGTCGAATCCCGGCATCACCGACCTGGACTCGTTGACCCATCACCTTCATCTGGCGAACGCGCGCAAACGCTTGCCTCTCGACTGCTGGCTGTTCCTGAACGTCGCGCCGTCCACTTTCATCCAGGCGGGTTATGAGCAGACGCTGGCGGCCATCGTGTTCGAAGCGGGACTGGATCCCCGCGGCGTCGTGCTCGAGATTCTCGAGTCCGAAGGCGTGGATGTGGAGGAGCTTGCGCTGGCTGCGTGGCGGTATCGCGGCTGCGGTTTCCTGATTGCAGTCGATGACTTCGGCACGGGCCACTCCAACCTCGACCGCCTGCTGCGCATCCAGCCGGACTTCGTCAAACTGGATGGCGAATTGATCCGCGCGAAGAGCCGTACCTCTGATCAGCCTCTCCTCCCCACCATTGTTTCGCTGCTGCATCGGGCGGACATGCTGGTGGTCGTGGAAGGGATCGAGACGACCGAGGAGCTCATATTGGCGGTTGAATCCAACGTCGATTTCGCGCAAGGGTTCCTGCTGGGCAGACCGAGTGCCACGTTGCCCTCGGCGGCGGCAGTCACGCGGCGCATCGATCATGCATTCGATGTCATTGCCGAAGGCCGGATCGTGCGCACTGCGCGCTTCGAAGCACAGTTGGCGCCTTATCTCACGATGCTCAATACAGCAGCGGCGGCGTTGATGAACGGCGTGAGCATCAGCGACGCCATCGCCCCCATGGCGAAGCTGGAACTGTGCAAACGCTGCTTTGTTCTCGACGATACCGGCCGCATCCTGGGCCAGGAGACTACCGGCCGCGCGGGGTCGGCTGCGGACGTCCGGCTTGGACCGTTGTTCGCTGCGCAATCAGGGCGATGGGATCATCGGCAGTATTACTGGAAGGCCGTGGCTAACATGGGAACAGCCGTGTTCTGCCAGCCGTATTTGTCGCTGACCAGCGGGCGCGCGTCGGTCGGCGTGACCATGGCGTTCATGTGCGACGAGCGCGTGATGGTTGTCGGGAGTGAGCTGGACTGGGCGTCTCCGCATCTCGCCTGGCCCATGATGGAATAGCCCTATAAAGGTAGATAAGGTAGCGGGCGTGAGTGTCAGGTGCACCGGTTATGGGTATGACCTGCGCAGACCTGACGTACTGGATATAAAACCGCCTTTCACGCGGCGGCTTTCAACCGGAACAGCGCTACCGCATCATTCAACTGCCGGCTCTGTTCTTCCAGCGACACCGCAGCCGCCGACGCCTCTTCCACCAGCGCCGAGTTCTGCTGCGTCATCTCTTCCATTTGCGCCACCGTCACATTGACCTGCTCGATGCCGGTGGTCTGCTCGCCCGAAGCCAGACTGATCTCCGCCATGATCGCGCTCACGCGCCTGACCGCGTCCACGACCTCGACCATGGTCGCGCCGGCATGAGCCACAAGCTGGCTGCCGTCCTTCACGCTCAACGTGGAAGTACCGATCAGTTCCTTGATCTCCTTCGCCGCCGATGCCGAACGTTGCGCAAGACTGCGCACCTCGCTGGCAACGACCGCGAAACCCCGGCCCTGCTCGCCTGCCCTGGCAGCTTCCACCGCCGCATTCAACGCGAGGATGTTGGTCTGGAACGCGATCCCTTCAATCACCCCGACAATGCCCACGATCTTGTCCGAGCTGCCCGAGATCGTGTCCATGGTCGCGACCACGCGGTTCACCACGTCCCCGCCGCGCAACGCAATATCCGATGCGCTCGCCGCGAGTTCGCTTGCGTTGCGCGCGTTGTCGGCGTTCTGCCTCACCGTCGCGGTCAACTGCTCCATGCTCGATGCAGCTTCCTGAAGCGACGCGGCCTGTTGCTCCGTGCGTGCCGACAGATCGAGATTGCCGCCCGAGATCGCATGGGCGTCGCGCACGATCGTCTCCGCGCTCGACCGCACTTTGCGCACCGTCTGCGCGAGCCCCTCCTGCATGCCCTTCAACGCGTTGAGCATGTAGCCCATTTCGTTGTTGCGCTGGACCGTCACGGTGCTGGTCAGGTCGCCGGCCGAGATCCGGCCGAAATAATCGACGGCCATGTCGATCGGCCGCACGATCGCCCGGGTCAGTATTCTCTGCGCGAAAAAGCCGATGAAAAGCGCGACGACCGCGGCGGCGCCCAGCGCCCAGAGCATGGCTTTGAAACGCGCATCGGTGGTGTCGAAGCGGGCTTTCTGCCGTTCGACCTGGAAGTTTTCCAGCGCGCTCAGCGCGCTTTGATAATCGGAGAAAAGCGCGGGCGGCGCTTCGCGCTGGGTCGTGAGGAAATCCACCAGGTTGTCCTGGTCGAGCTCGGTCAGCGCCTTCTGGAACACCTGGGCCAGCAGCTGATCCCGCCGCGCCTGCATCGCATCGATCAGCACCTTCTCCGCCGGCACCGGCTCGTGAAGCTTCCGGAAAGCTTCCAGTTCCTTGTTGCTCTCGTTCAGCAGCGCATGCTGCCGGGCGATTTCGCGCTGGGCGGGCTTGCCGGCGCTGATCAGTTGCTCGACTTCGCCGAACCCGGCGCGCAGCAACAGCAAGCGCTCCGAGCTGGTTTTGAGGTGCAGCACCGACGCGGTATCGTCGCGATACATCTCCCTGAGCGCCGAATTGCTGCCGTACAGACCCAGGATGCCCCCCAGGATGACCGCGATGAGCAAGACGGTGTAAATGGCGATTGTCGCGACCAGGCCGCCGCGAATAGTCATGTGTTTGCGCATAAGGGCTAGTCCCCACTGCGTCGCGGTAGTACGCGGCGCAACAGGTCTGTATCCTCCGGATATCTGGGGCGAACCGTGAAGGGAACCACTGGAATCAAGCGTTGATTGACCAGATAACGGCAGCACGCGACACGAAGATTTATCGGAAGGCGACGCGGATGTGGTGAATAACGACATCGGTGCGCGTTCGTGGTGCGTGAGTCATGCTGCGATGGACGTGGGTTGGGAAAACTCCGTTTCCCGGCGATAGACACCGGCCCGGATGTTTGCCCGCTTGTTCGCCCCTGGGACACTTTTTAAGCATGGATGTATGACTGATTCGACCTTCAAGCGTTTTTCCGAGCCCGAGATTGCCGCGGTGTACCGCGCGATCCACGAACGCCGCGACATGCGGCACTTCACCAACGCCCCGATTGCCGCCGATCAAATGGCGCGGCTGATCGACGCCGCGCACCATGCGCCGAGCGTCGGTTTCATGCAGCCCTGGCGCTTCGTCCGCGTGACGGACCGGAACCTGCGCACCGCGTTGCACGACGTCGTTGAAACCGAGCGGCGCGCCACTGCCGAGGTGCTCAACGAGCGCAGCGACGAATTCATGCGGCTCAAGGTCCAGGGCATCCTGGACTGCGGCGAGGTCGTGGTCGTAGGCCTGATGGAGAATCGCGAGCGCCACATCTTCGGCCGCCGGACGCTGCCTGAAATGGACCTGGCATCGGTCGCGTGCGCTATCCAGAACATCTGGCTGGCCGCGCGCGCCGAAGGCCTCGGGATGGGCTGGGTGTCGCTGTTCGACGTAAGTGCGGTTCAACGGCTGCTGCATATGCCTGCGGACGCGAAGCCGGTCGCCATTCTGTGCATCGGGCATGTAGAGCGTTTCTACGACGAACCGATGCTGCAGGCAGAAGGCTGGGCCAGGCGCGTACCCACATCGAATTGCGTGGAGGAGAACCGTTGGCCGGACACGCTTCCCGAGCGGGAGGCATAAGCGGGATGCATGACGCAGTGTCACGTACCGCTACCGCGCGGCGAGCGTGAACAGCGCGACGGCCGCGTTCATCTGTGCCGCCTGCGTTTCAAGCGTTGCCGCCGCGGCGGCAGCCTGTTCGACCAGCGCGGCGTTTTGCTGCGTCACCTGATCCATCTGCGCGATAGCCACATTGACCTGCTCAATGCCGGTGGTCTGCTCCTCGGACGCCGCCGTGATCTCCCGCATGATGTCCGTGACGCGGCCTACCGCGACGATGATGTCGCCCATTGCACTGCCCGCGTTCCTGACCAGCACCGAGCCGTTGCCGACACGCTCCACCGACGTGGTGATCAGATCGCGAATCTCCTTCGCGGCGCCGGCTGAACGTTGCGCCAACGCGCGCACTTCGCTTGCCACCACGGCGAATCCACGCCCTTGCTCGCCCGCTCGCGCCGCTTCAACCGCCGCGTTCAATGCAAGAATATTGGTCTGGAACGCAATGCCTTCGATCACCCCGATGATCTCTGAAATTTGCTTCGAACTACTATTGATACCATCCATGGTCGACACCACGTCGGCTACGACCTGACCGCCGTGACTGGCGGTTTCCGATGCGGTCTGCGCAAGGCCGCTTGCTTGGCGCGCACTATCGGCGTTCTGGCGTACCGTACTCGTCAGTTGCCCGATACTCGCTGACGTTTCCTGCAGCGAAGCCGCTTGCTCCTCGGTCCGCTGCGACAGGTCCATGTTTCCCGACGCAATCTCGCGTGTCCCCACGGCCATCTGCTCCGTGCCGTCGCGTACGCCGCCGACTATTGTGCTCAAGCCTTGTTGCATTGTCGATAACCCCTGTATCAGGCGACCGATTTCATCCTGTCGGCGCGCGATGAGCCGGGTAGCCAGGTTGCCTCCGGCTATCTCCGTGCAAGCCGCCACTGCTGCCCGCAACGGCACGATCACGATCCGCTCCAATGCGACACGCGAGAAGAACGCCAGCACGAGCCCGGCTACAAGCAGCGCCGCAGAGATCCACATGACCGTGTCCGTGCGTTGCTGCGAGGCTTCGAAACGCGCCTTGCCGTGCTCGAACTCCATGGCGACAAGCGGCTGCAGCGCGGCATCATAGGCGTTGAACGCGTCCTTGATCTGGTTCTCGTTGAACTCGCGGATATCGCTCACACGCTTCGATTCCAGCGCGTCCACTGCCGGCAGAAGCGTCTGTTGGACGAGTTGCTCACGTGCATGGTTCGCGGTCTGCATGAGCGTTTGCTCTTCATGGCCGCTGGCAAGTACCGCAAACGTTTTCCATGCGTCATTCGCGCCGTCTATGGCACCCTGGGCGTCACGCAGCAACGCCGCCGCATCCGCATTGCCCGCGCGCGGGTCGTAGTCCTGCAACGCCGTGCGCGCGATCAGCAGGCGGATCGTGTCCTTGGCGAGCAGGTCCAGTCCGTGGGTGTCCTGCATGTAGAGGGCGCGCATGGATGCGTCGGCCGTTCGCGCGGCATAAATACTGTAGCCGCCCGTGGCGGCCAACATGATGGCGAATGCCGCCACCAGGATACTGAGCCACGCCTTGATGCTTACCGCTGTTTTCATCGAATCTCCATACGATGCGCTGCGTCGCGCGAGGACATCGGCCCGTGCCGACCCTCTCCTTACGGCCCGCGGGCGGATAAGTTTAGGCAGGCAGCCGGTTGGAGAAAATGGCGGCGAGGGGCCAGAAACCCTTGTTTTATAAGGCTGGGACGGGCGCAATACGGCGCCGGACGGCGATTCGAAAAATACTCGCTATAAGCGTGGTGACACGCTTGGCTGGTCGTAAGGCGACTGGCCTGTCATTTCCGCCGTCGCGCGTTTCCCCCTACGCTTGCTCCCCGCAGCGTATTGGCCGCGCAATCGCAGGCGCCTGTGCCTGACGTCCCGAGCGAGCGGATTGCAGGATGAACACGCCCAGCAGGATCGCTGCGATTGCGATCACATCGAGCAAACGCAATGGCTCGCTTGCCAGCACACAGCCGATGAACAACGCGACCACCGGCGGGATGTAAGTCACGCCGGCAGCGGCCATTGCGCCCAGACGCTGCACGATGAAGTAATAGAGGAAGTACGCAATCCCGGTGCCCGTGAGGCCAAGGCCAAGCGCAAGCCCCAGCGATGCCCGCCCGTCGTTCAGGATGCGCGTGGCGCCGTGCATGTCCGTGACCAGCAGCAACATGACGAGCGCCGTGCCGATCTGATAGCAGCACAGCGCAACCGGCGGGATGCCCAGGGGGCTGAGGAATTTGCGCGCATACACGAATGAGCAGCCCACGCTGAACGCGCCCCCGAGCATATAGAGCACGCCCGGCAAACTGACCTGCGACGCCCCGCTGGTCCACGGCCGGGCAGCCAGCAGCACACCCACGAAACCCATGAGCATCCCTGCCACGCAGCGGCGGTTCAGCGGCTCCTCGCGCAAGAATATCAACGCGGCAAGAAACGAAAATAGCGGAATGGCGCCGCTGAGCATGCCCGCAACGCTCGAGAGCAGCAACGCGGTTCCCTGCGCAAACGCGAAGTAATAGACGACCGTGGCAAGCAAGGCCATCACGAGAAAATGATGCGCGTGACGCAGATGCCACCACCGCAGCGAGCGGCTCGCGAGCGCCGCCACGAGGACCGGCACAAAGCCGAACAGGACACGCAGCAACACGATCTGGCCCGTGGTAATCCAGACGGCGGCCCATTTGGTGAAGATGAAGCTGGTGCCCCAGATCGCGCCGAGCAGGGCGAAAGCAACGTAGGCGGCGTATTTCATGGCGGTCATGTGAGAGGGTCGATTGGTGAAGCTATTGTCTCCATCGACCAAAACCGTTACAACTGATCTTATCTTCTCCATGGAATAGAAAAACTACGCCATGAACGTCAGCCCTCCATTGAATGCATTGCGGGCATTCGAAGCCGCCATGCGGTTGAATAGTTTTTCTCGTGCAGCCGATGAGCTTTCCGTCACCCCGGGCGCCGTCGCCCAGCAAATCCGGCATCTCGAGGAATGGCTGGGAGTCGCGCTGTTCACCCGGCACATCCGGCGAATCCAGCCCACCGCGGACGGCATCGCGTACGCGGCAAGCGTGCTGCCTCCCCTGCGCGACATTGTCCGGACCAGCGTTGGTCTGCGTGAACGTCATAGCCAAGGGGTCCGGGTGACCATGCCGCCGGGCTTCGCCGCCAAGTGGTTTGCCCCGCGCATGGCGCGCTTTCTGACACGCTATCCGTCAGTTGCCCTGCACGTGAGCTCGTCCACGGCGCTGGCAACTTTCGAGTCCGAACCATTCGATCTGGCTATCCGGCATTTCGACGGCAAAGCGCCGGGCCTCGAAACCCGGCTGCTCTGCGCCGATGCATCGCATGTCTATTGCAGCCCGGAGTACGCGCAACGCCTTGTGCTGCAGCGCCCAACCGACCTGACCCGTGCGACCTTGCTGCGCGATACGTTCCACCCGCACTGGGATGCCTGGCTGACGACGTTCGCCGGGCTCGATCACGCTCACATAGCGGCCATTGCGAGCATTCATGTCGATCAGACCCTGCTGGCGGTCGAGGCCGCCGTCCACGGTCAGGGGGTCTTGATCACGAGCGCCCTGCTCGTTGAAGCGGAAATCGCAGCGGGTACGTTGATCGAACCCTTCGATGCCCATCTTCCGCTGGAGAAGGCGTTTTATATTGTGCACGCGGGTGGCGCCGAGCTACGTGAACCGGTGCGCCTGTTCAAGGACTGGCTTCTCGCGGAGGCAGACGCACAACCCCCGCAGGGTCGCGTGGGCCTATAAAGCAACGGCGCGTATCGTAGGGGAATGCGCGTGAGCGGCGCCCTCAACCCGCCAATGCACTTGCAGTTCCGAAAAGCCTCGATGTAATATGACGTCTGATAACGTATGAGATTGCCGGGATACTTCAGCGTCCAACTCAAGGCGTCAAGCCAGAGGAAACCTAGCCATGACACCGTCTTCGCCTTACCAGTCTTTGCCCAACACGTTTCGCCAGTCGGTCCTGAAGAGCGAAACCCAGATCGGATGCTGGGCCTCGCTCGGCAGCCCGATCACGACCGAACTGCTCGGCATGCTGGGCTTCGACTGGATCCTGCTCGACGCCGAGCACGCACCCAACGACGTCCTCACCCTCATCCCGCAGCTCATGGCCCTCAAGGACAGCCGCAGCGCCCCTGTGGTCAGGCCGCCGGCTAATGACAGCGTGGTAATCAAGCGGCTGCTTGATAGCGGCTTCTTCAACTTCCTGATCCCTTTTGTTGACAGCGCCGCCGACGCCGCCCGCGCCGTCGCCGCGACGCGTTATCCGCCCCAAGGGATTCGTGGGGTGTCGGTGGGTCATCGCGGGAATCGTTACGGGACCGTGACTGATTACCTGAGCACCGCGAACGACAACATTTGCGTCGTGGTCCAGATCGAAAGCCGGACAGCAGTTGATGTAATCGATGAGATCCTTGCCGTCGAAGGCGTTGATGCCGTGTTCCTCGGTCCGTCGGATCTGGCGGCGTCTTATGGACACATCGGCAATCCGAATCACCCGGACGTGCAGCAGGCGATTGCACACGTCTTCGAGCGCGCCCGCGCAGCGGGTAAAGCCAGCGGCACACTGGCGCCCGTGCAGGCCGACGCGGAACGGTATCTGTCGATGGGCTGCCAGGTGATCGCGGTTTGTGCCGACATGGGCCTGCTCAGGAACGCGGCGCAAGCCGTGCAGAAACATTTCATGCAGAAGTAGCAGCACGGAAACCGGACCCTGGCAGGACGCACCCAGACAACTTGTGGAGATTGACATGCAGAAAGCAGGCTTCATCGGTCTTGGCATCATGGGCAAACCCATGGCCGAGAACCTCATCAAGAACGGCGTGGCGCTGGCGGCATTCACCCGCAGCGGCGTACCGGAGACATTGACCCAGGCCGGCGCGCTCGCGTGCGACAGCCCGGCCGCGGTCGTGCGCCAAGCCGACGTCATCTTCGTCATGGTGCCGGATACGCCGGACGTGGAGCGCGTGCTGTTCGGCGAGAACGGCGTGGTCGCCGCGTTGCGCGAAGGCCAGGTCGTGGTGGACATGAGCTCGATCTCGCCCATCGCAACCCGCGAGTTCGCGGCGAAGGTGCGCGAGCGCGGCGCGGACTATCTGGACGCGCCGGTCTCGGGCGGCGAGGTCGGCGCAAAAGCGGCGTCGCTGACGATCATGGTCGGCGGTTCGGAAGCTTCCTTCGACAGCGTGAAACCCCTCTTCGACATGATGGGGAAAAACGTCTCGCTGATCGGCGAAGTCGGCGCGGGACAGGTCTGCAAGCTGGCGAACCAGGTGATCGTCGCGGCGACGATCGAAGCGGTGGGCGAAGCGTTGTTGTTGGCGTCCAAGGCCGGTGTCGATGCGGAGAAAGTGCGCACCGCATTGATGGGCGGTTTCGCCTCCTCGCGCATTCTGGAAGTGCATGGCGAGCGCATGACCAAACGCACGTTCAATCCGGGCTTTCGCATTGAGTTGCATCAGAAGGATTTGAATCTCGCGCTCTCGACGGCGCAGTCGCTTGGCGTGTCGCTGCCCAACACCGCAACCTGCCAGGCGCTGTTCAATGCATGCGCCGCGCATGGCGGCAAGGCATGGGACCACTCCGGCATGGTCCGCGCACTGGAGTATTTGGCCAACCACGAGATTGGTCAGACTCCCCCGGCCTGATCTGCGGCCGGCCAAACAAGTTCGCGAAACAAGTTTGTGAAATACGAAGGGCATCGCGATCAACATCGCGATGCCCTTTTTTCATGCTATGCAGGCTTAACCCTTCGTCACGCTCGCCGGCAAGTCGCGGCCGTGATACTTCTTGTAGATCGCATTGAGCGTGCCATTTTTCTGGTTCGCGCTCACCCAGTTATTGACCCACTCCTTGAGCTTCGGCTCGTCCTTGTTCATCGCAATGCCCAGGTCGAAATCCTTCTGCGGGAACTTCAATTCCAGATTGCGATTCGGCGCGCGCTTGACCATCTCGGCCAGGTTCGACGGCGTGCTGGAGAAGATATCGACCTGCCCGGTTACGACCGATGTGATCAGCGTGGCATCGTCTTCATAGCGCTGGATCTGCGCGCCCTTCGCCATTTGCGTCGTGATGGTGTCGTTGACGGTGGCGCGCGTAAGACCGATTGTCTTGCCGTTCAGGTCCCCGTAATTCTTGACGTTCTCACTTTTCGTCCCGCCCACAATGATCGTGATGACCGCGTAGGGAATCGAGAAGTCGACAACCTTCGCACGCTCAGGCGTAATCGACAGATCCGCTATCACGAGATCCGCGCGCCTGGCCTGCAAGGTCGGCACCCGCGCCGCATTCGTGATCTGCACGAGTTCCAGTTTCACGCCGAGGTCCTTGGCAAGCGCCGCGGCCGTGTCCACATCCGATCCCGCGGGCTGAAGGTTGGCGTCGGCGTAGCTGAAGAGCGGCGTGCCCATTGCGATCGCCACGCGTATCTTGCCCGCTTTCTTGATGTCGTCGAGCTGGTCGGCCATCGCGCTGTGCGCAACGCCTGCCAGCAACAAAGCGGCCACGCAGCCGCGCATGATGAATCTGGATCGGTTGGTCTTCAAAGCAGTCTCCATTCTTATGGTCAGTTCAAAAGATTTCTTTCGAGCCCGGCTTGCACACTACAGCCCGTTGTTCAGGAACGTACGCAATTCAGGCGTCTGCGGTGCGTCGAGCATGTCGCCGCTGCCGACCTCCCACACCTTCCCCTGGTGCATATAAATGATCCGGTCCGCCATGCGCTTGGCGAACGCCATCTCGTGCGTGACCAGCAGCATGGTCATGCCGTCCTTCGCCAGATCCTCCATCACGCGCAGAACTTCGCCAGTCAGTTGCGGATCGAGCGCGGACGTCACTTCGTCGAACAACATGACCTTCGGCGACATCGCGAGCGAGCGCGCTATCGCCACGCGCTGCTGCTGTCCGCCTGAAAGCTGCTCCGGGTACGCATCGGCTTTCTGCGCGAGGCCGACCTGATCGAGCACGCCCATCGCCACGCGGCGCGCTTCGTCGCGTCCGAGTTTCTTTACGTGGCGCAGCGCCAGCATGATGTTTTCTTCTACGGTCAGGTGGGCGAACAGGTTGTAGCTTTGAAACACGATGCCTACTTCGCGGCGCAACTGGTGCAGGTCCACCTTCGGGTCATCGACACGAATGCCGCATACCTCGATCGTGCCCCGGTCGATGGTTTCCAACCGGTCGATACACCGAAGCGCCGTGCTTTTCCCTGAACCGCTCGCACCGATCACGGCGATCATTTCGCCCTTGGCCACGTCCAGCGACACGCCCTTGAGCACCTGGTTCGAGCCGAAGCTCTTATAGACGTCCGCGAGCTTAACGATTGCCGACATTGAGCTTTTTCTCCATCGATTGGCTCCAGCGCGAGAGCGGATAACACAGCACGAAATAGAAAACCCCGACGAGCCCGAACACAAGGAACGGCTGAAAAATCGAGTTGTTGATGATCTGACCGGCGCGGGTCAATTCGACGAAACCGATCACCGAGGCAAGCGACGTCATCTTGATGACCTGCACCAGGAAACCCACCGTTGGAGGCAGCGCAAGACGCAGCGCCTGCGGAATGATCACGAGGCGCAAGGTCTGCCAGCGCGTCAGCGACAGGCATTCGGCCGCTTCCCATTGGGGCTTCGGCATGGCGTCTATACACCCGCGCCAGATGTCGCCGAGATACGCGCTGGTGTACACCATCAGCGCAAGGCCCGCGGCGACCAGTGCGGGCACCTGGAAGCCATACACGGACAAACCGAAGTAGACGATGAACAACAGGATCAGCAGCGGAATGCCCTGAATGGCTTCTATGTAGACCATCGCCGGACGGCTGAGCCAGCGGCGCGGCGAAATGCGCGCGAGCATCACGCCGAAGCCGCCGATGCTGCCCAGCACGAACGCCAGCGCAGAGAGCACGAGCGTCCACCAGATCGAGTGCATGAGATAAAACAGATGTGCCGCAGTGAAACCGCCGGTCATGCCGCACCCCCGGGAATCACTGTATCAATGCGCCCTTGATCGGGCACCGGCTTACCGGCGCGCTCCGCCGCCTGGCGGATGACCCGCCGACGCTTGAACGCGACCTCGCCTACGCCCCACGCAATCAGCTTGATCAACAGCGACAGCGCGAGATAAAGCAGCGCCACGACGATGTACGTTTCGAGCGAACGGAAGGTATCGGATTGCACGGTGTTCGCAGTTGCCGTGAGTTCTTCCGCCGAGATCTGCGACGCGATAGCCGAGGCCTGCATCATCAGCAGGAACTGGCTGGTCAGCGCGGGATACACCTTTTCAATGGATGGTTGAAGCATCACGTGCCAGCCGATCCGCCAGCGCGACAATCCCAGGCATTCGGCCGCCTCTATCTGCCCGCGCGGCACCGATTCGAGACCGGCGCGGATGATCTCGGCCGCATAAGCGCCGATGTTGATCACCATCGCGAGCGCGGCGGCGGCGAAGGTCGGCATGCGCACGCCGAAGCTGGCCAGCCCAAAGTACAACAGGAAGATCTGCACGAGAAACGGCGTGTTGCGCACGGCCTCTATATAGATCGAGCAGAGCCGCGACAAGAGCCGGTTCTTGCCGCGCTTGGCGAACGCCACCAGCGTTCCCAGGATCACACCGAAGAACACCGCTACGGTCGTCATCTTCAGCGTCAGCCAGGCGCCTTTCAGGAAGACGGGCCAGTACGGAAGCAGCGGGCTGAAATCGAGAGAGAAAGTCATCGCAGCAATGCCGGGGTTGTTGCAAGCAGGGGTGGTGCGCCTGGGGTCAGTCTTGCGGGCTTACTCGAAATGAGTCGGACGTGGTTCGGACGTTATTCGAACGGTCCCGTTGTGGTGAACGCCCCGCCCTGCAACACCGCTACGGCACTCCCGGGCTCGGGCGCCGGCTGCGCGTCGATCTTTGCCCGGAAGGGCTCCGACGAATCACGCGGCACGAACCCCAGCTTCGATGCAAACCGGTTGTCCCACCATGTGACCATGTTGTCTGACATCCCGTAGACCACGGTATGACCGACATCGGGCGTAAAGAGGCTGCGTTGCAGGAGGTCAAGCAGGTCATCGTAGCTGAGCCAACTCGCCATCATCCGGCGGTCCTTCGGCTCCGGAAACGCGGAGCCGATACGAATGCTCACCGTCTCGATTCCGTAGCGATCGAAATAGAACTGCGCCACGTCTTCACCAAACGATTTGGACAGGCCGTAATAGCCGTCGGGACGTCTCAGCGCATGCGCGTCGATCTTCTCGTCCTGCCGATAAAACCCGGTCACGTGATTGGAGCTGGCGAAGATGATGCGCTTGACGCCGTGCCGGCGAGCGCCTTCGTAGAGGTTGTAGACCCCTTTGATATTGGCTTCCAGCACCTCTTCGAAGGGCCGTTCCACCGATACCCCGCCGAGATGGATGACCGCGTCGCAACCCGCCACGAGGGCGTCAACGGCCTGCTTGTCCGAGAGATCGCAAGGGATGACTTCCTCATGCGGCGCCCCGTCCAGGGGCAATGCCGCCGACAGGTCCGAGACCCTGACCTTGTCCGCGAACGAGGCCACGCGCGAACGGATGACCTTGCCTACGCCGCCGGCAGCGCCGGTCAGCAACAGGCGTTTAAACGGGACTGCGTGTTCTTGATTGGCCATGTAAGCCTGTCTCCAATAAGCGCGGCTACCGGGAGCTTTCATGCTCCTTTCGATCGGATAAGCCGCTTGATCCGGCTTTTATTGTACGTTGTCATATGACTACAGCGTGCATATAATCATTCGCACATCCGTTTGTCAACTTTGGCGAAACATTATCCCAATCGAGGTAGCCGTGCAGAGACCGACTCGTGCTGTCTTCGAAACCCCGGCGTACCACTCGGTACGGCGCAGCCTGACGACCGAGGTAGTCGATGCGCTGCGCCAGCAGATCGAAACCGACGAGCTCAAGGTCGGCGACCGGCTCGCGACCGAAGCCGAAATGGTCCAGCGCTTCAGCGTGAGCCGCACGGTTGTACGCGAGGCTCTGTCGAAGCTGCAGGCTGCGGGATTCGTGGAGACGCGGCATGGCATTGGCACCTTCGTCTGCGAGGCGCCGGGCAGAGCGCTCTTTCAGCTCGATCCTGCTGACGTGGCGGGTTCCATCGACGCCCTCGCCGTGCTTGAGTTGCGTATCAGCCTGGAGACGGAGAGCGCGGGCCTGGCTGCGGCGCGATGCGATAAAACGCAGATCGCTGCCATGCGGCGCGCGCTGAATGACTTCGAGCGCAACCTGGGCGAGGCGAACGGGACCATCTCGCCCGATATCCGCTTTCACCTGGAAATCGCGCATGCCACGGGCAATCGCTATTTCGTGGACATCATGACCCACCTCGGCACTCACATGATTCCCCGCACCCGCCTCACCGCCACGCAGATTCCGCCCGCCCGGTACGCGGACTATCTGACACGCGTGAATCGCGAGCACGAGCAGATCTGCGATGCTATCGAGCGGGGTGACGCCGACTCGGCGCGTACCGCCATGCGGCTCCATCTGATCAACAGCCGCGAACGGCTGCGGCGGGCGCAGGAAGGTATTTGAGCGCTACGCGACGTTACGTTTCGTTAGCTCATGTCCGCAGTCGTTTGGCTGGAGCGGCGACCGACGCGCGGTTCGTCACGGTCACGGGAAACTCGCGATAGATCGTGTAGGCGGTCCCGTAACACTCGTTGAGCAACCATCGAACGGCGTTCTGCGTGAGGTCGGCGGTCGGTATGTGGACCGAGGTCAGGCCCGGTGCGGAAAACGCCGCGGAATAGTCGTCGTCGTAACCGACTACCGACATCTCGTCCGGCACCGAAATGCCCGCTTGCTGCAAACACGACAAGGCGCCGATCGCCATGGTGTCGTTGGCGCAGAACAGCCCGGTAAACCTTTTCTTCGACGCCAGCAGTTGCTTCGCCGAGTCATATCCGCCGTCCGGCGAAAAGTCCGATTCGATCAACTGGACCTCGGTCCGGTCAATGCCGTTGCGCGCGAGCTCTTCGAAGAATCCTGCGATCCGCGCGTAATTGTCGGAAGCCTGGAAAGGCCCTGAAATCACGGCGATTTTCTTGTGTTTATGTGCAAGCAGCGTCTGCGCCGCCAGCACCCCGCCCCGATGATGATCCGCGCAAAACGACGCCTCCGGCATCTGCGCGAAGTCGCGATTGAGGAACACCATTTTCGGATGCATGCGATGCATCTTGATGAGGTCCTCGTCATGCAGGTCATGGCTCGTCACCACTACGCCATCGCAATCGCGGCCGATCAGGAACTGCACTGCTTCAATCGCCTGGTCGCGCGGCGGGTCGTCGCCGCAGCCCGTCGCCACCACCACATGGCGATGCACCTTGCGCAACTCCATGTCGGTCTGCTTGAGGATCGTGCCGTAGTACGGGCCGAAGAACGTCGGCACGAAGATGCCGATCATGCCGAGCGATTGCGTTGACAGCGCCCGCCCGATCGATGAAGGCCGGAAATTCAATTCGGCAATCGCGGCCTGCACCCGCGCGAGCGCATCGGCTGAAACAGGTCCGCGGCCGGAGATAGCGCGCGATGCAGTGGACATGCCCACGCCGGCAAGAACCGCGACGTCCTTCAGGGTTGCCACTGTTACTCCGTGAATAAAGACTTCATGCTGGCTTAGAGCCGGTCACCGCTGGTTTCGTCGAAGAGCGAAATACGCTTGCTGTCGATCGAAAAGCCCGTGATCTCGTCAACCGCCGCCGTCGCCGTGTCCTGCACGATCGACGCGATTTGGGTGCCATGATAATCGAGCCAAATTACCCGGTGGTTGCCCATGGGTTCAACGAGCGACACCGTGCCGCGATGCTCGAACGCCGGATCGATGGAGACGTCCTCCGGGCGCACGCCGAGCACGCACGGTTGATTCTCCGGCGGTGACTGCAGAAACGAATACGCGGAAACGTCAACGTCGACGTGCTCATTGCGAAACCGCACGCCACCGCCCTCGCGACCGAGCGTCCCTTTCAGCAGGTTCATACCCGGCGAGCCGAGAAACGTGGCAACGAACAGGTTATCCGGATGCGCATAGACCTGCGCGGGCGTGCCGATCTGCTGGATCACACCACCGCGCATGACGGCCATGCGGGTCGCAAGTGTCATTGCCTCGACCTGGTCGTGGGTCACGTAGATCATCGTGGCGCCCAGGCGCTTATGCAGTTGCTTCAGCTCACGCCTGAGTTCCGTGCGCAGTTTTGCGTCGAGGTTCGACAGCGGTTCGTCGAACAGGAACACGTCTGCTTCACGCACGATCGCCCGGCCGATCGCCACACGCTGGCGCTGCCCGCCCGACAGTTGCGCGGGCCTGCGCTTGAGCAACGGGCCAAGCTGCAACATCTCGGCCGCACGCGTGACACGCCGTTCGATCTCGGCTTTGGGCGTGCCGGCAATACGCAAGCCGAACGAGAGATTGCGCTCGACGTTCATGGTCGGATACAGCGCGTAGGACTGGAACACGAGCGCGATACCGCGATCTTTCGGATCGGCCCAGGTCATATCCTGGCCACCTATTTCGATGCTGCCGCCGCTCACATCGATCAACCCCGCAATGCTGTGCAGCAAGGTCGATTTACCGCACCCCGAAGGTCCGAGCAATACGAGAAACTCGCCCGGTTCAACTTCAAGGTCGAGCGACCCGATGATCGTATGGGAGCCAAGCTGGATCTCCAGGTCGCGGATTGAAACGTTCGACATGACTGTAGACATGAATGAGTCCTGGACTAACCCTTGACCGCACCGGAAGCAATGCCGCGGACGAACCAGCGACCCGAGACGAAATAGATGGCAAGCGGCACCATGGAGGTGAGGATGGTCGCCGCCATGTTGACGTTGTAGAGGCGTTCGCCTGTCGTGGTATTGATGATGTTGTTCAGTTGTACTGTCATTGGCAGGTTCCGGGTTCCTGCAAAAACGAGACCCAGGATAAAGTCGTTCCAGATGCCGGTGACCTGCATGATGATGGCGACTACGATGATCGGCGTGGACATGGGCACCATGAGCTGCAGGAAGATGCGCCAGAAACCGCCGCCGTCCACGCGCGCTGCCTGGAAGAGTTCATGCGGCAGCGCCGCGTAGTAGTTGCGGAACAGCAGGGTCATCACGGGCATGCCGAAGATGGTGTGGATCAGCACGATGCCGGGCAACGAGCTGAACAAATGCACCGTTGCAAGCACCCGGACGAGCGGATAGACCATCACCTGCACCGGGATGAATGCGCCCACCAGCAAGATTGCGAACAGCGTGGTGGCCCCGCGCGGTTTCCAGAACGACAATGCGTAGCCGTTCACCGCGCCGACCAGGATGGACAGGACCGTACTCGGCACGACAATGCGCACCGAGTTCCAGAAGCCCACCTGAATGCCCTGGCAATCCAGTCCCGTACAGGCCGATTGCCACGCGACACGCCATGCATCCAGGGTGAAATGCACCGGCAGCGACAAGATATTGCCTAGCCGGATTTCGGTCATCGGCTTGACTGACGTGACGAGCATCACATACAGCGGCAGCAGGAAAAACAAGGCTGAAGTCAGCAGGAACGCATACACGCCCAAGCGCGCGGGCGTAAAGCGCGACCTGCGTTTTAACGGCTGGCGTGGCGCGTTCATCGGGAATCCCTGAGCCGCAGCGCGCGGCTGCGAATATAGAAGACCGGCGCGAGAATTGCGAGCACGGTAACGAGAAGAACGATGGAAGCCGCCGATGCCAGCCCGAGATTCGCGCGTCCGAACAGGTAGTCCATGATGAACTTCGCGGGCACTTCGCTTGCCGTGCCGGGGCCGCCTTGCGTCATGGCGACAACCGCGTCGTAGAGTTTGATGACCATCACGAACAACAGGATGAAGGCCGTTGAAATGGACGCACCGAGCATGGGGATGACAATGCTGACGTAGACACGCCAGCGCGGAATGCCGTCTATGCGCGCGGCCTTCCAGATCTCTTCGTCAATGCCGCGCAGTCCCGCGAGCAACAACGCCATCACGAGTCCCGACGCCTGCCAGACGGTTGCGATCACGAGCGTATAGATCACGCGATCCTGATCGACGATCCAGTCGAAACGCGCGTGTGTAAAACCGATCCTGCGCAGCACTTCCTGAATGCCGAATTCCGGATTCAGGATCCACTGCCACACAAGACCCGTTGCTACGAAGGACATCGCGTACGGATACAGGAATATCGTTCGCAGCGCGCCCTCCGCCATCACCTTCTGGTCGATGAACACCGCCAGCAGCAAACCGATCGCGAGGCACAGGACGATGAACAAAATCCCGTAGACCACGATGTTTTGCAGCGACAGCATCCACCTGTCGTTATTGAAAAGCCGTACGTATTGCGACACGCCCGCGAAGCTGTTGGATGCAAACGTGCGCGAGTTGGTGAACGACGTGCGCAAGCTCCATAACATCGTGCCGAGATAGGCGAACACCACGGTGAGCGCCATCGGCAACAACGCGATATAAGCTGTCAGCGCAAACCGCTTCCTCAGCGGCTTGCGCTTCGCGTGACTGACCGGAGCGCGCAGGGTCTTGCTCGCGGGCGCGGACGCCATCAGCTTTTCAGCCCGCTGGCGAAGGCCTTTTGCGCATCCTCCACCGACTGGTTCTTGTTCCAGAAGTTGGTGATGACGTCCTGCAGCGCACCATTGATGTCAGGCGGCGTCAGCATTTCCGGATTCGGCAATTGCCGCGACTTGTCCTTCATGATCGCGATGCCCTCCTTCGCGCACATGTCGAGACTCGAATCGTCGATGTCCGAGCGGATCGGGATCGACCCCTTCTTCGCACTGAACGCAACCTGCGCAGCCGGTGACGTCATGACCGTCGCCAGCAGTTTCTGTGCCTTGACTACGTTGGGGTTGTCGGTCTTCGGGAAGACAAACGCATCGCCGGCGACAAGATACGGCGAATGCGGACCAAAGCCCGGGAAGCAGCCGAAGTCCTTGCCCGCGGTCTGGTTAGCTGCAGAGAACTCGCCCTTCGCCCAGTCGCCCATGATCTGCACGCCGGCCTTGCCGGAAATAACCAGCGCGGTGGCGTCGTTCCAGTTGCGGCCCGGCGAGCCCGGATCAATATAGTTGTGCAGGCGCTTGAACTGCGTCAGCACCTTCTTGAACGCATCGGACTTGACCGCGTTCACATCGCGATCACGGTATACCTTCAGATACAGGTCCGGGCCGCCGACGTCGGCAAACACCGCGTCGAAAGTAATCTTCTCCTGCCACGCCTGACCGCCGAGCGCGAGCGGAATCACGCCGGCCGCTTTCAGCTTGTCCAGATCCGCGATGAACTCGTCGTAGGTGGCCGGCTCTTTCGTGATGCCGGCCTTCTGGAACGCCGGCTTCGAATAGAAGAACCAGGCGGGCATGTGGATATCCACGGGCGCTGCGTAGTAGTGCCCGTTCGACTTGATACTTTCAATGATCGACGGCGGGAAGATCTTGTCCCAGTTCTCCTTGGCCGCCACATCGTCCACGTTGTTCAGCAGCCCCTGGTCGATGATGTCGTGGAATTGCTTCGATGTATTGAACTGCGCGGCGGTCGGCGGATCACCGCCCATGATGCGGTTGATTGCGGTCGAGCGCGCCTGGTCCGCACCGGCCACGGCCTGGTCGATCCACAAGCCGCCGGCCTTGTTATAGGCATCGGCGAACTGCTTGATGGCGGCTGACTCGCCGCCCGATGTCCACCAGTGGATCACGGTGGCTTTCAACGGATCCGCGTGCGCTGCGCTGCTAGCCGCAACGGCTGCGATGACACTGACGACCAGTTTCTTCATGCTGTTCATTGAGTCTCCTCCGGGCTATGTCTTCCATTTGGCCCTGTAGTCCATTTGGTCCAACGGCTTCGGCATTGAAATCGAACTGCGGGTCGGGCGGGTGTTGGCCTAGGCGTTGGAATTGCGTTCCTCAAGGAACTTCGCGATCAGTTCGGCGCTGTGTTTCATGGTGCGTTTCTGGGTCCTGTAGTCGACATGAAACACGCCGAAACGGCGTTCGTAACCGAAGGCCCATTCGAAGTTATCCATCAGCGACCAGATGAAATATCCGCGTATGTCGACGCCGGCTTTGATCGCGCTATCCACGGCCGCCAGATGGCGCTTGAGGAACGAGATGCGCTGCGAATCATCGACGCGCCCATCAACCACTTTGTCGTCGGACGCCATGCCGTTCTCGGTGATATAGATTGGCGGCAATGACGCATACGTCTTGTTGAATCCGATCAGCAGGTCGCGCAGGCCATCGGGATGAATCTCCCAGCCCATCTGCGTGCGCTCGACGCCTGGCAACGGCACTTCCGTGAAGCCATGCGCGCCATCGCTCTTCACGTTGGTACGGAAATAATAGTTGATGCCGAGGAAATCGAGCGGCGTGCCGATGGTTTCCATATCGCCGTCGAGCACGAGTGGCTCGGTGCCAGGCCACAGTTCGAAAAGGTCCTTGGGGTAGGCCTTTTTAAACAGCGGGTCGAGTATCCATGCGTTGTGCTGGACTTCAAAAAGATGCGCGGCGCGGACATCGGCTTCGCTGTCGGTGTCCGGGGTACCGCGGCCCACATTCGCGACAATGCCCTTGAGCGACGCGGGATCGTTCGCCCGCAGGACCGGCACCGCAGTGCCGTGCGCGAGCAGCAGGTGATGCATCGCCTGGGTCGCATAGCGGTCGTTCGCGAGGCCCGGCGCATGATGGCCGTTGCCGTAGCCGAGGTACGCGGAGCACCAGGGTTCGTTGAGCGTGGCCCAGGCGTCGACCTGGCCGCTGAGTTCGCGGCTCATGAGGTCGGCGTAGTCGGCGAAGCGATACGCTGTATCCCGATTCAGCCAGCCGCCGCGGTCTTCCAGGTGTTGCGGCAGGTCCCAGTGGTAGAGCGTGACAAACGTCTTGAGACCCTTCTCTTTCAGCCGCCCTATCAGGCGCTTGTAAAAATCGATTCCCTTGCGGTTCGGGCGCCCCGCTTCATCCATCACGCGCGGCCATGCAATGGATAGACGATAAGCGTCTACGTTAAGTGTCGAAAGCAGGTCGAGGTCCGACTCCCACCGATGATAGTGATCGCAAGCGACCTCGCCGGTGTCTCCGGCCAGCACTTTGCCGGGCGTGGCCGAGAACGTGTCCCAGATCGACGGAAGCCGGCCGTCTTCATTGACGGCGCCTTCGATCTGGTAAGAGGCGGTGGCGGCGCCGAGCAGAAAGTCTCGTCGCCAGAGGGCTGAATCGGAAGGAGGAGAAAACGGATCGCTGGAGACAACGGATGCGTCGAGTGCCACGAGGACTCCTTTTGAGCGGTGGAGTGGAAGCGCTTCCACAAGCGCTTGCAAACGATAGCAGCGCCGAATTGGCAGGGACAATACGGGTTTGTATGGAGAGGGCTTGGGGGCGGAGTTTGGAACTGCTGCGTCGGTCAAGACGTAGCAACGAACTCTGGATGGCGCTAGATCGACCCACTGCCAACCGTAACGGGTGCCGTGTTGACCAGTGGAAGTCCTGAACGGAATGCTTGGGCTACGCGCAATGGAGAAGTGCCGCTGCCAGTGGCACTGTGCTCACCCCTCCTGTCAGAGTCGGTAAGGGACGCGGACACCTGGTTGATCAGCTGAAAAATCCTTGATATTGCGCGAGACCAGCAACAGCGAATGCGCCTGGGCCGACGCCCAAACAATTGCGTCAGCAAGCTTGATCCGATGCTTCTTACAAATGTCGACTGCCCTGGCGGCAATCAATTCATCAATAGCAATGATACGAAAAGTGTTAAGCCACGCCCGAAGCTGCTGTTCAGCTTCGGGCGTGGCACCAACCATGATCTCCGTCCAGGTGATCAGACTGATCGCACGAGATTCGTATCGTGTCATCTCGGCTTTTGCGGCTTCGACCTTGTTCAAATAGTCAACGAGAATGCAGGTGTCAAAAAGAGCGTTTACCATTCCGAGCGCAACTTATCTTGGTAGTCCAGACCATCGACGTTTCTGTCCTTCCATAACCCGAATACATCAACGGCAAGTGCAGGTTTGCGTTGCGCAATATATCCATCAAGTGCATCGCGAATCACGGCCGCCCGCGATCGTTTTTCAGCTTCAGCGATCTGCATCAAATCGTTGAGTTGCGCGTCGGGCACGTCAACGAGAATACGGGGTCATTGCAACCTCCAATATATGATATCTATGTTGTATATCACTTTATCCGGACAAGGGACACCGCCGCCCGGTTGACTGCTCGCCCGGCGCCAGTAAGGCTCGAAGACTTTCTCCGGGTCTTGCCGCGCGATCAGCGCAGCGCCGGAGCAAGGAAAGAACCTTTTCAGCAAGCGTTTCTGCGATCGACTACTGACAAAAACTGGCAATAGCAGCGCTTACGATGGACTCAACTTCAGCACCGGCAGTTAAGCGCCGGCCCCGCTGGATTCCCGGCCGCACTTCCCGGCCAAACTTCCCGGCGGCCTCCCCCGACCCATCGCGAGCGAACACCATGACCGAACCCAACTTCATCATCCTGTACGTGGACAACCCTCCCGCGAGCGCGGATTTTTATGCGGGCTTGCTTCGCAAAACGCCCGTCGAATCTTCGCCGACGTTCGCCATGTTCATCATGAAGTCGGGTCTCAAGCTGGGCTTGTGGTCAAAGCATACGGTCGAACCGGCAGCGGCTGCGGCAGGTGGCGGCGGGGAACTCGCATTCTCGGTGAGCAACAGCGACACCGTGCACGATCTCTTTGCCGACTGGGTGGAACGCGGCCTGGAAATCATCCAGCGGCCGACGGAAGTGGATTTCGGTTTTACCTTCGTCGCGCTGGACCCGGACGGTCATCGTCTGCGCGTTTTTGCTCCTTCCGGGCGATAGGACAACACGGCACGACGTCCGCTTTTCAAGCGGGCGACGGCTCGGTTACCACCTTCTCGACGGCGCTATCGCCGTGACCGCGACACGCAAGTGCGGATCGGTTTCGTCGATGGCGCCGTCTCCTCGGCGCCGCGTGTGCTCCGTCTCTTCCGCCAGCCGTTTCGCTTCCCAGTCGCGTTGCCAGGCCTCGGCTTTGTTGCGGCGTTCGATCGCGCGACGTGCTTCGTCCTCTTGATCGATCCATGCCGCGAAGATCGAAAAAGCGCGTTCCATTGCTTCGTATTTTCCTGCCGGGCCAGCCACCGAAAACAGCCGGCGGTCACCCTGGCCCGGATGCATCCAGTACACGTCGATCTTGCGTTCACCGACCGGCGCCGTACTTGCGCCGGCGGCTGTATCGGTGCCCGTATCTGAAGCGAAAGCCTGCGCCTCGCCCACCCATCGTTCTGAAGCCGCGGACACGGCGCCCACGCTCGCGCCACCCGAATCAGGCTCATCCGCCAGCGCCCGGAACGGCCATTCGAAGCGGCCGGAGCGCAGACGTTGAAACTCGCCGGGGGCTTCGGTCGAGACGAGCCGCTTCGCGACCTTGTTGACCGTCAGCGTTCGCGACCTGAGATGAAACGCGAGATCGACGCCACCGCCCGCTACCCGGATCCGGCCCTCGTCCTCGCTGATCTCGGCATCGCATTGCGCCGATGCATACGACAACCGTCTGCTCTCACGATAACCATGCACCCACAGCGCCGCGATCACGGCAAGCGATAGCGCAATCTGGACACTCGACTGCGGTCTGGAGGCAAGACCGGCATAAAGCGCGACGACCGCCGCGCCGCACACACCCAGCTTGAAGATACGACCCAACAAGGTTTCAGCCTGGAACAAAGCAAACAGCCACATGAGTTTCCCCGGGGTCACGTTATTCTTGGTTTAGGGTCGAACACGCAGCGGGGTTTCAAGTCGCCGGCCTCTCCCGCAACGCGTGTTTCGCCTGGAAGCGTCTTGGTGACGCTTTCTCTCTCAGCCGGCGATTCCTGTGCTTTCCAGCGCCCAGCCGTGGTCGGCCTGAACTCGCGGAGACGGGCGCCGCGTCCCCCGCCGTCCACTGCCGGGCCGGCGATGAACGACCCGGCGTAGTCACAGCCTGTGCGCCGTGCAGGCCGGGCGCGCTGTCGTAGCCGTGGCGGTCTGTCGGAGTCGCCACGGTGGCGCTCGTCGTGAACACCCAGGGGGTCACGAGCCCTGGTGTCCGTTCCATACGGAAGATGTCCGCTCCCGCTACACGCACCGGGAGCGTGTGATCTTCCGCCGAAAGCCGCCAACGGTTCGCGACATGACTGGCCCCTTTTTTCACAGCTTCGACTTTGGGCCGATACCATCCGCGACACCAGTTTGAAAGCCCGGCAATGATGCCCTCGACGCGCGTAACCTCCCTCTCATTCCGTCCGCTCTTTCCGCCCATTTCGTTCGGCTCGTCGAGGAATTGGTTTACGTGCTCTTACGCCCTCCTTACGCGCGCTCAGCTACCGATCAGCTATGCATCAGCTACCGATCAGTTACCTAAGCTGCGGATCGTCGCGGCGGTCCTGATGCCGACTCCGCGCGCTTCGCCCTGGCGGCTCGCGGCGTCGGCTGCAGCGGTGGCGCCACCGCCCGTGGACACCCCGGCGGCGCGGCGTCTGCGGGCTTCTGTCGGCGTGCAGCCGAAACGCTCCTTGAACGCGCGATTGAACGTCGATTCGCTCATGAAGCCGACCGCACAAGCAATCGCACCAATGAGCTCGCGCGCATGCAGCGGCGATTCAAGCCGGCGCATGGCTTCGTCGAGCCGGCGCGCCCGCACATACTCCGCGACGCCGCCCATCGGTTCAAAGAGTTCATAGAGCGCCGTGCGTGACACCTTCAGGATTTCACGCAGCCTCGCCGGGCCAAGGCTCATGTCGGCCAGATTGCCTTCGATAAAACTCAGCGCCTGCGCACGGATCACCGGGGTCAGGCGCGGGTCGCCGGATTGCGCCCAGCGTTCGGCACGCCTGAGGACGCAAGCCGCGACGAAGTCCAGCGTAGCCTCGCCGGCGACCAGCGCCTGCTCGTCGTCCATCGAACTGGCGACGCTCACCAGGCTGCGCATATGCGAAGCGATCAGCAGGCCGATAGGGTCGGTGGCCTGCCAGGACAATCCGTGCATGCGCAGCGCTCCGCCCGTGCGCGAGTCAATAGCATGGCGCGGGATGGTGAGTGTCACCATGGGGGCGTCGCGGGTGAAACCGATATTTTCGACGACAAGGTCGCGCACGATTACCGAGCCGAGCGACACCTGCTGGGTGTCGCGGCCGAAGGTCGACACCAACGCGCCGTCGAGCAGGCAATGCACCAGGTAATGGTCAATACCGGAAGTCGCTATCCGGCGGCGGGTGCGCTGAAATTCAACATCACCGCCCACGACGTGCGACATGAGCAGCACTGAACCCAAAGGCCAGCTTTCCATCTTTGCGCGAAATGGCACAGGTGGATCTTTCGGCCGCTGGATCTCAAATACGGCGTTGAGTCCTTCGCGCCAGATTTCCTCGGCATCCTTCTCGGGGAAATCGGTACTGTCGAATCTGATGGGGGTGGACATGGCGTTACTCAGCCTCCATAACAGCAGGGTTCGACATGATTTTCCAGATCTGCCGGGTTCGGCTTTACTCCATTAACCCGGCATCTCAAGGAATTAACGGCGTTTTAGCGATAAAACTTTAGCATGTGTTTAAAACGACCTGAAGGGAACCGGGAGTTATCGCTATATCCGTATTTGATTTTTGCTGACCCGCCCATTCCGGGCAGCGGCTTTCCCCTTGCCGCCATCCGCCGATTTGCCTCCAGTAAGACTGAGTGAGCACGAGTAAAAGTCAGTGGAGCCGATAATGCGACCCGCGCCGGATTGTACGCATGGCTTATAGGTTTTGCACAGAGGCGGTTCAGAACGCCACGGTCATAACTTGCATTCCGCTTTCATTAATAAGGGACGGATTTGTCTTGAGCGTGTGAGATTTAACAATTCGTTTTGCCCGCGTAATTTTTAGCAAGAAGATCAGCGCTTAATTGTTAAACTCCGGCGAATCTTTCAACCGTTCATCTCGACAGTCGATCATTAACGGCCCGTCATTAACGGTGAAGCCGGCATACGGTCAAAACTGCGCCGGACAAGATGCCAGCGCACCCGCTCTTGCGATTGCCCGTCCAGTTCCACCAGGAAACGTGTTTTCCCCGCAATAACCGCCCCCACCGGCAAACCATCGCAATACAGCACGCGATTACCCGGCAGCGCCGGCACTTTCTCCCCGGGCAGCAAGGTTCCGGCGAGATTCAAAGGATCGACGGCGCTTATCGCCAGGAAACTGCCTTCGGCGGCCCGGTTGCGCATGGTGCGCAACAGCGGCACGGCTTCGGGCAACGCGAACTGCTCGCCCGCCAGCCCCGCGACAAAGCGGCCGCCGCGAATCTCGCCGCGCGCTTCCAGCCGGTGAAATACCCGCAGCAAGTCCCGCCACGGCGGCAGCCAGTCGGGCTCGCGTTCCAGCAAGCGCCAGAAGACAACGCCGTATCGGCGCAACAGGGTCATTGCCACATGCTCGAGCGAGTCAGGACCCGGCGTGCCGGGCGTGGCACTGCTTTCGGCGCGGCGTAGCAATGCCCAACGCCCGGCGTCATTCATCCCGCCGATAAAACGGCCGCCGCGCCGCGGCCGCCGGCCGAAACTGTTGCGGCGCGCGACCGGCGCGAGCAACGCCCGCAGGCCGGCGAAACTATCGGCATTCACCAGTCCCAGCGACACCAGTTCGCCCAGCGCATTTTCAAGTTCGGTATCCAGCAGCCGGACGTCCGAGCGCAGTTCATCGAAGAACATGGCGCCATGTTGGGTGAGCGCGTCGAAGACAAGCTGCGCGCGCGATGACGGTTCGGGCGCTTGCACCGATTGCATCAGCGGATTCCACGCCGCCAGGTTGCGGCGCGGCAGCAGCACGATCGGCGTGGTGCGCACCGGGCCGCCCGCGCTGCGCGAGCGTGCGCCGGGACGGCTCCAGACCACCTTGCCCGAGCGGCACAGGTCGTCGAGCCAGGTCATGGAATATGCGCTCAGGCGTGCCGGCAGGATCTCGTCTTCCCAGGCGACCGCGGGCGCTTCGTACCCTTCGAGTTGTTCGATCGCGAGCATCAGCGCGTCGTGGCCGTCGCCGTGAGGATCGGCTTTGGCATCCACGCTGACGTGCTGCCAGTCGAACAGGAAACGCATGAAATCCTGCAACTCCACCGGCTCGATTTCGCGCCGCAGGCGCCGCACGGTGTATCGATGGATACGCGCAAGCAGATGCCGTTCGCACCACTCCTCGCCGGTTGCGCCCGGCGTAAAACGGCCGCGCATCACGTAACCCTCCGCTTCGAGGCGCGTGAGCGCGAGCGCGGCCGACGAGACCGGCACAGCCAAAGCACGAGCGATAACAGGCACGGGCAATGGACCAAAGCCGCTTAGCCGTGCACGCACGATATCGACGAGCGCGTCGTCTTCGGTCCACGCTTCGTCGAAACCGGGCAGTGCGTTGAGCAGCGGCTGCATTGGCGCTACCGGGTGAATCGCGCACAAGCACGTCAGGCGTTCGACCGGCACCCACAACCCATCCGCCGATGTCACCTGCAAGCGCGTCGCTCGCCCCGACGCGGCGAGCTGCTGCAACCACGCCGGCCAGCCGTCGTTGGCTTGCGCCTCGGCTTCGGTGATGCACGAAAGACCTGACAGCGTCTCGTGCATTTCATCGGCGTTGCGCACCGTTGGCCACGCTTCTTCGCGTACGCCCGCGATCGCCTCGGCGTCGAGCGCGCCCAGATCGTCGCTCGATTGCGGATCGGTCCAGCCTCGCGCGAGCACGGCCTGAGTGTGGCGTTCCTCGATAGGGGCATCGTCGAGAAAAGCGTACGGACGCGCCGATAAAACCTCCGCCGCCAGCGGCGACGGCGCGGGCAAATCGCGCGTCACAAGCCGCACGTCACCGCGCTCTATACGTCGTAGCAGCGCGAGCCACGCATCGCAGTCCATCGCATCGTGCAGGCAGTCATCAATCGTCTGATCGACCAGCGGATGACGCGGCACGTCGCGCTCGCCCACCACGTTTTCGATGCACGCCACCTGGTCGGGGAATACGGTCGCCAGCAGATCCTCGCTTTTCATGCGCTGCAATTGCGGCGCGACCCGGCGGCCACCCACGTAGCGCGGCAACGCGAGCGCGTTGGTCGCGTTCCAGCGCCAGCGCACGCCGAACAGCGGCGCGTCGAGCAGCGCCTGGATCAGCAGGTGTTCCGCGGTATTGGAATGCAGATAACGCCAGACTTCATCGAGCGGAAAACTATGGCTGCCCGTCAGCGACAGGACGATCGCGTCCTCGGTCGCGGCTGCCTGCAATTCGAAGTTGAACGTGCGGCAAAAACGCTTGCGCAACGCGAGGCCCCACGCGCGGTTGACGCGGCTGCCGAACGGCGAGTGAATGACAACCTGCGTGCCGCCGGAGGCATCGAAGAAACGTTCCATGACCAGCACGTCCTGGGTCGGCAGAACAGAAAGCGCGGCCCGCGAGCGCGCCAGATAATCCACGATCTGCCGCGCCGCTTCCTCGCCGATACCGGTTTGACCAGCCAGCTTGGTGATGGTGATGTCGAGCGAGAATTCGCCCAGCCACGCGTCCACTTGCGCCTGCATATGCGCGATCGCCGCCGACAATTCGTTGCTGCGCCCCGGTGCTTCCCCGAGCCAGAACGGAATGTTCGGCGGCTGTCCATGCGCATCTTCCACGCGCACTCGCCCACCCTCCACGCGCAGGATCTTGTACGACGCGTTGCCGAGCTGGAACACGTCGCCCGCCAGGCTTTCGACCGCGAAGTCCTCGTTGACCGTGCCTATCTGCAAGCCCTGCGGCTGGAGCAGCACCGCGAAGTCGGCATTGTCAGGAATCGCGCCGCCCGAGGTCACCGCAGTCAGCCTGCCGCCGCGCCGGCCGCGCAAGCTGCGCGTCACTGCGTCCCGATGCACGTAGGCTCCCCGCACGCCGCGCCGGCTCGTATAACCCTCGGCGAGCATGCGCAGGACTGCGTCGTACTGCGTACGGTCAAGCGCTGCATAGGGCATCGCGCTACGCACACGTTCGAAGAGCGCGTCCTCGCTCCACTCACGGCACGCCACGTCGGCGGCGATCTGCTGGGCGAGCACATCGAGCGGCGCCTCGGGAATATGCAGCACGTCGAGTTCACCCCGCGCGACGCAATCGATCAGCGCCGCACATTCGATGAGATCGTCGCGTGATTCAGGGAAGAGCCGCCCTTTCGGCGTGCCGCTTACCTGATGCCCCGAGCGCCCGACCCGCTGCAGGAAACCGCCGATCGAGCCCGGTGAACCGAGTTGACAGACCAGCTCCACGTCGCCGATATCAATCCCCAGTTCCAGCGATGCGGTTGCAATCAGCACTTGCAGCTCGCCGCGTTTGAGCCGCTGCTCGGCATCCAGCCGCTGCTCTTTCGCGAGACTGCCGTGGTGCGCCGCGACCGCGGGTTTGCCCAGCCTCTCGGTAAGGTGGCGTGCGACCCGCTCGGCCATCCGGCGGGTGTTCACGAACACGAGCGTGGTGCGGTGCTGCGCGATGAGATCGGCGAGGCGGTCGTAGACACGCTCGCGCACATCGTTCGACATGATCGCGTCGAGCGGGACAGGCGGCAGTTCGAGCGCGAGATCACGCTTGCGCACATGGCCGACATCGACGATCGAGCACGGCCGGTTGCCGGTCAGGAATTGCGCGACCAGTTCGATCGGTTTTTGCGTCGCGGACAAACCGATCCGCACCGGCGCTTGGCGTTTATGTTCGATGCACAGCGCGTCCAGCCGCTCGAGACTGAGCGCGAGATGAGCGCCGCGTTTGTTGCCGGCCACGGCATGGATTTCATCGACGATCACCGTTCGCACCGTCGACAACATCGCGCGGCCGGAATCGGAACCCAGCAGCACGTACAGCGATTCCGGCGTGGTGACGAGAATATGCGGCGGCCGCTTTTTGACCGCATTGCGCTCTTGTGGCGTGGTGTCGCCGGTGCGCACGGCCGCGCGAATCTCGACGGGCGGCAGGCCCAATCCGCCAAGCTCGGCCGAGATGCCGGCGAGCGGTTCCTGCAGGTTCACGCGGATATCGTTGGAAAGCGCCTTCAGCGGCGACACGTAAACCACGGTCGTTTCGTCGGGCAGCGGGGGACCGCTTGCGACGCCTTCCCGGACCAGGTCATCGATCGCGGCGAGGAAGGCCGTCAACGTCTTGCCCGAGCCGGTCGGCGCGGCCACGAGCGTCGAGCGTCGCGCCTTGAGCAACGGCCAGGCGCGCGCCTGGGCCTCGGTGGGCGCGGGAAACTGCCGGCTGAACCAAGTCGCGACGGCCGGGTGGAAGCCGTCGAGCGGGTTGGAAGTCGATGATTTTTCAGCGGTCATACCGCTAGTTTATTAGCGGGCGGGAAAGCGTGTTTGATCGCGTTCGGCACGCGAAGAACGGTGCGCCGCGGCGACCGGGCAACGAGTATTTTTTGCTGATTTCAGCGATTGCGCCAACATGTTCCGATGCACCCCTACTCCCGCATCCCCTTCATCTCCGCCGCCCGCTCCAGCAACAACTCCCGCTCACGCCCATTACGCGTCATGCCCGCGGCCTCCTCGAACTCCACCCGTGCTTCTTCACGACGGCCCAGCTTCGCCAGCAGATCACCGCGCACGCTCGGCAGCCAGTGGTAATTCGCGAGCGCCGAATTTGAACCAAGCTCGTCGACTATCTCCAGCCCTGCCGCCGGGCCAAACGCCATGCCCACCGCCACCGCGCGATTAAGCTCCACCACCGGCGACGGCGCCACCATTGCCAGTGCATCGTAGAGCGCGACAATCTGCGCCCAGTCCGTGTCCTCCGCCCGCCGCGCACGCGCGTGGCAAGCCGCCAGCGCGCCCTGCAACGCATAGGGCCCGCGCGCGCCGTTCAGCGCTTCAGACCGTTCCAACGCCGCCAACCCGCGACGAATCAGCAACGGGTCCCACCGGCTGCGGTCCTGGTCCATCAACAACACCGCCCGGCCATTCGTATCGGTGCGTGCATGGGTGCGCGATGCCTGTATCTCCATCAGCGCGACCAGCCCGAATACCTCGCTCTCGTCAGGCGTCAATCCCGCGAGAATCCGCCCGAGACGCAACGCGTCGTCGCATAGCGACGGGCGCATCCAGTCATCCCCCGCAGTCGCCGAATACCCTTCGTTGAAGATCAGGTAAATGACTTCCAGCACCGACGCCAGCCGCGCCGCCCGCGCATCGGCTTTCGGCACTTCGAACGGCACGCGCGCCGCCGACAAGGTCCGCTTCGCCCGCACAATACGCTGCGCAATCGTCGGTTCCGGCTGCAGGAACGCCCGCGCGATCTCGTCCGTGGTCAGGCCGCCGAGCAGGCGCAACGTCAGCGCAACCCGCGCATCGACGGACAGCACCGGATGACACGCGGTGAACACCAGTCGCAGCAGGTCGTCGCCAATATCGTCCTCACGCGCGGCATCCAGCGCATCCACGAAATCCGGCGTGACGTGCTCCTCGCGCGCATCCATGTCGAGCCCCAACTCCTCGTGCTTGCGGGCGTGCAGCGCATCCTGCCTCAAGCGATCAAGCGCACGATGTTTCGCCGTGGTCATGAGCCAGGCGCCCGGATTGTCCGGCACGCCATCCACCCGCCAATGCTCCAGTGCCGCAATCAGCGCGTCCTGCGCAAACTCCTCGGCAAGCGACACGTCGCGCACCATACGCGCCACGACCGCGATCACCTTCGCCGACTCCATCCGCCACACCGCCTCTATTGCGCGATGAGTGGCCAGTTCCCGGCTGCCGGACTCGCCGACAGATCCGCTCACGGTGCGCCCGCCGCGTTCGGGTCCATGTACACGAACTCCCATGCGTGGCCGTCGAGATCGTCGAAGCCGTGGCCATACATAAACCCAAAGTCCTGCACCGGCCGCGGCGCCGTGCCGCCCGCCCGCACGGCCTTGGCCACGATTTCATCGACCTCGGCGCGGCTCTCGCACGACAGGCACGTGAGGGCTTCGACCTGCTGTTTCGGGTCAATGATTGTCTTCGCGGTGAAGGTCTGGAAGAACGGCTTGACCAGCAGCATCGCGCAGATGTTTTCGCCGAGGATCAGGCATGCGGCCTGATCGTTGCTGAACTTCGGATGGAAGCTGAAACCGAGTTCGCTGAAAAACGCGCGCGCTTTCGGCAGGTCAGCCACTGCCAGGTTCAGGTAGATTTGCTTATGCATTTTTATTGCCCTTCAAGGATGGTGGGGTGTTGGCGTGAGCGGCGTTCAACCGCGCAGCGCCGCTTGCAGTGCGCGAAAACGTTCGATCGATTCGCGCGGGCCGAATTCGTCCAGTTCAAACAACTGCCGTACCTCGATTTCGCCGCTTTCGTGCTCGCCCATCGGCGCAGGGAAACGGCGCGCCCATTCGATTGCTTCCTCGCGTGAGCGCACCTGGATCAGCGTGTAGCCCGCGACCAGTTCCTTGGTCTCCGCAAACGGCCCATCGATCACGCTGCGACGCCCGCCCTCATAACGCACCCGCCAACCTGTGGCGCTCGGCTGCAGACCGTTCGCGTCCAGCAGCACGCCCGCTTTCGCCAGTTCTTCGTGGTAGGTCGTCATCGCGATGATCAGCGCGTCCTCGGGAAGGATGCCCGCTTCGGTTTTTTCGGTCGCCTTGACCATGATCATGAATCGCATTGTTGTTCTCCTCGTGATGTGAAACGCGCTGTGAAAACGAAAACGCGGATTGCGCGTTCGTTCCCACGACGAACCACACCGGGAGAAATCGACAATTTTTATAGCACCGAGGGTTAACGCGCACTAAAACGTACCGAGGCCTACCCAGGCATACGCAGCCGACCTGAAAAACTCACTCCCAGCAGGGACCGACCTTGCGCACCTCGACCTCGCACCATTCCGCCGCCGGGCACGCCGATGCAATCTCGATGGCTTGCTCCTTGGTCGCACAACCGAGCAGGTAGAACCCGCCGATCATTTCCTTCGCCTCCGCGAACGGGCCGTCGGTCAAACTCGCCTGCCCATCGCGTTTCTTGATGCGAACGCCGCCCGTTCCCAGCGATTCACTCGCGATCAGCAGGCCGCGTTCTTTCAATTCCGCACCGAATTCGACCATGCGGTCGTAGAGCAGCTTGCCTTCGGCTTGCGAGCGCTCGGCCCGCTGTCCAACAGGTTCGGCGATGAGCAACATATAAGACATGGCATCTCCTGGATTGAGGGTTCAACCGGCCTCCAAGGTATCAACTGTGGAGAACGCTTTCAATCCCCTTATGCAACGGCTCCGGGCGGAGCATCGCCAGAAAACGGCTAAGCTGTCGCCCTCTCTCACGGTTGCCCCCACTCTCTCTCATGGTCAATTTATCTGTATATGGCGGGCTTTTCGCCGTGGCGCTGGTCGCAGCGACACTTTTCCCCCTTCAATCCGAGGCGCTGCTGGCGGGTTTGCTGATCGCCGGCAAGCAGCCGGTCTGGATGCTCGTCGCGGTGGCGAGCGTGGGGAACGTGGTGGGCTCGACGATCAACTGGGCAGTGGAACGATCGATCGAAAAGCTGCGCGAGCGCCGCTGGTTCCCGATCAAGCAGCGCGTACTCGAGCGCGCGGAACAGTGGTACCGGCGCTTCGGGCGCTGGACGCTGCTGTTGAGCTGGACGCCGGTGATCGGCGATCCTCTGACCATGATTGCGGGCGTGCTGCGTGAACCGCTTTGGTCGTTCCTGCTGATCGTCGCAATTGCAAAAACCGCGCGTTATGCGGTGATTGCCGCATTGCTGACACTTTGACACCTCTGGCTGCAAGGGCATCCGGCTTACTTTGCGTTTTCGCGGCTTAACCGGCGCAGGGGCGCGTCATGGTGCGCATGAGGAAGCAAAGCGCATCGCAGCAACGCCTGCCTTCGAGCAATCCCGGCGCGAGTAAAAGAAGGCGGAAAGGCCCCGCCGCGGCACTTCCCGCGAGCCGTTTTATCAGGCGGTATGGCCGCTCAGTTTCGTAGGGTTCGGGTTAAGATGACCGCCACCTCGACGACACATTCGCACCAGCTTGTTACCAGGTAGCGAGCCGATGTCTGCTGCAGCAACACCGGACACCCCCGCGAACCGATGGCACAGGTTCACGTCACATTGACGCTGAACGCGGATAACCAGCATTCGGCAAGGGATGGAATCCCCGCCCCCTTCACCGGTGGCCCTTGGCCAGCTGAGCATTCATCGGTTGATTGACCCTAACGCGTAAGACTACTGGTTGGGAACGTGTCATGACTGATTCCTTTCGCAATCACGGTATTCATAGCAAGGATCCCGACGAAATATCCACGTTCATCGGCCAGATCTATTCCGGAAACCAGTTTCTCCCGCACCACGCGCTGAAGCAGGACGTCAGCATCGTCGGACAGACGTGGAACCGCATCGGCTTCTACGAATTCGATAGCCAGTTGCCATTCAGCTTCGTGACCGAGGAAATACGCTCGAGCTATCTGTTTCTTTCATGCACTGGCGGCAACGCCACTCGTTCGAGCAACAAGCGGACTACAGAGTGCGCTTCCGAAGACGTCGTGCCGACCTCGTCAATGGGAGTCGCCAAATGCGTTTCAGGCAATCAAGGCTTCAGTCATCTGTCCCTCGTAGTGGACGCGGATGAGCTCAATGGCTTCCTCGCGCAATGGGTTGGGAAACCGTTGAGCACGCCGGTTCAATTCGAGCTTCGCCCGCTGTCGCCTGAAGTCGCCTCGGAATGGAATGTCGCGGCATCCTGTCTTCGCCTCATGGCGTCGATGAACTCAACGCCGGATATCGCGGCGCACGCGCTGCTCGAGCACATGTTCAAGTTGCTCGCGACTCGCCATCCCAACAACCACAGTGCGCTGTTGACAAGCGAGCGATATGCGCAGGAACGCACGGCACGCGCCGCGATCAAACTGATCCGGCAGGATCCGATCCAGTGGAAGACGCTCAGTGCGATCGCGCATCGGCTCGCTTGCCCGACCAGCGAACTCGAAAACGGCATCCTGCGCCTCACCGGGAAGAAGTCGGCCGAACTTTTCTACGAGGCACGACTGGATTGCGTCAAACGTACGCTGAGTACGGACGGCAATCATCGCTTCATCGCGACGCTGCGCAAGTACGGCTTCTCCTTGTCGGACCGGTTCGTGCGAGCGTACCGAAAGCGTTTTGGCGAGCTGCCGAGTACCACTTACCGTCCCCACATCCGACAAGAAGTTGATCTGGGAAAATGGGACCAACCATTTCCAGTATTACGAACAGCCCGACGTGGTTGATCGCACCGTCGGTCACGCTGCCGCCTGGTTCCGGGACCACGAGGCCTGATACGAGGCCTGATACTTGATGGAATGACATTGTTTCTGATGGAGTCCGTAGCGTCTCGGGACCAGAGGCGCCCGGAAGTCGATCGCTAACCGGCGACGTTACCAGTGCGTCGAGTAGCGTCGTTGCAAAAAGCAAAACGTCGAACGGTGTCTTGCCGCCGGCCAGTGCGCCCCACCGTTGCTCACCAAAGCCGAAAGGCGATGTCTGCCGGACCAACTGCAAAAAGCCCCAACTTCAAGAACGCGCAGACGGCTGGCTGAGCGGGTGTTAAACACATCCGGACACTCGATCGCCGCGCTTTCATCTATTCGATAATCCGGCTTCCCCGTTGTCCCTGACCGGGCGCCATTCCCCGCAACCAGCCGCCTGGCAAGGCCATGCAAGTCGCTTGCCAACCCACGCCAGGAACATTCCTGCGAACGACGGCTGAAGAATCGCGTTATCCGCAATCCGTCAGGATTTGCCTCCGCACGACAGCGGCGGCTTCCCCATGCGCGTTGGGCGGCAGGCGGCGCAGATCCGAAGTCCCGGCCAAACGCGCTCAAGCGCATGCGAAGACATTCGGGTAATCGCTAACTGCGGCTCACGCAGTGCGAATACCGTGGCCGCCCTCGCCTCAACTTTGCGACACAAGCGTGTGACGCAAGATTAAACTGACAAATGATTTAGGTGATTAAACGTTTGCGTCAATTGTCTGGATGCTGCATAAGCTGGACATAACGGATTTTTTGCCCTCTGTTTGCGGCTTTAACCACACAACTATTTGCTAACGTGAGTTATGTGGCAAAAACAAATCGCCTTGAAGTAGACTCCCGGCTTACAAGGTAAGCCGTATCGTTATTACCGTCCTTCGCATGAAGGCGCAGTGTAATTACTACTGGTTAAACCAGCATCGTTATTTTCGCGTTCATTCAGCTGAAAGCTTTCCTCCCTGACAACATGGCCATGACCCTCGACTATCTGCTGGACAGGCAAATTTCCTCGCAATGGCGAGGTGTACTGGTTGCCCTGGCGGAAGAATTCGATACCCAGATTGGCCGCGACGAACTGCGTCAGTTAATGCAACGGGTAGGACGCCGTTTTGCAGCAGCTCATCCGCTGCCGCCCTGCAGCACCACGCCCGAACTCGGCGCCGCGTTGAACGCGATCTGGAATGACGTCGACTGGGGATTTGTCGAGGTAGGCGACGAGCAGGACTATCTGCGCATCGTTCATTGCTGTCCGCCCTTGCTCGCGTTCGGCGCAAACGCACTTCCGTGGAGTCCGGCGTTTCTCGAAGGCGCCTATCAGGAGTGGTTAAGCGCACTCGGCGCGCAAGGTCTGTCGGTGGTACAGGCGGGCGAGTTCGACGAAAGCGCTGCAATCGAATTCAGGCTGGGCCGCTATAGCAACTGAGGCAACTGAGGCACGGCTTTACTCCATGCAGTACGGGTCCGTCACAGGAGCAGGCAGACAACCAGGTAGTCAATCAGGCATTGCCCGCAACAGCGCTCACCAGGCTCACCAAGCTCACGAGCGCGCAAGACGTCACTGGCCAGTGATCGTCGAGGCAAGGCCCAAAGCACAACCGAGAGTACGAGGACGCAGCACATGAACCCTTCGCGCGATATTGAGAAGCTGTTCGACAAATTTGGCGGCGACGCCGGCAACTACCAGGAAATCGGCCGCGAAAACGAAGCGATTCATGCTCGCACGCGCTGGCCGTTGCTCGCGACCCTTGACCTCTCGCAACCATCGATCCCGAACATCGCGCCTCGCCGCGATGCGCACCTGCCCCACACGCACGATCGCTCCGGCGAGCATCGCAACGCGCCGAACAGCCTGACGCAGCCATCGGGCGCGGCGCCGCTCAACCGCGGCAAACCACCGCTTTTTGCACGCGCTCACCGGAAGACGGTTCCGCCAGTCGCCAACGTGACATTGCCGGCTACGCCGGTTGGCGCGGAGCGCTTTTCGGCGCTGGTCGAAGCGGTTGAGGAAACATCGAACGCGGTGGAAACCGAAGCGGTGCCGCCAGCCGCCGTAAAACCGCCGCAGCAGGCACGACTGCCGCAGCCGCTGTTTCGGCCTTTCCACACGCAACAGGAGCAACTTCCGCAGCAAGCGCAACCGCAACCGCAAGCACAACCGCAACCGCGCACGCAACCGCTCGCCACGCCTGCGCCTGCGAGCGCGCCGACGCCGACGGGTTTCGCGGCGGCCCTGCAACGCTCGAAAACTGCTGCGAAACCGTTGTCGTTGCCACGCGTGCCGGCATCCCAAGCGGCACCTGCACCAGCACCAGCGCCTGAACCAAAAAGCCAGTCGATCCTCGGCAAGCTGTTCCGTCCGCAAGTGCCGGCTCAGGCTGCGCCGCAACCCAGCGCGCCGCCGGATTCGCTGGAGTTCATGTTCCAGCGCCTGCGTGAACCTGTCGCGCCAACGCCGGCGCCGGCAATGGCGCGGGCACCCCTCAACCCGCCGCCGAGCGCACCGGTCCCGGGCGCAGGTTCGTGGCTCGCCAAGCACAACTCATCGACATGAAAGTCATCACCGTCGTCTCTGCCAAGGGCGGTGTCGGTAAAACCACGCTCGCGGCAAACCTGGCCTCGGTGCTCGCCGCACGCGGGCGGCGCGTCATCGCGCTCGACCTTGATCCACAGAACGCCCTGCGCCTGCATTTCGGCATTCCGCTCGACAGCATCGACGGACTGTCGCGCGCCACCCTCGCCGGCGACCCGTGGCAAACCGTGATGTTCGACGGCGTCGACGGCGTCACTGTCCTGCCCTACGGCGCGGTGGTCGAAGACGATCGCCGCCGCTTCGAATCGCACATCGACCGCGACCCGCAGTGGCTCGTGCAAATGCTGGACACGCTGGGACTCGACGCCGCGGATATCGTGATAGTCGATACCCCGCCGGGTTCCTCCGTCTATACGCGCACGGCGCTGTGCGCGTCGAATTTCGCGTTGAACGTCGTGCTGGCCGACGCCGCTTCATACGCCGCCATTCCGCAGATGGAACGCATGATCGAGGCCTACGCCGCCCCGCGGGCGAACTTCGTGGGCACGGGCTATGTGGTCAATCAGGTAGACCAGTCGCGGCAGTTGACGAAGGACGTGCTCAAGGTGCTGCGCAACCTGCTCCGCGAGAAGCTGTTCCCGGGTGTCATCCACCTGGATGAAGGCGTGAGCGAATCGCTCGCGTGCGACACCACGCTGATTCATTACGACCCGTTGAGCCAGGCCGCTGCCGATCTGCGCACATGCGGCGAATGGCTCACCAGCGCGGTCGACTCCAAGCAGCTCTCGCCGAGGAGCGTCGCATGAGCAAGCCACGCGCACGACCATTGTCCGAGGCCGACGAAATAGCGTCGCGGATGGAAAATTTCGTCGATTCGAGGATCTGGAACAGCCGGATCTTCACGACGCTCCTCACGCTCTTCGCCCTCTCGACGATGTATTTCGTCTGGACGGTGCCGCTCGAGTTCACCCAGCAACTTATATTCGCGTGCTGCTGTTTCGCTTTCGCACTCGCGTTCCGGCGCCTGCGCGGCCAGTACGCGACGCTGGTGATGATCATGCTGTCTGTGGCGGTCACCGGCCGCTACATGTACTGGCGGCTGACCGAGACAACCGTCTGGGACCGTCCGCTCGACGCCGCCTGGGGTTTGCTGCTGGTCTCGGCCGAGGTCTACTCGGCCATCGTGCTGATGCTCGGTTATTTCCAGACCGCCTGGCCGCTGCAGAGAAAGCCGCTGCCCCTGCCGGAAAACCGCGATGAATGGCCGACCGTCGACGTCTTCATCCCGACTTACAACGAGCCGCTCGGCGTGGTCAAGCCGACCATTTACGCGGCGCTTGCCATCGACTACCCGGCGGACAAGATCTCGATCCATGTACTCGATGACGGCCGCCGTCCCGAGTTCAAGGCGTTCTGCGAAGAGGTCGGCGTCACCTGGACCATCCGCACGCACAACCGGCATGCGAAGGCCGGCAATATCAACGAAGCGTTGAAGATCACGAAGGGCGAGTTCCTCGCCATCTTCGATTGCGATCACATTCCCACACGCTCGTTCCTGCAGATCGGCCTTGGCTGGTTCCTGCGCGACAAGAAGCTGTCGATGCTGCAAACGCCGCACCACTTCTTCTCGCCCGATCCGTTCGAACGCAACCTGGGCACCTTCCGCAAGGTGCCCAACGAAGGCGAGCTGTTCTATGGGCTTGTGCAGGACGGCAACGACCTCTGGAACGCCACCTTCTTCTGCGGCTCGTGCGCGCTGCTGCGCCGTACGATGGTGGAAGAGATTGGCGGTATCGCGGTGGAGACGGTGACGGAAGACGCGCATACAGCGCTCAAGCTGCACCGGCTTGGATACACCACCGCGTATCTCGCGATCCCGCAGGCAGCGGGCCTCGCCACCGAGAGCCTGTCCGGCCACATCGGCCAGCGGATTCGCTGGGCGCGCGGCATGACGCAGATTTTCCGGATCGACAACCCGCTCACCGGACGGGGCCTGAAGCTTGGTCAGCGGCTGTGTTACCTGAACGGGATGATGCACTTCTTCTACGGCATCCCGCGCCTCGTGTTCCTCACCGCGCCGCTGTCATACCTGTTTTTTGGCGCGCATGTGATCCACGCGGCGGCCGGCACGATCGCCATCTTCGCACTGCCGCACATGATGCATGCGAGCATCACGAACTCGCGCATGCAGCGCTCGTTCCGGCATTCGTTCTGGGCTGAAGTGTATGAGTCCGTGCTGGCGTCGTACATCACCGCGCCTACCCTGCTCGCGCTGATCAACCCGAAGCTCGGCAAGTTCAACGTAACCGCGAAGGGCGGCCAGATTGCGAAGGATTACTTCGACTACGCCATCTCGCGACCGTACCTGATCCTGCTGGTGCTGAACCTGCTCGGGTTTATCGCGGGGCTCGTGAATATCTACCTGCATTGGGATGTCAGCAGCGAAGTGAACACGGTCTTGCTGAACCTCGCGTGGACCACCTACAACATGCTGATCCTCGGCGCGAGCGTAGCGGCCGCAAGCGAACGCCGGCAAGTGCGCACGACGCATCGGGTGGAAATGAAGATGCCCGTGATGCTCAAGTTCTCGACCGGCCGCACCCTCGCCTGCGAGACCATGGACTACTCGGAAGGCGGCGTCGGCGTGAAGCTGCCCGGCGACCTGGAAGTGCCGCTGCACGAAAAAGTCACCGTCTCGCTATTTCGCGGCGACGAGGAATATGCGTTTCCGGCGACCGTCGGCTTTACCGCTGCCGGGCGCGTCGGGCTGCGCTTTTCCGCCCTCACGCGCGAGCAGGAATTCGAGTTCGTCAAGACCACCTTCGCCCGTGCGGACGCCTGGACCCAATGGTCGGAAGGCCGTACCCCGGACGCGCCGTTGCGCGGCTTGGGGCATGTGCTGGTGGTGGGCATGGGCGGCATCGGCGCGTTGTTCGAGCATCTTTTCACCGACGCGAAGAACTGGCTGACCACCCGTTCACCCGACGTTAAAAAACTGAAGACCAAAGACTGACATGGGTAAGGGAATTTCGATGCTGCGCCCGGGCTATGAACAAGGCGAACCGGACACGACGGCTTTTACCCCGTTCAGCTCCCGCCCCGTTCCCCGTGCCCTGATGCGCAGCCTCGCTTGCTGGCTTGCATTGCAAACAGCACTGGCGGTGCCGCTGGCGTCGCTGGCAAGCGCCGCGGCGGCCAGCACCTCGACCAATACGACCAATACGGCCAGTGCGTCCGGGAACGGGGTCGCGACCGGCGTGGGTGCCGTGCCGCCCCCCGGTCCCGCCACGCCGTTCAACCGGGCAACCATCGAGCAAGCGCAGCTCGCCATGCCGGTGCCGGCGTTCGCGCAGGCGGCCTCGGGCGCCTTGGGAACGTCGCCCGTGCCGGCCGTACGCACACTCACCCCCAAGACGCCGACCACGGCCGAGCCGGGCACGCTGGTGCAGGGCGGGCGCCGCCAGACGCTCACGTTCTCCGACCTCGGCGCGCTCGATCCGCTGCAACTGCGTGGCACGGACGGCCAGAACGGCGTGCCGTTCTCGGTACGCAACGACGAAGTCGTGACCGGCGCGGTGCTGCACCTGATCTACAGTTACTCGCCTTCGCTGCTGCCGTCGATCTCGCAGCTCAAGGTGCTGGTCAACGGCGAAGTCGCCGCCACGCTGCCGGTGCCGCGCGAGCAGGCCGGCATCCTGGTCGCGCGCGACATCTCCATCGACCCGCGCTTCATCACGGAATTCAATCACCTGAACGTGCAGTTGATCGGCCACTACACGCAGCAATGCGAGGACCCGTCGAACTCCACGCTCTGGGCGACCGTCAGCAACGCGAGCTCGCTCGACCTCACGTATGCGTCGCTTCAAAGCAAGCCGGACCTGGCTGCGTTGCCCGCCCCTTTCTTCGATCGCCGCGACGTTCGCCGCCTCGAGCTGCCGTTCGTGTTCGCGGACAAACCAAGCGCCGCCGCACTCGAAGCAGCGGGCACGGTGGCGTCGTGGTTCGGATCGCTTAGCGGGTATCGAGGCGCCCTGTTTCCGGCGCAAATCGACAACGTGCCGCTGTCCGGCAACGCCGTGGTGTTCGCCACCAGCGACCAGCACCCGGCCGGCGTGAAGATCCCCGACATATCCGGTCCGACGATCGCCGTGGTGGATCGCACGGATGATCACGATACGCCGCTGCGCGGCCGCTTGCTGCTCGTGATGGGCCGCAACGACGCTGAACTGAAGACCGCCGCAAAGGCGCTCGGCATTGGCCAGAAGACCTTGTCCGGCGCGACCGCGACGATCACGCAACTGAACGACTTCGCCCCGCGCAAACCGTACGACGCGCCGAACTGGCTGCCGACCGACCGGCCGGTGCGTTTCGGTGAACTGGCGGAAGCGCGCGACCTGTCGGTGACGGGTTATAACGCCGACGCCGTGCGCGTGAACATGCGCGTGCCGCCCGACCTCTTCATGTGGCAAACGAAGGGCGTGCCGATCGATCTGGGTTATCGCTATACGGTGCGTCCCACGCTCGACCGGTCCACGCTGAACATCAACGTGAACGACGGTTTCGTTCAGTCGCTGCGGATTCCCGCTGTCGCCACGTCGACCTTCGATCTCGGCCGCTACTTCAACCAGGTGCTGCCCGACAAGACGGCCGCTGCACGCCATGAGGTCTACGTGCCGCCGCTGCTGCTCACGCCGCGCTCGCAGTTGCGCCTGCACTTCTACTACGACTACCCGAAGACCGGCGAATGCCAGGGCCGCGTGCTGGATAACGTGGTGGGTTCCATCGACCCGAACTCGACTATCGACTTGTCGGGCTTCCCGCACTACATGGCGCTGCCCGACCTTGCAGCCTTTGCGAATGGCGGTTTCCCGTTCACGCGCATGGCCGACCTGTCCGAGACGGCGGTCATCATGCCGAACGACGCCAACTCCGCCGACTTCAGCCTGTACCTGCTGGAGATGGGACGGATGGGGGCATCGACGGGATATCCGGTGACCGGCGTGACCGTCGCCCAGGCCGATCAGATCGACAATCTCGCCGATAAAGACCTGCTGATCCTGGGCTCCCCCGGCCGCCAGCCTCTGCTGCAACGCTGGGCGAAACAGATGCCCTTCTCGGGCGACGGCGAGTCGCGCAACTTCGAACTCTCCGACGTGGCGTTCAAGGTGGTCGACTGGTGGCACGGCGCGCATGGTGTGGAGCGCCTGCCGGCGCGCGCCGACCTGTCGCTCGTCAGCTCCAGCGGCGACGCGCTCATCACCGGCTTCGAGTCGCCGCTGAAAAGCAATCGCAGCGCGGTGGCGCTGATCAGCGCGGCGGGACAGTCCGACGCCGACCTGTCCGCAGCCCTGCTCGACAACGACGTGCTGCCCGAGATCCAGGGCGCCATGGCGGTGATTCACGGACGCGACGTGACGGTGACATCGAATGGCCAGGCGTATTACGTCGGCTATCTGTCACCGTTCGAATACATGCGCTGGGCGTTGTCGTCGCACCCGCTCTTGCTGGTGCTGGGCGGCTTGCTCGCGGCCGTCATTATCGCGGCACTGTTCTACCGTACGCTGCGCGCCATCGCTGCGCGCCGTTTGAGGGATTGATATGCAGGCTGGTTTCAGACGTGGATCGAAGACTGCAATTCTTGCGCTGGCGCTGACCGGCATGGGGACCACGTTCAGCGCTCATGCGTCGTCAGCGGCCACGGCGGCCGCCCAATGTACCGACTGGATCGCTTACCGGACTTTCACCGCGCGCTTTGTGCAGGCCGACGGCCGCGTGATCGATTACTCCACGCCGACGCAGCAGACAACCTCCGAAGGCCAGTCTTACGCCATGTTCTTCGCGCTGGTCGCAAACGACCGCGCGACCTTTGACCGGCTGCTCGCCTGGACCCGCACGAACCTCGCGGCAAACCAGTTCGAGCCGGGCAACGTCCGGTTGCCTTCATGGCAATGGGGCAGGAAACCGGACGGTTCGTTCGGCGTGCTCGATCCCAATTCCGCCTCCGACTCCGATCTGTGGATCGCCTACGACCTGCTGCAAGCCGGCCGCCTCTGGAACGAGAAAACCTACACGCAACTGGGCATGGCGCTGGCCGCTCAGATCGTGCGCCAGGAAGTGACGAACCTCGCGGGCCTGGGGCCCATGCTGCTGCCCGGGCCGCAGGGCTTCAAGACCGGTGACGTGACGCGCCTGAATCCGAGCTACTCGCCGCTGCCGGTGTTGCGCGGCCTTGCTCGCGAGATGCCGGACGGCCCGTGGAACCAGCTTGCCGAGAACAGCTACAAGCTCGTGACAACTACCGCGCCGCGCGGTTTTTCGCCGGACTGGGCGGCGTACAAGTCGGGGCAGTTCGTCGTGGATCCGCAGACCACTGACACCGGCAGCTACGACGCCATTCGCGTGTATCTGTGGGCCGGGTTGACGTCCAGCGCCGACCCGCTCGGCAAACCGTGGCTTGCGGCGCTCGGCGGCATGCGCCAGGCCGTCGCGCAAAACGGTTATCCGCCGGAACGCGTGAATGTGTCCACCGGGGTCACGAGCGGCGAAGGCCCGCTCAGTTATTGGGCCGCGCTTGCACCGTACTTCAAGACGCTCGGCGACGACCGCGGCCTGGGCCTTGCCCGCACGCATCTCGCGGTGCTCGACGCACCCGTGGCAACCTCTTCGGGCGCCGCGCCACCAAGTTCCAACCGTGAACCGGTTTATTACGACCGGGTGCTGGGCTTGTTCGGCGCCGGATTTATAGAAGGCCGATACCGTTTCGACGAAGCCGGCCGACTCGTGCCGAGCTGGAGAAGCGCATGTTGAAACGGCCCCTGTTCCCCCTGAAACCGCACGCCGGCGCGCGGGCAATTGCGCTGAGCCTCGCGGCGGGCTGTGTCGCCAACGTGCCGTTGACCGCGTTCGCGCAAGCCGCCGGCAGCGCGGCCACCGCGGCGGCCGGCACGGGCGTCGGCGCCAATTCTCCGATGACCGTGCTGATCGATCAGGGCCGCTATTGGCAGGCGCATCGCCGGGGTGATCTGGCCGAGCAGGCGTGGCAAAAGGTGCTGCGCATCGACCCGAAGCAGCCCGACGCGCTCTATGGCATGGGCATGATCCTCGCGGACCGCAAGGACGGCAGCGGTGCGCAGCAGTATCTGCAGCGCCTGCGGGAAGCCGCGCCGCAGTATCCGGATATCGATGAACTCGGCCGGCGGCTGGGCGAAACCAGCCCGCGCGACCAGACCGTGAACGACGCCCGGCGGCTCGCGCAAAGCGGGCAGAACGCGTCAGCGGTTCAGGAATATCAACGTGCGATTGACGGCAAGCCCGCCACGCCCGAACTCACGCTCGAGTATTACCAGGCGCTCGCCGCCACGCCGCAAGGCTGGGATCAGGCGCGTCAGGGCCTGACGCAGCTCGCGCGCCAGAACCCCAACGACCCGCGCTACGCGCTGGCGCTCGCGCAGCACCTGACTTACCGCGACACCACGCGCCGCGACGGCATCGCGCGTCTTGCGCAGTTGAGCACCGACAGCACGGTCGGCGAGCAGGCGAAGAAGAGCTGGCGCCAGGCACTCCTGTGGCTCGGTGCACGTGCGTCCGACGCCCCGCTCTATCAGGCTTATTTGCAAGCATCGCCGGACGATCCCGCGGTCAAGGCGCGTTTCGATTCGATGGTGCAGCAGGACAAGCAGGCTCGCGATCGCGCGCAAGAGAATGCGGCTGTCGATGCCCGCGGCCGCGCAGTCGCCGATGGCTTCGCGGCGCTGGATCGTGGCGATATCGTCACGGCGCGCGCCCGTTTTTCGGCGGTGCTGGCGAACAGCCCGAACGACGGCGATGCGCTCGGCGGCATGGGTATCGCCGCGTTGAAGCAGGAAAAATTCGACGAAGCGCGCACGTATCTGGAGCGGGCATCGCGTGCCGGCAATCCGGCTCGGTGGAAGGATGCGCTCACCAGCGCGACCTACTGGAGTTATACGAGCGCGGGTATTGGCGCGCGCAGCAATGGCGAGATCGAGAAAGCGAAGTCGATGTTCGAGCGCGCGATCGCGCTGAATCCATCGGACACCACCGCGCAGACCATGCTTGGTGAAACGCTGCTCAACAGCGGTGACCCGCGCGGCGCCGAACAGGCGTACCGCATGGCGCTGCGCCGTCAGGCCGACAACCCCGACGCGATCCGCGGACTGGTCGGAGCACTGGCCGCGCAAGGCCGCGGCGACGAAGCGCTCAGCTTCGCGAACCAGTTGAACGCGGAGCAGCAAGCGAAGGCCGGCGGCATCAACAAGCTGCGCGGCGAAGCGCAGGCGGCGCAGGCGCGCGCGGCGGAAGCGCGTGGCGACCTGGGCACCGCGCGCAGCCTCTTCGAAGATGCGCTGCTGAACAATCCCGACGATGTCTGGATGCGCCTCGACCTCGCCCGCATTTATGTGCGTCAAGGTGCGGTCGGCAATGCGCGCAGCATGATGGACGGCTTGCTCGCCACACACCCCGACATGACCGATGCGCTTTATGCAAGCGCACTGCTCTCGGCCGAAACGCAGGACTGGGCGACGGGGTTATCGCAGCTGGAACGCATCCCGGTCAACCAGCGCACCACCGCCATGACCGTGCTGCAGCACCGTTTGTGGGTTCACACCCAGGCAGAGCTCGCGAACCGGATGTCGCGCGCCGGGCAGACGCAACAAGCCGAAGCGGTCTTGCAGGCCGCTACGCCGACCGCCCAGGGCAGCCCGGAACTGATCGGCGTGCTGGCTTCGTCGTATCTGCAGGCGGGCGACACCATGCGCGCGTTGTCTCTGGTGCGCGGCGCAATGGCCGCCGCCCCCGACGACACCGGCCTGCTGCTGCAATACGCAGGTATCCTGACTGCCGTTCCCGTCGCTGCGGGACAAACCAATCCGCAGCAGGAAGCCGAGCTGAGCTCGGTCATGCGGCGGCTGGCCGCTTCGCAGCTCACGCCGCAGCAACGCATCGACTTCAATAACCTGAACATCGGCATTGTGGTGAAACAGGCCGATACCGTGCGCCAGCGCGGGGACCTGGCCAGCGCCTACGATGTGATCGCGCCCTGGCTTGCCGCCATGCCCGACAACCCCGATCTGCAAGGCGCGCTGGCCCGTTTGTACACCTCCGCCGGCGATGACCGCAGCGCGCTCGCGAGTTATCGGGCTGCACTGGCACGACGGCCTGACGACATCGACTTGCAGGTTGCGGCGATTGGCGCGGCGTCCGGTGCAAAGGAATTTTCGTTTGCCGAAGCAACGGCGAACCAGGCGCTGCGGGCGGCGCCGGAGGACCCCCGTGTGCTCGCCGCGACCGGCCGGATGTATCACGCCGAGGGCAAGCTCTCGCTGGCATCGCGTTATTTGCAGCAGGCGTTGATCGCGGCGAATACGCCCGTGCGTCAAACAGCGCCCGACACTAGCCAGGGTGCGCAACCCACTGTTCCGCGTGGCTGGGAATCCGCGATGCAGCGCATCGGGTCGATGCCGCTTCCCGGCACCAACCCGTTTGAAGGCAAGACCGCCGTGGATACGTCGGCGGGCGCATCGGGCGCGCCAACCGGTCCGCTGAGCGGACTGTTCTCGCGCTCGACCACGCCAATGCCCGGACTGCCCCCTTATCCCCAGTCTTCTTCACCGACGCAGAACGTGCCAAACTATTTGCCTCCGCCTCAACCCGCACCTTATTCGACACCGTATGTTGCACCCTATTCGACGCCGGGCAATGTTGCTCGCCCGGTAGCGACAGGCGGTGGATATGGTCCCGATACCTACGGTTCAAGTCAGTCTGGTGGTCCGCCCGCGGCGCCGCTGCAGCCTTATCCGGGGCAGGCGCCGGCGCAAGACGCGGGGCAGTATCAAGGTCAATATCAGCCTCAGGGGCAGGCTCAATATCAGCCGCAGGCGTATCAGCAACCGTATCAGCCGCAATATCAGCAGGCTTATCCGGCGCAGAACCAGCAGCAATATCAGCAGCCGTACCAGCAGTCGTATCAGCAGCAACCATATCCGACTCAATATCAACAGGCTCAGCAGCCGTATAACCCGGCGGTCAGTTCGCCTTGGCCCATGTCGCCCGCTGCGCGCGAGGCGCAAGCGAACGCCCAGCAGCCGCAATCCCGTACGTATTCCAGCGCGCCGGCAGCGAAGTCGAAACATACGTCAACACGCAAGCAGGCCACGGCGCGTAATTCCCGCCAAGCCGATCAAACCGACTACACGCAGCAACCCTACCCGCAGCAACAACAGCAGTACGCACAACAGGGTTACGGGTATCCGCAGCAGCAGCAACAACAACAACAACAACAACAACAACAGCAACCGTACGTGAACCAAGGCTACGGGCAGCCCTACATTCCGCAACCGCCCGCCGGTTACGGACAAGCCTACGCGCCTGCTCAACCGGCACAGGCGTACTCCGGCATGGCGGGCAACAATCCGACGACCGTGGCAAATGCACAAACGCTGGGCGTCGCCGATGAACTCGCGCAAATCAACCGCGCCCAGTCGAGCACGGTGTCGGGCGGCATCATCTTTCGCCAACGCACGGGTGAAGACGGGCTGTCGAACCTGACGGATATCGAAGCGCCGGTTCAGGGCCGCATCGCTGCGGGGAACGGGCATATTGTCGTGACGGCAACGCCGGTCACGCTGGATGCGGGTACGGCCGGGAACGACCCGAACACGCTGGCGCGGTTTGGGGCGAGCGTGGCCGGCGGGCTCACGGGCCAGAACAATTCGGGTGACCAGACGGCAAGCGGCGTTGGGTTATCCGTGGGCTATGAAACCGACAGCATCAAGGCCGACGTCGGCAGAACGCCGTTTGGTTTCCGCGAGGCTAACTGGGTTGGTGGCGCTGAGTACAACGGCGGCATAACCGATAAAGTTTCGTACTCACTCGCCGTTGCGCGCCGCGCAGTCACGGACAGCTTGCTGTCCTATGCGGGCACGCAGGATTCGAGCCTGAATAACTTGAACGCGGCCGCGATCGCAGCCTTGAGCAAGTCCCCCCTCAACTCCACGATCGCCACCGAATTGAGTCAACAAGGAACCCTGACCTGGGGCGGCGTCACGTCGAACGGAGGCCGCGCCTCGCTCGGCTGGGACGACGGCATGAGCGGCGCCTACGTCAACGCGTCGTACGAGTACTTCGAAGGTCAGAACGTCGCGAGCAATACGGCGGTCAAGGGCGGCGGCGGGGTCTACACCCGCCTGTTCACGGACGCAAACCAGACGCTCACCGTGGGCGTGAATACGACTCTGATGCACTACAACAAGAACCTGTCGTACTTCACGTATGGTCAGGGGGGATATTTCAGTCCGCAGCAATATGTCATCTTGAACATTCCGGTTGAGTACAAGGGCCGCAACGGCGCGTTCACATACGACGTGAAGGGGTCGATCGGTGTTCAGCATTACCGTCAGGATGCGTCGAACTATTTCCCGAACGATCCTACTGCCCAGCAAGTGGTCGCTCTTCTGACGGCAACACCGTACACCACGAGCGGCGTGTATCCGGCTACGAGCAAGACGGGCGTCGCGTACTCGTTCAACGCAAGCGCCGAATACCAGCTCGCGCCGCAACTTTTCGTGGGCGGATCGGCGTCGCTTGGCAACGCGTACCAGTATCGCGAATACATGGCCGGCGTCTACGTGCGGTACAGCTTCACGAAGCAATTGGGCGCAGTGTCGTATCCGCCGACTACGTTGACGTCCCCATATCTGCCGGTCACGAATTGACGAGTGTGATTGAAGCGGGGACTCGGACGCAGACCGCCCGAGCCCCCTTTATTGCCGCGGCAAGTTAATCGCCAAATGACTGAGATAACGGGGCATTGAACCTCTCTTATCTTCATGGTTTCGCCCCTGTCACCGCGACGCTTGCCTAAACCAGCACTGCCCCTCCGTCCACCACATGCGTCTGTCCTGTCGCGAATCCGCTTTCCATCAGGAACAGATACGCCGCCGCAACATCGCGCGCCTCGCCCACTCGTCCGACCGGAAGATGCTTGCCGGCTTGTTCGTACATTGCTTGCCGGTCCTCTTCGGACATGTTCTGCCATAGGTTCGTTGCGAGCATTCCTGGAGACACTGCGTTCACGCGCAACGGCGCCAGTTCGACGGCAAGCGTGCGCGTGAGCGCTTCCATCGCGCCGCACACACTCGCGCCGAACGCCCAGCCGCTGCGCGGACGCAATGCCGCGATACCCGTTGTCAGCACGATCGAACCGCCTGCCGCGATATGCGGCGCGCCGTATTTGACCGCGGCGAGCGCACCCCAATAGCGGATATCGAAGGCTCGTCTTGCCAGCGATAAATCCGTCGATGCAATCTCACCAAGCCGCAGTGAATCGCCCGCGGTGAACACCAGATGATTGAAGCTGCCAGCCGCGTTGAAAAACGCTTCTATGGCATGTTCATCGGTGAGATCGAGCGCGTGGCCCTCGGCATTCGATCCGAGCGCCGTGACCGCAGCCTCGACACGTCCCGCATGACTCGAAGCAATCACAACGCGTGCACCTTCCGCCAGCGCATACTCCGCCACCGCGTAGCCGATACCCGATGAACCGCCGAGCACGATCACTTTCTTGCCATCGAGGCGGCCTTTAGGAGCCGTGTTTTCTTTCGCTTCAGTCATGGGTTGTACTCCTGAATAAAGGTGAATTCCTCAATAAAAATCCTTGCAAATCGATGCCCTTCTACGAAGCTTTTTCAATCAGTGATTGCAACACTGTATCGAGCGGCACACGGCCTTTGCGCACTTCGTTTTCAGCGCCTTCGAAGCAGATCCACTCTTCGTTGAAGCCATCGATCATCTGCATGCGCGGCGTCGGGTTTTTCATCCCTTGCGAGCGAAACAACTCTTCCCACGTGTCACGCGGTACGGTTGTCATGCTGACGTCGCGGCCGAGCAGGCGAGCAAAGCTCTCGGCGATCATGTTGGGAGAAATACGCTGCGGCCCTTCCAGTTCGACGATACGGCGACCCGTCCACGATTCGCGCAACAGGTCCGCTGCAACGCGGCCAATATCCGCGGTCGCGACCATCGGCACGGGTTTATCGAGCGGCTGCAAGAAGCTGGGAACGATGCCGGAATCGCGCGCGGGCTCCACATCCCACGCCGCGTTTTCGATGAACCATGCGGCGCGCAGGAAAGCCACGGGCATTGGCAGCGTGCCCAGTTCCTGCTCGAGGATTTGTAACTGGTTCAGCAGATTCGGCTGCGTGGCTTGTGCGCCGATGGTGGACAGCACGACCACCCTGGACGGTTTGGCCGCCGCGAGTGCAGCCCGCAACGTGGCGATAGTCTTGCGCGCTTCGGGAAAGCCCGGCGTGGGGTCGAATGTCGGCGGAAGCAAAACAAACACGCCTTCCACACCTTCGAATGCGTGCTGCAATGCCTGTTGGTCGTTGACGTCGGCGAGTGCGACCTCGCAGCCCTGCTTCGCCCAAACCTCGCCCTTCGCTGCGTCGCGAACGACGGCGCGGACATCGTGGCCAGCGGCCAGCAACAAACGCGCAACAACGCCCCCAACCTGCCCTGTGATTCCGGTCACTGCATACATGGTTTTCTCTCCAGAAAATTAGGCAGCAAGCGCTGCGTTGGAGAGGATTGTGTGAGACGGGACCCCGTTTGACGATAGCCCCGATGTCATTTCATTCATGACATGAGAGCATTGATCGTGGGTTCGGCAATGATATGCGGGTAGCGCCGAATGGTAGTCACGGGACGGACTACGCGGCCCCAAGCGCGGATTCGAGCCGGGCTTACGCGCGGGGCGCTTACAACAAACTAAAAAGCCGTTCCCGCATAAGCTGGAACGGCCTCTCTGTCCTGAACGACCGGCATGACAATCTTCACGCCAGCATCCACCAGTAATTTTACTGCCTCACGCCTTCGGCTTGAATATGCAGCGTCGTTTTCATCTTGAAGCCATACGCCTTGCCGTAGTCCACGC